>NZ_JBIAUQ010000007.1:0-105080 GCF_042893155.1 Streptomyces sp. NPDC001668
GGGGCCGGCCCCAGCCCCCCCCCCGGGCCCCGGGGCCGGCCCCCCCGCCCGCCGCCCCCCCCCCCCCCCCCCCGGCCCCGACCCACCCACCGAACAGAACGCGCTACACAAGCCCCCACCGAAGCCGCACAGGCCGCCGCAGGCATTTCAGGGGCGCGGGGAACTGCGCAAAAACGCCCGCCCCCACCAAGCCGCACCCAACCACCCACCCACCCACACCTCACACCCCGCCGACGAAATGCCCGCCCACCAACCCCCGCACCACATCCAGCTCCCCCGCGATCAACGCGTCCAGCAGCGCCATATGCTCCACCGCGTCCGCGATCAGATCCGCCCGCCCCCGCGGCGCCCCACCCCCACCCACCAACGGCCACTGCGACCGCCGGTGCAAGTCTTCGGAGATCTGCACCAGTTGCTCATTGCCCGACAGCAACAGCACCGCACGGTGAAACGAACGGTCGGCCTCCGCGTACGTCGCCGGGCACCCCGACGACGCGGCCCGCACCGTCGCCTCCGCCATCGGCCGCAACTCCGCCCACCGCTCCACCGACACGGTGCGCGCCAGCCGCAGCACCACCGGCACCTCGATCAGCGCCCGCACCTCGGCCAGTTCCGCCAGCTCACGGGCCCCCCGCTCGACCACCCGGAACCCACGGTTGGGAACGACTTCGACGGCCCCCTCCAGCGCGAGCTGCTGCATGGCCTCGCGGACGGGCGTCGCCGACACCCCGAAGCGTTCCCCCAGGGCCGGCGCCGAGTACACCTCTCCGGGCCGCAACTCCCCCGCCACCAGCGCCTTGCGCAGAGCGTCGAGGATCTGTCCCCGCACGGAGGCCCGCTGCACGACGGGCCGAGGGATCGGCACCTCACCGTGGGTGTGCTCACCCCGCACCCCGGAGCCCGCCTCGACAGGAGAACGGCCCGCACCGGACGCCCGCGTCTGCGCCGGCACCCGCGCCTCCCGCACAGCCCGGTCCACGTCCTCGTCCCGCGCCACACCCCCCGCCCCGGCAGAGCCCTGCGCACCCTGCTTCACGGGTCCTCCTCGGGACGTGCGGACGTGTCGGTACTTGGGGCCATTAACGACGGCTTGTTACTCACCCGTCAAGAACCTTAGGCGCAGAACGCTCCAGTTCAAATCCCGAACCTTAGGTAAGGTGAGCCTTGCCTTAAGTCGACTGCGATCGGGGCCCACATGCACATACCGCCCGCCGGCTCCACCGCCACCGCCACCACCGACACCGCCACCGCCACCACCGCCGCCTACGCGCGCATGACCGAGGCCCTCCCCGCAGTGACGGTCACCGAGCTTCCGCAGGAGACCCCCCTCCCGGCCACCGGCGGCTGGGTCACCGCCGCCGCCCTCGCGCAGCACACGACCGCCCTGGACGCCTTCCTGGCCTGGGACGACGCACAGGTCCTCAGGGACAACGGCCGAAAGGGCCGCCCGGACGTGATCGCCGGCTTCGGGCTGCACCGCTACGCCTGGCCGGCCTGCCTCCTCTTCACCGCCCCCTGGTTCCTGCACCGCAGGGTCCCCCGCTACCCCGTGGCGCACGTCGCGTACGACCGCACCCGCGGCCCGATGGCCCTAGCGGTCCACCCGGGCGCCTTCGCGTGCCTCCCGGACGACCCGGCGGCGGCGCTCCCCGGCGCGTACACGGTCCCCGACGAGGAGTCCCTGCGCGCCGAACTGCGGGACGCGATCGCCGAGCACATGGAGCCGCTCCTCGCCGCGTTCGGCCCGCGCATGCGCCGCCGCGGCAGGGCCCTGTGGGGCATGGTGACCGACGAGATCATCGAAGGGATCTGGTACGTCGCCGGGCTCCTCGGCGAGCACGAGAAGCGCCGGGCCGAGCACGCCCTGGAGCTCCTCCTGCCCGGGACGTCGAAGCCGTACGTCGGCTCCCCGGCCTTCAGGGTGCTCGTCGGCCCGGACGGGCGCCCCGTGCGCACCCGGGACCGGGTGAGCTGCTGCATGTACTACACACTGGATCCGGACGACACCTGCGCCACCTGCCCGCGCACCTGCGACACCGACCGGATCGCCAAGCTCACGGCGGCCGCCGCCAGTTGAGGCCCTTTCAGAGGGACCCCCGGCGCGCACCTCCTCGAAACCTCCCGTAAGATCAACGCCGACTGGGACGCCCGTTCGGTTACAGGTGATTCACAACTTCCTCACACGGCGCAGGAACTTTCCGTGGAACCACCCGTACGGGTAGTCTTATTCGAACTCAACTCCCGCCCCTCAAGCGGCAGTTCGAGCAAAACGCTGCCCTGGGCAATCCCTTGCACTTCCTTGGCGGCCTCTTGCCCCGAAACCCCCTGAGGGTCGGCGGGTGTGGGCCACTATGGCGGGCGTTACGCCCTATCCCAATGCAAGGGACCCCAGATGAGACTGACCGACATATCGCTGAACTGGTTGCTTCCGGGCGCCGTACTGCTCCTGGGCATGCTGGCGGCGGTGGCGGTGCTCGCGCGGAGCAAGCGGTCCGGCGGGGAGCACGCGAAAGACGACTCGTGGGAGCGCAGCGAGGAGCGCCGCAGGCGCAAGGAGGCCATATACGGCACCGCCTCCTATGTCCTCCTCTTCTGCTGTGCGGCGGTTGCCGCCGCCCTCTCCTTCCACGGCCTGGTCGGCTTCGGCCAGGAGAACCTCGGCCTCTCCAACGGCTGGGAGTACCTGGTCCCGTTCGGCCTGGACGGCGCGGCCATGTTCTGCTCCGTCCTCGCGGTGCGCGAGGCCAGCCACGGTGACGCGGCGCTCGGCTCCCGGATACTGGTGTGGACGTTCGCGGGTGCCGCGGCCTGGTTCAACTGGGTGCACGCGCCCCGGGGTTTCGGCCACGACGGCGCGCCCCAGTTCTTCTCCGGCATGTCCCTCTCGGCGGCCGTCCTGTTCGACCGCGCGCTCAAGCAGACCCGCCGGGCCGCGCTGCGCGAGCAGGGTCTGGTGCCGCGTCCGCTGCCCCAGATCCGGATCGTCCGCTGGCTGAGGGCGCCGCGCGAGACGTACAAGGCCTGGTCGCTGATGCTGCTGGAGAACGTGCGCAGCCTCGACGAGGCGGTGGACGAGGTCCGCGAGGACAAGCGTCAGAAGGAGGCGGCCCGCCTCAGGCGCCGCGAGCAGGAGCGGGTCGAGCGCGCGCAGCTCAAGGCCATCAGCCGCGGTCACCGCGGTTTCGTCGGCCGGGGCGGCGGGCGCCAGTTGGAGCAGCAGCCGCAGGCCGCCCTGGAGCGCGCGTCCGCGGAGCCTGCGATATCCACCCCGGACCCGCTGCCCGTACGCCAGCGTCCGTCGCTGCAGCCGGTCCGCGGCGCGTCCGAGTCGCACTCCGTCGACCTCACCGCGGAGGACGACACAATGGCCCTGCCACGTCTGGACTCGCTGGAGCGCAAACTCAAGGATCTTGAGCAGCAGTTCGGCTGAGGCGAAGGCCGAGGCCTGAAGGGCGCGGCCGGGAGGCCGGAGCACCATGGGAAGGGGGCGTGACCGACGCGGTCACGCCCCCTTCCCGTGGTTCACGCCGCTCCGGCGTCGAGTTCGAACCAGACGGCCTTGCCCACCCCGTGCGCCCGTACGCCCCAGGCGTCCGCGAGGGACTGCACCAGGGCGAGGCCCCTGCCGTTCGTGCAGTCGTCGGGGTTCGCCGCCCGCACCCGGGGCAGGCGGGCGACGAAGTCCCGCACCTCCACCCGCAGGGCCCGCGGCCCCACGGTCGCCGTGACGACGGCGTCGTGGTCCGTGTGCACGAGTGCGTTGGTGACGAGTTCGCTGGTGAGCAGTTCGGCTATCTCGGACCGTCCGGGCCTCCCCCAGTGTCGTAACAGCTCGCGCAAGGCCCTGCGTGTCTCGGGTACGGCACCCAGGTCCGCCCGCTTCAGTCTGCGCCGGAGCTGGGGCGGCTGCGCCTGCTCCCGGACGCTGTCGGCCGTCTCCTCCACTGTCTGTGCCGAGAAGGCCCCTACTGCCGTGGGACCGCCTCCTCGTGCCTGCCTCTTCATGACCCCCGCCCGCGTGCCGATGTCGGTTTCCCTCCTGCTCGAACACGTTCACGGGGATCCATGCCCCATAGTTCAGGCGCCAGTCATGTCGAATCATCAACGACCAGGTGTTCGGCCACGTTTGCGGGGGCGACCACGACGGTGCCGGCAGCGCGGACGCGTCCCCGACGGCGCCCCGCGGACCGCCGCGCACGACGACGGGGTTCCGACCGGCCGGGCTCCACGGCGGTCCGTACGCGCCCCCCGGCCTCGGCTGCTCGTGCCGCTGGTCCCCTCCGTGTGGCATGTGCCCTGCGAGCCGCCGCCCGCGTACCGGATGCCACAGCCGGCCCGCGAGCCCTTCACGAGCGGGAAGGTGCGGCAAAGCGCCTGGTGGGCGGGGCGGTTCCGAGGAGCGGGCGCGGTGCACGGCCCCGAGCGCCCAGGTGGGGGCAGGCCCCGGCGCCCCACGCACGCGCCCCGGCCTCCGGACGAGGAGCCTGCCGTACGACGGCCCGCGCGCCCCCCGCACGGCGTGCGCCCCCGGCCGCCGGCACCCGACGATCGGGGCCCGGCGAACGGGGGTGAACCGGTGCGTCCGTTCCCGGCGGGGCGGTCGGCCCCACGGTGCCGTATGGCTGCCGGCCCGGGCGGTGCCGGGACACCGGGACCGCCCTGCATGGGCCGATCGGCCGACTCCGCGCTGCCGTCCTCGCCGTACCCGGCGAAGGGCTGGGACAGCCGGGAAACTGGCCTGAATGTGCCGCTACTTGCTCTTGAGGCCCTTGGCGCCGATGTGGAGGATCTTGTGGCTGCCGCGGGTCATGTCGACGACGACGGTGCTCGTGTGGCCCGCGCTCCAGGTGAGGGTGACGACGGCCTCGGTGCGAGTGGCGGTGGTGCCGTTGTCGGTGACCTTCCAGGCGAGGGGCACGTTCTGGGCGCGCAGGACGCCGTCGGCGTGCTCCTTCTCCTCCCAGGCGTTCAGCTCCTTCTGGAAGGCGGGCGTGAGGTAGTGCGCGCGCAGCGCGTCCTGGAGTTCGCCGCCGCCCTCGTCGGTGACCGCGTCGATGTAGGCGCCGTAGAAGTCGGCGACGCGGGTGACGTTGTCGGACGGCTTGCCGCTGACGCTGCGCGGTGCTCCGGCGGAGGCCTGGGCGGTGACTCCGAGGCCGAGGGCCAGGGCGAGACCGAGGGCCAGGGTGGTGCGGCGGGTCGCCTTGGTCGTGTTCATCTGTTTTTCCCCGTTTTCCTTCTGGTTCCAGCTGCTGGTGATGGTGCGGTGGTCCCTGCGGGGCCGCCCGCCCGACCCCCGTACGGGAGGGCGGCCCCGCTGTTCAGTGGAGCTTGTTCACCGCGGTGGCGGTCGTCTTCTTGAAGGCCTTGACCGGGGCGTCGGAGAAGTCGCCCATCTGGGACCACTCCACGACGGTGACGGTCCGGCCGTCCCGGCCCACGGACAGCAGGTGGATGTCGGTGGCGCCGAACGAGTGCTCGGTGTGCAGACCGTGCACCCGGGCGCCCTCCTCGACCGCGACCTTGCCGTAGTCCTTGTACGTGGCCTCGAGGTCCGGGTCGCCCTGTTCGAGGCGGTCCGCGCAGGTGCGGATCTCCTTGTTCATGCGGTCGGCGAGGGCCGCCGCCTTGGGCTCGGTGCCGACCTCGATCGTCAGCTGCCGGGCGCTGGTGTCCAGGTCGGTGCGGAAGTCGCGGTAGCGGGAGTCGTAGCCCGGCAGCGCGTCCTTCAGGCAGAGCAGCAGCTCGTGAGGGACACCGTCGGTCACCTTGCCCGCCGTCCAGGCGGACGAGGGGTGCGGCGGGAGGTCGCCGGCCGAGAGGAACCTGGGCGCGGCGGACGCGGCCCCGGCCTGCACGGCGCAGGTGACGCCGAGCATGAGGCCGGTGAGAGAGAGTACGGTGAGCGCTCCTGCTCGGGTGCGCTGAGGCATGGGTGTCCCCCGTGAGATACGTGCATGGGTGTGGGATGCCACCACAACGGCGGATGGTCGGTCCGGCCCGGTCGGTGTGACACCAAGAGCATCAGCGGTCACACCGGGCGGATGCAACACGGGGCACGGGATCCGTCGGCATGGAACCATCCCAGGCCGTCTGACGTGCAGGTACAGGGAGTGCCTGGGATGCGGGATCTAGGGGGAATCGTTGTCGGCACCGGAACCACAGGACGATGTCCAGGAGTTCGCGGCCCTGCTGCGGCGGCTGAAGGAGCGCACGGACCGCAGCTACGGTTCGCTGGCCCGGCGCCTGAACATGAACACCTCGACCCTGCACCGGTACTGCGCGGGCGACGCCGTACCGGTCGACTTCGCACCGGTGGAACGGTTCGCCGCGCTGTGCGGGGCGTCGGCCGAGGAACGGATGGAACTGCACCGGTTGTGGCTCGCGGCGGTGGCGGCGCGACAACGGCCACGGACCGTGGAGCCGACGGAGTCGGCAGAGCCTTCCGAGGCCGTCGTCGTGCCGGCCGAGGCGGGGGGCGGTCCGCACACGGAGGCAGCCGGTGGGCCGGGCACGGAGAGCGAGGGCGAGGGACCGGGCGACAGTGAGGGTGCGGGTGAGCCGGAGACCGTGCGGGCGACCGGGTCCGCTCTCCCGGGCCGCCCCTGGTACCGCCGTCGCCGTTTCCTGGTCACCGCGGCCGCCGTCGTGGTCGCCCTCGCCACCCTGGGCAGTCTGTCGGCGCTGCCGTCCGGCCGTCCCGCCTCGGACAAGGTGGCCCTGGCTCCTGACCCGTCGTCCCGGACGGCCGCGTCGGGCCTGCCCGAGGGTTCCGGCTCTCCCTCACCGAGTCCTTCCGCCTCGTCCGCCTCCCCCTCGGCCAAGGCCACCGGAACACGGCCCTCCGCTTCAGCGTCCCCCGGCCGCGGCGCCCCGAAGGAGAGCGCGGGAGCCGGACAGCGGGGAACCTCCGTCGGCACTCCTCTGACCTGGAGCGCGAACTCCCAGATCTGGGAGGGAAGCTGCGGCCACGACTACGTCATCGACAAGCCGCCCTCCGAGGTCCCCCCGCCCCCGCTCGTGCAGGACGCCGGGATCTGGGCGGCGACGCAGGGCGCGATCCACGGGCGGGAGACGAAGGTGCAGATCTCCGTGCAGGGGCGGTCCTCCACGGCCGTCGTCCTGGAGGCGCTCCGCGTCCGGATCACCGGCCGCGGCTCCCCGGCACCCGGTACCGCGTACGCCATGGACCAGGGCTGCGGCGGCGGGATCACCCCGCGCGGCTTCGACGTGAACCTGGACATCGACCGCCCCGTCGCCCACGCGGTCGCCGGCAACGAGACCGGACAGACCGTCCCCGCGGTGCAGTTCCCCTACCGGGTCTCCGCCTCGGACCCGGAGGTGCTGCTGGTCAGCGCGACGACGCAGACGTACGACTGCAACTGGTACCTGGAGCTCGACTGGTCCTCCCAGGGCCGCACCGGCACGGTCCGCATCGACGACCACGGCCGCCCGTTCCGCACGACCAGCATCAAGGGCCTACCCCGTCTCTGGTACGGCACGAACAGCGCCGGAGAGCGGGCGTGGGTGCCGTCCGGCACCTAGGGCCTTTCCGCCGCGGACCCCACCCGGTGAGCCGTGCCGTCGGCGTCCACGTAGGTGAACTCCCGTAGCCCGTAAGGCATGTCGGCCGGTTCGCCGAAGCGGCCCTCGACGCCCGACGCCGCCCACTCGGCATGGACGGCGTCGGCGTCGCTCACATAGAGGTAGACGACGGCTCCGGTACGCAGCGGGTCGTGCTCGGACCACTCGCTGAGGTGGATCGAGACCGACCCGCGCTCGACGAAGCCGTACCGCTCCGGACCGTCGTAGGCACGCGCGGCGAAGCCCAGCAGGCGGTATCGCTCAAGGGCCGCGGCGAGGTTCCGGACCGGGACGACGGGCGCGACGGCGCTGAAGGCGATGTCTGGCATACGGCCAGTCTCGCATCCGCGGGGTCCTCAAGGCCGGGGCATGTTGCGGAGGTTGGAGCGGGCCATCTGGAGCATGCGGCCGACTCCGCCGTCGAGGACGATCTTCGAGGCGGACAGCGCGAAGCCGGTGACCATCTCGGCGCTGATCTTCGGCGGGATGGACAGGGCGTTGGGGTCGGTGACGATGTCGACCAGGGCCGGACCCTTGTGCTTGAACGCCGACTTCAGGGCCCCCGCGAGGTCCTTCGGCTTCTCGACGCGCACGCCGTAGGCACCGCATGCCTGGGCCACGGCCGCGAAGTCGGGGTTCTTGTTGGTGGTGCCGTGCGAGGGGAGTCCGGCGACCAGCATCTCCAACTCGACCATGCCGAGCGAGGAGTTGTTGAAGAGGACGACCTTCACGGGCAGGTCGTACTGCACGAGCGTCAGGAAGTCCCCCATCAGCATGGAGAACCCGCCGTCCCCGGACATCGACACGACCTGTCGCTTCCGGTCGGTGAACTGCGCGCCGATCGCCATCGGCAGGGCGTTCGCCATCGACCCGTGGGAGAACGAACCGATCACACGGCGACGGCCGTTGGGCGTGATGTACCGGGCGGCCCACACATTGCACATGCCGGTGTCGACGGTGAACACCGCGTCGTCGTCGGCGAGTTCGTCGAGCACGGAGGCCACGTACTCGGGGTGGATCGGGACGTGCTTCTCGACCTTGCGGGTGTACGCCTTGACGACCCCTTCGAGCGCGTCGGCGTGCTTCTTGAGCATCTTGTCGAGGAAGCGACGGTTCTTCTTCTCCTGCACCCGGGGTGTCAGGCACCGCAGGGTCTCCTTCACATCGCCCCAGACCGCCAGGTCGAGCTTGGAGCGGCGGCCCAGGTGCTCGGGGCGCACGTCGACTTGGGCGATCTTGACGTCGTCGGGGAGGAAGGCGTTGTACGGGAAGTCGGTGCCGAGCAGGATCAGCAGGTCGCACTCGTGGGTGGCCTCGTAGGCGGCGCCGTAGCCGAGCAGGCCGCTCATGCCGACATCGAAGGGGTTGTCGTACTGGATGTGCTCCTTGCCCCGGAGGGCGTGCCCCACCGGTGACTTGACCTTCTGAGCGAACTCCATGACCTCGGCGTGCGCGCCCGCCGTGCCGCTGCCGCAGAACAGGGTGATCCTGTCGGCGGCGTCGATCATCTCGACGAGCTTGTCGATCTCGGCGTCGCCGGGGCGGACGCTGGGCCGGGAGGTGACCAGGGCGGTCTCGGCGGACTTCTCGGAGGCGGGCTCGTCGGCGATGTCACCGGGGAGCGTGACGACGCTGACGCCGGAGCGGCCGACGGCGTTCTGGATGGCGGTCTGCAGCAGCCTCGGCATCTGCTTCGGGCTGGAGATCATCTCGCTGTAGTGACTGCACTCCTGGAAGAGGCGGTCGGGGTGGGTCTCCTGGAAGAAGCCGAGGCCGATCTCGCTGGAGGGGATGTGCGAGGCGAGGGCGAGGACCGGGGCCATCGAGCGGTGGGCGTCGTAGAGGCCGTTGATGAGGTGCAGGTTGCCTGGCCCGCAGGAACCGGCGCACGCGGCCAGCTTCCCGGTGATCTGTGCCTCGGCGCCCGCGGCGAAGGCGGCGGTCTCCTCGTGCCGTACGTGCACCCAGTCGATGGCGGCGTTGCGGCGGACCGCGTCCACGACCGGGTTGAGGCTGTCGCCGACGACGCCGTAGAGGCGTTTCACTCCGGCCTTGACGAGGATGTCCACAAACTGCTCGGCGACGTTCTGCTTGGCCATGGATCCATGCACCCCTTCGGTCTCCTTGGGTCCATCAATCCACAATGGCCGCGATCACGCCTCCCAAACCGCCGCGGCTGTACGGTCGTCGGCATATCCCTTGACCCGGACTTGGCTGTCGGCGAGGAACGCGGCGAGGCCGGGCGGGGGGCCTGACCACCTGCCGGTGAGGTAGTCGCACAGTTCGGGCTCGCCGCGCAGGGGGTCGGCGAGGCCGCCGGTGCACATCAGGAGGGTGTCACCCGGGCGGGCGACGGAGGCGCGGAAGCGGAAGGCCTCGCGGGGCGGCTCGGGGGCGGGTTCGTAGGGGCTCGGGGGTGTGGGGATGCCGAGGTCCATGGTGAGGCGGTCGCCGTCGGGGGTCTCGGAGGGCAGCGAGCCGAAGCCGACGACCGGTTCGCCGGTGACGTCGGTGATCCGGGGTTCGATGTCGTGCCACTCGCCGTCCCGGAGGCGGAAGAGGCCGCCCGCGCCGACGCCGAAGAAGACGCGGACACGGCAGTCCGGGTCGGCGGGCAGCAGCAGACAGCGCAGGGTGGCGGCGTACTCCTCCGGGTCGATGCCCTGCTCCACGGCGCTGGCGCGGAGCTTGCCGAGACTGCGGTCGGTGAGCCGGTGCAGCCCTGACTTGAGGTCGCCCCGGCGGGCGGCGCCGATGTCCTGCGCGAGCCGGGCGTGACTGCGTCCCACGGCCCGTCCGATCCAGTGACACGCCTCGGCGGCGGCACGGTGGGCGCCGGGGGTGGCGCGGGCGCCGGTGGCCATGGCGACGAGGATCAGCGCCTGGTCGCCGGTGCCGAACCGGGCGGTGAGCAGGGAGTCCCGCCGGGGCTCGCCCCGGAACCTGGCCGAGTCCCCGCGCACGGACACCGCCCGCAGCGTGCAGGCCCCGTACCTGGCGCCGTCCAGCACGGTGTCCGCCACCAGGTCGTCGAGTTCGTCGGGGTCGGCCGGTGGGAGGGCGGTGGGTTCGGCGTCGTAGGTGGGCGGACCGGAACCGACGAATCCGACGGGGGCGGGAGGAAGGGTGGGGAGGTCCACACGGGTGGCGGTACGGGGGGCCGGCGGGACGGGGGCGGTGGCCCGACCGGGTCCGAGGGGCTCGGGTGCGGGATTGGGCTGGGTGGAGCCGGGGCCGGAGGCTGGGGCGGCTGGGACAGGGCCGTCCCCTGGGTCACCCGCACCGGGGCCGGCACTGTCCGGACCACGCTCACCTGGGACGCTTCCGTGGGAGCCGGGCCCGCGGGAGTCGCCACGGCCGGGTGGGACGGGCCGCTCGGCATCCCGCGGTGGCGGGGGCGGGGCCGCGGGGCGAGGTGGGGCGGAGGGGGGTCGGGGAGCCGCCGTGGGCGGCATCGGGGGCTCGGCCGGCGTACGGGAGGCCGGACCCTTCGTGGCCGGAGGCGTCTCCGTGGACGCGCGGTCACCAGACGCGCGGTCACCGGGTGGCGAGGGGGGCCGGTCGACGGGGGCGCGCTCGACGAAGCCGGGGGGCTTGGGGCCGGGTGGGAGGGACGCGGGCGGGTCAGGTGGGAGGGACGCGGGTGGGTCAGGGGGCGGTTCCCACGAAGCCCGGCGTCGGTCCGTCGAGGGAGCCGTCGCGTCGAAGACGCCGGTACGCGGCGCGGGCACCCCGGTACCGGGCCGAGGGCGCTGCTCGGCGCCGTCGGCCGCGCTCGTCGCACCCGCGGACTCGTCGCGCACCGTCCCCGCCGCCGAGGCGAAGCGGTCGTCCAGGGTGTCCGGGGCCCGTGTGGGGCCCGTGTCATCGGTGGAGTCGTACAGCTGCCCCCACCAGTCGTCCTCGTGACCGGTGGGCCTTCCCCCCTGCTGGCTCATGCCCCCAATTGTCCACCGCGCGGGCCGTATGAAAACGGGGCATCACGAAAATCAAGCGCCGCCACGCGCGTCGAACGGCGTGTCGCGTGAACCGTCGAACTCGTGTTGCCCAGGAGGTTGCCGACGGGATCGCCGGAGCACGTCCTGCGCCTCCAGCCGCCCGGGGGCACCCTGGACGCATGGGAGTGTGGGACCTCCTGTTGGTCGGCCTGGTCATGCTGTTCGGCCTGGTCGGGGTTCTGGTGCCCGGTGTGCCGGGGTCGTGGCTCGTGTGGGCCGCGGTCCTGTGGTGGGCGCTGAAGGATCCGCAGCCGGTCGCATGGGGCGTGCTCGTGGGGGCCACGGTCGCCCTGTTCCTCTCCCAGGTGGTGCGCTGGGCGCTGCCGCCGCGCCGGCTGCGGGCGAGCGGGGCCACCCCGCGCATGGGGGTGTACGCCGGGGCGGGCGCGTTCCTCGGCTTCTTCCTGATCCCCGTGCTCGGTGCGATCCCCGGCTTCATGGCCGGCATCTACGTCTCCGAACGCCTCCGCCTCGGCCGCCACGGGGAGGCGAGGGCCGCCCTGCGCACGGCGATGCGCTCGGGCGGCTCCAGCGTGCTGGCGGAGCTGTTCACGTGTCTGATGATCATGGGGGCGTGGCTGGGGGCGGTGCTGTGGGGGTGACGTAGGGCCGGAGCCCTGGACGGGCCTAGGGCGAGAATCCGATGTGCGGGCCGTGCCCGCGTGTTTGGGTGGCTGCCATGACCGAATTCAGCGAGGCCGAACGCGCGTACCTGAAGTCCCAGCGACTGGGCCGGCTGGCCACCGTGGATCCGCAAGGACAGCCGCAGGCGAACCCGGTCGGCTTCTTCCCGCAGGACGACGGCACCATCCTGATCGGCGGCTACGCGATGGGCCGCACCAAGAAGTGGCGCAACCTCCAGAAGAACCCGAAGGTCGCGCTGGTCGTCGACGACATCGTCAGCCTGAACCCGTGGACGGTGCGCGGCATCGACATCCGCGGGGAGGCGGAACTCCTCACCGGCCCGCACGAGTTGGGCGCGCACTTCAGCGAGGAGCTGATCCGCATCCATCCGCGGCGGATCCACAGCTGGGGGCTGGAGGAGTCCTAGAGGGGCGCCACGGGGCTCTGGAGGGCGCCTTCGAGGGTGAGCAGGGCGGTCTTGCGCTCCAGGCCGCCCGCGTACCCGGTGAGCAGGCCGTTCGCGCCGATCACGCGGTGGCAGGGGCGGAGGATCAGCAGGGGGTTCGCGCCGATCGCGCCGCCCACGGCCCGGACGGCGGCACGGGAGGCACCGACGCGGGCGGCGATCTCTCCGTACGTCGTGGTCGCGCCGTACGGAACGTCGTCGAGGGCGTCCCACACCCGGGTCCGGAACTCGGTGCCCTCGGGGTGCAACTCCAGCTGGAACTCCTTGAGTTCACCGGCGAAGTAGGCGGCGAGCTGCTCCCGGGCCTCCCGGAAGGGGGCTGGGTCGGGGAGCCAACCCTCCTGGACGGTACGGCCGTTCTTCTGCCCGGGGACGGACAGCGAGGTGAGCGCGCCGGTCTCGTCGGCGGTGAGGAGCAGTTCGCCGACGGGGCTGTCGAGACGGGTCCAGCGGATGGCCATGATTACTTCAACTCCAACTCTCCTGCTGTGCGCAGGTGTTGCCAGGCGTAGGAGCGCCAGGGGCGCCAGGTGTCGGGGCTGTCGAGTCCCGGTGGGGCGACATCGGGGTCGCCGAGGGCTCGGCTGCGGATGAGGGCGACGGCAGGGGCGTCCAGACCGGGCAGGTCGAGCAGTGCGCGCTGCGCCTCGTCGCGGTCGGCGCCCGGATCGAGTCGTACGGCGCCGTCGGCGAGGGCGGTGGCGAGGGCACCCAGGGGGCCGGCCGCCTCGGACAGGGCCGCGGACTCGGGGAAGAGGTGGGTGAGGCTGCCGCAGGGCGCGTCCAGGGTCTTGCCGTATCGCCGGACGAGCCGCTCGGATGCGCTACGGCCCACCAGGGCCCGTACGGCGAACTCCTCGGGGTCCGCCGCGCCGGGCGAGCGGAGTCCGGGGCGGGCGGCGACCAGGGGGGCGAGCCGGGTGTCCTCGCCGAGGCGCTCGTCGACGGCGTAGGGGTCGGCGTCGAGGTCGAAGAGCCGTCGCAGCCGTCCGACGGCGGTGGTCAGGTCACGGGGGTCGGTGAGGTGCAGTTGGGCGTCGAGCCAGCCGCCGGGGTGCGCGCCGGAGGTGGTCCTGGTGGTGCCGGGGCGTTCGTGGACGGCGACGATGCCGCTGCCGTGCGGAAGGCGGAGGGTACGGCGGTAGACGCGCCGGCCGGGTGCCCCGCTCACCTCCTCGACGCCGGGCACGGCCTCGCTCTGAAGGAGGTCGAAGACGGCGCCGGACCGGTAGGGGCCGCGGTGGGCCAGCCGTAGCGGAATGCCGGCCGTGGGGGTGGCCGCGCGGCGGGTGGTCCGGGCGGCGGCGCGCAGCTCGCTCGGGGTGGTGGCGTAGATCTCGCGAACGGTGTCGTTGAACTGCCGCACGCTGGCGAATCCGGAGGCGAACGCGATCTCCGTGACCGGCAGGCCGGTGGTCTGGAGCAGGACGCGGGCGGTGTGGGCCCGCTGGGCGCGGGCCAGGGCGACGGGTCCCGCGCCGAGTTCCGTGGTGAGCTGGCGCTGGACCTGGCGTGCGCTGTAGCCGAGGCGGTCGGCGAGCCCGGCGACGCCCTCCCGGTCGACGACCCCGTCGCCGATCAGGCGCATCGCCCGGCCCACCACGTCCGCCCGGACGTTCCAGTCGGCGGAGCCGGGAACCGCGTCCGGGCGGCACCGCCGGCAGGCCCGGAAACCGGAGCCCTGCGCGGCGGCGGCCGTCGGGTAGAAGCGGACGTTGTGACGCTTCGGGGTCACCGCGGGACAGCTGGGCCGGCAGTAGATGCCGGTCGTCTCGACAGCGAAGAAGAACTCCCCGTCGAACCGGGCGTCCTGGCTGCGGACCGCTTCGTACCTGGTGTCCTCGTCCATCACGCCCTCCAGTCTCCGCCGCGGGGGACGATGCCGCTGGCGGAAATCGGACATGGCGGTGCGGGGGGGTGCGACGGGCCCGTGGCCGGGTGCAGGTGCGTCGTGGCTGGTCGCGCAGTTCCCCGCGCCCCCAAGCCGGTGGGCACAGCCAGGCGGTCCAGGACCGCACCCACCCAGGGGCGCGGGGAACTGCGGGACCGGCCCCCCACTCGGCCGCGGCCGAACGACGGCGCCCTACGCCCAGCGCCCCCGCTTCGCCTCCATCGCCGCCTTGCCCTGCGCGCCCCGCTTCTTCCACTCCTTCCGAATCTCCGCACGGAGCCGCGCGTCCGTCTTCGCCACGATCCGCTGGTTCTCCCGGATCAGCTTCCGGTAGCTCTCCAGCCGCCGCTCGGCCAGCTCACCGGAGTCGATCGCGGCGAGCACCGCGCACCCCGGCTCGCTCTCGTGCGCGCAGTCGTGGAAGCGGCACCGCCGGGCCAGTTCCTCGATCTCGGAGAAGACCTGCCCGACGCCGGTCTCGGCGTCCCACAGACCCACCCCCCTGAGGCCGGGGGTGTCGATCAGCACGCCCCCGCCGGGCAGGGCGAGAAGGTTGCGGGTCGTGGTCGTGTGACGGCCCTTGCCGTCCGCGTCCCGCGCCGCCTGCACCGCCATCACGTCCTCGCCGACGAGGACGTTCGCCAGGGTCGACTTCCCCGCGCCGGACTGCCCGAGCAGCACGGTCGTACCGCCGGAGACGGTCGCGACGAGCACGTCGAGCCCCTCCCCGTCGAGCGCGCTGACGGTGAGCACCGGAACCCCCGGTGCCGTCGTCTCCACGTCCCGCACGAGATGCGAGAGGGTGACCGGGTCCGGCACGAGGTCGGCCTTGGTGAGGACGACCACGGGCTGCGCGCCGGACTCCCAGGCGAGAGCCAGGAACCGTTCGATGCGGCCGAGGTCGAGTTCGACGGCCAGCGAGACGGCGACGATCGCGTGGTCGACGTTGGCCGCGAGGATCTGCCCCTCGGACCGCTTGGAGGAGGTGGAGCGCACGAAGGCGGTACGGCGCGGCAGATACGTCCGTACGTACCGCGGATTGCCCGCGGGCTCCACGACGGCCCAGTCACCGGTGCACAGCACCCGCATCGGGTCGTTCGGGGTGACGAAGGCGGTGTCGGCCCGCAGCATCCCGTCGGCGGTGACGACGTCGCACTGCCCGCGGTCGACCCGGACCACGCGTCCGGGCAGCAGCCCCTCGGGCTCGTAGGGGGCGAACTGATCCGCCCATGCCTCGTCCCAGCCGTAGGGAGCGAGAGCGGAGAAAACATGAGAGGTGGAGCTGGAAGTCAAGGGAGACCCTTCACAAGGGTGGCCCCGGCACAAGGAGTTGGTGTCAGCCGACGGCCACGGAGGTGGACTTGATGAACTGGATGCGGGCAGCGCTCGTCGCAAAGACAGCCATCGGTCGACACCTCCTTCGTTCCTCGCTCGTGGGGCAGGGCAGCGGTGAGCCGCCGTGCGAAGCGCTCTCACCTTAGAGGCGCCGAGGTCGGAGGCGCCACCGGTTTTCCGGACCCTGGTTTTCCGAACCCGGTTTTCCCGGACCCGGTTTTCCGGCCCCCGGTTTCCGCGCGCCCGTCTCACTCGAACAGCCCGGTGCGCTGGTCGTACGGCAGGAGCGGTTGTGGCATGGAGACCGACCCCCACCTCCAGGAGACCTCGTGATGACCCACCGTCCGTCCCGTCCGTGCCGTCCCCTGCGTGTCCTCGCCCCGGCCCTGGCGGCCGGGGTCCTGCTGACGACCGCCTCGTGTTCGGACGGTGACGACAGCGGCCCGGCCCGCGCGGACACCTCGGAGATCTCCTCCTCACCGCTCGCGCAGGAGTCCCCCGCCCCGCTCACCCCCGCCGGGGCGCGGGCCGCGCTGGTGACCGAGGCGGACCTGGAGGACGACTGGACGCAGGTCAAGAACGCGGCGACCTGGCGCGACAGCCTGCTCGTCGGCAAGGTGGACGTCGACGACTTCCTCACCGGCAAGGCGGACGCGGCCGACTGCCAGAAGCTGCTCGACCGGCTCTACACCGGTGATCTCCTGGGCAAGCCGTCCGGGGCGTCCGCGCTCACCGGCTTCGAGGAGGGCGAGTCCCGGCTGCTGTACCAGGTGGCGGCCTACGCCAAGGCAGGTCTGGACACCTCATTTGCCTGGTTGAAGAGCCTGCCGGTGACGTGTGACCAGTTCACGGCGACGGGCAGCTCCGGCGCCAAGCGCACGGTCCAGGTGACCGAGCGCTCCCTGCCGAAGGAGGGCGACGCCCGGCAGGGACTGCGGGTCACGGTCCAGGGCACCTCCGGCGGCGCGCCCACCACCCTCACCCTCGAGGTCGCGGCCCTGCGGGTGGGCGCGGACGCGATCACCGTCACCAACGGCGGACTCGACGGAGCCGATGGCGACAGCACCGATCAGGCGGTGAAGCTGGGCACGGCACGGCTGAAGGACGTGCAGGCGGGCCGGACTCCGGCAGCCGACCCGAGCGAGATCGACTGACGGCCCGGTGGAGGGCCGTGGGGCCGTTCCTCCCGCGTTCCTCAGGGCCGCCGCCGAAAATGACAGGTGACAAGGCCTCTGACCTGCGCTTCTCGGGCCTCGCTGCGGGTGGCGGCCGCGTACGTCCAACCGCCCCGCGTCGGGGGGCTGAGACCACCAGCGCGGCGGGCCCCACGCGCCGGTTCCCTCAGACTTGGCTCACCTCGCGCGGCCAGGCGAGATCCTCCCAGGTGATCGAGGCGTCGAGCTGCTCCTTGGAGTGCCGGGCGACGCCCGACTCCCCGTCCCGGCTGCCGTGCGAGGCGGCCATCACGTCGTGCGCCACGTTGACCGCCCGGATGCCCGGGGGCACCGCCGACGTTGGTGGCCGCGGTGGCGACGTCCATATACCGACCGCGTCGGAGGTTGTTTACTCCTTTGGACGGTATTGGTGAACAACTTGCGCCCAGAAAGACTGCTCACAGTCGCCTCACGGCTACCGACCGCCCTGGGCTCACCCGTGGAGATCAAGGGCCACTGCCACTACCCGTCTTCGGAGTCCCGCCTTCAGGCGTATGCGCCACGTGCGTGACTACCGAACCAAAGCCGCCCCGCACATGACTTTCCTGCTTTCCGACAAGACATCCGTGTCAGAGGCATTTCCATGCCCATCGTTGAACTCCGCAGAGGAAACATCCACTCCCCGATGGCCGAGGAGGAGGCCACCTACCCCGTAAGCGTCGTTCTCTCGCTTCAGCGGGAGCAGACGGCGCCCCTGCTCCGCACCATGCGCAGTCAGCATGTGCTGCCCGCCCTGAGCCACAACTGGGGCTCCGCACAAGCCTACGGTGTCCTGCTGCGCCAGGCCGACACTCCTCTCACCGTCCTGGACGTGCCCGGTCCGCAGTGGATCGAGGGACTCGAGCAACGTGTGCACGCACTCAGCAACATCTCATCCGTGGTGGTGCTCGTACCCGACCGCACGGAGTCCGCAGGGCTTCTGTTGGCGGGCGCCGCCAACGTCATTCCCCGCGACACGCCTGTCAGGGAGCTCGCCAGCAGAATCGCCGCGGAACGGCGATGGCTGGACATGCGGCACTCACCGCACCGGCCTGCAGCGGATGCGCAGCAGTACCGCTCGCTGCGCCCATGGCAGTACACCCAGCAGGTACTGCTCGACATCCTCAGTTCCGCCTCGCGACCCTGGTGCTGCCACGATCTGTGCCTCCTGCTCGGCACAGCCCGGGAGCCGATGAGCCGTCGAGCTCTGCAGGCCAGGACCGCGCGGCTCAACGAGCGTCTCATGCCTTACGGGATGTCCCTGGACTACACCGCCCAATGGGGGCGCACGACATTCATGGGGCTCGTCAAGGGCCCAGGAATGGATCAACGTCGGCGGTGAAAACCTCGCGGTGAGCGCCGTCCGGTGGCGGCGGTACCCGGCCGCCGGCCGACCGCGGCACCACCAGCGCGCGCGACAGAGGGCTTCGGCTGGTGTCTTCCAGCCAGCCGTGACGTGTTCCCGTGCGGAACCCACCGAGAATTGTTTACTCCCTTGAACCGCAGTGGGAAGACAACTTTTTCTCTCCCAGACTGTGGGTGGCGGCGGTCCGAACCGGCACCGGCTGGGTCGCCATCCTGCACAGCACCGCGCAGCGGGTCACCTTTTCGCTGGTTTCCCGCTCGGAAATGGACAAAAGGAGAGTTCAAGTTCCTATGACACACGAATCGATGAACGAGCAGCGGGACTGGAGAGCGCGGCGCACTGTGATCGCCGGGCTGGCGTCCGCAGTGTTGGGCATGGGCATGATCGTGGCCCTTCCCGGTTCCTCCGTCGCCCAGACGCCCCCGCCGCCTCCGCCGGCTCCCGTCTCCGGCAGCCAGGCGCATCCGCAGCATTCTCCGGGCTACATGGACCCGGGCATCAGGCTGTGGGAGCAGATCGGCTGGCCGAACGTCGGCGACCCCCAGGGCAACCGGGAGTGGTGGCTCGCCGGCTCGTTCGTGACCCCCCGTGGACGTCACGTGCGTGAGTACCTCTTCACCGGCGGTCAGTACCTTGACCGGAACGGTTGGCTGCGCAGCTTCATGGACGCCGGGCACGCCGGACCGTCGAGCGTGCACGCCGGAGGCTACTTCCAGGAGTACAACACCACCGTGTACCACGTGCAGCAGAACGCCGGCCTCCCCAGGCGTGACGCCAACCGGATCGTCCGCAACGTCCGCACCGGTGACGTGTGGTGGACCGACGACCACTACGCCTCCTTCCACTACATGGGCCGGCACTGATGAACGAACGGGACTTATGGCCTGGCCAGTGGTCCCGGACGACTGAACGCAGGGAGGGCCGAACGTCTTCGGCCCTCCTTTGCCTTGGCACCGGGAGGCCGGCCGTCCGCTGTCCGGCGGCACCCCGCGCCGCATTCAGGCACTTGTGCTTGCCGGAGTGGATCTTCCGATTCGCCGTGCCGGTACGGCGCCGGGTCCGTATCGGGGCCTTCCCCGCGGGCAGGGCCCGCCACCGCGAACCGATCTTCGTGCGGTGGCCGCGTATCAAGGTGGCGAGCTAGTTCAGGGTGGCGCTCGACAGCGGCAGGCGGGCGCTGCGGACAAGGCCGTCAGGCCCTCGACGGGGCTGGTGCTGTTCTTCACCGGGCCGTTTGTGCATACGGCTACGATCGGCGGGCTTGGTCATCTTCGCCCGCAGCGGTTCCAGCTTCCCGCGCACCGCCGTCTCACGTCCCAGTTCCTCGCCCACCGTCCTTCGCGAGTTTGCCGGTTTGTGTATGCCCCGGCGCCGCAGATGGGCGCGGATCGCGTGAGGAGTACGCGCGGACGGCCAGAACGGCCAGGTCCTGCCCGGGCCAGAGCGGGGCACACGGATGCGGGACATCGCCCTTCGAAGGCGGTGCGTCATCTGCCTGGCCTGCGGTGACGGTGAAGGCGAGGGGCCGTGCGCGGCCGTCTGCCGCCAGGTGGATCTTGGTGCTCAGCCCGCCGCGCGAGAGTCCGAGCGCGTGATCAACGGGCTCGCCGGAGTGGGCCGCCCCTGTTCGAGTGCTCCGGCAGCATGCTGGTGAGCTCGGACGACCGTGGAGTCCACCGACACCGTCCAGTCGATGTCGTCATCGGCGTCCGCCGCTGCCGCCGCCCTTCGACCCGCGGGCGAGTGTCGTGAGTGCCACCAGGGCGGGGACCGGGCGAAGTGCCCGCCGGCCCAAGGCCGGCGGGCACTTCGGATCTCAGGGGTGCCGCCACGTGTCAGTGGCAGTCGCTCCACTTGTTGGCGCGCCCGTGGAGGATGAAGCGGAACTGCGGCTGGTTGCTGCTGTTGAGGACATTGGCCGTGCCGTCGTAGTAGTAGTCATGGTCCACGAGGGCCCTGTAACCGTAGCCGCCCCAGTTCTGGGAGCTGTGGTAGCCGTTGCCGTCCTTGATGGTGTTCCACGTGTAGCTGTCCAGCCAGAAGTGCGGGTTGACCCGCACCACGCGCTTGATGGGCCTCGCGCCGAACCATTCCGTCCTGCCGGACGGGACGCTCATGCCGACAGTGCGCGACCAGCCGACGGACTTGCCGTAGGACCACGAGTACGAGAACTCGGCACCACCGCCGACTTCGAACAGCTTGCCGAGCTTGCGGGTACCGGTGACTTCGCCGCCCACTGTCTTGGTGGTGGTCGTCGTGGTGGTGTAGCTCTGGGAGACGTTGTAGTTGAGCGGGCCACCTCTGTCGCAGTTGCTTGCCGGCTCGGACCAGGCTGTTTCGGCCCCCTCGTACGTCCAGGAGGACGACTGGGGGTAGTAGCAGTGGCCCTTGAGCTCCTTCCAGTCCGGGTTGAGGTAGGCCTTGGCCGCGCGAGCGCCGCCGATCCGGTCGAAGACCGGGGACTTGCCTTGGTAGCTCTTGTCGTGGAGCTCGTGCGTGACGGTGTTGTAGTACCAGACGCTCTGGCCGCTCCGGTTGGAGCCGTCCTGGCAGATGCTCGGGAGCAGGTTGTCCCAGTGGCCGTTGAGGTCCGTCTCGTTGGCCGCGCTCGCGGACGTGGCGGAGGCCAGGCTCAGGCCGCTGAACGCCAGGCTGCAGGCCGCGACGGTGAGCGACCACTTCTTGACAGGGGTGAGGACCATTTTCGAGTTCCTTCGCTCGTGAGACCAAACACGGGTGGGATCGAGCAGGTGGTGGTCAAGGGGGGGTGCGAGCGATCTTTCGCGACCGCGATTTGTTGAGCAACCCGGTTCAAGGGCGTAAACAAACAGGTCAGCGGCCCGTTCCCTGGAATCCGGCCCGTCGTGTCACGCGCGGGATCACGGGGGGCTGGAACGGCATACGTGTGCCCGGGCCGCCCGGCGACACGGCTGCACCAGTTGGACAGGTGTGCTTGGGCCGCGGTGAGGGTGGTGCCGGTGCGTGTGGAGGCCTGGGTGATGGCGTGGGAGGGGGTGATGGGGTACCGCTGGAGCGGGGTGTGGTCGCTGGTCGCTGGTCGCGTGGAGGGTGGCGCTGTCGGAGCCGAAGGCGAGGGAGCACTGTGCGGGCAGGGCCGGGAGGGAACCGATGCCGAAGATCGTCGACCATGAAGCGCGCCGAGCCGACCTGGCCCGAGCACTGTGGCCGGTGGTGCAACGCGACGGAGTGAACCCCGCATCAATCCGTGCGGTGGCCGCCGAAGCGGGATGGACCTATGGCTCGGTCGCCCACTACTTCAGGACCCGGGACGAGATGCTCCTCTTCGCCTACCGGCTCGCCTTCAGCCGCGAGCGAGAGCACTTTCCCATCGGGAACGATCAGCTCAACGCGCATCTGGCTCGCCTTCACGGGACGCGTGGCAGATGATCCGTCGCTCGCGGAGTCTGTCCGTCAAGAACACGATCTCTTCCACGACGACCTGCGCGTACTCGTCGAAGAGGCGTTCATCTGCTGACCAGTGTGACGTCAGACGCTGCTCCTCGTGACAGGGGCGCGAGGCGGGCCCTTGACGCAACGCCGGGCCGGGGTTCCGCAGCCGATGCAGGACGCCGACGCCTCGGCCATTTCCGTGGCACTTGCGCTTGGAAACCGATCGGTTTACTGTGCTGGAAACCGGCCGGTTTCCCACTGTGTCTCCGCCGGACCGTACCCCCCCCCGTCCCCCTCAGCGGTTCACACACCAGGAGTCGGCGAGATGCCCCGTCAGGACGCACGTCCCACCATCACCATCCCCGGGACCACCACCCACACCCTCGCCCCCCGCGCAGGGCGCAACAGCCACGAGGGCACGCTGCGCTACCTCAAGGCCGGCACCGGCGCCCCGCTGGTCCTGCTGCACACCGTGCGCACCCAGGCCGAGCACTACCGCTCCCTCATCCCGCTGATCGCCGACCAGTACACGGTGTACGCCCTCGACCTCCCGGGGATGGGCTACTCCGAGATCGTGCCCGGGGCGTCCTACGACGAGCCGGCGATGCGCGCGGGCGTCGAACGGCTCCTCACTGAACTCGACCTCACCGACGTGACGCTGGTCGGGGAGTCCATGGGCGCGGTCCTCGCCCTGACCACCGCGGCCGATCTCCCCGAGCGCGTGCGACGCGTGGTCGCGGTGAACACGTACGACTTCGCCGGCGGGATCGCCCGCTCCAGCCTCCTCGCCCGCGTCGTGGTCAGCGGCGTCCTCGCCCCCGGAGTGGGCCCCGTGATCGCCGGAGTGGAACCCAAACCCGCCCTCACCAAGATCCTCCAGGGCGGCCTGGGCGACAAGAGCGCCCTGCGCGAGGACTACGTGGACGAACTGCTCCAGGTGGGACGCCGTCCCGGCTACCCGACCGTCGCCCGGGCCGTGTACCAGGCCCTGCCCAGCCTCATCGCGGCCCGCTCCCGCTACCCCGAGGTCAAGGCCCCCATCCACCTCGTCTACGGCGAGAAGGACTGGTCCCGCCCCTCGGACCGGGAGGCCAACAAGAAGCTGCTGCCCACCGCCCACTTCACCCAGGTACGAGGAGCGGGCCACTTCATCGCACTGGAACGGCCCGACATCCTGGCCGACCTGCTGAACACGGTGGCGTAACCGCGTCCTCGCCGGCGACATCTCGCGGCAGGTCAAGGCGGGACCGGTCCTCGACCTGGCGGGGCGATACCCCCAGCCGGCGAAGTAGCTCCCCCGCACCCCGGCGAGAGCCCGGACTGCACACCACCGATGTCACTGCCCCCGACCGAATCCGCATCACCCCTCACGTCAAGGAGACGACGCGATGCCCGGCCTCGATTCACGTCCCACGATTCAGATCAAGGGAACCACCAGCCACACCCTCGCCCCGCGCGCGGGACACCACAGCCACGAAGGCGCGCTGCGCTACCTCAAAACCGGCACCGGCGCCCCCCTGGTCCTGCTGCACACTCTGCGGACGCAGGCGGAGCACTTCCGCTTCCTCATTCCGCTGCTCGCGGACCGGTACACGGTGTACGCCCTCGATCTGCCGGGGATGGGCTACTCCGAGATCGTGCCCGGGGCGTCGTACGACGAGCCCGCGCTGCGTACGGGCGTCGAGCGACTCCTGACCGACCTCGACCTGCACGACGTGACGCTGGTCGGGGAATCGTTGGGGGCGGTGCTCGCCCTGACCACCGCGGCCGACCTGCCGGAGCGGGTCCGGCGTGTCGTCGCGGTGAACCCGTACGACTACCGCGACGGCATCGCCCGGTCCGGCGTCCTCGCTCGCGTGGTGATCAGCGGGATCATCGCTCCCGGGGTGGGCAAGTTGATCGCCCAGCAGGAGCCCAAGCCCGTCCTGCGCAGAATCCTGCAGGGTGGGGTGGGCGACAAGGCCGCCTTCCGAGAGGACTACCTCGACGAGCTCCTGCGGTCAGGCAGGCGTCCCGGCTTCCCGACCGTTGCCCGCGCTCTGTACCGGAACATGCCCAGCCTCATCGCCGCCCGCTCCCGCTACCCCGAGGTCAAAGCCCCCGTCCACCTCGTCTACGGCGAGAAGGACTGGTCCCGCCCCTCGGACCGGGAGGCCAACAAGAAGCTGCTGCCCGCCGCCGACTTCACCCAGGTGCCAGGAGCGGACCACTTCATCGCACTGGAGAGGCCGGAGATAGTGGCCGACCTGCTGAACTCGATGGCCTGACCTCCGAAGCGCCGTGGTCAGCAGGGTCGGGTGCACGGCCGTGCGGCTGCTGCCGAACAGGATGGCGTCGATCTCGACCGTTCCGGCCGTGGGCATCGCGGGGAACGCGAACTCGCACTGTTCGTCGAGGTCGATGAAGAAGAACGGCCTCTGGGCCCGTTGAGCAGGACTTGGGCGACGTGGTGGATGCCGTTCGGGCCGGGCTGTTCCCGACCTCAGAAGTATGTGACATAGTACTGGCGTGACCAAGCGACTGACCTGCGATGTCGTGGTCGTCGGTGCCGGGATGGTGGGCGCGGCCTGCGCCCTGTACGCCGCCCGGGCGGGCCTCGACGTGATCGTCGTCGACCGCGGCCCGGTGGCAGGCGGCACGACCGGCGCCGGCGAGGGCAATCTCCTGGTCTCCGACAAGGAACCGGGGCCCGAGCTCGAACTCGCCCTGCTCTCCGGCCGGTTGTGGGCCGACCTGGCGCAGGAGGTCGGCGACGCGATCGAGTACGAGTTCAAGGGCGGCGTGGTCGTCGCCTCCACCCCGGAAGGCCTCGTGGCGCTGGAGGGGTTCGCGAGCGGGCAACGAGCCGCGGGGGTCGAGGCGGTGCGGGTGGGCGCGGACGAACTCCGCGATCTGGAGCCCCACCTGGCGCCCGGACTCGCGGGCGGTGTGCTGTACCCCCAGGACGCGCAGGTGATGCCGACACTGGCCGCCGCTCATCTCCTACGGGCCTCGGGTGCGCGCCTGTTGACCGGCGCGGCGGTGACCGAGGTGCTGCGTGGCGCCGGCGGTGCCGTGCGCGGGGTGCGGACCGGCCGGGGCGAGATCCACGCGCCGCACGTCGTCAACGCCGCCGGGACCTGGGGCGGTGAGCTGGCCGCGCTGGCGGGTGCGGGCCTCCCCGTGCTCCCCCGGCGCGGTTTCGTCCTCGTCACCGAGCCGCTCCCCCGTCTGGTCCGCCACAAGGTGTACGCCGCCGACTACGTGGCCGACGTGGCCAGCGACTCGGCGGCCCTGCAGACCTCGCCGGTCGTCGAGGGGACGGCGGCGGGGCCCGTCCTGATCGGCGCGACCCGTGAACGGGTGGGATTCGACCGGTCGTTGTCACTGCCGGCGCTGCGTGCGCTGGCGGCGGGCGCGACCCGGCTGTTCCCGTTCCTGGAGCGGGTGCACGCGATGCGGACGTACCTGGGCTTCCGGCCGTACATGCCCGACCACCTGCCCGCGATCGGCCCCGACCCGCGGGTGCCGGGACTCCTCCATGCGTGCGGGCACGAGGGCGCGGGCATCGGACTGTCCACCGGGACGGGGCAGTTGATCGCCCAGGTGCTGGCCGGGCAGGCCCCGTCTCTCGATCTCGCCCCCTTCCGTCCCGACCGTTTCCCCCCGCCCGGGTCTTCGCCCGCCACCTCGCCCCACTCCCGGGAGGCCTCGTGAATCCGCTGGAGCTGGTGCGCGCCGAGCCCGGCCCCGCGTTCACCGTCACCCTCGACGGGCGGGAGATCGAGGCCCTGCCCGGCCAGACCGTCGCCGCCGCGCTGTGGTCGGCCGGGATCACGTCCTGGCGCACCACCCGGGGCGAGGGCCGCCCGCGCGGGATCTTCTGCGGTATCGGCGTCTGCTTCGACTGCCTGGTGACCGTCAACGACCGTCCCAACCAACGGGCTTGCCTGCTGCCCCTGCGGCCGGGCGACACGATCCGCACACAGGAGGGGACGGGCCGCCATGAGTGAACCGAGCCTGGCGGTGATCGGCGCGGGCCCGGCCGGGCTCGCGGCCACCCTCGCGGCGGCCGCCCGGGGCATCCACGTCACACTGATCGACGCGGCCGCCGAGGCGGGCGGACAGTTCTACCGGCAGCCCGCGCCGGGACTCGGGGCCCGTCGCCCGCAGGCACTGCACCATCAGTGGCGCACCTGGGAGCGACTGCGGGACGGACTGCGCACTCACGTACAGGCGGGTTCCGTACGGCATTTGACGGACCATCATGTCTGGTTCGCCGAGCGCCGGGGCACGGCCGGGCTCACCGTGCACGCCCTCATCGGCCCCGGGCAGGAGGCTCCGGCCGAGGTGCGCGCCGACGCGGTCCTCCTCGCCACCGGCGGCTACGAGAAGGTGCTGCCCTTCCCCGGCTGGACCCTGCCGGGCGTCATCACGGCGGGCGGGGCGCAGGCCATGCTCAAGGGCGGGCTCGTGCTGCCCGGCCGTACCGCTGTCGTCGCCGGGACCGGGCCGCTGCTGCTGCCCGTCGCCACCGGACTCGCCGCGGCGGGCGCGACGGTCGCGGCGCTGGTCGACTCGGCCGACCCGACGTCGTTCGTACGGCGTTCCCGGGCGCTGGCAGGCCGGCCGGAGAAGGTGGCCGAAGGCGCCCGGTACGCGGGGCAGTTGCTCCGGCACCGGGTGCGTACGCTGCTCCACCACACCGTCGTGGAGGCGCTCGGCACCGAGAGGCTGGAGGCGGTGACGATCGCGGCCTTGGACCGGGACGGACGGGTGCGCCCGGAGACCCGGCGGCGCCTCGGCTGCGACACCCTCGCCGTGGGCCACGGCATGCTGCCGCACACCGACCTCGCCGACGCGCTGGGCTGCCGGGTCGACGGGACGGACGTGTACGTCGACGACGAGCAGCGCACCGACGTGCCGGGCGTGTGGGCGGCGGGCGAGACCACCGGCATCGGCGGTGCCGCCCTCTCACTCGCCGAGGGGCACATCGCCGGACGGTCGATCGCGGCGCGGCTGGCAGGGCGGACGCCGGACCCGGGCGAGTGGGCGGCCGCCGCACGGACCCGGAGCGCACTGCGGGCCTTCTTCGCCGCCGTCGAGTCCGTGTACGCGCCGCCCGCGCACTGGACCGAGCAGGTCACCGACGAGACGGTGGTGTGCCGCTGCGAGGAGGTGCCGGCCGGTGCGGTGCGGGAGGCGGTGCGCGAGCTGGGGGCCGGTGATCTGCGGACCGTGAAGCTGCTGACGCGGGCCGGGATGGGCTGGTGCCAGGGCCGGGTGTGCGGGCCCGGGGTGGCCGGAGTCGCCGGGTGCGCGGAAGCGCCGGGGCGCAGGCCGATCGCGCGGCCGGTGCCGCTGGGCGTGCTGGCGCGGGCCGGGGAGTCCGGGGAGTCCGGGGAGTCCGGGGAGTCCGGGCAGGCTTAGTGCAATGTCACACTCTATGGAGAGGATCCGTATGACCACCACCGACCTCCGCCCGTGGCGCGGTGTGCTCGTCGCCACCGCGCTCCCGTTGCGCGACGACCTGTCCGTGAACTACGACAAGTACGCCGAGCACTGCGCCTGGCTGGTCGAGAACGGCTGCGACGGTGTCGTACCGAACGGCTCGCTGGGCGAGTACCAGGTGCTCACGCCCGAGGAGCGGGCCAGGGTCGTGGAGACGGCCGTGGCCGCGATCGGCGGTGAGCGGGTGATGCCGGGGGTGGCCGCGTACGGCTCGGCGGAGTCCCGCCGCTGGGCCGAGCAGGCGCGTGACGCGGGCTGTGCGTCCGTGATGCTGCTGCCGCCCAACGCCTACCGTGCCGACGAGCGGTCGGTGCTCGCGCACTACGCCGAGGTCGCGAAGGCGGGCGTGCCGGTCGTGGCGTACAACAACCCCATCGACACCAAGGTCGACCTGGTGCCGGAGCTGCTGGCCAAGCTGCACGCCGAAGGGTTCGTCCGCGCGGTCAAGGAGTTCTCCGGTGACGTCCGCCGCGCCTACCAGCTGGCCGAACTCGCCCCGGAGCTCGACCTGTTGATCGGCGCCGACGACGTCCTGCTGGAGCTGGCGCTCGCGGGCGCGAAGGGCTGGGTGGCCGGTTACCCGAACGCGCTGCCGAGGTCCAGCGTCGAGCTGTACCGGGCGGCCGTGAGCGGCGACCTCGCCACCGCGAAGAAGCTGTACGAGCAGCTGCACCCGTTGCTGCGCTGGGACTCCAAGGTCGAGTTCGTGCAGGCGATCAAGTTGTCGATGGACGTCGTGGGCCGCCACGGCGGGAGGTGCCGTCCGCCGCGGGTCCCGCTGCTGCCCGAGCAGGAGGCCGTCGTGCGGGCCGCCACCGAGAAGGCGCTCGCGGCCGGACTCGCCTGAGCCTCGAACCGTCCCCCCGATCACCAGGAGCGTCATGCGCAGCACACTCGTCCTGCACGCCGTCGACTCGCACACCGAGGGCATGCCCACCCGCGTGATCACCGGCGGGATCGGCACCATCCCGGGCGCCACCATGAACGAGCGGCGGCTGTACTTCCGTGAGCACCGCGACGACGTCAAGCAGCTGCTGATGAACGAGCCGCGCGGGCACTCGGCGATGAGCGGGGCGATCCTCCAGCCGCCGACCCGTCCGGACTGCGACTGGGGTGTCGTCTACATCGAGGTCTCGGGCTATCTGCCGATGTGCGGGCACGGCACGATCGGGGTGGCGACCGTGCTGG
The DNA here is from genome assembly GCF_042893155.1 of Streptomyces sp. NPDC001668. NCBI lineage: Bacteria > Bacillati > Actinomycetota > Actinomycetes > Kitasatosporales > Streptomycetaceae > Streptomyces > Streptomyces sp. NPDC001668. Next base: position 28,547 of record NZ_JBIAUQ010000007.1, read on the forward strand.
TGGAGACCGGCATGGTCGAGGTCGTCGAGCCGGTCACCACGATCCGGCTCGACACCCCGGCGGGGCTGGTCGTCGCGGAGGTCGCGGTGGAGGACGGCCGGGCGAAGAACGTCACGCTGCGGAACGTGCCGTCCTTCGCCGTGGCCCTGGACCGCACGATCGCACTGGCCGACGGGCGGACGGTGACATACGACATGGCGTACGGCGGCAACTTCTACGCCATCCTGCCGCTGGAGGAGTTCGGGCTGCCCTTCGACCGGGCCCTCAAGGACGACATCCTGAAGGCGGGGCTGTCCCTCATGGCGGCGATCAACGCCGAGGAGGAGCCCGTCCACCCGGAGGATCCGTCCATCCGGGGCTGCCATCACGTCCATCTGATCGCACCGGGCGCCACCGCCCGGCACTCCCGGCACGCGATGGCCATCCACCCCGGCTGGTTCGACCGCTCCCCCTGCGGCACCGGCACCAGTGCGCGCATGGCCCAGTTGCACGCCCGCGGTGAACTCCCGCTGCACACCGAGTTCGTGAACGAGTCCTTCATCGGGACGCGGTTCACCGGCCGGCTCCTCGGCACCACGGAGGTGGCGGGCCGCCCCGCAGTGCTGCCCAGCTTCACCGGGCGCGCGTGGATCACCGGCACGGCCCAGTACCTGCTCGACCCGACCGATCCGTTCCCGGCGGGATTCGTCCTCTGAGCGCTGTGCCGGTCGAGGATAATGCCGGGTACCGCGTGACATTGCACCACGTGACATTGCACCACTAGGAGATGCCTCTCATGGCCGCCCAGCGACTCAGCACCCCCGCTCTGCCCGTCCTCGGCGGCAAGAAGAGCAGCTACCGGGAGCGGGTCGCCGACGCGCTGCGGGCCGCGCTGATCGCGGGCGAACTGCTGCCGGGGCAGGTGTACTCGGCGCCCGCGCTCGCCGCCCGCTTCGGTGTGTCGGCCACACCCGTGCGCGAGGCCATGCTCGACCTCGTCAAGGAGGGCCTGGTCGACACCGTCCCCAACAAGGGGTTCCGGGTCACGGCGGTCTCCGACGAGCAGCTCGACGAGTACACCCACATCCGCTCGCTCATCGAGATCCCCACCACCGTGGAACTGGCCTCGACCGCCGACCCGGTCTCCCTGGAGGCGCTGCGTCCGGCCGCCCGGGAGATCGTCCAGGCGGCGGTGTCCGGTGACCTCATCGCGTACGTCGAGGCCGACACCCGCTTCCATCTCGGCCTGCTCGCCCTCGCGGGCAACGCCCACCTGGTGGCGGTGGTCGGTGACCTCCGCAAGCGGTCACGGCTGTACGGCCTCACTCCGCTGGTGAAGTCCGGCCGTCTGCTGGCCTCCGCCGAGGAGCACCTCGAACTCCTCGACGCGTTGGCCGCCCGCGACGAGGAGGCGGTGCGGGAGGTGATGACCCGGCACATCGGTCATGTGCGGGGGCTGTGGGCGGCGCCGTAGTTCAGGACTTGGCGCACTCCCGTCCGTTGAGGGAGAAGTCGTACGCCGGGGCGTTCTTGCCCTGCCAGGAGGCGAGGAAGCCGAGGGAGAGCGAACCGTTCGCGGGGACCGACTTGTTGTAGTCGGCGGCGCTCGCGGTGACCTTCGCGCCGGTCTGGGTGAAGTCCGCGTCCCACATCTGTGTCACCTTCTGGCCGTCCTTGAAGGACCAGGTGACCTGCCAGTCGCCGACGGCCTCGGTGGTGGTGACGGTGACCTCGGCCTGGAAACCGTCGGGCCACTGGTTGACGAGGGAGTACTCGACCCGGCAGGTCGGTGTGACGCTCTCGCTGGGCTCCGGTCCCTCCGCGCCGGCGGAGGAGGTGCCCTGGGGCTCCGGGTCGGACTTCTTCGTCCCCGCGGAGGCGGACGGGTTCCCCGTGGGTGTTCCGGAGGGCTTCGCCGAGCCGGGCGCCCGCGAAGTGACGGCGGGGAAGGAGGAGGTGGGGTTGGCCACCGGCTCGCCCTCGGTGGAGACGCCGGGCTTCGCGGCGCCGTTCTTCATGTCGTCGCCGGGCATCATCGAGACGGCGAGAGCGAGCAGGGAGACCAGGACAGCGGCGACGAGCAGCCCGTTGCGCACGACCTTCGCCTTGTGCGCGCCGGGGTCGGGGGGTCCGCTCTCCAGGGCGAGGGGGCGTCCGGCACCGAGGCGTACCTCGGCGGCCCGGCGGCGGCGCTCCAGATAGGCGAGCCCGCCCCAGCCGATCACTCCGCCCGCGAGGGCCGCGGGCAGCCCGCCACCGTGCAGCCGCAGACAGGCGGCGGCCTCCGCGCACTGCCGGCATCGCGCGAGATGGCGGGAGAGGTCGCCGGGGGTGTCACCGGAGGTGGAGCGGGTGACGGCGTCCAGCAGCCGGGCGTAGCTGCGGCACTGGGCGTCCATCGGCATGTCGAGATGGTTGCGGTGGCTGCGGTCCCGGAACAGGCGGCGCACCTGGGCGAGTTCGTCGCCGACGGTGGCCGGGTCGAGGCCGAGCCTGCGGGCCACTGTGGGCAGCGGGAGGGCCTCCACCTCGGCGAGCCACAGCAGTTCGGCGTCCGCCGCCTGCAGATCGCGCAGTCCGCGCAGGGCGATGGGGCGCTGGAGCGGCGGGCCGGTGTAGCGGGCGGCTTTGTCGGAGTTGAGCCACAGCCGCAGGTCGGGGTCGAGCCGGTGGCCCTGGCCCCGCCTCTCCCACTCCGCCGCGGTGGTGCGAACGGCGGTCAGCAGCAGGGGTATTCGGGGCAGCAGGGCCGCACGGCGGCCTCCGCCGCGGACGGCGGCCTCCGCGTCCCGGGCCTCGTGCATGCCCAGGGAGAATGCCTCCGTGGCCAGTTCCGTGGCGGCGGTGGAGCCGGCCGTGCACAGATCGGCGTACGACAGCACGGCATCCCAGCACTCGGAGAACAGCGCGGCCTCGGCGGCGTCCTGGGGGGTCGGCAGGTCGGGCATGGGTCTCCTGCATCGAAAGCGAGGTCAACTCGCCATACTGGCAAAGGAGTTGGGGGGAACCTCGCGGCAGGACAGGAGCCTTTCACGTCTCCCACACAACTGACAAGCAAGCTATTCAAATCGGTTACCGATGGTTCGGTCCACTCCCCCACGGCACACCACTGCGCGGAGTCACGTCCTCTTCTACGGACCGGAAGCGGGAACGTATCAATTCCGCCACACAGGAACCAGCCATCGTGGTCAATGCGCTCGCCGAAGGACAAGCCGGAAACCGCAGGAGCCGCCCGGGGTCGGCGGCCGCGCGGACCTGACCTCGGGCGGCTCCGAAGTGCCGCGCTCTCCCTGCTCCGACGGGTCAGACCTCGACCGGCTCCGGAGCCGCCGGAAGGCTGTCCATGAAGGAGCTCACCGAGAAGACGGCGCGGCCGGGGCCGGGCGGGCCGTAGCCGGGGGGCGAGGAGAGGCCGAAGTCCTCCATGGTCTGGCGGTAGGCCTGGAGCAGCCGGATGTGGTACTCCAGCGGCGCGCCCTGCGGGTTGGCCTTGCCGAGCGGGGTCGTCGGCTCCGGGCACCAGGTGGTGAAGCGCGGCGTGATGCCGTGCGACATGAAGAAACGCAGGCCCTCGGTGGTGGACGCGATGGCCTCGTCGACCGTCTTGAAGCCGAAGGGCTCCGCCATCTCGACGCCCGCGACGAAGTTGGGGATCACGTTGCGCGGGCCGAACACCTCCGCCGAGTCCAGGATGCGCTTGTGCCACACGTCCCGGCCGACGTACCGCTCCTTGCCCGGGCAGTACATCTTGAAGAGGTACTCGTCCCACACCTCGTAGTTGGGGTGGTAGATCTGCACGCCGTAGTCCTTGAACCGCTGCACGTCGTCCTTGGGCAGCGCCTGCGCGACGACCTTGCCGATCCAGCGGCCCGGGAAGCGCTCCTCGATGGCCTTGGCGTAGAGACCGTAGAAGTCGGCCTCGTCACGGCCCTGGAGCTTCGAGGTGATCGCGCCGCCGGTGAGCGTGTAGGCGGTGGAGATCTTGTCGGTGTCGTACCGGTTGATGATCTCGAGCGCCTCCAGGACCTCGTCCACGTCCTTGACGCCCGTGTACGGCCGCCCGGCCGCCTTGTGCTGGCGCCAGTTGTGGTTGATGTCGCAGTACTGGCACTCCTCCTTGGCGCCGAAGTACTGGCACACCCGGAAGACGGTCAGATAGATCAGGTAGCCCCACTGGATGGTCGGGGCGACCTCCATGACGGACTTCCCGCTGGAGAGCTTGTGCTTGTAGTACTCCGGCATCGGCGGCACACCGACGTCGGCGATCCGCTTGCCGTCGAGGTAGAGCCCGAGCATGCCGGAGTCATCGGCTGCCACGCGGTACGGCGAGGCGGGGTTCACCCGCACCGACACCACGGTCCGCCTCAGGTCGTACGGCCCGCCGGTGAGGATGATCTCCTCCGGTGGCCTGCGCAGCGCGGCCTCGCCCAGCTCCGGCAGGGTGCCGTGGTCGAAGGAGAAGATGAAGTACGACTTCGGCTTCACCTCACCCGACTCGTTGTCGCTGAGGGCGGACGGGTCGAAGGCCACGCCACCTCGCAGCAGGTCCTCCTTGAAGACGGCTTCCCGCGGTACCTGCGGAAACCGCTCCATCAGATCCTCGACCAGCGCGGTACGGCTGCCCATCCCGTGTCTCCTCCCGGCTCAGACGTACGACCGACTCCTCACGGTATGCCCTCGCACCGACATCAACCGTGCCGGGTCCCCTCACGGCGTGCGATATGGGCCGGTACGGGCGTTTCCGGGGGCAGTATCGGGTCGGGAACCGGCGCGCCCCACACCGAGGTGAGCGGAAGCACACCCGCCCACAGCCCCAGCTCGGCGTCGGGTCCGTCCCCGTCGTCGGGCGCGCCGGTGCGGATCTTGACGGAGGCCTCGTCGAGGCGGAGGGCGAGCAGGGTGGTGGCCGCGAGCTCCTTCCGGCTCGGCCGGCGGGCGTACGACCACTGTCCGGGCGTGGCGTGTTCGGTCAGCCGACGCAGCCCCGCCAGCTTCTCCTCGGGGTCGGTCACCTTGCGGGCCTCGCCGTGGATCATGGCGCTGCGGTAGTTGACGCCGTGTTCGAAGACGGAGCGCGCGAGGACCAGCCCGTCGACGTGCGTGACGGTGACGCAGACCGGCGTACCGCCCGCGAGACTGCGGCTGGCCACGGAGCCGTGCAGAAGAAGCTGCCGCTCGTCCCGCCCGTACACGGTGGGCACGACCAGCGGGCGCCCCTCCACCACCACGCCCAGGTGACAGACGAACCCGGCGTCGAGGATCGCCTCCAGGTCCGCCCGGTCCAGGCTGCCCTGCTCGCGCAGACGCCGGTGACGGGTGAGGTCGGTCTGCGGAAGGGATGCGGGGAGGCGTTCGGGGTGGGGTTCGGGGCTCATGACCACGCAGGCTACCTACGCCTTCGCGTCACGCCCCGCGCTCCAGTGTCTCGAACGCCACCGGGTACGCCACCCCTCCCCCGGACACCACCCGCTCCGCCTCCTCCACCACCGCCAGGCCCAGCCGCGCCAGTTCGTTGCCCTGGGACCCGGCGAGGTGCGGGGTGACGAAGGCGCCCGGCAGGTCGTGCAGGGGCGAGTCGGCGGGCAGCGGCTCCGGGTCGGTGACGTCGAGGACCGCGCTCAGGCGGCCGGTGCGCAGTTCGTCCACGAGGGCGTCCGTGTCGACCAGGCTCCCGCGCGCGGTGTTGATCAGCACCCCTCCGTCCGGCATGAGCGCCAGCTCGCGGCGGCCGATCAGGTGCCGGGTCTCAGGGGTCTCCGGGGCGTGCACGGTCACGATCTCCGAGCCGCGCAGGAGGTCGTCCAGCGGCAGCAGGGGCACGCCCAGCTCCAGCGCGCCCACCTCGTCGACGTACGGGTCGGTCAGGCTCACCGCGAGGTCGAACGGCCGCAGCAGCTCGATCACCTTGCGCCCGATCCGTGACGCCCCGATCACGCCGACCCGCCGCCCGTGGTTGCCGATCCCGGGCACGACCCCCCAGCCGGGAGAGGCCCGCTCGGTGCGCAGCCGCTCGCGGCGCACGAAGACGTCCTTCCCGGCTAGGAGGATCGCGGCCAGCGTGTACTCGGCGACGGGCACCGCGTTGGCCTCGGCGGCCGAGGAGACGGCGATCCCGCGCCGCCAGATCTCGGGGCCGGCGAAGCCCTTGACCGAACCCGCCGAGTGCAGGACCGCCCGGAGTCTCGGGGCCGCGTCCAGGACCGCAGCGTCCAGGCGGGGGCAGCCCCAGCCGGTGACGAGGATCTCGGTGTGGGCCAGGACGTCCTTGAGCGCCGGGTCGGTGAGGTCCTCGGCCACCAGCGCGGGATCGATGTCCACGGACTCCCGCAGGCGCGCCAGCACCGGGGGCGGGAAGACGAGCGGCACGTTCTCGGCGGTCATGGCGAACAGCGCCTGGGGTCGCTCGGGCAAGGTGGTGATCCTCCAGACCTGCCGAAAGGTTGTAGAAACCGTTCTCTACGGTAGGCCCCGACAAATGAGAGGGTCAACGCATACGCACTCCCGGGAGGAACGACGGACATGTCGGAGACGATCACGAACTGGGCGGGGAACATCACCTACTCCGCCAAGGAGCTGCACCGGCCGTATTCGCTGGACAGCGTCAGGGCCTTGGTCGCGGACAGCGCGCGGGTGCGGGTGCTGGGCAGCGGGCACTCCTTCAACGAGATCGCCGAGCCGGGCCCCGAGGGTGTCCTGCTGTCGATCGCCGACCTGCCGCCGGTGGTCGACGTGGACGGCACGGCCCGTACGGTACGGGTCTCGGGCGGCGTCCGGTACGCCGAACTGGCCGGCGCGGTGTACGCCCACGGCCTGGCGCTGCCCAACATGGCGTCGCTGCCGCACATCTCGGTGGCCGGGTCGGTCGCGACCGGCACCCACGGCTCGGGCGTGGGCAACGGCCCGCTCTCGTCGGCCGTGCGCGAGGTGGAGCTGGTCACGGCGGACGGCTCGGTGCTGACCATCGGCCGGGACGACCCGCGTTTCGGCGGCGCGGTCACCTCGCTGGGCGCGCTCGGTGTGGTCACCGCGCTCACCCTGGACCTCGTGCCGTCCTTCGACGTGGAGCAGTACGTCTTCACCGAACTCCCCCTCGCGGGGCTGGACTCGGCGGTCTTCGAGACGGTCATGTCGACGGCGTACAGCGTCAGCCTGTTCACCGACTGGCGTGCGCAGGGCTTCCGGCAGGTCTGGGTCAAGCGGCGGACGGACCAGCCGCTCGCCGACTTCCCGTGGGCCGCGCCCGCGACCGAGAAGATGCACCCGGTGCCGGGGATGCCCGCGGTCAACTGCACCGAGCAGTTCGGGGTGCCGGGGCCCTGGCACGACCGACTGCCGCACTTCCGGGCCGAGTTCACGCCGAGCAGCGGATCGGAACTCCAGTCGGAATACCTCCTGCCGCGCGAGCACGCGGTCGAGGCGCTGCACGCGGTGGACGCCGTCCGGGAGACGGTCGCCGGGGTGCTCCAGATCTGCGAGGTGCGGACCGTGGCCGCCGACGAGCAGTGGCTGAGTCCCTCCTACGGCCGGGACACCGTCGCCCTGCACTTCACCTGGATCGAGGACACCGCGGCCGTCCTTCCGGTGGTGCGCCGGCTGGAGGAGGCACTGGAGCCCTTCGACGCCCGGCCGCACTGGGGGAAGGTGTTCACCACGCCCGCCGAGATCCTGCGCGAGCGCTACCCGAGGCTCGGCGACTTCCGGAAGCTGGCGCGTGAGCTGGACCCCGAGGCAAAATTCGCCAACGCCTTCGTCCGGGCCGTACTCACCGACTGACTTTATAAAGCCCCTTTCCTAACCCCTTGTACAAAGTCCACCGCAGCCCATAGCCTTGCGCCGCGCCGGTGCCACTGTCGTCCCGGCATGAGCGAAAGGGATGGGGGCAGGCCCGGTGAAGCGCACATCACGCGACATCCGCACCGCGAACCGCTACGAGGTGTTGCGTCAGATCATCGCCGAGTCGCCCACGTCCCGGCAGGAGCTGGCGGCGGCCACCGGGCTGAGTCTGGCCACCGTCGCCACGCTCGTGGGCGAGCTGCTCGACCTCCGGATGATCACGGAGGTCGGCTTCGAGGAGTCGGCCGGGGGGCGCCCCCGGGGGCTCGTGGCCGTCAACGCGTCGGGGGGCGCGTTGATCGGCGTGGACATCGCGGAGACGTACGTCCACGTCGAGCTGTTCGACCTGGCGCTGAACGTCCTGGCCCGCGCCGAGGAGGACGTCCGCCCCGGCGAGAGCCTCCCGGAGCAGGTGGTCAGCCATGTCGCGGCCGCCGTCGGCTCGGTGGTCGCGCAGGCCGGGATCGAGGGCGCCCGGGTCCTCGGCGTCGGCGTGAGCGTGCCCGGACAGGTGGACCGCGCGACCGGCATCTCGGAGTACGCGCCCAACTGGGACTGGCACGACGTGCCGCTGCTCGACCTGCTCTCCGAGTACATCGCCTACCCGCTCTACCTCGACAACCCGCTGCGCGCCGTCGCCGTGGCCGAGCTGTGGTTCGGGGCCGCGCGCGGGAGCGGGAACGCGGTGGTGGTCACCCTCGGCACCGGCGTGGGCGCCGGGCTCGTGCTGGGCGGCGCGCTGCACCGCGGTGTCTCCAACAGCGCGGGCGAGTGGGGCCACAACACGATCGTCCTGGACGGGCGCCTGTGCCGCTGCGGCAACCACGGCTGTGTGGAGACGTACGTCGGCGCGCCCGGGATCATGCTGAACCTGCGGGAGCTGAGCCCCGACAGCGAGCTGCTGCACCCGGGCGACCAGACGGCGACGATCGCCGCGCTGGCCCGGGGGATGGTCACCGGGGACCCGGTGGCGGTCGAGGTCGTCCGGCACACCTCCCGCTATCTGGGCGCCTCCATCGCGCACCTGGTCAACCTGTTCAACCCCGAGGTGGTCGTGCTCAGCAGCTGGGTCGCGGCCGCCCTCGGCGAGCCCCTGGTCGCGGAGGTGCGCGAGGCCGTCGCCCGGCACGCGCTGCCCCGGCCGATGGCCGCCACCCAGATCGTCCTCTCCCCGATCCCGACGGACCCGGCATGCCTGGGCGCGGCCACGTTCGCGCTCGAAGGCGCCCTCCAGTCGGTCGGGCAGAGGTCGGCGGCAAAGCGCACGACCCCCACGAGATCCAAGACGCACAACCCCCGCTAGGAGCCGTACCGCACCACCTTCATGACGACGGAAGGGATGCACGTGTCTCACCTCCACCGCAAGAGATCTGCCCTGCTGACAGCCGCAGCCGCGTTCGCTGTCGCGGGACCCCTGATATCCGCTCCGCCCGCGTCGGCCTCCACCCCCACGGTGGCCGAAGTGTCCCCGCACGCCGCCCAGACCATCGACAACATCGGTGCCTCGGGCGCCTGGTGGGTCAACGACCTGAAGAACTTCGACCCGAAGGTCCAGGCCAAGGTCGCCAAGCTGCTGTTCTCCAAGGACGGCCTGGCGCTGAGCAGTTACCGCTACAACATCGGCGGTGGCGGCACCGGCGTGACCTACGCGCCGCGTGCCCCCGAGGACTTCCTGAAGGACGACGGGTCGTACGACTGGAGCAAGGACAAGGCGGGCCGTACCTTCCTGTACGCGGCCGCCAAGTACGGCGTGAAGGACCTGATCGCCTTCGTCAACAGCGCGCCCGCGCAGTGGAAGACCAACGCCAAGAGCTGCGGCGGCTATCTCAAGACGGAGAACGAGCAGGACTACGCGAAGTACGTCGCCGACGTCACCGACCACTTCGCGAAACAGGGCGTGCGGTTCGACTACATCAGCCCCTTCAACGAGCCCACCAACAGCTTCGGCGACTGCGGCCAGGAGGGCATGCTGGTGCCGGTCGACCAACGCGACGACATCGTGCGGGCGTTGGGCGCCGAGCAGCAGGCCCGGAAGCAGAGGACCGGCATCATCGCGGACGAGTCCAGCTCCACGGTGAGCTTCAACACCGAGGTCCCGCAGTGGATCTCGCAGCCGGGCACCGCCCAGTACGTCGACAAGCTCGCCCACCACACGTACAACAACCCGGGCGACGACCAGCGGGCGAAGATCTACGAGACGTCCAAGTCGGTCGGCAAGCAGTCCTGGTCCACGGAGATCTGCTGCTTCGGCAACGGCGGCACGGGCTGGGCGCAGGAGTACGACCCCACGATCGACGGTGGTCTGAACCTCTCCCGGATCATCTACAAGGACTTCGCGACCGCGCACGACTCCGCGTTCCAGTGGTGGGTCGCCCTGTCGGAGATGATCGGCTCCGATCCCCTCGCGAAGAACTCCGAGGGCTGGAACGACGGCCTGATCTACTACGACCCGAACTACGCCGCCAACGGCAACCAGACCCTGTACTACACCAAGCGCTACTACGCGCTCGGCCAGTACAGCAAGTTCGTCCGGCCGGGCTCGGTCGCCCACAACGTGACCGGCGTACCGGAAGGCGTCGAGGTGTCGGCGTACGACGACCACGGCACGTGGGTCGCCGTGGTCAACAACCACAACACCACCGACACGGCCGTGCGGTTGCACTTCAACAGCAAGGCGCCGGTGCGCGCGAGCAAGGCCGTGCGGACCTCGGCGACCGAGAGCTGGGCGAACGTCACCAAGCCGTCCGTCAAGGGCGGCACGGCCTCGGCGACCCTGCCGGCCCGGTCCATCACGACGTACGTCCTCGACCAGAAGGGCCACGGCACGTCGGCGGTCACGGGCGCGCTGGTCGGCAAACAGTCCGGCAAGTGCCTGACCGCGGACACCTCCGGGGCGGCGATCAGCAGCTGCACCGGCGGGGCCGAGCAGGTGTGGTCGTACGACGCGAAGGGCCGCCTGAAGGGCGTGAACGGCTATCTGACGGCGGGGAGTTCGGGGCTCACGACGAGCCCCGAGGCGACCCGTGACGGCAGTCAGCAATGGCTGCTGAACTCCAACGGCCAAGTCGTCAGCGAAGCGTCCGGCAGGTGCCTGGACGTCGGCGGACAGGCGACGGCCGAGGGCAGCAAGGTCGGCCTGTGGACCTGCAACGGCGGGACCAACCAGGCCTGGTCCAAGCAGTAACGCATCACCTCTGCAACGGGGTTGCGGACCGCTGGTGCGGCGGGCCGCGACCCCGGGGCGTCCGGTATCCCGAACGCCACACAACGCTTCGTGCAGACTTCGTCCAACCCCTTGCCGAAGGCTTAGCCGAAGGTTAACGTCCCGCACCGCAGGATCATTTGAGCCACCTGGCGCTGAGCCGCAGAGCCAAGGCACAGAGCCGCAGCCGTATTCGAGACAAGGACGTCAGCATGTCGGCATTGAGCAACAGCAACTGGGACCGTCGAAACGTTCTGCGAGCCGCGATGGGCCTGGCCGCCGCCGGCGGGCTGGCCGCGTGCGGCAGCAACACGGGCCGGAGCAGCGGATCGGGCGACGCGCTCGTCCAGTTCTTCCACGCCTACGGCGAGGCGGGCACGGAGCAGGCCATCAAGCGGTACGCGAAGGCGTACAAGAAGGCCAACGTGACCACCAACTGGATCACGGGCAACAACTTCGAGGCGAAGCTCTTCGCATCCCTGCTCACCAAGAACGCACCCGACGTCTTCGAGTTCCACCCGCAGATCCAGATGGTCAAGAGCGGCCAGGTCGCGGACCTGACCGACATCATCGCCCCGGTCAAGGACGACTTCAACCCGGCCGACATCAAGTCGCACACGGTGGACGGGAAGATATACGGCGTCCGCATGATCGACGACCCGCAGTTCTTCTTCTACCGCAAGTCGATGCTGGAGAAGGCCAAGGTCGACGTGCCGACCACCCTCGACGAGCTGCTCGAGGCGGCGGAGAAGCTCACGACCAACAAGGTCAAGGGCCTCTTCCTCGGCAACGACCTCACCCCGGCCATCAACCCGCTCATCTGGTCGGCCGGTGCCGACACCCTCACCCCCGACAACAAGCCCGCCTTCCACACGGACGCGGTCGTCGCCGGCATGAAGCAGCTCCGCCAGCTGTTCACCAGCGGCAACCTGCTCCTCGACGCCCCGGCCGACTACTGGGACCCGTCCGCGATCAACCAGGGCCTGTGCGCCATCCAGTTCTGCGGCATGTGGGCGATGCCCGCCATGCAGAAGGCACTCGGCGACGACCTCGGCGTCTTCCCCTTCCCCAAGGTCGGCGACAACGGCAAGCAGTCGGTCTACAACGGCGGCTGGTCGATGTTCGTCAACGCCAAGGGCAAGAACGTCGACGCGGCCAAGGAGTACGTGAAGTGGCTGTGGATCGACCAGAAGGAGTACCAGGAGGACTGGGCCACCTCCTACGGCTTCCACATCCCGCCGCGCACCTCCATCGCGCAGTCCGCCACCAAGCTCAAGACGGGTCTGCCGGCCGAGGGCGTCAAGCTCTTCAACGAGTTCGGGCACTTCGACAACATCGGCTGGACCCAGGCGATGATCACCGCCGTGACCGACGCGTTCGCCAACAGCGTCCGTAAGAACGGCGACCCGAACGCCGCGCTCGCCACCGCGGAGAAGAAGGTCAACGCCGAGCTCAAGAAGCTCTTCGGTTAGGCCGACGGAGCATCCACGACATGTCGACCACCACCACGCGCGGGGTCACCCAGCCCGCCCCGGCCAAGGCCTCCCAGGCCCGGCCGCGGCGGGGCCTGCGGGGCAACCCGACCTTCAACTTCTGGCTCTTCACCGGGCCGTTCCTCGTCGGCCTGGCGATCTTCGTCTTCGTGCCGATCTTCTGGAGCATCTGGCTCAGCTTCTTCGACGCGCGCTTCACCGTGACGCCGAGCAAGTTCGTCGGCTTCGACAACTACAAGAGCATGCTGACGAACTCCAACTTCACCGGTTCCCTGGTGACGTTCACGGTGTTCGCCGCGCTCATCGTGCCCCTCACCTGGGCGCTGTCCCTGGGCCTGGCCCTGCTGGTGCACCGGCTGCGGTTCATGCGGGCGTTCTTCCGGTCCGTCTTCTTCCTGCCCACCGCGGTCAGTTACGTCGCCGCCGCGCTGATCTGGAAGATGTCCATCTTCACCGGTGTCCGCTTCGGCCTGATGAACACGGTCCTCGGCTGGTTCGGCGTCGACAACATCGCCTACCTGTCCGACCCGAACCCGCCCTGGTACTGGCTGGTCATCGTGACCGTACGCCTGTGGCTGCAGGCCGGCTTCTACATGATCCTCTTCCTGGCCGCACTGCAGAACATCCCGGCGGAGCTGTACGAGGCGGCCGCGATCGACGGTGCCAAGCCCGGCTGGCAGACCTTCCGGTACATCACCCTGCCCCAGCTGCGCGCCACCTCTACCGCGGTGATCCTGCTGCTGCTCGTCGCCGCCTACCAGGCGTTCGACGAGTTCTTCAACATCGTCACGACCAAGGCGACCTGGGGTCAGACCCCGCTCATGGTCCTGTACAAGACCGCCCTCGGCGAGAACCAGGACTACGGCGCGGGCAGCGCGGGCGCCGTCATCCTCACGCTGCTGATCTGCCTCGTCACGCTCCTTCAGGGCAAGTTCATGGGCTTCGGAAGGGGGGAGGAGTCCAAGTGACCACCACCGCACCTCAGATGGGCAAGGAAGGCCGCAAGAAGCGCGGCGGCGTCCTCGGCAACACGGGCCTGTACCTCGCCGTCAGCGTCGCCGCCCTGCTCTTCCTGCTCCCCTTCTACCTGATCCTCCGCAACTCCCTCTCCACGGACCCGGAGATCACCGGCGAGAACTGGAAGCTGCTCCCCTCCTTCCAGTGGGGCAACATCAGCGAGCTGTTCGACGACCCGACCGTCGACTTCGCCCGGTCCATGTGGAACTCGACGGTGATCGCCGTCACCATGACCATCGGCACCCTGCTGATCTGCTCCCTGGCCGGCTACGGCCTCGCCCGGATCCCCTACAAGCACGCCAACAAGGTCTTCTACGTCGTCCTCGCGACCCTGATGGTCCCCACCGCCGTCACCTTCGTGCCCAGCTTCGTGCTGGTCTCGTCCCTCGGCTGGATCGACACCTACCGCGGTCTGATCATCCCGGGCCTGTTCAGCGGTTTCACCTGCTTCCTGTTCCGGCAGTACTTCCTCGGGTTCCCGAAGGAGCTGGAGGAGGCGGCTCGCGTGGACGGACTCGGATACTGGGGCGCATACTGGCGCATCGTGGTGCCCAACTCGCTGAACTTCTTCGCGGCGATGGCCACGATCACGTTCATCAGCGGCTGGAACGCCTTCCTGTGGCCGTTGGTCATCGGCCAGGACCCGAGCTCCTGGACCGTCCAGGTCGCCCTGTCCTCCTTCATGACCAACCAGACCGTCAACTTCCACCTGATCTTCATGGCCACAGCCATTTCCATCCTGCCCCTGGTGTTCGTGTTCCTCTTCCTCCAGCGCTGGCTGGTCCAGGGGATCGCGCAGACCGGCATCAAGGGCTGACACCTCTCTCTCAGGACCTGGAGACCGATGTCTTTCCGCACGACCACGGCTTTCGACTACGTCGAGGACGTCTCACCCGGCAGCGGGGCCCTCCCGCCCCGCGCCTGGTACGCGTCCTCCGACGCGAAGGCCCTGTCCCTCGACGGCGCCTGGCGCTTCCGGCTCTCGGCGACCGCCGACGCCGAGGACGACTCCTTCGCCGAGGAGGGATACGACGCCGCCGGCTGGGCCGAGGTCACGGTCCCCGGGCACTGGGTCCTCCAGGGCGACGGCGCCTTCGGGCTGCCGATCTACACCAACCACCTCTACCCCTTCCCGGTGGACCCGCCGCACGTGCCGACGGAGAACCCGACGGGTGACCACCTCAGGGTCTTCGACCTCCCCGAGGACTGGCCCTCGGACGGCGGTGCCGTCATCCGCTTCGACGGTGTCGAGTCCTGCGCCCGGGTCTGGCTCAACGGCACGGACATCGGCGAGTTCAAGGGCTCCCGGCTCGCGCACGAGTTCGCGGTCGGCCATCTGCTGAAGCCCAAGGGCAACGTCCTGGCCGTCCGTGTGCACCAGTGGTCGGCCGGGTCCTACCTGGAGGACCAGGACCAGTGGTGGCTGCCGGGCATCTTCCGTGAGGTGACCCTGCTGCACCGCCCGGCGGGCGGCGTCCTGGACTTCTTCGTGCACGCCTCCTACGACCACCTCACCGGCGAGGGCACCCTGCGCGTCGACTCCGACGTCGACGGACGGGTGCTGGTGCCCGCCCTCGACATCGATGTCGCCACCGGTGAGTCCGTGACGGCCCTGGTCGCCCCGTGGAGCGCCGAGAGCCCCCGGCTCTACGACGGCGAGCTGGTCACCGAGGGCGAGCGGGTCCCGCTGAGGATCGGCTTCCGTACGGTCGTCCTGGAAGACGGTCTGATCAAGGTCAACGGCAAGGCGATCCTGTTCAAGGGCGTCAACCGACACGAGTGGCACCCGGAGAAGGGCCGCACCCTCGACCTGGAGACCATGCGCGAGGACGTGCTGCTGATGAAGCGGCACAACCTCAACGCCGTGCGCACCTCGCACTACCCGCCGCACCCGGCCTTCCTGGACCTGTGCGACGAGTACGGCCTGTGGGTCATCGACGAGTGCGACCTGGAGACCCACGGCTTCACCGAGCAGGACTGGCGGGACAACCCCGTCGACGACGACCGCTGGACCCCGGCCCTCCTGGACCGCGCGGCCCGTATGGTCGAGCGGGACAAGAACCACCCCTCGATCGTCTTCTGGTCGCTGGGCAACGAGGCCGGCACCGGCCGCGGCCTGACCGCCATGGCCGAGTGGATCCACGGCCGCGACCCCGAGCGGCTCGTCCACTACGAGGGCGACTGGAACTGCCGGGACACCGACGTGTACTCGCGCATGTACGCCTTCCACGACGAGGTCGAGCAGATCGGCAAGGAGCTGGACGGCGGCACCCACAAGCGCCGCGAACTGCCGTTCATCCAGTGCGAGTACGGCCACGCCATGGGCAACGGCCCCGGCGGTCTCTCCGACTACCAGGACCTCTTCGAGAAGTACGACCGTCTCCAGGGCGGCTTCATCTGGGAGTGGATCGACCACGGCGTCCAGCACGCCGAGCTGGGTTACGCCTACGGCGGTGACTTCGGCGAGGAGCTGCACGACGGGAACTTCGTCTGCGACGGCCTGATCTTCCCGGACCGCACGCCCTCCCCCGGCCTGATCGAGTACAAGAAGGTCATCGAGCCGGTCCGTATCGAGGGCGCCGACGGCACCGTACGGGTCACCAACAAGTACGACTTCGCGGACCTGTCCGCCCTCACCTTCGAGTGGTCGTACGAGGTGGAGGGCGAGGCGGTCGAGGCCGGGACGCTCTCGGTGCCGGCGCTGGCACCGGGTGAGTCGGCGGACGTGAAGCTGCCGGAGCCGCCCGCGCACGAGAGCGCGGAGGCGCAGTGGACGGTGCGGGCGCTGCTGGCGTCCGACACGGCCTGGGCGTCGAAGGGTCATGTCGTCGCGTGGGGCCAGCTCCCGGCCTCCTCGCCGGTACGGCCCTCCGTCGCGCCCAGCGAACGGCCGGTGCGCGGCGAGAAGCTCATCACCCTGGGCCCGGCGTCCTTCGACGCCCGTACCGGTGCGCTCCAGGCGATCGGCGGGGTCACCGTCGAGAACCCGCGGCTGGACGTGTGGCGGGCGACGACCGACAACGACGAGGGCACGGAGTGGAACTCCGGCATCCAGTACAGCGCGCTGTGGCGCACGCTGGGCCTGCACCGGATGCGGCACCGCCTGTCCTCGGTGGAGGTCGGCGAGGACGCGCTGACCGTCCGGACCCGGGTGGCGCCCGCGGCCCGCGAGGTGGGCCTGGGCGTGGTGTACCGCTGGACCTCGGACGGCTCGCGGCTTCGCCTGACGGTGTCGGTGGGCCCCGAGGGCGAGTGGAAGCAGCCACTGCCCCGGCTCGGCGTCCGGCTCGGACTGTCCGAGGCCGACCAGGTCAGGTGGTTCGGCGGCGGTCCCGGCGAGGCCTACCCGGACACCCGGAAGGCCTCCATGGTCGGGCGCTGGGAGGCGACCGTGGACGAGCTCCAGACGCCGTATCTGCGCCCGCAGGAGAACGGCGCCCGCGCCGACGTCCGCTGGGTCGAGCTCGGCGGTCTCAGGATCGAGGGCGACCCGGAGTTCTCCTTCACCGCGCGGCGGTGGACGACCGAGCAGCTGGACGCGGCCTCGCACCTGACGGATCTGCGGGCCGGTGACACGGTGTGGGTCAACCTCGACCACGGCCACCACGGCATCGGGACCGCCTCCTGCGGCCCCGGCCCGCTCCCGCAGTACCAGCTGCGAGCCGAGCCCGCGGAGTTCTCGTTCGTCTTCTCGGTGATCGATTAGTCCAATTCACCGGTGGATTAATCCATTGCCAGTGTGATCGTCATTCTGCGACGGTCATGGTGTACCCGCGGCCGGTCGGCCCTCCAAGCCGACCGGCCGCACCTCTTGTTCACCGCAAGGGAGTTCACAGCGTGCCCGGAAGCATCGAGGTCCGCGGTCTGTCCCGCACCTTCCACACCACCGTCCGCCGCCCCGGCCTCGCCGGTACCCTGCGCTCCCTGGTCAACCCGGAGCGGGTCGCCAAGCACGCCGTCGCGGACATCACCTTCGACGTGGCGCCCGGCGAACTCCTCGCCCTGCTCGGCCCGAACGGCGCGGGCAAGTCCACCACCATCAAGATGCTCACCGGCATCCTCACGCCCACCTCCGGCGAGGCCCGGGTGGCGGGCGTGGTGCCGTACGAGGATCGCGAACGCAACGCCCGTAACATCGGCGCGGTGTTCGGGCAGCGCACCCAGTTGTGGTGGGACCTGCCGGTGCGCGAGTCGTTCTCGATCCTTCGGGACATCTACGAGGTCCCGAAGGCCGAACACGCGGCGCGCCTCGCGGAGTTCGACAACATCCTGGAACTGTCCGCGTTCTGGGACACCCGGGTGCGCCATCTCTCCCTCGGCCAGCGGGTGCGCTGCGACCTGGCCGCCGCGCTGCTGCACGACCCGCCGGTCGTCTTCCTCGACGAGCCGACCATCGGCATGGACGTGGTGGTCAAGGAACAGGTGCGGGAGTTCCTGCGCCATCAGGTGGAGGAGCGCGGCCGTACGGTCCTGCTGACCACCCACGACATGACCGAGGTGGAGCGGCTCGCCGAGCGGGTCGTCCTGATCAACCACGGCCGGCTCGTCCTGGACGGCAGCCTGGACGAGATCCGCCGCAAGTTCGGCTCCACCTGGCAGGTCCGCGCGACCCTGGCCGACGCGCACACCGACGTCGTCCCGCTGCCCGGGATCGCGGTGCTGAGCAAGGAGGGCCCGCAGGTCGTCTTCGGCCCAAAGAGCCCGGACGGGGTCGACTCCCCCACCGTGCACCAGGCGTTGAAGGCGGTCATCGAGCGGTACGAGGTGACGGGCGTCGCCATCGACGAGGCCGACCTCGAAGACGTGATGCGGGCGGCCTACGTGCACGCGGAGCCCGCGGCCGGAGGGGTCTGACATGGCCGTCCTGCACGCCTGGCGCGCCGCCCGCGTCACCCCGCTCGGCGAACTGCACGCGCCGCCGCGGATGACGGCCGTCCTGGTCAGGCTCGTCGTCCAGGTGGTCCTGGTGGCGTCCCTGTGGCACGGCCTGTACTCCCACACCGGCACCACCGCGGGCCTCACCGAGGGCCAGGCGGTGACCTACGCCGTCCTCGCCGTACTGGCTTCCCGCCTGCGGGAGTTGGACCAGTACGCGGGCCGGGACACTGTGCTGCAGCACATGCACTTCGGCACGATCGTCTACTGGTACCTGCGTCCGCTGCCGCCGCAGCGCTACCACGCCCTGCGCGCGCTCGGCGAGCAGCTGTACGGCTTCACGTGGGCGCTCGGCGGCTACCTGGTCTGCCTGGCGGCCGGGGTGGTGGATCCGCCCAGGTCGGCCGCGGTGGCGGGGGTGTTCGCGCTGAGCCTGCTGCTCGGCCAGTGCGTCCTGTACTTCGTGCTGCTGATGCTGGACCAGCTGTGTTTCTGGACGGTCCGCAACACGGCGGCGATGCTGATCCTGCTCTTCGCGCAGAACCTGCTGTCGGGGGTGTACGCGCCGCTGTGGTTCTTCCCGGACTGGTTCATCACCCTGAGCCAGTTCCTGCCGTTCCAGGCCACGTTGAGCGTGCCGCTGTCCCTGTACATCGGCCGCATCCCGCTGTCGGACGCCTGGGAGCAGCTGGCGATCCAGGCGTTCTGGGTCGTGGCGCTCTTCGTGTTCACCCGTTTCCTGTGGCGGCGGGCGGCCCGCCGCGTCATCTCCCAAGGAGGCTGAGGCCTGTGAACGGCATGCGGATCGCGTGGCGCGTCACGCGTCTCAACTTCCGTGCGCAGCTGGAGTACCGCACCGAGTTCCTGCTGATGATCGCGATCGGCGCGATCTGGCAGGTGTCGGTGATCGTGTTCGCCACCGTACTGCTGACCCGGTTCACCGGCATGGGGGGCTGGGACAGCTCGGAGGTCCTGCTGATCCCGGCGACGCGGATGCTCGCGCACGGGTTGTTCGTCCTCCTGCTGGGCCGTGTCCACGGGGCCGGCCGTCAGATCCAGGAGGGCAGGATCGACATCTACCTGACCCGCCCGATGCCGGTGTACCGCCAGCTCCAGCTGGCGTTCTTCCCCACGAACGCGATCGGCGACCTCACGGTGGCCGTCGGCCTGATGGTGGGCGCGCTGAGCCGCAGCCACCTGGACTGGACACCGGGCCGCGTCTCCTACCTGATCGCGGCGATCATCGGCGGCATGCTCCTGGAGGCGGCCCTCTTCACCGCGGTCACCTGCGCGGCCCTGCGCTTCCCGGCCGCGGACTACTGGAGCCGCTGGCTGGAGGAACTCCTCGGCACCTTCGGCAGCTACCCCCTGAACGTCCTCCCGAAGGCGGTGGGCGGCCTCCTGACCTACGGCCTCCCCCTCGCCTTCGTCGCCTACTTCCCCGCAGCGGTCCTGACCGGCCACGGCCACGACACGGGCGCCCCCTACTGGCTGGCAGCGGCGTCACCGCTGCTGGGGGTGGTGGCCTATCTGGGGTCGCGGGTGCTGTGGCGGTGGAGTCTTCGGCACTATGCGGGGGTCAACGGGTGATCTCCGGCCGGGGCCCGGTGGCGCCGACGCTGCTGGGCGTCTGGTTCACCGGGGACCGCCGCGGAGCGGGCGCGGGCCGACGCCGCCCGTGTGGAGAGGGCGCGGCGGACCCTTCTCGCGCAGCGGGTGCGACAGGGTGACCGGGCGGGCTCAGGCGCGGCGGATCGGGGTGAACAGGGCGGCGGCCGCGACGAGTACGCAGGCGGCGCCCGCCATCAGGCCCACCGGTGCCGTGCCCTGACGGTCCGCCGCCCAGGTCAGGACGGCCGCGCCGATCGGGGCCGCTGAGTAGTGGAGGGTCCAGAAGGCGGAGGTGACGCGGCCGAGGAGGGGCTCGGGGGTCACCTCCTGGCGCAGGGACATCGAGCAGGTGCCCGCCATGCCGCCGCAAGCCAGGAAGACCGCGCACAGCGCCGCGACGGCCGGTACGTCGCGGGCCCAGCCGATCCCCGCGAAGGCGAGCCCGCACAGCGCGACCGAGCCGGTCCAGACCGCGCCGAAACCGAGCCGTCGGCGTACCCGGGCCACCAGCAGCGCCCCGGTGATGGCGCCGAGCGCGCCGACGGCCATGACGGTGCCGACCGTGCCGTCGTCGTGGCCGAGGTCGTGCTTGAGGTGGTAGATGACCAGGTCGTTCAGGCCGAGGGTGAGGAAGCTGAACACGAACAGCAGCACGGTGAGCGAGCGCAGCACGGGGTGTCCGCGCAGGAACGTCACGCCGGTGCGCAGGTCCCGCCACAGGCCGGTGCGTTCGGGTGCCTCGGCGGGACGGGGACGGAAGCGTACGAAGAGCGTGCACAGGGCCGACACCCCGAAGCTCGCCGCGTCCACGCCGACCGCCGTGGCGGGGCCGGTCCAGGCCGCCACCACTCCCGCGCACACAGGTCCCAGCACCCCGGCCGCCGCAGCCGTCGCGTTCAACCGGCCGTTGGCCTCGGTGAGTTGACCGGTGCCGACGAGACCGCGTACGACGGTGACGTACCCGACGGCGAACAGCATGCCCACCGCCTCGCAGACCGGGAGCACCGCGTACAGCAGCCACACCCGCGGCCCGAACAGCCACACCAGCGGGATCACCCCGTACAGCACCATGCGCACCAGGTCGCAGCCGATGAGCAGCCGGCGCCGGTCGACCCGGTCCACCACCACACCCGCGAACACGGCGGCCACGACCGAGGCGGCACCGCCGACCGCAGTCAGCAGCCCCATCCGGGCGAGGGAGCCGGTCGACTCGAGGACCAGCAGGGGCAGGGCGATCAGGGCGAAGGAGTCACCGAGGACGGAGAGGGTCTGGGCGGCCCAGAAGACGGCGAAGTCGCGTTGCCGCCAGAGGGGAAGTGAACGAGGCTGTGCCGAAAGGGACTTGTCGGTCTCGTCACTTCGCTGAGCTTCGTACGCCATGCCCCTCCCCGGTGCCCCCGCAACCCTAGGACCGGCGGCGACGGCTCCCAAGCGAATTTCCGCGCCTGCCCCCACGCATACCCCCGGAGCGCCCGGGACGCCGGATCCCTCAGCCGGCCGTCACGTTGCTCGTGATCAACCGGAGCAACTGCTTCACCACGGCGTCCTGATCGGGCGTCAGTCCCATCGCGTCCCCCATCGCGGGCGGGACCGCCCGGGCCTTCCGCCGCAGCGCCGCACCCTCCTCCGTGAGCCGGATCGCCACCGACCGCTCATCGTCCGGACGGCGCTCACGGCGCAGCAGCCCGGCCGCCTCCAGGCGCTTGAGCAGCGGTGACAGTGTGCTGGACTCCAGCTGCAGGGCCGTTCCGAGCTCACGCACGGAGACCGAGTCCTGCTCCCAGAGCACCAGCATCACCAGGTACTGGGGGTAGGTGAGCCCGAGCTCGTCGAGGAGCGGACGGTAGCGGGCGGTGACCGCTCGCGACGCCGCGTAGAGGGCGAAGCACACCTGGTCGTCCAGGAGCAGGGACTGCTCGGCCTGGCCGGCTGCGGTGGTACTCACGGGACGGCTCCCTTCGGTGGGGATCTCCACCCTACGCGTTCAGGTCCTCCCGATTCTATCGAGCCCTAATGAGTTGTGCACGACTTAATAGCGCGCTACTGTTCACGGCAGGTCGCCACCCCAGGCTGAACCCGCAGACCGATCGCGCCCCGCGGCACCGATCCGAGGAGATCGTCATGACCGACAGCACCGTCCGCCCCGTACTGGAGCCCGCAGCCCAGTCCTTCGCCGAGGCCACCGCGAACCCGCCGTACCTCTTCGACCTGGGCCCCGCCGAGGGCCGCAAGGCGGTGGACGAGGTGCAGTCGGGCGAGATCGAAAAGCCCGCCGTCGACGAGGAGTGGGTGACCGTCCAGGGCGGTCCCACCGGCAGCGTCAGGGCGCGGATCGTGAAGCCCGCGGGCGCCACCGGCCCCCTCCCCGTGGTGATCTACCTCCACGGCGCCGGCTGGGTCTTCGGCAACGCCCACACCCACGACCGGCTGGTCCGCGAACTGGCCGTCGGAGCCGGTGCGGCCGTCGTCTTCCCGGAGTACGACCTCTCCCCCGAGGCCCGTTACCCGGTCGCGATCGAGCAGAACTACGCGGTGGCGAAGTGGGTCGTCGAGGAGGGCGCGGCCAAGGGCCTGGACGCGACCCGTATCGCAGTCGCCGGGGACTCCGTCGGCGGCAACATGACCGCCGCACTGACCCTGATGGCCAAGGAGCGCGGCGACGTCCCGCTCGTCCAGCAGATCCTGTTCTACCCGGTCACCGACGCGAGCTTCGACACCGGCTCGTACCAGCAGTTCGCCGAGGGGTACTTCCTGCGCCGCGACGCCATGCAGTGGTTCTGGGACCAGTACACGACCGACGAGAAGCAGCGTGCCGAGATCACCGCGTCCCCGCTGCGCGCCACGACCGAGCAGCTCACGGGCCTGCCCCCGGCGCTGGTGATCACCGCCGAGGCGGACGTCCTGCGCGACGAGGGCGAGGCGTACGCGAACAGGCTGCGCGAGGCCGGCGTCCCGGTCACCGCGATCCGCCACCAGGGCATCATCCACGACTTCGTGATGCTCGACGCCCTGCGCGAGACCCACGCCGCCGAGGCCGCCATCGCCCAGGCGATCAGCACCCTCCGCACGGCTCTCGCGAGCAGCTGACCTCAGCGCTTCGCCGGTTCAACGGTTCGAGGCCCCGGATTCCAGAAAATCCGGGGCCGTTTCCTGTGCCTCCATGTATATTTCCTATGGGTCCTAGGTTATGGAGTGCACATGGTTCCGCGAGCAGGCCTCACCGCCGACCGCCTCACCGAGGCCGCAGCCGACCTCGCCGACGAGATCGGCTTCGAGAACGTCACCCTGGCCGCCCTGGCCAAGCGCTTCGGCGTGAAGGACGCGAGCCTGTACTCGCACATCAGGAACGTTCAGGACCTGCGCACCCGGGTGGCCCTGCTGGCCGGCGCCGAGATGATCGACCGGATCGCCGTCGCGGTGGCGGGACGGGCCGGGAAGGACGCGCTGGCCGCCTTCGCAAGCGCGTACCGGGCGTACGCGCTGGAGCGGCCTGGACGGTACGCGGCAACGCAGATCCGGATCGACCAGTCGCTGATCGCCCGCACCCCCGCGCTCCGGCGCACCGCCGAGATCACCTACGGCATGCTCCGTGCCTATGGCCTCGACGAGCCCGATCTCACCGACGCCGTACGGCTGTTGCGCGCCACCTTCCACGGCTACTGCGCCCTGGAGTCGGCGGGCGGCTTCGGCGCCCCCCGCGACGTACAGGAGTCCTGGGACAAGGCGGTCGACGCCCTGCACGTGGCACTCGAGCACTGGCCCCACGAGGAGAACACCGATGACTGACCTGCACTACGACATCACGGGCCACGGCCCCTTACTGCTGCTGATCCCGGGCGGCGCCGGGCACCCGATGGGCCTCGGCCCGGTGACGGAGGCACTCGCCGAGCACTTCACCGTCGTCACGTACGACCCTCTCGGCCTCGCCCACGGCCGCCTCGGGGACCCCGTCGAGGACCAGCGGGTCCAGGACTGGAGCGACGGGGCGCGGCGCGTGCTGGACGCGACGCTTCCCGAGGGCGAGTCGGCGTACGTCTTCGGCACCAGTGCCGGGGCCGTCGCCGCCCTCGATCTGCTCGCCCGGCACGCGGAGCGGCTGCGGCACGTCGTCGCGCACGAGCCGCCGTGCGTGGGGGTGTTGCCGGACGGGGCACGCCAGCAGGCGGCGTTCCGGGAGGTCTGCGAGGTCTACCGGACCAAGGGGCTCGCGGCGGCGGGCGCCCTGATGACCGCCGTACTGGAGGAACGGGAGGCGGGAGAGGTTCCGGAGGGCCAATCCCTCAGCCGTGAGGAGGAGTTGGTGAACCCGATGGCGCTCTCCCTCGCGCACGTCATCGGGCCCTTCACGTCGTACGTCCCCGAGGCGGGCCCCGCGCGGGCCCGCCTCACCGTCGCCGCGGGCAGCGACTCGCGCGGTCATCTCCTGTACCGCACCGCCGAGTTCCTCGCGAAGGAGCGGCAGGCGGACCTCGTCGAGTTTCCCGGCGGTCATCTCGGCATCCTCCAGCACTCGGTGGACTACGCCGACCTGCTCACGCGGACGTTCCTCGGGACCGGCCCGCGGTCATGACAGGTCGCCCAGCGCGTCGGCGTAGTACACGGATTCCCCGAGATGCAGGGCGAGTTCACGGAAGGTCCAGCCCTCGCCGGGCGAGTGGTCGAGCTCGTGCTCGGTGAGGGCGCCGAGGCGGTCGGCCCAGATACGGGCGAGCCGGGTGAGACGGCTGCGGGCCTCGTCCAGGTCTTCCTGGGTGAAGGGGGCGAGGTCGGCCGCGGTGGTCGTGGCGGACGCGTGCCAGCGGTCGGGCTGCGGGGCCTCGTCCGCGAGCCGCGCCTCCAACTCGGCGAGGTGGTCGATCAGATGATCGGCGACGCGGCGGATCGCCTTGTGCGGGGTGTAGACACGGTCGTCGACGTGGGCCGCCTCGCCGTCCCAGGCGGTCCAGGTCGCGGCCAGGGCAAGCACGTGATCGACCATGCCGGTCACGGCCTGCGCGGGCGTCTCCTGCGGGTGTTCGGTCATGGTCGCACGCTAGGGGCGGGTTGCTTCGGCGGTGGCCGAAGTGTGGCGTGGGGGTGGTGCGGGGGGATCTGATCGCGGTCCGGGGGTACCCATGGCGGCCGCCAGGGCCACGGGCGGGGCCGGCCGGGTGGAGCCCCCCGCCGGAGCGGCGAGCCCGGCGCTCACTCCTCCCGTTCCGCCGCACTCCGTTCCACGCAGAACTCGTTGCCCTCCGGGTCGGCCAGGACCACCCAGCCCATGCCGTCGCCCGTGCGCTGGTCGTCGAGGAGGGCGGCGCCCAGGGTGAGGAGGCGGGCGACCTCCTCGTCGCGGGTGCGGTCCTGGGGCTGGAGGTCGAAGTGCAGGCGGTTCTTGCCGCTCTTGGCCTCCGGGACGGTGACGAAGAGCAGGCCCGCGCCCTCGATCTGTGCCTCCTCGTCGCCCGGCCGGTCCTCCTCGTTCAGCGGCAGGCCGAGGACCTGGGACCAGAAGCCGGCGAGCGCGTAGGCGTCGGCGCTGTCGATCGTCACGTGGCGGATGGCGGAGGTCATGGCGGGATTCTCAGGCACCCCGGCCGACCGCGGCAAGGCCGAGAGCCACCTGCCCACCCCCGGCAACCTTCGCGGCCCCCGCGGCGACCAGGGGGCATGACTTCCGCAAGACGCACACCGCGCGACGGCGACAACCCGAGCGACGCGGTTCGTGACACCTCTCGCCCCGCCCACCGCCGGGTCCGCGCGGCCCGCAGGCCCGTCATCGCCGGTCTCGCCGCGGCCGCGGCGCTGGCCGGTGCCTGGTACGCCACCGCCGGCGCGGCCACCCCTCCCACGCTCACCCCCACCACCACGGCCGTGCCCCTGGCCGCCAAGTTCCCCTATCTGTCGGCCGGTTACAACAACACCCGCGAGTGGACCCGGACGGCGACCGCGGTGGCCCCCAACGGCACCCTGCGCGTGGCCTGGCCCGCCTCGGACGGCGTCCATGTCACCCCGCTCACGTCCGCCGGGAAGCGCTCGGGCGCGGACACCGTCGTCAAGGGGGCGAAGGAGGTCGGCGGGCTGGTCGCGCACAACGACGGCTTCGCGCTGCTCACCCGGGTCGCCGACACCAACAAGTGGAAGGAGACGGCGGCCGCGATCGTCCGCTACACGGGTGCCAAGAAGACCTGGACCACCAAGCTCACCGGCACCGCCTCCCACGACACCTCCCCGACCCTCGACGGCCAACTCACCTGGAACGGCAAGAAGTACGGCGCCTACTTCGTCGTGCACGGCGCGGGCGGCTTCGCGGACGGCCACTTCGGCGACAAACTGTCGTACGTCGGGCCCAAGGGCGCGAAACTGGGCGGCGGTTGGGGCTGGGGGTGCAGCCACGACGAGGGCATCGCCCTGCACGCCGAGACGACCGGCGACTTCACCTCCCTGTGCTTCGACGACTGGCGTTCGGGCCTGTTCGTGTCGACGGGCATCGGCGCCCCTGACGTGGCTCCGGTGGTGCAGCGCGAGCAGTGCTGGGCGGGTTACTGCGGCGGCACGTTCGCCGGCCGCACCGGTGCCCTGGTGAAGTCCTCCACGGGCCGTTACGCGACCGCCTTCGCCTCACGTGGTGCCGCCTCCGCGAAGAAGAACCCGGACGACACGAGCGGGCGCGGCTGGACGGTCAAGCCGAGGACCAGCACCCACCAGGTGGCGGTGGCCTTCCTGAAGAACCGCAACTCCGGTCCCGGCAAGGCCGTCTACCTCACGAACGCGCCGGGCACCGAGCATGTCGACGTGCACGTGGCGCCGTACGGCAAGGACCGCCTCCTGGTGTCCTGGGAGTCCCTGAAGAGCCCCAAGTGCGCGAGCGGCACCTGCACCGGCACCTTCACGGGCACCCACTTCCGCCTCATCGACTGGAACGGCACCCCCCAGGGAGCGGACACGGTGGTGTCGGCGCGGATCACCGGTGACATCGCGGTCCAGAAGGACGGGACGCTGACCTGGGCCTACGTCCCGGTGACGCCGTCGTACGCGACACCGCTGACGGGTGCGTCCCCGACGGCGACGAGCCTGCGGATCGCCCGGCTCAAGCCGTGATCCTCTCGACCATGCGCCGCATGACACCGGCGGGCAGGGCCGGGTTGCGGGCGGCGGTCTCCGCGGTGCCGTGGGCACGCAGCAGCTGCGTCAGGAGTGCGGCCGGCAGGTGCGGGTGCTGGGCGGCCGCGCTGCGGATGTGCTCGTGCGGGTCCTCCAGCAGCCGTGCCGCGGCGGCCGGTGACAGCCGTGGGTCGGTGGCGGCCCGATGGCGGACCTCCGTGCTCCTGTCCCGGCTGAGCCGTTCCACCAGTTCGGGCGTGGACTCGGGGTCGTCGAGGGCGAGCCTGCGCATCCGCGGGTTCGGGTCGTCGGCGTACCGCACGAGGTCCCGGCGGGGGAAGTTCGGGTGGCCGCGCGGCCGGTCGGGGGTGGTGAGGCTGCCGTCCCACCACTGCCACACCCGCAGGAGCATGTCCGCGGGCGCGTCGTCGCAGGACTCGGCGAGGAAGAGCTGGACGACGCGGTCCTCGTCCCGGGAGAGGAGCCCGACGACGTCGGGCGGGAGGTGCCGGGCGCGGGCGACGCTTCTGCGGACGAGCGGGTGGGAGGAGGCCGCCAGTCGGCGCATGGCCTCGTCGTCGTCGTGGAGTGCGACGACCCAGTCGAGCGGGTAGTGACGGCCCTTCGGGTCGAAGTCGTAGCGGATGCCCCGGCGTTGCTCCTCGGTGAGGTCGGCACGGACGGACACCACGAAGCGGACACCGGCGTCGGAGTCCTCACCGAGGAGGGCCACCAGATCGGGGTCCAGACGGGGGTTCCCGGCGAGGGAACTGCGCTCCTCCGGTTCCCCGTTCCGCGCCAGGTGTTCGGCCAGGCCGCGCTCCAGCCGACAGGTCTCCAGCGCGCGGGCCCCGAAGTCCTGCGCCTCGTACACCGAGCGGGGCATCGGGTGGTCCCGGTGGTGCAGCAGCAGCGCTCGCGCCCGCACCTTGCCCTCGGGGTCGTCGAGCAGCCGGCGCCGTGCCGGGGCGTCGAGGTGCGGCCAGGCCGGCCCGCAGGCCGCGTACCGGACACCGCTGTCGGGGTCGGCGGCCAGGGCGGCCGGCAGGGGGGCGGACAGGCCCTGGAGACGGGCGGTCTCGGCACGCACGCGGGCTGACGGGTCGGCCGCGAGCGTCCGGCAGGTGTTCTCGGGGAGTTCGGCCCGGCGGTCGGCGGCGAGCATGGTGAGGATCCAGCGCTGTCGCTCGTCCCGCTCCGCGAGGATCACGCGGGACCACTGCTCGGGCGTGATGTTGGGCTGCACCTCGGCCGCCAGGGACCGCAGTCTCCAGTCCGGATGGGCCAGGGCCGCGTCCACCGCCTCCGTCGGCATGGCGCTGTACATCCCGTAGCGGGACCTCTCCCACAGCTGGTTCCGCAGCTCCTTCGGGGCCGCCGGGTTCAGCGAGAGCCCGCTCGCCCACGCGTCGAGCAGCTTCCCGCGGGCTTGCGGTCCCCGGAACAGCGACTCCCAGGCGTCGGCCCGGTCCTGCGGGCTCTCCCCGGCGGCTGCCAGCGCCGCCGCCTCCCGCCGCGCCCCGAGCCGGTCGACGGCGACGAGCCATACCGCGTACTCCTCGGTCGTGGCGCCCACCATGGCGTCCCCGTCCAGGGACAGCGTGAGGAACTCCGGCTGTCCCGGCCGCGGGCCCAGCACCCCGGCGAGATCCCAGCCGTCGGTGAGCCGGACCCGCGCCCAACTCCCGTGGCCGGAGGTGTGGATGAGGAACACCCCGTCGCCACCGAGGATCTCCGCCTCGGTCGCCAGCCGGTGCCACTGGGCGTTGAGTTCGGCGATCAGGTCCGGCCGGTCGTCCGCCACCGCGACGGTCGGCTCGGTCTCCCACCCGATGACATGCCGCCACGCGAACGGCGGCGGCAGCACCTCCTCGACGCGTCCGTCCCCCACGACCTCAAGCCCTGCCCGGCCCAACAGTTCAACCAGTTCGTCTCTTCCACCCATGATCCTCATACTGCCCGAGACGGCTCAGTCCCCGGCCGTGACGTCCACCCCGGAGCCCTCCAGCCGGACCCGCACCTCGGGGCCCCCGCTCCACACCACCGTCAACTCCCCGTCCCCCACGGCCCGTACGGTCACCGCCTCCCGCAACGGCACGGCGTCCGCCTCACCGGTGAGCCGGGCCAGCGCGACGAACAGGGTGGCACCGGCTCCCGTCACCCCGTTCAGCTCGTCGTCGAGGCCCACGGCGGGCAGCAGTTCGGCCCGGACGCCGTCCCGCGCGGCCCACCCCGTCACCCGCACCGGCGTCCCGGGCTCGGCCCCGGCCACCAGGAAGGCCCGTACCTCCACAGCTCCGCGTACGAGCACGGCACTCGTCACCACCGCGCCTCCGGCCGCCGTGTGCCGCGAGGCCGCCCATCCCGACCCCACCCCCAACGGCTCGATCTCCGTGCGGCTCGGATCGCCGCCCACGATCAGGCTGTTGTCGTACGACGACGAGGGCTCCGTCACCGTCGAGTACGCGAGGCGGGTGTAGTACGGGTCGTAGCGGACGTCCTCGCTGCCGTGGTTGTGGAGGCGGACCAGGCCGTCGGAACGCGTGGACTGCAGAAGCCAGTTGGGGGCGGTGATCGAGGTGACCGCGTCGGAGCGCTCCGCCGGGCCCGGCTCCTCCACCGCCGTCCACACCTCGTGGTCGGCCGGCAGGAGCAGGCCGAGGAAGCCCTTGCTCGCCCAGTACGGCGAGGCGGGGCCCGAATAGCCTTGCAGGACCGCGGAGTCCGGGCCGTGCCAGCCGAGGGTGAGGAGACCCTGTGCGTCCACCGCGCCCCGGTCAAGGAAGTACTTGAGGGCGCCGGAGGCCAGGCGGCGGGTCTCGCCGGGCGGCAGGGGTGTGTGGCCCGTCAGGGCGCCCAGCCACAGGGGGGCCGTCGTCGCGAAGCGGTACGTCAGTGAGCGGCCCTGGTGCATCGGGGCGCCGTCGGCGCCGAACAGGCGGGCGTAGTCCTCGAGATGGCGGGAGAGGCGGCCGCCGTACAGGTCCAGCAACCGGTCGTCCTCGGCCAGCCAGGCGTGCAGCACCGGGTAGAGGTGCATGGCCCAGCCGTTGTAGTAGTCGAACTTGCGGCCGTCGCCGTCGGTGTACCAGCCTTCACCGACGTACCACTGCTCGATGCGTTCCAGGCCGCGGTCGATCGCCTTGCGGGAGGCCTCCGGCCGATGGCCGACCGATGACAGGAAGCCGGCGACGGTGACCGGGAACAGCTCCCAGTTGCAGGGCCAGGCCTCGGCGTCGAGGGCGTCGGCGAGCCAGGCCGCGGCGCGCTGCCGTACGGCGTGGTCGAGGCGGTCCCAGAGCAGCGGCTTCGTGATCCGCAGCGCGAACGCGATCGACGCCGCCTCCACCAGCGGCTGGCTGCGGTCCTCGATCCGGGGCCAGGCTCCCGAGACTCCGGCGGCGAGTCCGTCGGCGTACCGCTCCAGCGCGGTCGCGTCCTGGCGGAAGGCCGCCAGCAGGAGCGTACGGGCGTATCCCTCAAGGCCGTCGGAGAGCCGGCCGGACCAGCTCTGGCGGTCGCCGGGGAGGTGGTAGAGGGCGCGGTCCTCCGTGGCGTACGGCTCCACGGCGGCGAGCAGCGCGTCGGCGGCGGCCTCCCAGTGGGCGCGCGTGTAGCCGGTCAGCGGGCTGAGGGTGCGGTCCTCGGGGGGCAGGTGCATCGGTTCTCTCTTTTTCACATGGCAGGCTCGGCTCGCCGGTTCGCGGCACAGACCTGGGGCGCCCCGGTTCCGGTCGGGACGCCCCAGGCGTCTATCCCACCCTCACAGCCCCTTTGGGCACCAGTCCCTGTGCGAGCAGTTCGTCGCGGACCAGGCCCGCGTACACGGTGGCTCCGTGCACGGAGGTGTGGGTGTTGTCCCTTTTCTCGTTGTAGAGGTAGATCGCCTTCGAGCCCTCCACTCCCAAGGACTCCACCAGCGTCTTCGTCTTCGCCGTCAGGTCGATCAGCGGGACGTCCTCGGCCGCGGCCACCGAGCGGATCACCGCGGGATGGTCCACCCCGAGGCCGTTGACCAGCAGGGCCGTCCCGTTGTTCAGCGTGCCGTCCGAGTTGAACCAGCGTCGCACGATGGGCGTCACGAGGACAGGGTTCCCGCCTTTCTCCCTCACACCCGCGACCAGAGTCTCCAGATTCGCCCGGTACGTCGCCTCGTCGGTCGTCTTGTCGTTGTGGGCGAGCTGGACGAGGACGAGGTCGCCGGGGCGGATCAGCGGCTGGACCGTGGCCCACAGGCGCGGCTCGGACAGATAGGTCACCGTGCTCTCGCCGGAGTCGGCGTAGTTGGCCACGGACACGCCCTTGCGGAGGTACTGGGGCAGTTGCTGGCCCCAGCCGGAGTAGGGGTCGGCGGGCTGGTCGCAGACGGTGGAGTCGCCGACCAGGAAGATCTGGCGGGCGTGCCGGGCGGGGGTGACCTTGATGTCGGCGAGCGCGGGGGCCGAGCCGCCCAGGCCCAGGTCCAGGCCCGGCGTGCCGTCGGGGCCGGTCGGCTCGCCCTCCGGGGTGCGGACGTTCACGGTGAAGCTGCGGGCGACCCGTTCGCCGGCCGCGGCCGCCGTCTCGGGCAGCAGCGCTCGCCGGGTCTCGCCGGTGATCGCCGTGCTCGACGCGGTGTCGCCGCCGAGGAGGACCTTCACGTCGTACGTGCCCGGCGGGACGTCGAAGTGGCAGCCGGCGGTGGTGCAGTTCTCGATGCCGAGGGGGCGGCCGGAGTGCGCCTGCGCCGGTACGGCGGTCAGGCCCGCGCTCAGCGTGACCGCCGCGAGCACGGCGAGGTTGAAACGTCTCATTCGAGGCTCCTCAGACAAACGACAAGGCCTGGCGGCTGGACCGTACCCCCATCGGCAAGCGCTTTCTAGCCCCTGAACAGATTTCACAAGACTGCCAACCTCCAGCGCGTGAAAGCCCTTTCGCGAAATCGATTCAACTGTCACCCTCACACTCACCCGCACCACCCCCACACCTCTCGAAGGAGGCACCCCCATGTCCGAATCCACCGTGCACAGAGCGGTCGGACGCCGCACCTTCGTCCTCGGCACCGCCGCCGCCGCAGGGACCGCCGCGCTCGCCGGACCGCTCGCGCAGAGCGCGTCCGCCGCGAGCTTCGGCTACTCCGACGACGGGTCGAACTACGTCGTCGACACCGGCGCCAGCCTCGTCTTCAAGGTCAGCAAGACCAACGGCGACCTGACCTCGCTGGTCTACAAGGGCACCGAGTACCAGGGCTACGGCGGCAAGAACTCGCACATCGAGTCCGGCCTCGGCACCTCCACCGTCACCATCAAGCAGTCGGGCTCGACCATCCTGATCTCGGTCGCGTACGGCACACTCCGCCACTACTACGCGGCCCGCAGCGGCGAGAACAACGTCTACCTGTGGACCAACCGGGCCGACACCTCGGTCGCCTCCACCCGCTTCATCCTGCGTGTGAAGGCCGGCCTGTTCCTCAACGACGAGCCCGATTCCTACACTTACGCGCCCACCACCATCGAGGCCTCGGACGTCTTCGCGAAGTCCGACGGCCAGACCCGCTCCAAGCACTACTCGAAGCGGCGGGTCATGGACTACGACTACATCGGCTGGAGCGCGAACGGCGTCGGCCTGTGGATCGTCCGCTCCAACCACGAGAAGGCCTCCGGCGGCCCCTTCTACCGCTCCCTGCTGCGCCACCAGAGCGCGGACGGCGGCGGCCTCTACGAGATCCTGCACTACGCCCAGAACCAGACGGAGAACGAGCGCTTCGGCCTCCAGGGCCCGTACGTCATCGCCCTCACGGACGGCGGCGCGCCCTCCTCCTCGCTGTACCCGGGCACCCTCACCACCTCCTGGGCGGACTCGCTCGGCATCTCCGGTTACGTCGCCGCGGGCGGCCGCGGCAAGGTCGCGGGCGTCGGCATCACCGGGCGGAACACGGCGTACCCGTACACCGTCGGGCTCGCCAACTCGGCGGCCCAGTACTGGGGTTCGGCCCGCTCCTCGGACGGTTACTTCTCGATCGGCGGGGTCCTTCCGGGGACGTACACCCTCACCGTCTTCAAGAGCGAACTCGCCGTGTACACCACCTCGGTGACGGTGACCGCGGGCGGCACGACCACCCTGAACTCGATCGCGATCCCGTCCTCGAACGACCCGAGCAACGCGAGCGCGATCTGGCGGATCAACGACTGGACGGGCACCCCGAGCGGCTTCAAGAACGCCGATTTGATGACGTACGCCCACCCCTCCGACGTGCGTGCCTCCTCCTGGACCGGCAACGTGGTGATCGGCAGCGGCTCCGAGACCTCCGGTTTCCCCTGCTACCTCTGGAAGGACGTCAACAGCGGTCTGCTGGTGTACTTCAAGCTGACCGCGGCCCAGGCCGCCGCCGCGCACACCCTGCGGATCGGGGTGACGACGGCCTACGCCAACGGGCGGCCGCAGGTCGTCGTCAACGACACCTGGACGTCGGCGATCCCCTCCCCGCCCACGCAGCCGAGCACCCGGTCCCTGACCAACGGGTCCTACCGGGGCAACAACTACACGTTCACCTACAGCGTCCCGGCCAGTGCCTGGCTCACGGACACCGGTCAGTACAACGTGCTGAAGATCAACGTGGTGAGCGGTTCGGGGTCGACCGACTATCTCAGCGCCGGTACGGCGATCGACGCCATCGATCTACTGACCTGACGTCATGAACCGCGTGTCCACTGCTGGTTGGCCGCTCCGTTGCACGTGTACGTGATGATCGCGGCGGAGTTGGCGGTGGACGCGCCGTTCACGTCCAGGCACTCACCGGTGGCCCGGGCCTTGATGTTCACGTACGAGCCCGACGTGACCACCGACCACTGCTGGGTGGTGGCACTCGAGGAGCAGTTCTCCTGGGTCACCGTGGAGGCGTTCTCCTGGAGGCACAGCGAGCTGCCGCGGCCGACCAGCTGGTAGTAGCCGGTGCCGAGGTCCTTGAACCACCACTTCTGGTTGGCGCCGCCGTTGCAGGTGTACTGGCTTATCGCGACGCCCTGCCACAGCGACTGGCCGGCCACGTCCGCGCACTTGCCGCTGTTGCGGGAGACCAGGGTGTTGTAGGTGGCGCTGGTGCCGCTGATCGTCCCGGCCGCCGCGTCGATCGTGATCTGCGGGTACCAGGACATGGACATCGTGGTGGAGGTCGGGAAGGTCAACGGCAGCCACACGTACCGCGAGTCGTTGACGGTGCCGCCGAAGGAGTTGCCCCATCGGTCGCC
Organism: Streptomyces sp. NPDC001668; assembly: GCF_042893155.1. NCBI lineage: Bacteria > Bacillati > Actinomycetota > Actinomycetes > Kitasatosporales > Streptomycetaceae > Streptomyces > Streptomyces sp. NPDC001668. The sequence continues at coordinate 62,866 of NZ_JBIAUQ010000007.1, forward strand.
CATGTACAGGTACGAGGTGCCCGAAGTCCCCTGTACGGGAAGGACGTACGCGGTCTGCGAGTTGTAGGCCGTGGAGTCGCCGACGTTCGTCATGGACGTCCAGGGACCCGCCAGAGAGGTCGCCGTCGCGTACTGCTGCTGGTTGGCGCTCCAGCCGGTCGCGCCCGAGGTCAGCATGAAGTACACACTGCCCCGCTTGAACAGCGCCGGGGCCTCACGGTGGCCGCCCACCCACGGGTTGGCGACGAGGCTCGCGATGCCGGTGTAGTCGGCGGTGAGCTTGTAGATGTGCAGGTCGTAGTTCTCGTTGGCCGCCGAGACCATGTAGCCGGTGCCGTCGGTGTCGACGAACGTCGTGATGTCCCGGGACATGTTGTCGCCGAGCGGGCGGAAGCTGCCCTGGTAGGTGTAGGCGCCGTCGACGGTGGACGACACGGCGACGGCGGCGCGGGCCTCGCTGTAGTCGGTGCCGTTCTCCTTGTGCATCCACATCACGAACTTGCCGGTGGTCGCGTTGTAGACGACCTTGGGCCGCTCGATGTAGGCGGTCCCCAGCTCGGCGGCGCTGGACTGGGTCAGGACGTGGTTCCTGAACTCCCAGTTCTTCAGGTCGGTGGAGCGGTAGGCGTCCACGTACCGGAAGGTGTTGTCGGCGTTGCGGTCCTCGCCGAACCAGTAGTAGTAGGACCCGACCTTGATGACCCCGCCGCCGTGGGCGTGCACGGCGTTGCCCGCAGTGTCGGTGAACTGGACGCCGTTGGGGATCGTCAGGGGGGCCGCCTGGGCCGGTCCGGCCGTCACCAGGGCGCCGGCCAGGGCCAGACACAGGGCGAGCAGTACTGCGTAAGCACGTCTCATGACGCAACCTCCGTGTCCGTGGCGGTGTCCGCCACCGGTGTGCCGAAGTCCGGGGTGCCGTCCGCGTGCCAGCCGAGCTTCTGCACGCGCGTGTGGCGGTTGGGGTCGTTCAGCGGGTCGCCGACGATCTCCTTGTACTGGCGGGCGTGGTAGACGAGGACGTCGCTGCGGCCGTCCTCGGCGACGGTGAAGCAGTTGTGGCCGGGGCCGTACTGCCTGGTGGTGTCGCTGCTGGTGAAGACGGGGGCCGGCGACTTGGACCAGCTCGCCGGGTTCATGAGGTCGGCGTCCGCGTCGGCCGTGAGCAGGCCCATGCAGTAGTGCCAGTCGGTGGCGCTGGCCGAGTAGGACATGAACAGGCGGCCGTTGCGGGCGATGACCGAGGGGCCCTCGTTCACCTTGTAGCCGACGCACTCCCAGTCGTACTCCGGCGTGGAGAGCCTGATCTGAGGGCCCGTCAGGGTCCACGGGTTCGCCATCCTCGACAGGAAGAGGCCGGTGTTGTTGTCCAGGCCGGGTTCGTGCTGGGCCCAGGCGAGGTAGCGGGAGCCCCGGTGGGTGAAGGTGGTGGCGTCCAGGGAGAAGGTCTCCCAGGCGGTCCTGATCTGGCCCTTCTCCACCCAAGTGCCCTTGAAGGGGTTGGGGTTGGCGTTCTCCAGGACCCAGATGCGGATGTCCCACACGCTCTCGGCGGGCGCGGAGGCGAAGTAGATGTACCACTTGCCGCCGATGCGGTGGATCTCCGGCGCCCAGATGTGGGCGCCCATGACACCGGTCGGGTGCTTGGTCCAGATCACGGACTCGTCGGCGCTCCCGAGGCCGGCCAGAGTGCGGGAGCGGCGCAGGATGATGCGGTCGTACTCGGGGACGGTGGCCGTGAAGTAGTAGTAGCCGTCGGAGTGACGGTGGATGTGCGGGTCGGCGCGTTGGCGGACGAGCGGGTTCACGTAGGGCGGGGCCTTCTTCGGGCGCGGGGCGGCCTGGGCGGCCGTGGGGGTCGCGGCCAGGGCGCCCGCGGCCAGGGCGCCTTTCAGCAGCAGTCGTCGGTGGGGGACGTCGGGGGCGCGGCTCATGCGGACTGCCTCTCGGGTGGGGGTGTCCTGAGAGCGATGTTCGGTATTGAGAACATCTGTTGTTATTGCGAACAGCCGAAAGGTACGGCTGGGGAACCAGGAGGTCAACGGGTCGGACGAGACCAAAAGAAGGCGCTTTCTGCTTTCGGTTTTCTGTTATCGGCCCCCGCCTCGTCCGTCTCCGGTCATGTGCGCAGCCATTTCCACAGAACAGCAGCGGTCGCCGGCGCCCTGACGGCGGCCGCCCTCATGGTCACCGCTCCCCCGGCACTGGCCGCCGGACCCCGGGACGTCACCGCCGATGTCCTGGCGGACCGGGAGGTCACCCTGACCGGCGACACGGTCGTCGACGTGCCCGCGGGGACGACCACGTACCACGGCGTGTTCCGCGGCCGGGGCACGCTCACCGTGCGCGGGAGCGGGACGCTGATCCTCACGAAGGACAGCGACTTCACCCTGCCCGCCTCCCGGCAACGGCAGTCCGTGCGGACGCTGGGCGGCAACCATCCGTACGTCACCACGACCCGCCCGGACCCGCCCGCGATCACGGTCGAGCGCGGGGCGACCCTCCAGTACGGCGACGGCGGCACGACCGGCCTGATCGGCCACTTCCCGTACGGCACCCCGGCGTTCCGGCTGAACCAGGACAACATCCGGGTCGACGGCACCCTGCGGCTGTCCCTGAAGAGCGCCTACAACCTGGGCACCATCAGCGGCTCAGGGCTGATCACCCAGCCCCGCTTCCTCTGGGGCACCTGGGACCTGACCTCCGGCCCGTTCTCCGGGGTCATCGACAACGGCACCCAGGCCAACGCCGGCCGGCCCGAGTACGCGACCTCGCTGCCGGGCGCCCGCAAGGTGCTCAACCAGGGCACCTGGACCGTGGACACCCCGCTGGGCCGCACGGTCACCCAGCGCATGGACTTCTACCAGCGCGAGTACGGCAGCGACATCAACGTCCAGTCCCGGCCGGGCGGCAAGGTGATCCTCACCGGCCAGTACAGCTGGTCGGACCAGGGCGGCGACACCGACCCCTCGCTCAGCGACCCCGCCCTCAACTGGACGCCCGCCCCCAGGAACGTCAACAAGCGCGGCACCAACATCAAGGGCGCGAACGTCCAGTGGGGCGACGGGACGACCCACAGGATCTTCATGCCGGGCACGGCGAAGACGGTCTACATCAACCTCCTCGCGGCGCGCTCCCGTTCGACGCTGACCTTCGACTACGACGGGCCGGTGACCCTGGGCGCCCCGATCGGCGGCGGCCGCTTCCACGACACCCTGTCCGCGCCCGGCGCGGGCGACATCGTCATCAAGGGGACCAAGGGCAACGACGTCACCTTCGCCGCCGTCCAGTACTACGACGGCTCCACCACCGTCGAGAGGGGCGCCGTGCTCCGCCTGGGCAGCGGGAGGTCCGGCGGCGACGGCGGGCTCTACACCGGGGGCGGCCACTACAAGGTCGTGAACGACGGCTCGCTGATCCTCGCCAACACGGCCAAGTCCCTGACCCTGCCCCGGATCGGCGGCAGCGGCTCCCTCACCCAGGCGGGCAGGGCGACGACGACGCTGACCGGCGGGGCGGTGACGTACACGGGGACGACGACGGTCGAGAAGGGCACGCTCGCTCTGCGGGGCGGCGCAACTCTCGCCCACAGCAAGGGGATTCGGCTCACTACGACGGCCGCACGGCTGGACGCCGGCGCGGGGGGCCTGCGGGTGGTCTCCTCGCTGTCCGGCAAGGGCACGGTGAAGGGCGCGGTCACCAACGACGGCGTGGTCGTGACGGGCCTCACCGTCGAGGGCGGCTACACGCAGAGCGCGAAGGGCGAACTGGTCCTGGGGAAGGCCCCGTTGAAGGTGTCCGGCCCGGTACGGCTGTCCGGCGCCCTCGATCTCGCGGCGGCGGGCACCGGCTCTCCCCGCACTGTCACGGTGCTGGACAACAAGGGCAGTTCGAAGACCGCGGGCACCTTCGAGGGCTTGAAGGAGGGCACGCGTCTCAGGCTGGCCGACGGGACGTACCGGATCACCTACCGGGGCGGGGACGGCAACGACGTCGTGCTGACCGCCGTCTCGGCCAGCGCGTCCCCGGGTGTCCGTTCCGCTTCGACGCCGAAGGCGGAGGCCGCCGCGCCCCACACCACGGGTGAGGCGGCGGCCGAGGGGCTGGGCTGGTGGCCGTACGTACTGGCGCTGGGGCTGCTGGGCGGCCTGGTGGTCCCGGCGACCATGCGGAGGCGGAGCGGGCGCCCAAGGAGCGGTCGCCACGCGGCGCACTCCGGGTGAGGGCGATGTCCAGGCCGGTCATGCGCGAGGGCGTGGTCCCACATGCTGGTCCCGGTGTTCGCGGACCGGACGGGCCCGGCCTTCTTCCGCCCCCTTCGGTTAGCGTCGGGGCATGACCAGCGACACCCCCGAAGTCCCCGACGCCCCCTCCCGCCCCTTCGCCGAGGCTCTCGCCGCCGGGCCCGTCGTGCTCGACGGCGGCATGTCCAACCAGCTGGAGTCCGCCGGACACGACCTGAGTGACGAACTGTGGTCGGCGCGGCTGCTCGCGGAGCGGCCCGAGGCGATCACCGAGGCGCATCTCGCGTACTACGAGGCGGGCGCGGACGTGGCGATCACGTCCAGCTACCAGGCCACGTTCGAAGGGTTCGCCAAGCGCGGGATCGAGCGCGGACGGGCCGCCGAACTGCTCGCCCTGAGCGTCGGGCTGGCGCGGGAGGCGACACGGCAGGCCGCGGCGAAGGGAATCCGGCGGCCGCTGTACGTGGCGGCCTCGGTCGGGCCGTACGGCGCGATGCTCGCGGACGGTTCGGAGTACCGGGGCCGGTACGGCCTGAGCGTCGCCGAGCTGGAGGCCTTCCACCGGCCCCGGCTCGAGGTGCTGGCGGCGGCCGGCCCCGACGTCCTGGCCCTGGAGACGATCCCCGACAGCGACGAGGCGCAGGCGCTGCTGCGCGCCGTACGGGGCCTCGGTGTACCCGCCTGGCTCTCCTACTCCGTCGCCGGCGACCGAACCCGTGCCGGCCAGCCCCTGGAGGAGGCGTTCGCGCTCGCCGCCGACGCGGACGAGGTCGTCGCGGTCGGCGTCAACTGCTGTGTCCCCGAGGACGTGAACGGCGCGGTCGAGACCGCCGCGCGGGTCACCGGCAAGCCGGTCGTCGTCTACCCCAACAGCGGGGAGAGCTGGAACGCCGGCACGCGCGCGTGGGAGGGCGAGTCGTCCTTCGCCCCGGAGCGGGTGCGCGGCTGGCAGGCCGGCGGGGCGCGGCTGATCGGAGGGTGCTGCCGGGTGGGCCCCGAGGCGATCTCCGGGATCGCGGGGACGCTGCGCTAGCGGGGCCGTGCGCCTTCTCGCCGTGGGGCTTCTGTGGTCCTGCGGCTTGAGCTTCGTCGTGGTTGCTCGCGCAGTTCCCCGCGCCCCCGAAAAGCCTTAACCTCTCCTCTTCCCCCTGCTAGCCTCCGCTCGGGAACCGGTTTCCATCGTGTTGCCGCTGTTCACGAGGGGGAGGGACAAGGATGACCAGGAAGAGCGAGGACGCGAGTCGGAGCACGATCCGCGATGTGGCGGCGCGGGCCGGGGTGTCGGCGTCGACCGTGTCGCGGGTGCTCGGCGGGGTGTATCCGGTGAGCGCCGCGACCCGCACGCGCGTGATGCGGGCCGTGCGCGAGATGGACTACGTCGCCGACGCGCGCGCGAAGGCGATCGCGGGGGTCGGCACGCCCACGCTCGCGTTCGTCCTGGAGGACATCACGGGCCCGTCGTTCGCCCTGATGGCGCACGGTGTGGAGCGCGAGGCGACCCGGCTGGGCCATCTGTGCCTGGTGTGCAGCACGGAGGGCGACGTCGAGCACGAACTGGAGTTCGTGGAGATGATGCGGGCCCAGCGTGCCGCCGCCGTGATCCTGGTGGGCGGCGCCGCCGACACCGTCGAGTACCGCGAGCGGACCCGGCGCATGGCCGACTCGCTGGCCTCGGCGGGCTCCCGGCTGGTGCTGTGCGGACGGCCGCCGCTCGGCCCCGGGGCGCCCGTCACGGTCATCGAGTACGACAACGAGGGCGGGGCCTACGCGCTGGTCGCCCACGTCCTGTCCCAGGGCCACCGGCGGGTCCTGTTCCTCGGTGGCAAGGCGGACCACACCACCGCGCAGGGCCGTGAGCGCGGCTACCTCGCCGCGCACCGCGCCCGTGGCCTGGACGTCGATCCGGCGCTGGTCCTGAACGGCGACTTCACCCGCGACTCCGGCCATCGGCTGATGCGCCGGGCCCTGAAGGAGGGGCTGGACTTCACGGCCGTGGTCGCGGCCACGGACATGGTCGCGGCGGGTGCCCTGACCGCCCTCCACGAGTCCGGCCTCGACGTCCCCGGCGACGTCTCCCTGGCCGGCTACGACGACATCCCCTTCGCCCGCGACCTCCACCCGGCGCTCACCACCGTCCACGTCCCCTACGAGGAACTGGGCCGCCTCGCCGTACGCACCGCGCTCGGCCGTACGGCGGAGGACCCGGCCGAGCACCTCCTGCTGGGGACCCACGTGGTGGTCCGGGACTCGGTCACGGCGACCGGCACCTGAGACGGCCTGCCCCAGGGGCCGGGCTCAGTGCCGCCGGGCCAGCCCGGTGCGCCGCAGTCGCCGTACCGCCGAGCGGAGCTCCGCGGTCCGCCCGGACCAGCCCTCGACCGGTTCCGACACGGGGGCCGTCTCGGGGGTCGTCGGATCCGCCGTCCACACCGCGAAATCGCGGTCCCGGGGGCCGGACTCGACGTACGGGTCGCCCTTGCCGAAGATCTGCACGGGGTGGCCGGCGTCCCAGGACCGCCAGCCGGGGTCGCCGTCGGCGGCGAAGCGCACCCACGCCCCGTGCATGGCGTCGGCGAGCTCGTGCGGGGCGCCCTCGCCGGCGAGCTTGGCTGACTCGGGGGCGTCGCCGGTGTCGAAGACGAAGCCCAGTTCGAGGGCGTGGCAGGCGCCGAGGTCCGGGCGGTGCGAGGGCCAGGCGAACTCGTAGACGTACGACGAGCCCGGCCGGGCCTCGGCGAGGCGGTGCAGGGGGATGCGCAGCAGGTGGTCGGTGACCATCTGGCCGACGATCTCGGCCGTGCCGGCGTCCGGGTGCAGGGCGCGGTAGCCGCGCACGACCTCGGAGCCGCAGTGGCAGCGGGCCATGGCGCCGGCGAGGGCGACCGGGCCGAGCCGGTCCACGCGCTCCAGGAGGCCGCCGGGGACCAGCCAGAGACGGTACTCGTCGCTGGTCCAGCCCAGCATGAGCTCCACCCCGCGGGCCGCTTGCCCCTCGACCAGCGCCTCCAGCGGGTCGCGGGGCACGAGGTCGCCGTCGACGACGATCCCGAAGGCCGGGCCGCCGAGAACCGGGCTGCTCAGGCGGCCCACCTCGGCCTGGGTGCGCAGCAGCAGTCCGCGGTCGGCCTCGGCGAAGGCCGCGGCGGTGGCGGGGATCTTCAGCCGGGTGGCCATACGGCGCACCATCCGCCGTACCTTGTCCCGGTCGGCCGCCTCGGGCGGCCCGCTCTGGAGCACCGCCCGCCGGAACAGGCCCTGGGCCTGCGGGGCGGCCAGCAGGGCGCCGATGCTGATCGCGCCGGCCGACTGCCCGGCCACGGTGATGCGGCCGGGGTCGCCGCCGAAGGCCTCGATCGCCTCGTGCACCCACCGCAGGGCGGCGAGCTGGTCTCGCAGGCCGGGGTTGGCGGGGGCGTCCGGGAAGAGGCCGTAGCCCTCGACGCCGAGCCGGTAGTTGACCGAGACGAACACCACGCCGTCCCGGGCGAAGGCGTGCCCGTCGTACACGGGCACCGCGGAGGATCCCCTGGTCAGGGCGCCGCCGTGGAGCCACACCAGGACCGGGAGGCGGGCCCCCGGTCCTGGCTCCGGCGTCCACACGTTGAGGTTGAGGCACTCGTCGCCGGGCACGAACGGGTCGGACAGGTACTGCGCGAAGGCCTCGGAGTACGGCGGTTTCGGCGCCGTCGGGCCGAACTCGACCGCGTCCCGTACTCCGTCCCAGGGCTCGGGCGGCACGGGTGGCCGGAAGCGGTGGGGGCCGAAGGGCGGGGCCGCGTAGGGGATGCCCCGGAACACCGCGACGCCGTCCTCGTACCGGCCGCGCACGGCCCCGTACGGCGTGCTGGTCATGGGATCTGCCTGGACTGCTGTCATACGTCCACCAGCCTCCTCACCGCGCTACTGCACCGTGAACAACAGAGCACCACATCTCGGCGCGGTATTCCGGTGCAGCGCGCGATCCGGCGGCTACTTGGCGTACATCAGGGTGCCGAAGCCCAGCTGGTCGAAGCCGCCGCTGGTGGTGCCGTAGTCACCGCCTCCGCCCTCGGGGGCGACGAGGTCGTAGTACATCTGCGAGATGTACGTGTCGTCGAGGCCCAGGCGCCGGTTGTAGTGGAAGTGGAGCATCGCCCAGACCGGGCGGACCTGGCCGCGGGAGGCGGAGGAGATCACGGTCTGGGACGAGGTGGCGCAGCTCTGCCCGGTGCCCCAGGTGTAGGTGGTGAAGGGGACGTCCTGGCCGATGTTGTACTTGGCGACGTACTGGGCGGCCTTCATGAAGCGGCGGCCGTCGTACGAGTAGAGGTCGTCGCCCTGGTTCCAGGCCATCTCGCAGATCGCGCCCATCTGGCCCATGCCCATGACGGTGTGCCCCTGGTCGCGCCCCGACTCCTGCCACTGGCCCAGCGCGTACCCGGCGGAGTCGGTGTACAGGTACGGCACCGCGTGGGCCAGGGAGCCGTTGCCCGCGCCGGACTTGAAGTAGGTGACGGCCTGGTCGTACTTGGCGCTGTCCTCGTTGAGGATGCCGATGGCGAGGATCGAGGCCGTGTTGCACAGGTCCCAGTTGGCCCAGTAGTTGGTGATGCAGGCGTCGTTGTGGTTGGTCAGGAAGCTGTTGTTGAGCGGGTAGAAGACCCTGGCCAGCATCTCCTGGGCGGCGGCGAGGTCGAAGCCGCTGTAGCCGCGCATGAGTTCGCAGGCGTTGGCGAACTGCCAGCCGTAGATACCGGCCGCGAGGAACCGGTCGGCGTTGCCGGTGACCGAGGTGAGCGTCTTCGACCAGGCGTTGAGGATCTTCGCGGCGCAGGCGGCGTTGGCCTCGGTGCCGCCGACCTGCCAGCGCAGGGCGTTCTGGTAGGCGGCGGCGATGTCGTTGAAGAGCAGGGAGTAGTTCTCGCCGGTACCGCCGCGGATGATCGTGGCGGTGGCCCGGTTGGTCCAGGTGGACTGGGAGTGGGAGTTGGCGACCAGCTTGTTCCAGCCGGAGAGCCAGGGGTCGGTGCCCGCCGCGACCCTGAGCTTGGCCCGGTTGATGTCGCCGGCGTTGTGCAGCATGCCGGGGTGGGTCCAGGTCGCCGGCGCCGCGTCGGCCGTGGTGGCGGCGAACGCGCCGCTTCCCAGGGCGAGCGCGGCACCGAGACCGCCGGCGGTCCTGAGCAGACCGCGGCGGCTCAACTCGGCTTTACGGAGGTGCTCGTGGGGGGATGTGCGGCTCATGCTGTGCGTCTCCATTCCGTGGGGGGAATCAGAGGGGGATCACATGGCGGTGATGCTCACCTCGTCGAACTCGGAGGTGACGAGGGCCAGCGGGCTGCGGGAGCAGGCCACCAGGCCGACGTGGAAGGGGGCGTCACCGAAGCCGGGGATCTCACCGGAGGCGAGGTCGGTCCAGGTGGCGCCGTCGTCGGACGACACGGATGCGGTGAAGGCGGTCCCGGTGCGCTTCAGCCGCAGCAGTGTGGGGAGTTGGACGGTGCGGTTGCCGGTGAAGGCGGAGGCGCCGGCGACGGTCTTGCGCAGCATGAGCTGCGCGGTGGTGCCGCCGGTGACGATCACTCCGGCCGCCTGGTCGAACGGCGACAGCGACTTCGCCATCAGCAGTCCGACCCGGTCGGCGGTGGCTCCGGTGCGGGAGACCAGCCGGGCGGTGATCTGGCAGTCCCCGGTGACGGGTCGCCTGACGAACTGCCCTGTCATTCCCTGGTTGTTGACGGTCAGGTCGACGCCCGCGCCGCGCACCACGAAGGTCCCGTCCTCGTGGGCGGTGCTGCCGGGGGTGAGGATCGCGGCCACGCCCAGCGTGCCGTAGGCGCGATCGTCCAGGACCACGTCACCGAGGTCGCCGTACGTCCAGGGGGACGGCGGGGGTGTGCCGACGGTGAGGGTGAGGGTTCCGGTGCCGTCGCCCGCCGCGTTCCCGGCGGTGGTGGTGACGGTGAACTCGCCGGTCCCGCGCGGGGTTCCGTGGATCAGTCCGGTGCGCCGGTCGACGCGGAGGCCGTCGGGCAGGCCGGTGGCGGTGAACCGTACCGGCTCGTGGGAGGCCCGCAGGACGTGCCGGAAGTCCACCCCCTTGTTCGCGAACAGCTGGGTGGGCGAGGTGAGTTCGGGTACGGAGGGGGTCGGCATCGCGGCGGAGGCGGGCTCCGAGAGGGGGCCGCGCCCGGCCGCGTTCGTCTTCGCCACGGCGTAGTGGTACGTCGTCCCGGGGGTGCCGGTGCCGTCGGCGTACTGGAGGCGGGTGCCGGACCCGACCGGGCCGATGCCGGTGGCGAGGGTGAGGTAGGGGCCGTCGGGGGCCGTCGCCCGCAGGACCTTGTAGCGGGCGGAGAGGTCGGGGTCGGTCCAGGCGAGTTCGACGGCGTCCGGGCCTGCGGTCGCCCTCAGGTCACCGGCGGTCCGGGCCGGTTTCGGCACCGACCAGACCTCGCCGTACGCCGAGGTCACGGTGACGTTGTCGAAGGCTCCGGTGCCGGTCTCGGCGTAGTCGGCGTCGACTCCGAGGCAGGAGGTGAGGAGGAGGCCCGCGTACACGGTCCGCCCCAACTCGACTTCGGTGGAACCCACTTCGGTCCAGCGGACGCCGTCCGGGGAAATCGCGCCGGTGCAGCGGCGACCCTTGCGGGTGACGCGGACCCAGTAGGGCGTGCGCAGCCGGTAGCCGTCTCCCGCTGCCTCGACACAGGGGGCTTCGAGGGGGGTCGCCGACTCGGGCAGGGTGCCGAGGCTCGAGATCGGGAAGGCGGCGCTCGTGGTGATCGCCGTCTGCTGCGAGGGCGGCACCGGTGTGCCGCCGGTCGCGGAGACGGCGGCCCCGCGGGACGGCCGTACGGTCCACACCCCGCTCCAGGTGTGCAGCGGCAGCCCCTGGATGACCATGGCGGCGTGGGCGGCGTCCGCGTCGAGGGAGTCCCTCAGGCCGACGCCGATCTTGGAGTACTGCGAGCTCAGCGGCCACACGATCCGCGCGGTGACCGTGCCGTCGCCGCGCAGGGGCAGATGGACGAGCCGGTGCGTGTCGGCGGTGCCGCTCGCCTCCAGCACGAAGCGCTCACCGTCGAAGACGGCCGAGCCGGGGGTCTTCACGTCCCCGATGTCCCGGGTCGACCAGGGTTCGGGGAGACCGGCGGTGGCGGACACGGGCGCCGAACCGGCGCTGGTGCCGAAGGAGTTGGTGGCGGTGACGGTGTAGTGGTACGTCCGTCCGGCGTGCACCCGGTCATCCGTGTACGTCGGCTCGTCGAGGCCGGTGGCGATCTCCTCGTAGGGCCCCTGGAGGCGCGTGGCGCGCAGGACGGTGTAGCCCGTGGCCCAGGTGCAGGGCAGCCAGCTCACCGTGATCCCGGTCCGCTCCCCCGCCGCCGTGAGCCCCGCCGGGGCGGTCGGAGCGGTGGGTGCGGGTGCCGTGGCTCCCGCGTAGGCGAAGGTTCCCCAGCTGGGCAGGTCGTCGTTGCTGCCCTCGACGATCCGTGCGCCGCCGGTGCCGCGGAAGACGGCCGCCCTGGTGTACGGGGTGTCGAGGCCGCGGACGCCGGCGTAGTGGGCGTAGGCCATCTCGTAGATCGGGGGCAGGGTGCCGCGGCCGGTGGCGGAGACGGTCTGCTTGATGTACTTGCCGGTGCGGTCGAGGTCCGGGGTGAAGGGGACGTCGTTGCCGAGGTTGTAGCGGGCCGCGTACTCGAAGTTGGCGAGGACGCGGTGGTCGTCGTACGCCCACAGGTCGACGCCCTGGTTCCAGGCGACCTGGGCGATGTCCCCGGTGAGGCCGACCGCGAGCTGTTCGTGGCCCTGGTCGCGGCCGGCCTCCTGGCCCTGTCCTGCGGCGGTGACGACGCGGTGGGCGATGGAGCCGTTGCCCGCGCCGGCCGCGGCGAAGCGCAGCGCGTCCTCGAAGAGGGTGGGCTCCTCGCAGAACACACCGATGGCCAGGATGGTCTGAAGGGCCGTCAGGTCCCAGTTGCCGTTGGCGTAGAGCATGTATCCGGAGACGGCCGGATACCAGACGTCCAGGAAGGACCGTTCGCAGCGGGCGATGTCCGCGTCCGTCCAGCCGTCGTAGCCGGTGTGGCGCAGGAGTTCGGCCGCGTTGACGAACTTGAAGGCCTGGAGTCCGGCGCCGAGCGGGCCGTCCGCTCCCGTGATCGTGGTGAGGGACGCCGACCAGGCGTTGAGGAGGTCGCGGGCCTTGTCGGCGTTGGCGCGGTTGCCCGTGACGGCCCACATGAGGGCGTTCTGGTAGGCGGCGGCCGAGTCGGCGACGGCCTGGTTCTGGAAGTTGGCGGGGCCACGGCCCCAGGAGGTGATCTGACCGGTGTTCTGGACGGTGTACGTCGACTGGGAGCGCGGGTGGGCCGCGAACGCCAGGTAGCCGTCGTAGACCGGGGCCTGCTTGGCGGCGACCGCGGCCTTCATGCGGGCCAGGTCGTCGGCGGTGTGCAGGAGGCCGGGGTGCGTGAAGGCGCGGGAGCCGCGGGTGCGTTCGGCGGCCCGGGCGGTGCCGGGTGCGAGCAGTCCGCTCGCGCCCGCCGCCAGCAGCAGGGCGGCCGTGCCGCCGAGGAAACCCCGGCGGCTCGGGGCGAGTGCGGTTCTCGACGGGCTGGTGCTCATGACGCGGCGGCCGCCTCGGCCTCGGCGGTCGTGAGGAACCTGAGGTTCGTCACGTGCTCGTTGGAGAACCACTGGATCGTGTCCGTGGTGTAGTACCAGCTCGGCTTCCTCATCGAGTCGGCGACGACGAGACCGTTGATCACCAGGTTCTCGAAGGTGACGTCCTTGATGGCGTGGTCGGCGTCGTAGCCGAGGAAGAGGGACGGCTTGGCGTTCGTGCCCGTGTAGCTGAGGTTCTTGACGTAGACGTTCTGGATGCCGCGGCCCACCGAGGTGTTGTACTTCGTGTTGTACATGACCTTCATGTAGATGACCTGGCCCCAGCGGAAGTCCTCGATCCGGATGTCCTCGATGCGGACGTTCTTGATCAGGTTGGAGTCGCCGGGGTTGAGGGCGATGCAGCCCTGGTAGTTCATCTGGGGTTCGCGGTGGTCGAGGATGTCGATGTTCTTGAAGCGGAGGTTCTTCAGGACCTCGGGGTTGTCGGTGTTGCCGTGCGTACCGACGTTGATGGGGTGGGCGACGTCCGCCCACAGGGTGGAGTTGCGGACGGTGACGTCGGTGGTGTCGCCGTAGTAGTCCCAACGGTGGGTGTAGATGGCGATGCAGTCGTCGGAGTTGCGCATGAAGACGCCGTCGATGACGACATCGCTGGAGCAGAAGACGTCGATGCCGTCGCCCCAGCCCTTGTTGCTGAAGGAGCCGAGACCCTTGATGGTGACGCCGGTGGCCTCGCCCAGCTGGACGGCGTAGCCGTTCGGGTTGAGCACGGTGACGGCGCCGATGGAGATGTTCCGTGAACTCTCCACCAGGGCCCCGCCGCCCGCCGTACCGGCGAGCACGCCCCGGCCGGCTATCCCGGCGTGCTCCACGTTCCGGAAGATCACGGTCGCCTTGAGGACGGCGCCGCCGTCGAGGTACACGGTCTTGCCTGAGGGGACGAGCAGCGTGCCGTCGGCGGTGGTGTGGACGCCGGGGCCGTAGTAGAGGACGTCCGGGTCGTCCTGTGCGGGCTTCTTCTTCTCGACGGCGCGGGCGAACAGGTGGAGGCAGTCGAAGATGTCGTCGTTGATCTGCACGACGAGGTTGCGCGGCTGGTCGAGCGTGAAGCGCAGGGTGTCACCGAGCACCTCGGGCTTGATGCCGTACGAGTCCGGTCTCACCCGGACCTTGGTGGTGCCGCCCTTGAGGTAGGTGACCTCGACCTCGACGGAGCCCTGGAAGTCGAAGTACGCCAGCGAGGAGTTGTACGTCTTGCTGGACCCGGTGGTGGGGTTGATCTCGCCCAGCTGGGGCCGCCAGATGTCGAGGGTCTGCCAGTCGCCGTCGGGGGCGGTGCGGACCCGCACCCTGAAGCTGGTGTTGGTGGGCATCGCGGCGGGGCGGGGGTAGGTCACCAGCTTCGGTCCGGTGTCGGCGGCACTGTCGTCGGCCCGGGCCGCCGTGGCCGTCAGGTTGGTCAGACCGGCGGCGAGCACGGTGGCACCGGCCGCCTGGAGAGCCGTACGGCGGGACAACGGCGTGTTCATTCAGGGCTCCTTGCGAACAGGGGTACGGGGACGGCTACTTGAGTCCGGTCGTCGACGTGCCGGCGACGAAACCGCGCTGGGCGACCAGGAAGATCAGCAGGATCGGGACGACGTACATCACCGAGGCGGCGGCCTGGAGGTTGGTGACCGGGGTGCCGGCCGAGGTGACGTAGGTCGACATGACGGCGACCGCGAGGGTGGTGCGGTCCGTGGACAGCAGGAGCTGCGGGGCGATGTAGTCGCCCCAGGTCCAGGTGAAGGCGATCACGAAGCTCGCGGAGAGAACCGGCCAGGACTGCGGGAGGAAGATCCGCCAGAAGATGGCCGCGTAGCCGCAGCCGTCGACGATCGCCGCCTCCTCCAGCTCGCGGGGCAGGCCCGCGAAGAACTGCCGGAAGAGGAAGACCAGGTAGGGGGCGGAGGCCATACCCCACAGCACCCAGGGCCAGTACGTGTCGACCATGCCGAGCTTGGCGAAGATCAGGTACGTCGGCAGCAGGGTGATCATCTGGGGCAGCATCATCGAGCCCAGCAGGATGCCGAACAGGGTCTTCTTGCCCGGGGCTTCGAGGCGGGCGAAGCCGAAGCCGACCCAGGCGGAGCTCAGGGTCACGAGGGTGGCGTAGATGAGGGCGATGATCAGGGAGTTGCGGGCGTAGCCGAGGAAGTCGATGAGGCGGAAGGCGTCGGCGATGTTGTGCCACTGGATGTGGTCGGGGAGCCAGTGCACGGGTGAGGCCGCCAGCTCGGCCGGCGTTTTGAGGCCGGCGATGACCAGCCAGCCGAAGGGGCCCAGGAACAGGCCGGTGATCGCGACGAGGACCGTGTAGAGGACGAGGCGGTTGACGCGTAGGCGGGGGCCGGGCTTCGGGGTGCGGCGGGTGGTGGCGGTGGTGGCGGTCACTTCTTCGCCTCCGGGTCGACGTTGTAGAACACCACGCCTGACGTGGCCTTGAAGATCACCGCGGTCGCGACGAGGATCAGGACGAACAGCACCCACAGCAGCGCGGAGGCGTAGCCGTAGCGGCCGAACGCGAAGTACTCCGCGAACACGTGCATCATGTAGAGGTAGGTGGACTGCGGGAGCGCGGTGATGCCGGCCGGGGTCGGGTCGGGGGCCAGCAGCAGCGGCATGATGGTCTGCACCGAGGCGATGACGCCGGTCACGGTCTGGAAGAGCAGCACCGGCGACAGCAGCGGCACCGTGATGCTGCGGAAGCTCCGCCAGGCGCTCGCCCCGTCGATCCGGGCCGCTTCGAGGAGTTCGCGGGGGATGTCCTGGAGTCCCGCCAGCGAGATGATCATGATGTTTCCGGCCGTCCAGAGGACCGTCATGATCAGGACGTAGCGGGCGTAGGGATCGGCGAGCCAGCCGAGGGCGTCGATACCGAAGAGGTTCAACACCCCGTTCGCGGCCCCGGAGTTCTGGTCGAAGAGCTGCTTGAACGCGATGCCCGCGCCCACCGGGGGCACCACCGCCGGCAGATACAGCAGGGTGCGGAACAGCCCGCGCGCCTTGAGCGGCCGGTTGACCAGGACGGCGAGCCCCAGCCCGGCGATGATCGACAGCGGCACCGAGGTGATCGCGAACAGGCCCGTGCGGCCCAGCGACTGCCAGGTCTGCGCGTCGGAGAACAGCTCGCGGTAGTTGCCGAGGCCCACGTAGTGCCAGCGCGGCGAGATGCCGTCGAAGGTGGTGAAGCTCAGCCACAGCGCGTACGCCATCGGAGCGATGGTCAGCAGCGCGAAGCCGACGATCCAGGGCGAGGCGAACATGTAGAACGCGCGGTGCCTGCGGGTGGCGATGGACGTACGAGGCCGCGGTGTCGCCGGGTCGGCCACTGAGGCGGTGTCGCCTCGGGACGCGACCGAGGGTATCTGACCGACCGTCATCCAACCTGCTCCTTACCGCGCTTGAGCTGCTCGTTCATGGCCGAGTTCAGACGCCCCGCGAGGGTGTCGACGGACATGCCGCCGGTCATGGCGGCCGGGGCGATCTGGTTGAAGAGGGCGAGGAGCGAGTCCGCGGTGGCGTACGGCGTGAAGGCGATCACCGAGTAGTGCCGCAGCTCCGCCTCCTGCACCCGCAACACCCGCTTCTGGTACTCCTCCTGAGCGGGCATCAGCGGGCGCAGAGACTTCAGGGTCGGGATGCCCCAGCCGCCGGAGGCGCGCGCCTTGGCCGGTGCCTCGCCGAAGAACCACTCGAAGACCCGCCAGGCGGCGTCCTTGTTGCGGGACTTGCTGGGGATCCAGAAGCCGGTGCCGGCCTGGCACGGACTGACCCGCCGGCCGCCCTCGAAGTACGGGGCGGGGGCGAGCCGGGACAGCGGCGCCAGCTTCTTGTCCGCGTTGATCAGACCGCCGAGCCAGTACCCCGAGTTCGACATGGCGAGCCGGTTCGCCTGGAAGGTGGGTCCGTCCCAGTTGTTGGGGTCGGGCTGGACGATGCTCGGCCCGACCTTGGTCCGGCAGTAGTCGATGTACCAGCCGAGCGCCTTGCGGGCCTCGGGGGTGGTGAAGTCGACCCGGGAGTAGTCGTCGGTGAAGAGGTTCCCGCCGGCGGCCACGGTGAGGCTCGCCAGGAGGTTGGGGGTGAGCACACCGTTGTAGCTGCCGCCGAACACGGTCGTCTGGCCGTTCTTGCGGCGGGTGAGCCGCTTGGCCTTGTCCAGCCACTCCTCGTAGGTGACCGGGTCCAGCTCGGGCGGGTAGTCGACGTCGGCCTGGTCGAACAGCGCGGTGTTGTACCAGAACATCGAGTCCTGGGAGAAGTCCTTCGCCATGCCGTAGCGCGGGCCCCTGCCCTGGGTACGGCCGTCGTAGCGCCACAGGTCGTTGACCGGGTCCAGATCGTCCGGCCGCAGGACGCTGCTCCTCGCGAAGTACGGGTCCAGGTCCTCCATGACGCCCCGGGCCGCGTAGTACGGGGCGTCCACGGCACCCACGCCGCGCACGAGGTCGGGCGGATTGCCGTTGGTCGTCATCGCGATCAGCTTGCTGGTGCTGTACAGCACCGTGTTGATCCTGACGCCGATGTCCTTCTGGGCCTGCTTGATCAGCTCCGGTGAGATGTCGTCGGCCTTGGCCATCACCGTGACGGTCTCGCCGGAGCCGCCGACCGCGCTCGACACCCGCATCGCACAGCCGCTCAGCGCTGCCGACCCCGCCACGGCACCGCCTGCGGAAAGGGAGAGAAAACGGCGGCGGCTCAGCGCGGCACCGGCATGTGGGCGCACGACGCACCACCTCCTGCTCTGTCCGTTCATGGGAACGCGGCGACCGTGAGACAACCGGTTGCTGCGTTGGGGCAGAGCTTCTGCCCTGGCCGGAAACGGCGTCAAGAGGCTTGACGAACTTTCGAAAAGACTGTGTAACCTCGCCGACACTGAATGCGTGGGGCAACCGGTTGTCATCCGGCCCTCTTCAGCGATTGACCACGCCTCGACGCCAGACCTACGGTAGATCTGCCGTAGAAGACGTTTTCAGAAACTGTTTCCACTCAGTGTGTCAGGAGTGACATGCCCAGCCCTCAGCCACCCAGGGCCGTGTTCGCGATGGATCCCGTACACCTCCCCCTGCTCTTCCCCCCACCCCTGATGACCAGGCTGAGCGAGGCCGCCGACCTCGACCCCGCACTCGTCGTCCAGGACTTCACCGACCCCCGGGCGGCCGACGCCCTGAGCACGGCGGACGTGCTGATCACCGGCTGGGGCTGCCCCCACCTCGACGCCGGCGTCCTCGACGTGGCCCCCCGCCTGCGCACCGTCCTGCACGCCGCGGGCTCCGTCCGCTCACTCGTCGGCGACGCCGTGTGGGAACGCGGCATCGCCGTCTCCAGCGCGGTCACCGGCAACGCGCTGCCCGTCGCCGAGTACACCCTCGCGATGATCCTGCTGTGGGGGAAGGACGCGTTCGATCACCGCGAACGGTTCCGGCTCACCCACGCGTATCCCCCGCCCGCGGAGACCGCGGCCACCGGGAACGTGGGACGGCGGATCGGAGTCATCGGGGCGTCCCGGGTGGGGCGGCGGCTGCTGGAACTGCTACGGCCGTTCGACTTCACGGTGCTGCTGCACGATCCGTACGTCAGCCCCGCCGAGGCCGGCTCATTCGGGGCCGAACTCGTGTCGCTGGAGGACCTGTTGCGGCGCAGCGACATCGTCACCCTGCACGCGCCCGACATCCCGGAGACCTACCGGATGCTGGACGGGAACCGGCTCGGACTCATCCGGGACGGAGGCGTGCTCATCAACACGTCCCGCGGGGCACTGGTCGATCCCGACGCGCTGGCCGAGGAGCTGGTCTCGGGGCGGCTGCGCGCGGTGCTCGACGTCACCGAGCCCGAACCACTGCCCGCGGAGTCGCCGCTGTACCGGCTGCCCAACGTGTTCCTCACCCCGCACATCGCGGGGTCGCTCGGGAACGAACTGGAGCGGCTGGGGCGGATCGTGGTGGAGGAACTGGAGCGGGTGGGGGCGGGGGTGGGGTTGGTGCATGAGGTGCGGTTCGCGGATATGGGGCGGGTGGCTTGAGGAGGGGCTGGTCTACCTGGCCCGGGTGTACCTCACGTGCTCGCACCACATGGGTTCGGTCGCCTCCGGGGGCGCCTCAGTCGGAGTCCGGGGTGCACCGGCCGTTGGTGGGCACATGCCGCCCGTTGCTACCTACGCCGTCGGAATCGTGCTGTAGTAACAATGGGATACGGTTTCCGGACCCCGACTGGGGCGGGGCCCCCGGCCATGACCGTGAAGGAGCCGCAAGGGTGAGTCAGCGCAAGGCGTCCGGGGACGTCGGACGGGCCACCATTCGGGACGTGGCCGAGCGGGCCGGGGTGTCCGTGGCCAGCGTTTCGCGGGTGTTGTCCGGGAACTACCCGGTCTCCGAGGACCTGCGCCGCAAGGTGATGAAGGTCGTGCGCGACCTGGACTACGTCACCAACGCCCACGCCCGGTCGCTCGCCGGGGGCGGCACACCCACCGTCGCCATCCTCATCAACAACATCACCGGGGCCGCGTTCGCCCACGTGGCCAAGGGAGTTGAGGGTGCCGCCACGCTGCGGGGATGGTTGTCGCTGGTGGGGACCACCGGGGACGATCCCGAGCGGGAGCTGGCCCTCGTCAACCTCATGCGGCAGCAGGGGGTCGCGGCCGTGGTGCTGCTCGGCGGTGCCTACGACTACGACGAGTACCAGCTGCGCATGGCCCGGTTCGCCCGTTCCCTGGACGCGGCCGGGTCCCATCTCGTGCTCGTGGGGCGGCCGCCGCTGGAGGGCGACGTGCCGGCCACGACCGTCGACTACGACAACGAGGGCGGCGCCTACGCCATGGCCAGCCATCTGCTCTCGGCTGGGCACCGAAGGGTCCTCGTGTTGCCCGGGCACTCCGAACTCACCACGGCGCAGGGACGGTTGAGAGGCGCTCGGCGTGCCTTCGAGGCGTACGGCGTGCCGTTCGAGGACGGCATGGTGCGGCACGGGGCCTACGACTACGAGCACGGCTACGAGGCCGTCGAGGACAGCCTGCGGGACGGGCTCGAGTTCACCGCCGTCCTCGCCGGGACCGACGTCGTCGCCGCCGGGGCCATGCAGGCCCTGCGGGCGGCCGGGCTGCGGGTGCCCGAGGACGTGTCGATCGTGGGGTACGACGACATCCCGCTCGCTTCCCAGCTCACCCCGCAGCTCACCACCGTCCATGTGCCGTACGAGGAGATGGGGCGGGTCGCCCTGCGTGCGGTCGCGGACCGGCGTGAGGGCGGTGGAGCGCGGCGCCGGGGGGCCGACGGGGACCATCTGGTGCTGGGCACCCATGTCGTCGTACGGAACTCGGTACGGCCGCCCGCGCAACCCGCTGGACAGTGAAGAAGCAGATCGTTTCGTAACCGGTTTCCGTCCTGCGCCGACAGTTCGCGCGCTGTGGCTCGCGGCCGGGTGCCCTTCGGGGGGCAGGGGCTCTGAGCTGGAAGTACGTCAGCCTTCGGGTCCTCGTACGGCTCGCACCCAGACCTAACTCCTCGGACAAACCGGCGTAACAAATTGCCGTCTACCTCTTGCTAACCCACGGGGCGTCGGCCTACCGTCCCAGCAACCGGTTACTACAGCTTCTGCTGGGCCGACCCCCCGCAACCGCGAGCCGATGAGACGTCCGGCCGCCGTTTCCGGCCGGCACCGAGCCGCCGATCCCCCTCTCTCCTCTCCGAGACGCCCTACTTCGCGAAGGAACACGGTCAGATGAACTTCAGCAGCCCCCGGAGAAGGTTCGCCCGCGCCGCCGTTGCGGGACTCGCGCTGTCAGGTCTGCTCACCGCGTGCGGCGGGTCGGGCGACTCCGGCGACTCGCAGTCGTCCGGGCCGGTCACCCTCCCCTTCTGGGGCTGGGCCAACGGCCAGGACGCCGTCGTCAAGGCGTTCAACGCCTCGCACAAGGACATCCAGCTGAAGTACACGAAGGTCACCGACCAGCTCACCATGCAGAAGCAGCTCACCAACGCGGTGAAGGCGGGCAACGAACCGTGTCTGGTGCAGAACACCGCCGAGTACGTCACCAGTTGGGTCGCGCAGGGGGCGCTCGCCGACATCACGAAGTACGTCGAGGGTGAAAAGGGCAGGTTCAACACCGGGTCGTGGGCGAGTGCGCAGGTGCAGGGGAAGATGTACGGCGTGCCGACCAGCTCGGCGCCGAACTTCACCATCTACCGCACCGACCTCTTCAAGAAGTACGGCATCAAGGCGCCGACGACCTGGGACGAGTTCATCGCCGCGGGCAAGGTGCTGAAGAAGCACGGCATAAAGATCACCAACTACGCCGGTGAGGACCCGAGCACGCTCGAAGTGCTCGCCATGCAGGCCGGGGCACACTGGTACTCCATCGACGGCAACTCCTGGAAGGTGGACTTCCAGGACGCGGGCACGCTGAAGGCCGCCAAGGTGATCCAGGAGATCATCGACAACGACCTCAACAGCAAGCTGTCCTTCGCCGACTACGCGGCCGTGCAGCGCAACTACGACAACGGCGGCACCGCCACCCGGCAGATCTCGACCTGGCAGATGGCCGGCATGGTGCAGAACTTCACCAAGTCCTTCGGGAACTGGGGTCTCTCCCCCTGGCCGACGTTCACCGGTGAGGCCGCCAAGACCCCGGCCGGCACCAACCTGACCGGCAGCGTGACCCTGGTGACCAAGGGCTGCAAGAACCAGGAGCAGGCCGCCGAGGCCGCGCTGTGGATGTCCACGAACACCGGCGCGGTGAAGACCATGGCGAGTCCGACCACCGGCAACGGCGTGATGCCGGCACTGGCCGACAGCGACCCGTACGTGCCCGAGGCGGTCTCCCAGAAGCTGCTCGGCTCCAACTACCAGGCGGGCCAGCAGGTCGTGAAGGACAGCCTGAAGACCGTCACCACCGACTGGACCTTCGGGCCCGACTGGACCGCGATGTTCACCGAGATGCAGGCCGGCTGGGCCAAGGTGGTCAGCAAGGAGCAGACGGTGACCGAGCTGCTGGCGCACATGCAGGAGTGGACGGTCAACGACCTGAAGTCCCGCGGCATCAGCGTCAAGGGCTAGAGGCTGAGGGCTGCTGCTGATGATTCGCTCACTGCGCTGGAAGGGTGCCGCCTTCACGGTGCCCTTCCAGCTCGGCTTCGTCTTCCTGTACCTGTTGCCGATCGGGTACGCCGTCTACCAGTCGCTGTACCGCTCGCAGTCCTCCGGGCTGGGGCTCGGTGGCACCACCGACGAGTTCTCCGGTCTCGACAACTACCGACAGGGGCTCACGGACTCGGCGTTCATGGGATCCGTGCTGCGGGTCGTGCTGTTCGCCTGTGTGCAGATCCCGGTCATGCTGCTGGTCAGCCTGGTGCTGGCACTGTTCCTGGACGCGCTCGGTTCCAGGACGGCCGGACGGTTCCGGATTCTGCTGCTGGTGCCGTACATGATCCCGGGCGTGGTCGCGGCCATCGTGTGGCTGAACCTGTACAGCCCGGACGTCGGCCCGCTCACCCCGCTCGGCGAGGTCTTCGGGTTCTCCTGGAACTTCTTCGCGCCCTCGATGGTGTGGCCGTCCATCGGCAACCTGCTGACCTGGCACGGCATCGGCTACAACATGGTCATCATCTACTCGGCGCTCCAGGGCGTGCCGCGCGATCTGTTCGAGGCCGCGCGGCTGGACGGGGCATCCGAGCTGCGGGTCGCGCTCAGCATCAAGATCCCGTTCGTGCGGGGGGCGTTGGTGCTGACGGGGATGCTCTCCATCATCCAGATGCTCCAGATCTTCAACGAACCCGCGCTGTTCCGGAACGTCACCCCGCAGACGGTCAGTGACTCCTTCACCCCGATCATGATCATCTACAACCAGGCGTTCAACGCGGGCAACTACCACTACGCGGCGGCCCTTTCGGTGCTGCTCGCCCTGATCCTCGGCGTCGCCTCCTTCCTCTTCTACCGGTTCACCTCGAAGGAGGCCGACTGATGACCCTCGTCGAGGAACCCACGAGGAGCGCGCCGGTCCGGCGGCTCAACGCCCCTGATCCGGCTGCCCGTTCGCGTGGCGGGCAGCGCTTTCTGCTCGTCGGGCTGTCGCTGGCGAGTGTCTACAGCCTCTTCCCGGTGTGGTGGCTGATCGTCGCCGCCACCAAGGACCGCACCGGCCTCTACCAGTCCAACGGGCTGTGGTTCTCCGGCTGGCACCTGTGGGAGAACCTGCGTCAGCTGTTCACCTACGAGCACGGCATCTTCCTGCGCTGGACGGCCAACTCGTTCCTGTACGCCGGTGTCGGCTCACTGGGGGGCACGCTGCTGGCGCTCGCCACCGGTTACGGACTCGCGCGCTTCGACTTCCCCGGCCGGAACCTGGTGTTCGCGTGCGTGGTCGGTTCCTTCCTGATCCCGATCGCACTGCTCACCCTGCCGCTGTACCTGCTGTTCTCGGAGATCGGCCTGGTCGACACACCCTGGGCGATGCTGATCCCCTGTCTGATCAACCCGTTCAGCGTGTACCTCGCCAAGGTGTACACCGAGGCGACCATCCCCTTCGAGCTGCTTGAGGCGGCCCGGATCGACGGGGCCGGGGAGCTGAGAATCTTCTTCAGCATCGTGCTGCGGATGATGACGACGGGTGGTGCGACGGTGTTCCTGCTGGCCTTCGTCAACACCTGGAACGCCTTCTTCCTGCCGCTGACCGTGCTGCGCGGCGAGAACAACTGGACGCTCAACATCGGCCTCTACAACTGGTCCGGCAAGCGTCTGGAGTCCGGCGTCGACCTCACCAGCCTGGTCCTCACCGGCGCCCTGCTGTCCATCGTCCCGATGGCGATCATGATGGTCGCGATGCGCCGCTACTGGCGTACCGGTGTCACCCTCGGAGCCCTCAAGTGACCCTGCTGCGCAACCCGGTGATCCGCGGCTTCGCCCCCGACCCGTCGATGGTCCGCGTCGGCGACTGGTACTACGTGGCGACCAGCTCCTTCGAGTGGTTCCCGACGATCCCGCTGCACCGCTCCCGCGACCTCGCGCACTGGGAGTACGCCGGCCACGTCAAGGGCGCCGTCCCGGGCGACTCCCTCGCCGGCGTGCCCGACTCGGGCGGCATCTGGGCCCCCTCCCTGAGCTGGGACGGCGAGCGGTTCTGGGTGGTCTACTCGATCGTCCGCTCCGTCGGCACGCCGTACTTCGACACGGACACCTATGTCTGTACGGCGACAGAGGCGTCCGGTGAGTGGACGGCGCCGCGGCGGATCGCGAGCCATGGCTTCGACCCCGCGCTCTTCCACGACGAGGAGGGCCGGCTGTGGCTGCTCAACCTCCAGAACGACCACCGCCCCGGCGGCCGGCGCTTCGCCGGGATCGTACTGACCGAACTGGACCGGAAGACGCTGTCGCCCGTCGGAGACACCCACCTGCTGCTCCAGCACGAACGGCTCATCGAGGGGCCGAAGCTGGTCCACAAGGACGGCTGGTACTACCTAGTCCTCGCCGAGGGCGGTACCGGTTTCGAGCACGGGGTCCTGGTCGCCCGCAGCAGGGAGATCACCGGCCCCTACGAGCTGGACGACCGGCCGCTGCTGACGTCCCGGGACGATCCGTCGCTGCCGCTGCAGAAGGCGGGGCACGGCGAGCTGGTCCAACTCCCGGACGGGAGCTGGGTGCTGAGTCACCTCACGGCCCGCCCACTGGACACGCCGGACGGGCCGCGCTGCCCGCTGGGCCGGGAGACCGCGATCCAGGCGGTGGTATGGGACGCGCAGGGCTGGCCGAGGTTGCGGCACGGGGGTTCGCATCCGGCGGTCGAGGTCGACGTACCGACACTTCCGGAACCGGGGGCAGGGGAAGGGGAAGGGGTAGGGGAAGGAGTAGGGGAATGGGCAGGGGCAGGGGCAGGGGTGCCCGCGCATGCCCGCGCGGAGGACGAGGGGGGCGCATCGACACCTGCGGAACCAGGGGGCGAGGCAGGCAGACCGACACCCCCGCAGCCCAGGATTGAGACCGCCCACCTGGAAACCGACGCCTGCGCACCGTCGGCTTCACACCCCGCCGCCGAGAGCGCCGTACCGACACTTCCGCACCCGCACGAACAACCCACCCCCACCGACGCCCCGTCGGCCTGGCCCTGGAGCTCCCTGCGGGCCGCGCCCGACCCGTCCTGGGCGGACACCGGCGCCCGGCCCGGCTGGATCCGGCTGCGCGGGCGGCACGGGCCCGAGTCGCGGTGGGCGCACAGCCTGCTGGCGCAGCGGATCACCGAGCACCGTGCGGAGGCCCAGGTCACCGTGGAGGCCCGGCCGGACACGTTCACGCAGGCCGCCGGTCTGGTGCTCTGGTACAACACCGAGTCCTATCTGGCCCTGGACCTGACATGGGCGGAGCCCGAGGGCGAGGAGCAGCGGGGTCAGCAGTGGCGGGGCGGTGGGCGGACCGTGCTCAGCCTGGTCGAGCGGGACGAGGGCAGCACCCGGCAGGTGGCCGTGGTCGAGGCCGGCAGCACAGAAAGCGCCTTCACATTGGGAGTGACCGTGGGGGACGGAGTGGCTCGTTTCTGGCGCCTCGGC
Organism: Streptomyces sp. NPDC001668; assembly: GCF_042893155.1. Taxonomy (NCBI): domain Bacteria; kingdom Bacillati; phylum Actinomycetota; class Actinomycetes; order Kitasatosporales; family Streptomycetaceae; genus Streptomyces; species Streptomyces sp. NPDC001668. The sequence continues at coordinate 88,292 of NZ_JBIAUQ010000007.1, forward strand.
AGCGACGGCGACCGGATGCCCGTCGGTCCGGAGCTGGACTTCACCCGGCTGTCCGACGACCACGGGTCCAGGCTCCGGTTCACGGGCGCGATGGCCGGAATCCATGCCGTGGACCTGGTCGACGCGGGCTTCACGGCCGACTTCGCGGGGTTCCGTCTCAGCTGTGGGTAGTGTTCGACGTTTCGAAAGCGAGGGGGAGTTGAAGACCCGCTGAGCCCGACCTCTTCCCGACTCCACCGGGCGAACCTAGGGTAGGAAGCGCTTACTGTTTCCGCGCTGGTCGAAACTTTCAAGGCCCTCGGGCGGGCCGGAGAGGTGGTTCCCGATGGTCCGCACGGGGAGTGCGAGCGTGGCGGCCGGTCCCACGCTGGCGGTCGTGGCCCGGGAGGCGGGTGTGTCGGTGCCGACCGCCTCCAAGGTGGTCAACGGCCGGGAGGACGTGGCCCCCGAGACCCGCCGCAGGGTCACCGAGGCCCTGGACCGCCTCGGCTATGTCCGCAGACCGAGGTTCGACGCGGCGAAGTCGTCGGGTCTTGTCGACCTGGTCGTGCACTCCCTGGAGACCTCCTGGTCGGGCGCGGTGCTGCACGGGGTGGAGGCGGCCGCCCACGACGCGGGCCTGGAGGTGGTCGTCTCGGCCGGGCTGACCCGCAACCGGTCCGGGCGCCCGGACCGCGGCTGGATGGACAAGCTCACCGCGCGCGGCTCCTCCGGGGTGCTGTTCAACCTGGCCGAGCTGACGGCGTCGCAGTACGGCTGGCTGGACCAGCACCGCATCCCGTACGTACTGATCGACCCGGTCCTCGAACCACCGCCGGGCGTGGTCTCGGTGGGCGCGGCGAACTGGCAGGGCGGGGTGACGGCGACCGAGCATCTCCTCGCGCTGGGCCATGAACGCATCGCGGTCGTCGCCGGTCACCAGCGCAAGATGTGCAGCAGCGCGCGCGTGGCGGGCTATCGTTCCGCGCTCGCGGCGGCGGGGATACGGCAGCGGCCCGAGTACGTCCGGCACGCCGGCTTCGACGAGAGCGCGGCCCACCGCCGCACCCTGGAACTCCTCGATCTGCCCGAGCCGCCCACCGCGGTCTTCGTCTGCTCCGACCACATGGCCCTCGGCGTGTACGAGGCGCTGGCCGAACGGGGCCTGAGCATCCCCGACGACATCAGCGTCGTCGGCTTCGACGACCTCCCCGAGGCCCGCTGGACCACCCCGGCGCTCACCACGGTCCGGCAGCCCCTGTCGGAGATGGCGGCGACGGCCCTGCGTCTGCTGGTCCGGATGATGGAGGGCGACCGCCCGGAGAGCACCCGCACCGAGCTGTCGACGCGGATGGTGGAGCGGGCCAGCACGGCCCCGCCGCGCGGCTGACCCCCGATCGGCTGCGGGGGCCACCCACCGCCGGGTGCGTTCACCTTCGGTCGTGCGTGGGCGAAGGGGACTGGCCGGGGCGGGCGTCGAACGATGTGGCGGGAAGGGGCCCGCTGCCCCTGCCGGGGGCGGCAGCCAGCACTTGGGGGACGGCCATGACACGCTGGCGGCCGTTGCCGGACTCGCTTCCGAAGGAGGCGCGGCACCTCGTCGCACTGCTGCGGCGCACCGCGTACAGCAAGTCGTCCTGGCAGCGGTGTCTCAGCGGGGCCAAGCAGCCGCACGCCCCCGCGCCCACCGGGGTCAACCGACCTGGGACAGGTGGGACGGCGTCAGCCCGTGCCGGTCTCCCACCGTGCCGCCCAGGTGATACCGCCGAGCAGATGGGCCCGGAAGTCCGGGTCCGCGTACGCCTCGGTGGCGTGCCCGAGCGCCGTGTAGAAGACCCGGCCGGCGCCCTGCTCCCGGCACCACACCAGCGGATGGTCGGCGCCCATGCCGCCGCCTTCGTACGAGGACTCGTCCGCGCACGCCAACACCCGCACCGAGCCTCGGGGGTTGGTCCGGAAGTCGTACCACTCGTCGGTGAACTCCCATACGGCGGGCAGGTGTCGGGTGGCGGGGTGGTCACGGTCCTCGACGCGGACGCGGCCGGGCTGGTACGCGGGGTGCTTGTCGAACCGGGCGCCCAGCAGCTCCCCATAGTGGGGCCACGTGTACTCGGTGCAGGCGGCGGCGTGCACACCGACGAACCCGCCGCCCGACTCCACGTAGGCGGCGAGCCCGTCGCGTCCCGCCGGGGTGAGGATCTCCCCGCTCGTGGAGAGGAAGACGACGACGGCGTACCGGCCGAGGGGCTGCTCCAGCGCTGCGGGGTCCTCACTCGCGTCGACCTCGAAGTCACCGAGCGCGCGGACGGCGTCGACGGCGGCCGGGATGGAGTCGTGGCGGTAGGCGGTGGTGCGGGTGTGGAGGAGGAGTCGGGGGGCCATGGGGATGAGGGTAGGCCGGGGGTCGGGGGGAGCTGTGCCGGGGCCTCGTCGGGGACTGGTCCGAGCGGGGGCTGAGCCGGGGGTGGTCAGAGACTGGTCTGCGGCCGGGGCCCAGCGGGGCTGATCCGGGGAGCGCGCGGAGCTGACCGGGTGGCTGAGCCTGGACTGGGGCCGGGGCGGGCCAAGGCCGAGACCGGTCAGAGGCCCCGGCCCGGGCCGGCGCGGCCGGAGCCCACCGGCGGCGCCCCTTCGACGTAGCCCACAGGCCCGCGCCCCTTCGGCGTCGGCACGCTCGCCGCGGCCCGCACGGTCACACTGGGCGATCAGCCCGCCCGGCCGGGACGCGGCGGTGGCCCGGGGCCGTGGTCACGGCCCCGGCGAGATCCGCCCGATGCGCCACCGCAGACCTGACGGCACCCTGCTGGAGTGGCACCTCCCGGACGGCGACACCCAGCATCCCTCCGGCCTCGTCCCCTTCCTCATCGACTGGGGCGCCTCCCCGCACCTCACCGACTCGGGCTCCCGACCACTCCCCTGCTCTCCCTGACCGCAGGGCCCGGTGACCTTCGGCCGACGTGTCCGATTTCTTCAAGACCGGGCGGCCGGGCGCCGCCTACCGTGGCGGCATGACTCCACGATTCGACGCCATCGGTCTGGTCGCCTCCGACATGGCCGCCTCCGTCGCCTTCTACCGGCGGCTGGGGTTTCCGTTTCCCGAAGGGTCGGAGAGCCAGCCGCATGCCGAGGCCGAACTGCCGGGCGGGGTGCGGCTGATGCTCGACACGGAGGAGACGGTCCGTTCCTTCCATCCCGGATGGCGGGCGCCCGCCGGCGGCAGCCGCACCGGGCTCGCCCTGCGCTGCGCCGGTCCCGCCGAGGTCGACGCGGTGTACGAGGAGTTGGTGGGTGAGGGCTTCCACGGTGAGCTCAAGCCGTGGAACGCCGACTGGGGCCAGCGGTACGCCTCCCTGCACGACCCCGACGGCAACAGCGTCGACCTGTACGCCCCGCTAACCGGCGGCGAGCAGTCGTCCTAGCGGCACGCCCGCCAACTCCTTGACGTCCCGCGCGAGATGGGCCTGGTCGGCGAACCCGCTCCGCGCGGCCGTCTCCGCGAACGGCACCCCGGCCCGGGCCAGCGCGAGTGCCCGCCGCAGCCGCAGGATCCGGGCCAGCGTCTTCGGCCCGTACCCGAACGCCACGAGCGAACGGCGGTGCAACTGACGTGCTCCGAGGCCGAGTTCGCCGGCGGTCACGGCAACGGACCGCCCGGCGCCGAGGGACGCGACGAGGGCACGGAGCACGGGGTCGGGCGGGGCCGTGCGCTCCACCGCGATCTCTTCGAGGGCCGCGGCGGGGCCCTGCGCGGCGGCGACACGGTCCCGCAGCCGCCGTACCTCCGAAGCGGGCCAGAGGTCGGCCAACTCGACGCGCCGGTCACGTAGTTCGTGCGCGGGCACGCCCAGGAAGGCGGGCGCGGATCCGGGGTGGAAGCGCAGGCCGGTCCAGGTGCTGGGGGCGCCCGAGGTGACGTACGCGCGTGTGTCGGGTCCGGCGACGAGGAGTCGCCCCTCGTTCCAGAGCAGGTCCATGCACCCGTCGGGCAGGACCCGTCCAGTGCCGTCGCCGGTCCAGACGACGGCGCCGGGGAGGCGGGACGGCCGTTCCGTGTACACGTACCCAGGCTACGGCGGGCCTGCCCGCAGCCGGAACTCCTGCGGACTGACCCCGTACGCCCTCTTGAAGGCGCTGGACAGGGCGAACGCGCTCCCGTACCCCACCTGCCGGGCGATCGCCTCCAGCGTGGCACTGCCCTCGCGCAGACGGTCGGCCGCCAGCGCCAGCCGCCATCCGGTCAGATAGGTCATCACCGGCTCCCCCACGAGGTCGGTGAACCGCCGGGCGAGCGCCGCACGGGAGACGCCCGCCTTGGCGGCGAGCGAGGCCACCGTCCACGGATGGGCGGGATCGTCCTGCATCAGGCGCAGCACCCGCCCGACGACCGGGTCCGCCAGCGCCGCGTACCAGGCGGGCGCCTCCGCCTCGGGCCGGGAGAACCAGGCCCGCAGCGCGGCGATGACCAGCAGGTCCAGCATCCGGTCCAGGACCACCTCCTGGCCCGGCTCGTCGCGGACGATCTCCTCCATGAGGAGGGGGGTCAGCGGGCACTCCCACACGTCGGTGGTCAGCGACAGCAGGGGCGGCAGCGCGTCCAGGAGGCGGTTGCTGATCTCCCCGTCCATCAGGTACGTCCCGATGAGGAGGACGGCCTCCCCGTCGAGCCGGTCGCCCCAGGTGCGCACCCCGAGGTCCATGGAGCCGTTGAGGGCCCGCCCGTCGGGGTAGCTGCACTCCGCGCCCGGCAGGATCAGCGCCTGCGGGGCCGTAGCGGGGTCGTCGGCGCAGGTGTAGGGGTCGGGGCCGCGGGCGATGGCGAGGTCGCCGGGGCGCAGCCTGATCCGCTCGCCCGTGTCGGGCATGACGACGGCTTCCCCGCGGACCATCAGCATGACCGTCAGCGGCGCCCGGTCCTCGACCCGCACCGCCCACGGCGGGTCGAAACACGCACGGATCATGAAGGCGCCACGCGCCCGCGGTCCTTCCAGCAGGCCTGCCAGAGCGTCCATGCGGCCAGCGTAGACGCGTACGCATGGGAATGAGCCGTTCGGCGATGGTCCCTTGCCGGGCACGGGAGTTGACTCGACGGCATGACACAGAACGCGCGGAACATGACGGTGGTGGTGACCGGTGCCTCGGGTCGTACGGGCAGCCGGGTGGCGCGGTCCGCCGAGGCCGCGGGGCTGACGGTGCGGGCGGCCTCGCGGGCGCGGGGGTTCGACTGGCAGGACGCGTCGACGTGGGCCGGGGTGCTGCGGGGCGCGGACGCGGCGTATCTGGTGTACCCCTCGGACATCGGCGCCCCCGGGGCCGCGGAGGCGGTCGGTGCGGTGGCGCGGGAGGCGGTGGGGGCCGGCGTACGTCGGCTGGTGCTGCTGTCGTCGCGCGGGCAGGAGCGGGCGCGGGACGCGGAGGAGGCGCTGCACGCCTCGGGGGCCGACTGGACGGTCGTACGGGCCTCGTGGTTCGCGCAGAACTTCAGTGAGGGGCCGCTGGTGGAGGAGCTGCGGCTGAGCGGGGAGCTGGTGTTCCCGGCGGGTGAGGTGCGGGAGCCGTTCGTGGACGTGCGGGACATCGGGGACGTGGTGGTGGCCGCGCTGGTGGCGGGCGACCGGTACGCCGGGGAGACGATCAGCGTGTCGGGGCCCCGTCCGCTCACCTTCGGCGAGGCGGTCGCGGAGATCGCGAGAGCGACGGGGCGCGGACTGACGTACCGGGCGGTGTCGCCTCAGCGGTACGGGGAGAACCTGCTCGGGTTCGGGGTGCCGGCGCGGGAGGTGGAGGCGCTGGTGGAGGCGTTCACGCAGCTGCTGGACGGGCGCAACGCGTATCTGTCGGACGGGGTGCGGCAGGTGCTCGGACGGGAGGCGCGGGACTTCACGGAGTTCGCGCGGGAGGCGGCGGCAGCGGGCACCTGGAAGGCGTGAGCGGCCCGCTGCCGGGACCCGTCCCCCGTCAGGAACCGTCGGGCTTCTGCGGGGGATGGGTCGTCTTCGCGTGCGCCCGGAAGCGGGACGTCACGTCCTCCGGGGGCAGGAAGCGGGACCACCGCTCCGGGAACTCGGACGGCATGTCGGGGTCGTCGGGGTCGGTGTCGGAGTCGCGGAGTGCGGCCGCGCGGGCCACGTACTCGGCGACCTGCGCCTCCCGCACGCGCTCGTTCGCCGCACGCGCGGCAGCGGTGGCCGCGGCGGGCCAGACGCGGTCGATGGCGGCGTTCATCGCGGCGCCCACCAGGACCGCGAAGGCCGAGACGCCGATCCACAGCAGCACCGCCACGGCCGCGGCGAGCGAGCCGTAGATCGTCGCGCCCTCGATCGTGCTCTGCAGGTAGATGCGGAGCAGGAAGCTGCCCAGCACCCACATGGCCAGGGCGACCAGCGCGCCCGGGACGTCCTCGATCCACGGTGAACGCACCGGTACCGACACGTGGTACAGCGTCGTCAGGAAGGCGATGGACAGGACGATCACCACGGGCCAGTACAGGACCTGCACCACCGTCGTCGACCAGGGCACGATCCGCACCACCGCGTCCGGACCCGCCACCATCAGCGGCAGCGCCACCGAGCCGATCAGCAGGGCCGCGACGAACAGCGCGAACGCCACGAGCCGCGTCTTGACGATGCCGCGGACCCCGTCGAGGCCGTACATCACGGTGATGGTGTCGATGAAGACGTTGACCGCGCGCGAGCCGGACCACAGGGCGAACAGGAAGCCGACGGAGATGACGTCGGGGCGGCCGCCCTTCATCACGTCGTCGAGGATCGGCTGGGCGATCTGCCGTACCCCCTTGTCGGACAGGACCGTGCGCGCGGCGTCCAGGAGGTTGGCCTCCAGGCTGCTGATGCTGTCGGTGCCGGTCCAGTCGTCGACGTAGCCGAGCAGTCCGATGAGGCTGAGCAGCAGGGGCGGTACGGACAGCAGCGAGAAGAAGGCGGCCTCGGCGGCCAGCCCCAGGATGCGGTACTCGATGCACGAGTTGACGGTGTCCTTGACCAGCAGCCAGGCGGTCCTGCGCTTCGACACGTTCCGGTAGAGGGCACGGGCCCGGTGGAGCCGGCCGGAGGGCTGTTGAGGGGATTCGCTTGCTGCCTGCACGACCTAAAGGTATCCGCCAGGGGAGCGTGCACTCATCCCCCGGCCCGGGTCCTGGGCACGCCCGTGCGGGGAACGCCCGCTCGCGTTCGGTTCCGTCATGGCGCGGAAAACCCCGGGCAACCCCGCGGAAATCGTCAAGGAAATGAACCCCTTTTCTGTCATGAACCCGGTGGCCGGATTTCGCGGACCGGTGAACCGGAATGCCGGACGACATATGCACCGGCCATTGAGTGAGTTCCCCGGTGGCGCCACCTGAAGGCTGGAACAGGTCATACCGCCGACGAACGGCCGACCAGCAAGAAACCGCCATTGACTGAAACGCGCTTGACCCGTTCATGAGCCCGTCGAAAAAATTCGGATTGCATTCTCAGGGCCCTGACCTAGGCCCGAGCCTGGCCACACCGTCCCCACCGCGTGGTCACTCCAGGCGCATACCGAACCGCTCCTTCTCCTCTTTCATTCCGTGTCTCATGACACTTCTCTTTCTTCCGGAACACCGGAACCACGGGGGTTCTTCCTCATGATTTTCCGCTGCGCGGTGAACAGCGGGTGCTATTCCGCCGTATCCCACTCGGGAGAATTCTCATGTCTGTTCCGTACACGCCGAAGCATGGCGTGCCGCGCATCGTGGGGGTCGATGTGGCACGCGGCCTGGCCCTGCTCGGAATGTTCTCCGTTCACGTGTTCGGCGCGTTCGACGAGGCCGGATCGCCCACGCCCGCCTGGATGTTCGCGGGCGGGCGTTCCTCGGCGACGTTCGCCGTGACGGCCGGGATCGGACTGGCCTTCACGACCGGCGGGCGACGGCCGGCGACCGGGCGGCCCGCGGCCGCCGCGGTGGCGGCGCGGGCCGCCGTCATCGCGCTGATCGGACTGCTGCTCGGCTACGCCTCGCGCGCGGCGGACCTGGACGTGGACGTGATCCTGGCGTTCTACGCCCTGTTGTTCCTGATCGCGATTCCGCTGCTGGGCCTCGGCCCCCGGACCCTGGCGGGCCTGTCCCTGACCCTGGCCGTGAGTGCGCCGTTCGCCGTGCACGCGCTGCGGGGCGTCCTGCCCGAGCCCGCGTTCGACGGCGACCCGACCCTCCAGGACGTGGTCACCGATCCGCTCGGCCTGGTCTCGGACCTGCTGGTGCACGGCGACTACCCGGTGCTCGCCTGGACCGCCTATCTGTGCGCCGGACTCGCCGTCGGCCGCCTGGACCTGACGTCGCGGAAGGCGGCGCCCCGGCTCCTCGGCGGCGGCCTCGCGCTGGTGGCCGGGGTGTGGCTGGTGTCGTCCCTGGTCCTGTTCCGCTACGACGGGCTCCGGTACCTGTGGCGCGCGGAGTTCCCCGGCGCCTCCCGCGCCGAGGCCCTGTGGGACAGCCCCGACGGCGCGACCTGGTGGGCGATGCTCTCGCGGGCGCCCCACTCGACCACACCCTTCGACCTGCTCCTCACCCTGGGCTCGGCGGCGGCGATCCTCGGCGGTGCCCTGCTGCTGACCAGGAGCGCCCTTCTCACGCGGACCCTCACGCCGCTCGCGGCGGCCGGGAGCATGCCGCTGACCCTGTACGCCGCCCATGTGCTCCTGCTCGCCACCGGCGCGCTCTCCGGCTCCCCCGGACTCCTCTACGCCGTCATGACCACCGGTGCGCTCCTGTTCGCCCTCTCGTGGCGGCACGTCGGGCGTGGCCCGCTGGAAACGGTCGTCGCAGGAGCGGCCCGGCGGTGTCGCGAGGCCGTAACACCGCCGCGGCCCCCGGAACCGGTGGAGCGCCCGGCCCGACTTAGCAAGCACACGGAATAGCCCATAAGGCCAAAAGTAATGATCTAGGAGCTCAAGTGGTGGTAAATCCTGGCGAGATCACGACAGTCGCCCCGGTGGTCGGCACCGCCCAGGTCCTCGCCGAGGTGCTGGCCGGGGTCGTGAAGACGGATCAAGTCCCCCTCGACAGCCACTTCTTCGACGACCTGGGCGCGAACTCCCTGGTCATGGCGCAGTTCTGCGCCCGGGTGCGCAAGCGGGACGATCTGCCGCAGGTGTCGATGAGGGACGTCTACGGCCACCCGACGATCCGCACGCTGGCGACGGCCCTCGCCGAGGCCCCGGCCGCCGAGCCGGTCCCCGCACGGCCGGCCGAGCCACCCCCGCCGCCGGGCAGCACCGCCCGCTACGTCCTGTGCGGGATCCTGCAGTTCCTCGTCTTCGCCGCGTACTGCTTCGGTGCCGGTCTGGCCATGGCCGAGGGGTACTCCTGGATATCCGGCGGCGACGGCCCGCTCTCGGTCTACCTGCGCTCACTGGTCTTCGGCGGCGCCCTGTTCCTCGCGCTGTGCACGCTGCCCGTGGTCGCGAAGTGGGTGCTGGTCGGCCGGTGGAAGGAGACGGAGTTCCCGGTGTGGGGCCTCGCCTACGTCCGCTTCTGGCTCGTCAGGACACTCCTGCGCGCCAACCCGATGGTCCTGTTCACGGGCAACCCGCTGTACGTCCTCTACCTGCGGGCCCTCGGCGCCCGCATCGGCCCGGGCGTGACGATCCTGTCCCACTCGGTGCCGGTGGCCACCGACCTGCTGACCGTCGGCGCGGGCACGGTCATCCGCAAGGACGCCCTGTTCCTCGGCTACCGGGCGCACGCGGGCCGGATCCGCACCGGCCCCGTCACCCTCGGCCGGGACGTCTTCGTCGGCGAGAAGACCGTCCTCGACATCGGCACCTCGATCGGTGACGGCGGCCAGCTGGGCCACTCCTCCGCGCTGTACGGCGGCGCGGCGGTCCCCGCGGGCGAACGCTGGCACGGCTCCCCGGCCCGTCCCACCACGGTGGACCACGTCCGGGTCCCGGCCGCCCACCGCACCACCTGGCGCCGGGCCGGCTACGCCCTGGTGACACTGCTCCAGACGCTGCTGGTGTACGTCCCGCTCGGCATCGGCGGCACGTTCCTGCTGATGGACGTCGTACCGGCGCTCGACCCACTGCTGGAGCCGAACGCCGGGGAACTGGCGTCGGGGTCCTTCTACGCCGAGGCGCTCGCCCTGTCCGTCGCCCTCTTCGCCGGTTTCCTGCTCCTCGGCCTGGTCACCGTGACCGTGCTGCCACGGCTGCTGAACCTGACCCTCAAGGCCGACCGGGTCTATCCGCTCTACGGCTTCCACTACTCGGTGCAGCGCGCGATCGCCCGCATGACCAACATCCGGTTCTTCAAGTGGCTGTGCGGCGACAGCTCGTACATCGTCCCCTACCTGCGGTCCATCGGCTACGACCTCTCGCAGGTCGAGCAGACCGGCTCCAACTTCGGCACCGAGGTCGCGCACGAGACGCCGTACCTGGCCACCGTCGGCAGCGGCACGATGGTCGCCGACGGTCTGTCGATCCTCAACGCCGAGTACTCCAGCACCTCGTTCCGCGTCTCGCGGGTCGCGATCGGCGGGCACAACTTCCTCGGCAACCACATCGCCTACCCGGTCGGCGGCCGTACCGGCGACAACTGCCTGCTCGCGACCAAGGTGTTGGTACCCCTCGACGGCGAACTCCGCGAAGGGGTGGGCCTGCTGGGCTCGCCGCCCTTCGAGATCCCGCGCACGGTGGAGCGCGACACCCGCTTCGACCACCTGCGCGAGGGCGACGAGCTGCGCCGCCGGCTGTCGGCCAAGAACCGCTCCAACGCCCGCACGATGGCCCTGTTCCTGTTCCTGCGCTGGCTGCACTGGTTCCTGCTGACGCTGCTCGGCTTCGCCGCCGTCGGCCTCCACGGCGGCCGGGGCGCCCTCGGCGGAGCGCTCATCGGCGGCTACCTGATGGCCGGCCTCGCCGTGACCGTCGGCTACTGGGCGCTGGTGGAACGCGTGATCACCCGGTTCCGGCCGCTGCGACCGCGGCTGTGCTCCATCTACGACCCGTACTTCTGGTGGCACGAGCGGCTGTGGAAGGTGCCGGACGAGCACCTCGCCGTGTTCGACGGCACCCCGTTCAAGAGCCTGATCTGGCGACTGCTGGGCGTGCGGATCGGCCGGCGGGTCTTCGACGACGGCTGCTACCTCACCGAGCGGACCCTGGTCGCGATCGGCGACGACACCACGCTCGGCCACCACTCCAAGGTGCAGGCCCACTCCCAGGAGGACGGCACCTTCAAGTCCGACCACATCGTCATCGGCGACGGCTGCACCCTCGGAGCGGGCGCACTGGTCCACTACGGCGTCTCGATGGGCGACAGCGCCGTGCTCGGCACCGACGCCTTCCTGATGAAGGGCGAGGAGATGCCGGCGGGGGCGCACTGGGGCGGGAATCCGGCGGTGGCGCTGCGCGGCGCCTGATCTGTCCGAACCGCCTGAACAGGCACGACCTGAGCAAGCAAAACAGGGGGAAGAAAGTCATGCACACAGTTCCGCACCCGACGGCATCCGGTCCGATACCGGACGTCACGGAGTACGCGGTCCGGCTGCCCCAGGGCACGCCGACCGATCCCGCCGCGCTGCTGGCGGCCCACACCAGGGTGCTGGCCGCCCTGTCGGGCGAGGCGGACGGCGCTCCCGGCGACGACCTGCGCGTCACCGTCACCGACGGGGAGCTGCGGCTGCGTTACCGCGCCGGCGCTCTCGACGCCGACGCCGCCGCCCGCGTCGCCGGCTACCACCTCACCGCGCTCACCCACCCGGACCGCGCGAGCCTGCTGTCCGAGGGCGAACTCCGCTTCCAGCTGGAGGAGTTGGCGGGCCCGGTGCGCGAACTGCCGGACCGGCGGGTGCACGAGCTGTTCGAGGAGCGGGTCGAGAAGCACCCGGACGCCGTGGCCGCCGTACAGGGCGGGCGGCGGTGGACGTACGCCGAGCTCAACTCCCGTGCCAACCGGGTCGGCCGGGCGCTGCTGGCCCGCGGTCTCGAGGCCGAGGGTGTCGTCGCCGTCGTCATGGAGCGGAACCTGGACTGGATGGCGGCCGTGCTGGGCGTGCTCAAGGCGGGCGGGGTGTATCTGCCCGTCGAGCCGCACTTCCCGCCCGAACGGGTCGCGAGGACGCTGTCCAGGGCGGGCTGCGCGCTCGTCGTCACCGAGACGGGCAGCACCGCATCGCTCTCCGGTACGGCGGCCGGGACGCTGTTCGTGGACACCGCGTACGCCGAGGGCCACCCTGACGCCGACCTCGGGATCCCGGTCGCGGCGGATCAACTGGCCTACATCTACTTCACGTCCGGCTCGACCGGCGAGCCCAAGGGCGCGATGTGCGAGCACGCCGGGTTCCTCAACCATGTGCTCGCCAAGGTGGAGGACCTGGGGATCGGCGAGGACGACGTGGTCGCGCAGACCGCGCCGCAGTGCTTCGACATCTCCCTGTGGCAGCTGCTCGCCGGGCCGGTCGTCGGCGGACGGACGCTGATCATCGGCCAGGAGACCGTCCTGGACGTGCCCCGGTTCGTGGACACGGTGGTCCGGGGGCGGGTCGACGTGCTCCAGGTCGTGCCGTCGTATCTGGAGGCCGTGCTCGCGGAGTTGGGGCAGCGGCCGCGCGAACTGGCGGACCTGCGCTGTGTGTCGGTGACCGGCGAGGCGGTGAAGCGGGAGCTGGTGCAGCGCTGGTTCGCCACCGCGCCCGGCATCCTTCTGGCCAACGCCTACGGCCTGACCGAGACGTCCGACGACACCAACCACGAGGTCATGGACCGGGTGCCGGACGGTGACCGGGTCCCGCTCGGCCGGCCGGTGCGCAATGTGCGGGTGTACGTCGTCGACGAGGACCTGGTCCCGGTGCCGCTGGGCGCGCCGGGCGAGATCGTCTTCTCCGGGGTGTGCGTGGGGCGCGGCTACGTCAACGACCCCGAGCGCACCGCGGCCGCCTTCACCGAGGACCCGTACCGGCCCGGCGAGCGGCTGTACCGCAGCGGTGACGTGGGGCGCTGGCGGGCCGACGGCAAACTGGAGTTCCTCGGCCGCCGGGACACCCAGGTCAAGATCCGCGGGTTCCGCGTGGAGATCGGCGAGATCGAGAACGCGCTGCTGCGGGTGGACGGGGTGCGCGACGGGGCCGTCGTGATCGTCCGGGGCAGCCAGCTCGCCGCGTTCTGCGCCGGGCCCGAGCCGGTGCCCGCGGAGACGGTACGGGAACGGCTGGCCGTGTCGCTGCCGTCGTACATGGTCCCCGCCGTCGTGCACTGGCGGGAGCACCTGCCGCTGACCGCCAACGGCAAGACCGACCGCCGGACGCTCACCGCGCTCGCCGAGGACCTCGACGCCGGTACGGCGGGCGGGCCCGTGACGGACGGCGAGCGGCGAATGGCGGACGCCTGGGCCGAGGTGCTCGGCGTGCCCGCCGACCGGATCGGCCGGCTCGACCACTTCTTCGACCGCGGCGGCAGCTCGCTGTCCGCCGTGCGTCTCGCGATCGCCCTGGACCGGGCGATCACCCTCCAGGACGTCGTCCGTCACCCGGTCCTCGCGGACCTGGCGGACCTGCTCGACCGGCACAGCTGAAAGGAACCCGAGATGTCATCCACGAGTCTGCTTCCGTACCTGGATCCGGCCCCGGGATCCCCGCCGGTCCTGCACGCCAAATCAGCGGACGAACCGGCGAGTTGGGCCGCCGAGCACCGCGACCCGCTGCGCGCCCTCGTCCTCGAACACGGCTGTGTCCTGGTGCGCGGCCTGGGCCTCGCCGACCCCGGGACGAGCGAGGCGGTCTTCCGGCGGCTGACCGACGGCCTGATGGCCGACCGCGAGCCCTTCGCGCCCCGGCGGCGCTACGCGGACGGCGTGTACTCGTCCACCAAATGGCCGCCGAACCAGCAGATGTGCATGCACCACGAGGTCAGCTACGGCCTGGAGTTCCCGAGCCTGCTGCTGTTCGCGTGTCTGGAGGCGCCCGGGTCCGGGGGCGCGACCGCGCTCGCCGACGCGTCGGCGGTGCTGCGAGCCCTGCCCCGCGACCTGGTCTCCCGCTTCGAACGGGAGGGCTGGCTGCTGACCCGGGCCTACCACGAGGAGATCGGCGCGTCGGTCGAGGAGGCCTTCGGCACCGGTGACCGTGACGCAGTCGAGCGTTACTGCCGCCGACACGCCATCGAGTTCGCCTGGCAGGGCGACGGCTCCCTGCACACCCGGCAGCGGCGCGAGGCGGTGCTGCGGCACCCGTCCTCCGGCCTGCCCTGCTGGTTCAACCAGATCGCGTTCCTCAACGAGTGGACCATGGAGCCCGAAGTGCACGAATACCTGGTGGACCTGTACGGCGCCGACGGGCTGCCCTTCAACACCCTTTACGGGGACGGGAGTCCGGTCGAGGCGGACGTCGTCCGCACGATCAACGAGGTGTACGACGCCCACACCGTGCGCGAGCCGTGGCAGGACGGCGACCTCCTGCTCGTCGACAACATCCGTACGGCGCACAGCCGCGAGCCCTTCGAGGGACCGCGCGAGGTGCTGGCCGCGCTCGGCGACCCGGTGCGACGCGGCGACGGCGAGGTGAGCGGCACATGAGCACCCTGGACGCCCCCTCCTTCGCGCTGGTCACCGGCGCCCAGGTCCAACAGGCCCTGCACGGACGGGAATCCGAGATCGCGGACCTCGTCGAGGCCGTGTTCCGGCTGCACGGCGCGGGCGACTCGGTGAACCCGCCGTCGTACTTCCTGAGGTTCCCGGACCGCCCGTCGTCCCGGATCATCGCACTGCCCGCCTCGCTGGGCGGACCGCTGAGGGTGGACGGTCTGAAGTGGGTCTCCAGTTTCCCGGAGAACATCCGTTCCGGGCTGCCGCGCGCGTCGGCGGTGCTGATCCTCAACGACCCGGAGACCGGCTATCCGTTCGCCTGTCTGGAGAGTTCGGTCATCAGCGCGACGCGCACCGCGTCGTCGGCGGCGCTGGCGGCCGGGAAGCTCAGTGCGGGCCGGGTCCGTCCGGCCCGGGTCGGGTTCATCGGCACCGGGCTGATCGCCCGCTACATCCACACCCATCTCCTCGCCACCGGCTGGGAGTTCGAGGAGACGGGCGTGCACGACCTGTCCGCCGAGAGCGCCGCCGGGTTCCGCGGGTACCTGGAGCGGTCCGGGGCACCGGGGAAGGCCGTGGTGCACGACACCGCCGCATCCCTCATCCGCTCCAGCGACCTGGTCGTCTTCGCCACGGTCGCCGGCACACCGCACGTCCACGACCCGTCGTGGTTCGGCCATCACCCCCTGGTCCTGCATGTGTCCCTGCGCGATCTCGCCCCGGAGATCCTGCTCGCGTCGGCCAACTTCGTCGACGACGTCGAGCACTGCCTCAAGGCCGAGACCTCCCCGCACCTGGCCGAACGACTCACGGGGAGCAGGGACTTCATCGACGGCACGCTGGACGACGTGCTGAGCGGACGGGTGACCGTCCCGACGGACCGGACGGTGGTGTTCTCCCCCTTCGGCCTGGGGGTGCTCGACCTCGCCGTCGGCCGGTACGTCCACGACGAACTGGCCCGGCGCGGCGAACTGCACGTCGTCGACGGGTTCTTCAACGAGCTGCGCCGGTACGGCTGATCGATCAGTGGCGCATGAGGAGGGGGGCGTCATGCCCGTCATATCCGATCCTTCGGAGTTCAACGAGTCAGACCTCTACGTCGACCTGCGGGCGGCGCTGGAGCTTCCGCTGTACCTGAAGTGCGAGGGCTTCAACTTCGCCGGGTCGATCAAGCTGAAGGCGGCCCGCGAGATGGTGAACGCCGCCGAGCGCGACGGCACCCTGCGGCCCGGGTCGGTCCTGGTCGAGTCGTCGTCGGGGAACCTGGGGGTGGCCCTGAGCGTGATCGCCGCGAGCCGGGGCTACCGGTTCCTGTGCGTGACCGACTCGCGGTGCAACCTGGTCACGATCCGGCTGATGGAGGCCCTCGGCACCCGCGTGCACGTGGTCAGGGAGCCGGACCTGCACGACGGGTACCTGGGGGCCCGGCTCAACTACGTGCGGGCGCTGTGCGCCTCGGACGAGCGGTACGTGTGGCTCAACCAGTACAGCAACCAGGGGAACTGGCGGGCGCACTACCGCACCACGGCGCCGGACATCGCGCGCCGCTTCCCGGACCTGGACGTGCTGTTCGTCGGGGCCGGCACCACCGGGACGCTGATGGGCTGCGCCCGCTGGTTCTGGCAGTGGCGGCGCCCGGTACGGATCGTCGCCGTCGACAGCGTCGGCTCGGTCACCTTCGGCGGGCCGCCCGGAGTCCGTCTGATCCCGGGTCTCGGCACGAGCGTGCCGCCGCAGCTGCTCGACAAGTCGTACATCGACGACGTGGTCCTCGTCGAGGAACCGGACACCCTCCAGGTCTGCCGCCGGCTGGCCGCCCGGGGTTTCCTGTTCGGCGGCTCCACGGGCACGGTCGTCAGCGGCGCCCACCAGTGGCTGTCCGCGCACGGCCGCCACGGCCTCACCGCGGTCGCGATCGCCCCGGACCTCGGCGAGCGCTACCTCGACACGGTGTACCGCCCCGGCTGGCCGCACGGCCTGCCCGAGGAGGACCCGCTCCCCCATACGACGGAGGTGATGGCCCACCTGGCCTGAGCACGGGCGGACACCACGGGACGGCCCCGGGCTACCCACGGCGGATGCGGTGGCCCCCTTCACCTGAGCCCGGCCCACGCCCCCGCACGGCCCGGACCGGACCCCGGTCCCGCAAGCGGGGGCGGCGACCCATCCGACCTGGCCACGGGCCCACGCCCACACGGCTTGCGCGAGCCGGACCCGCCCCCAGGCGGCGGACGCGTGGCCCCCTTCACCTGAGCC
>NZ_JBIAUQ010000007.1:105180-514108 GCF_042893155.1 Streptomyces sp. NPDC001668
CAGGCCCACGCCCCCGCACGGCCCCGGCGGGACCCGGTCCCGCAAGCGGGGGCGGCGACCCATCCGACCTGGCCACGGACCCACGCCCACACGGCTTGCGCGAGCCGGACCCGCCCCCAGGCGGCGGACGCGTGGCCCCCTTCACCTGAGCCCAGGCCCACGCCCCCGCACGGCCCCGGCGGGACCCGGTCCCGCAAGCGGGGGCGGCGACCCATCCGACCTGGCCACGGACCCACGCCCACACGGCCTGCCCGAGCCGCACCCGCCCCCAGGCGGCGGACGCGTGGCCCCCTTCACCTGAGCCCAGGCCCACGCCCCCGCACGGCCCGGACGGGACCCGGTCCCGCAAGCGGGGCTGGCGACCCATCCGACCTGGCCACGGGCCCACGCCCACACGGCTTGCGCGAGCCGCACCCGCCCCCAGGCGGCGGACGCGTGGCCCACTTCACCTGAGCCCAGGCGTCCGCCCGCCCACCTCGCGGGGCCGGGTGCCGTGGCCGTGGGGACGCGGGGGTACGCACACGGCGACCAGGGAACGTGACGGCGAGGCGCCCCAGGCCCCCGTACACCCGACGACCGAGCCGCACCCCCGCCAACCCGCCCTCGGCGACCCGCACCCCCCCCCGTGTCCATGAGGTGACCGTCCCCCCGCCCCGGGGTACTTTCGCAGGCATGGCAGGCACCACGCACACCGTGACCAACCAGCCCCCACCTCTGATCGGCTACGACGTCTACGGCGCCGACCGCGCTCTCAAGGAGGGTGTCGAACGGCACCTCGACCCGGCCCTGCTCGACGAGGTCCACGGAGAGCTGGCGGCGCTGGGCCGGGCCTGCGGCTCGGCGCAGGTGCAGGAGTGGGGCCTCCAGGCCAACGAGAACCCGCCCCGGCTGCGCACCCACGACCGCCACGGCCACCGTATCGACGAGGTCGAGTTCCATCCGGCCTGGCACCGGGTGCTCGGCAAGGGCGTCTCCGCGGGCCTGACCGCCGCCTGGGCCCGCCCCGGCGGACACGTACGGCGCGCGGCGGCCTTCGTGCTGTGGACGCAGGTCGACGCGGGCAACTGCTGCCCCCTGTCGATGACCCACGCCGCCGTCCCCGTGCTGCGCACCGACCCGGACCTGGCCGCCGAGTGGGAGCCGCGGCTGACGTCGATGGTCTACGACCGCGAGCTGCGGCCCGCCCACCTGAAGGCGGGGGCGCTGTTCGGGATGGGGATGACGGAGAAGCAGGGCGGCAGCGACGTCCGGACGAACACGACGTCCGCGCGGGCCCTGCCCGACGGGGAGACCTTCGAGCTGACCGGACACAAGTGGTTCTGCTCGGCCCCCATGTCGGACGGCTTCCTGGTCCTCGCCCAGGCGCCGGGCGGACTGACCTGCTTCCTCGTCCCCCGGGTCCTGGATGACGGCACCCGCAACACGTTTCTCCTCCAGCGCCTCAAGGACAAGCTCGGCAACCGCTCCAACGCCTCCGCCGAGGTCGAGTTCGACCGGACCTGGGCCCGCCGCGTCGGCGACGAGGGGCGCGGGATCCACACCATCATCGAGATGGTCGCGGCGACCCGGCTCGACTGTGTCCTCGGCTCGGCGGGCCTGATGCGCCAGGCCGTCGCCCAGGCGATCCACCACTGCACCCACCGCGAGGCCTTCGGCGGCAAGCTCGTCGACAAGCCGCTGATGCGCAACGTGCTCGCCGACCTCGCCCTGGAGTCCGAGGCCGCGACCACCCTGGCCCTGCGCCTGGCGGCCGCCTACGACAAGGACGACGAGCAGGAGCGTGCGTTCCTCAGGATCGCGGTGCCGGTGGCCAAGTACTGGGTCACCAAGCGCTGCGCACCCCTGACGGTCGAGGCCGCCGAGTGCCTGGGCGGCAACGGCTACGTCGAGGAGTCGGGACTGCCCCGCCTGGTCCGCGAATCACCGCTGAACTCCATCTGGGAGGGCGCGGGCAATGTGCAGGCCCTGGACGTCCTGCGTGTCCTGCGGCGCGAGCCACAGGCCCTGAACGCCTACCTCCTGGAGATCGGCGAGACCCGGGGCGCCGACCACCGCCTGGACGCGGCGACGAAGGACCTGTTCACCGAACTGGCCGACCTGGAGGGCATCGAGGGCCGGGCCCGCCACCTGACGGAGCGGCTCGCGCTCGTGCTGCAGGGTTCCCTGCTGGTCCGCCACGCGCCCCCGGAGGTGGCCGACGCGTTCTGCGCCGGGAGGCTCGGCGGTGACGCGGGAACGGCCTTCGGCACCCTGCCCCCGACCCTGGACCTGGCCTCGGTGGTGGAGCGGGCCCGTCCGGTGGGCTGACCTGTTTTCCACGCGTGAACGGGGGTGGTGCTGCGCCGACACGGCACCACCCCCGTTGCGGCCGTCAGAGGCCGAAACACGCCGCTGCGAGACGGCGTTGGCCCAAGTTTCAAACAAGTCGGAGCCCACCACCAGGGTTGCAGGGGGTTGCAACTTCCTGGCGTCTATGAACGGACTGTGTGCCTGACCCGGAGACGAACGGCACTATTGGACGGTCAGTCAAGACGCACCGGAAGGACAGACCCGTGCCGAGGCATGTGACCCACCTGGCCACCGTGGACACGGCACGCGCAGCCCGGCTGCTGAACGACGTCCGCTCCGCCACCCTGTCCGGCCGGCGCGCGCCGGTCGCCCCGCGCCGGGTGATCGGGGAGTCCTGGAGCCGCATGCTGCGCGGCGGTGTCGACCCGGACCACGACTTCCGGGCGGGGCTGCTGCCTCCCGAGGAGGTGCAGCGGCGCCGCGAGAGCACCCCGCTCCGGCATGTCCTGCCGGTCCTGCGGGAGGGGCTGCTGTCGGTCGCGGACGTCGCCCACCACATCATGGTCGTCGCCGACGAGGACGGCCGCGTGCTGTGGCGGGAGGGCAGCTCCCCCGTGCTGCGCAAGGCCGACGGCACCGGCTTCGAACTCGGCGCCGACTGGCGGGAGAACGTGGTCGGCACCAACGGCATCGGCACCCCGGTGGTGGTCCGCCGCCCCGTGCAGGTCTTCGCCTCCGAGCACTTCGTGCGCTCCCAGACCTCCTGGACCTGCACCGGCGCCCCCATCACGGACCCGCGCGACGGCCGGCTGATCGGCGTGGTCGATGTGAGCGGCCCCCTGGACACCATGCACCCGGCGACGCTCGCCTGGGTCGACGCGGTGGCCAAGCTCGCCGAGTCCCGGCTGCGCGAGCTGCATCTGACCTCGCTGGAGCAACTGCGGGCCGTGGCGGCGCCGGTGCTGTCCCGGCTCGCCGGCCGGGCCCTGGTGGTGGACCGGGACGGCTGGACGGCGGCGGTGACCGGAATGCCGTATCCGCACCGGATCGCGCTGCCCAAGTCGCTCTCGCCGGGCCGCCGATGGCTGCCGGCGCTCGGGCTGTGCGCGCTGGAGCCGCTGGCGGGCGGCTGGTTGATCCGCGCCGCCGACGAACCGGAGCCGCAGGGCGTCACCCGGATCGTGCTCGATCTCGCGCAGCCGCGCCGCTGGACGGTGACGGTGTCGGGCGGCGCGGGCACCTGGAGTCACGAACTGAGTCCCCGGCACGCCGAGTTGCTCTATCTGCTGGCCCTGCACCGCTCGGGTCGCAGTGCGGCGGGCCTGGCCGAGGACATGTTCGGCGATCCGGGCCGCACGGTGACCGTGCGCGCGGAGATGTCCCGGGTACGGCGTTATCTCGGGGCGTTCCTGGAACACCGGCCGTATCGTTTCTGCGAGGACGCCGAGGTCGAGGTGCTGCTGCCGGGCGACCCGGCCGACCTGCTGCCGCACTCGACGGCCCCGGCCGTGCTCGGGGCCCGCGCTTCCACCGAGACCGGGTGAAAACCCTCGCTCACGGTGCATCTTCCGCATAATTGCAGCGTCTTCGTCCCCAGCGGTCCCTTACTGCCGTAGCATCCCTCTACGGGCCACCCCACCTGCTCCTCGGTCAACGTACGGATCATCAGGCGCAGTTGGCCCGCGTCGGGAGGACGGTATGAAGCAACGTGGCAGACACCGCAGGCGCAAGCGGGGCCAAGCCCTGCGCGCCTTCCTGGCCGGGACCGCCCTCGCGCTGACGGCCGCCGCCACCATGATCAGTGCCTCGCAGGCCACGGTCGCCGCCAATCCCGGGACACTGAAGCCGCTCACCTCCGCGGCCGACACCGCCCCGATGCGCCTCAGGGAGTCCCAGGTTCCGCAGGGCGCCCTGGACCGGCTCTCCTCCGCGATGGGCCGTCCGGCCGGGGTCTCCGCCGTCCTCGACTCGGCCGACCGGCCACTGCGCGACGCGATCGACTGCTCGGCCGGCGAGCGCAGGGCGCTGCCCGTGGAGCCGACGGCCACCGCCGCGTACTGCTGGGACGCGGCCGACACCCGCGGCTGGCGGGCCGGGGCGGTCACCACCTCCGGGGACGCCGACGACGACGGCCTGTGGGGCGCCAACCGCGTGATCCTCTCCGCCTGGAGCCGCACCGGCACCGCCGCGGCCGACGGGGGCCTGGCCCGGGTCGCCTTCGTCGACGCCAACGACCTGAACCGGCTCACCTACTCCTGGGTCCTGCTCGCCGTCCCGGTCGACGGCGGACGCGACTTCCGCGGCCTGGTCTCCCAGGTCTCCGGGATGGTCTGGTACCAGAACAAGCTGCTGGTCACCGCGAGCGGCGACGACGGCGACGCGCTGTACGTGTACGACATGAACCGCGTCCAGCGAGCCACCGTCGACAGCGCCGCGGTCGGCCGGGTCCGCGGCGGCTGGTCGGCGCACGGCGCCCAGTGGGTGCTGCCCGCCGTCGGCTCCTACCGCCTGGCCGACGGGGTCGGCGCCGCCCGCCCCGACTACCTCTCCCTGGACCGCAGCACCGCGCCGGACAGCCTGGTGGCGAGCGAGTGGGTCTCCGGGGACGAGGACACGGGCGCCCGCCTGTGGCGCTACGACTTCAGCGGCGACCCCGGCCACGCCGGCCTGCTGGCCACCGACACCGGCGGCTACGCGCGCCCGGCCGGGGCCTACGTCACCAAGGCCTCCGGCACCGGCCCCGTCCTGTCGTACGACTCCCAGTGGTACCTGGGCCGGGCGGCCGGGACGGACGGCGACCACGGCACGCTGTGGCGGCAGAACACCTCGAACCCCGCGAAGGCCACCCGCTGCGGCTCGGACGAGACCCGCAGCTGCTGGAGCACGGAGTCGGAGTCCCTGTCGTACTGGGAACAGACGGGCGAGGTCTGGTCCCAGTCGGGCCGGGTGCTGTTCGCGCTGCCGCTGGCCTCGATCGACAGATCTCTGGGATAGATGATTCCCTGACCGGCATGCCGAACATCGCCGTGACCACCTGGTCCCTGGAACAGACCGCCCCCACCGACCTCCTTGCGGCCGAGCCCCCGGAGGGCGACGTCCGCATCCACCGGGCGGAGGTCCCCTCCCCCGAGTTCAGCCGCTTCCTCTACGCCTCGGTGGGCGGCGACATCCGCTGGACCGACCGGCTCTCCTGGACGTACGCGCGATGGCGGGAGCACCTGGAGCGGCCGGGCGTGGAGACCTGGGTGGCCTACGACCGGGGCACGCCCGCCGGATACGTCGAGCTGGAGCCCCAGGACGACGGGGTCGTGGAGATCACATACTTCGGCCTGGTCCCGGCCTTCCGCGGCCGGCGGATCGGCGGCCACCTCCTGTCGTACGGCACGGCCCGCGCCTGGGACCTCGCGGACCGCTGGCCGGGACTGACGGACACCAAGCGGGTCTGGCTGCACACCTGCTCCAAGGACGGCGAGCACGCGATGGCCAACTACCAGCGCCGTGGCTTCCAGCTCTTCGACACCAAGGTCGAGGAGGAGGCGGAGGTGCCCGCACCCGGTCCCTGGCCCGGGGCGTACCCGGCCTGACCTGCGGGAACAAGAGGTCTCGCGATCTTTGTGACCAACGACACCCTGATCTCACCTGTCGAGACCAGGGTGTCCACATGATGGATAAAGCTGGACTGTGTCCAGATCGCCGTGACACGCTTCCGTCATGTCTGGAACTGGAATTGCCTTGGTGAGTCGGCTCCACGTCGACCTCGGCCGCATGTCCAGCGCCATCTGTCCGGTGCGCTGACGAGCCGCAGCGTCACCCGGTACATCCTCTCGTTCTCCTCCCCGCGCAATGACGCGCAGGTACACCCATGCGCCCGTACGCGCAGGTAAGAGCCGCTTCCCGCCTGTCCCGAAGGACGTAACAACCATGGCCGCCACCCCGCAGAACCCTGCCGCCGCAGCGCCCCGCCGCAAGGTGAGCCGTCACCGCGGTGAGGGTCAGTGGGCCGCGGGGCACCACACCCCGCTGAACGGCAACGAGCAGTTCAAGAAGGACGACGACGGTCTCAATGTGCGGACACGCATTGAGACGATCTACTCGAAGCGCGGCTTCGACTCGATCGACCCCAACGACCTGCGCGGCCGGATGCGCTGGTGGGGCCTGTACACCCAGCGCAAGCCCGGGATCGACGGCGGCAAGACCGCGATCCTGGAGCCGGAGGAGCTGGACGACAAGTACTTCATGCTGCGGGTGCGGATCGACGGCGGACGCCTCACCACCCAGCAGCTGCGGGTCATCGGCGAGATCTCGGAGGAGTTCGCGCGCGGCAGCGCCGACGTCACCGACCGGCAGAACATCCAGTTGCACTGGATCCGCATTGAGGACGTCCCGGAGATCTGGAACCGCCTGGAGGCGGTCGGGCTGTCCACGACCGAGGCCTGCGGTGACACCCCGCGTGTGATCATCGGCTCGCCGGTCGCCGGCATCGCCGAGGACGAGATCATCGACGGCTCCTGGGCCATCGAGGAGATCCACGAGCGGTACATCGGCAGCAAGGAGTTCTCCAACCTGCCGCGCAAGTTCAAGACGGCGATCTCCGGCTCCCCGCTCCTGGACGTGGTCCACGAGATCAACGACATCGCCTTCGTCGGCGTCGAGCACCCCGAGCACGGCCCCGGCTTCGACCTGTGGGTCGGCGGCGGCCTGTCCACCAACCCCAAGCTCGGCGTGCGGCTCGGTGCCTGGGTACCGCTGGCCGAGGTGCCCGAGGTGTGGGCCGGCGTGGTCGGCATCTTCCGCGACTGGGGCTACCGGCGCCTGCGGACGCGCGCCCGTCTGAAGTTCCTCGTCGCCGACTGGGGCCCGGAGAAGTTCCGCCAGGTCCTGGAGGACGACTACCTGAAGCGCAAGCTGACCGACGGCCCCGCGCCCGCCGAGCCCTCGGGCCGCTGGCGCGACCACGTCGGCGTGCACCGCCAGAAGGACGGCCTGTTCTACGTCGGTTTCGCGCCGCGCGTCGGCCGCGTCGACGGCGCCACGCTGACGAAGATCGCCGAGGTCGCGGAGGCGCACGGCTCGGGCCGGGTCCGGACCACCGTCGAGCAGAAGATGATCATCCTCGATGTCGAGGAGGCGCAGGTCCAGCCGCTCGTCGAGGCCCTGGAGGCGCTCGACCTGACGGCCAAGCCCTCGCCCTTCCGGCGCGGCACGATGGCCTGCACCGGCATCGAGTACTGCAAGCTCGCCATCGTCGAGACCAAGGCGCGCGGCTCCCAGCTGATCGACGAACTGGAGCGCCGGATCCCGGACTTCGACGAGCCGCTCACCATCAACCTCAACGGCTGCCCGAACGCCTGCGCCCGTATCCAGGTGGCGGACATCGGTCTCAAGGGCCAGCTGGTGCTCAACGACCGGGGCGAGCAGGTCGAGGGCTACCAGGTGCACCTCGGCGGCGCACTCGGCCTGGAGGCCGGGTTCGGCCGCAAGGTGCGTGGCCTGAAGGTCACCGCCGAGGAGCTGCCCGACTACGTCGAGCGCGTCCTGAAGCGGTTCCAGGCCGAGCGCGAGGAGGGCGAGCGGTTCGCCGCCTGGGCCTCCCGCGCCTCCGAGGAGGCCCTGTCGTGAGCGAGCGGGCCGCCCCCTTCTACTGCCCCTACTGCGGCGACGAGGACCTGCGTCCGAGCGAGCAGTCTCACGGCGCGTGGGAATGCGCGGCGTGCAACCGCGCATTCCAGTTGAAGTTCCTCGGGCTGCTCGCCCGGGGCCTTCAGCCCACCGACGCAGGGGGAGAACAGATATGACCGCGATTCAGGAAGAGCGCACGACCGACGACCTCAAGGCACTCGCCGAGCAGGCGGGCCGCGACCTGGAGGACGCCTCCGCGCTGGAGATCCTCCAGTGGGCCGTCGACACCTTCGGCAAGAGCTTCTGCGTGACCTCCTCGATGGAGGACGCGGTGGTCGCGCACCTCGCCTCCCGGGTCCTCAAGGGCGTGGACGTCGTCTTCCTCGACACCGGCTACCACTTCGAGGAGACCATCGGCACCCGGGACGCCGTCGAGGCGGTGATGGACGTCAACGTCATCACCCTGTCACCGACGCGGACGGTCGCCGAGCAGGACGCCGAGTTCGGCCCGAAGCTGCACGACCGCGACCCCGACCTGTGCTGCAAGATGCGCAAGGTCGAGCCGCTGGAGCGGGGCCTGAAGGACTACCTGGCCTGGGCGACCGGCCTGCGCCGCGACGAGTCCCCGACCCGGGCGAACACCCCGGTCGTCGGCTGGGACGAGAAGCGCCAGAAGGTCAAGGTCTCCCCGATCGCCCGCTGGACCCAGGACGACGTGGACGCGTACGTCCAGGAGCACGGCGTCCTCACCAACCCGCTCCTCATGGACGGCTACGCGTCCGTCGGCTGCGCCCCCTGCACCCGCCGTGTCCTGGAGGGCGAGGACGCGCGCGCCGGCCGCTGGGCGGGCCGCGCCAAGACCGAGTGCGGGCTGCACGGATGACGACATCTACCAAGGAGTTGCACGTGACGACCGGAGCCACCGTCTGGCTCACGGGTCTGCCGAGTGCCGGCAAGACCACCATCGCGTACGAGCTGGCCGGCCGGCTGCGCGAGGAGGGCCACCTCGTCGAGGTCCTCGACGGCGACGAGATCCGGGAGTTCATCTCCGCGGGCCTCGGCTTCAGCCGCGAGGACCGGCACACCAACGTGCAGCGCATCGGTTTCCTCGCCGAACTGCTCGCCCGCAACGGCGTGAAGGCGCTGGTCCCGGTCATCGCGCCCTACGCCGACAGCCGCGAGGCGGTGCGCAAGCGCCACCAGGAGAGCGGCGCCGCGTACCTGGAGATCCACGTGGCCACTCCGGTCGAGGTGTGCTCCGTACGCGATGTGAAGGGCCTGTACGCCAAGCAGGCGGCGGGCGAGCTGTCCGGGCTGACCGGGGTCGACGACCCCTACGAGGAGCCCGAGACTCCCGATCTGCGGATCGAGTCGCAGAACCAGACCGTCCAGGAGTCCGCGGCCGCGGTCCACGCGCTGCTCACCGAGAGGGGACTGGCATGACGACGACCGTCACTGCGGTGGAGGAGGGCACGGAAGCCCCGTACGCCCTGTCCCACCTGGACGCCCTCGAGTCCGAGGCCGTGCACATCTTCCGTGAGGTGGCGGGTGAGTTCGAGCGGCCGGTGATCCTGTTCTCCGGCGGCAAGGACTCCATCGTCATGCTGCACCTGGCGCTGAAGGCGTTCGCCCCCGCGGCGATCCCCTTCTCGCTGCTGCATGTGGACACCGGACACAACTTCCCCGAGGTCCTTGAGTACCGGGACCGTGTGGTCGAGAAGCACGGTCTGCGCCTCCATGTGGCTTCCGTACAGGACTACATCGACCGCGGTGTGCTCAAGGAGCGTCCGGACGGGACCCGCAACCCCCTCCAGACGCTGCCGCTGACGGAGAAGATCCAGGCGGAGAAGTTCGACGCGGTCTTCGGCGGCGGCCGCCGGGACGAGGAGAAGGCCCGCGCCAAGGAGCGCGTGTTCTCGCTGCGCGACGAGTTCTCCCAGTGGGACCCGCGCCGCCAGCGCCCCGAGCTGTGGAACCTGTACAACGGCCGGCACGCCCCCGGTGAGCACGTCCGGGTCTTCCCGCTGTCCAACTGGACCGAGCTGGACGTGTGGCAGTACATCGCCCGCGAGGGCATCGAGCTGCCGGAGATCTACTTCGCCCACGAGCGTGAGGTCTTCTCCCGCAGCGGTATGTGGCTGACCGCCGGTGAGTGGGGCGGCCCCAAGGACGGCGAGACCGTGGAGAAGCGGCTGGTCCGGTACCGGACCGTCGGTGACATGTCCTGCACGGGTGCCGTCGACTCCGACGCCGACAGCATCGAGAAGGTCATCACGGAGATCGCCGCCTCCCGGCTCACCGAGCGCGGCGCCACCCGCGCCGACGACAAGATGTCCGAGGCCGCGATGGAAGACCGTAAGCGCGAGGGGTACTTCTAGCCATGAGCACCACCACCACGGAACTCGGCCTCACCGAGACGACCCTTCTGCGGTTCGCGACCGCCGGCTCCGTCGACGACGGCAAGTCCACCCTCGTCGGGCGGCTGCTGCACGACTCCAAGTCGGTCCTCGTCGACCAGCTGGAGGCCGTCGAGCGTGCCTCGGCCTCGCGCGGCCAGGAGGCCCCCGACCTGGCGCTGCTCACCGACGGCCTGCGCGCCGAGCGGGAGCAGGGCATCACCATCGACGTGGCCTACCGCTACTTCGCCACGCCCAGGCGCCGGTTCATCCTCGCCGACACCCCCGGCCACGTGCAGTACACCCGCAACATGGTGACGGGTGCCTCCACGGCCGAGCTGACGGTGATCCTGATCGACGCCCGCAACGGGGTGGTGGAGCAGACCCGCCGGCACGCCGCCCTCGCGGCGCTGCTGCGGGTGCCGCACGTGGTGCTCGCCGTCAACAAGATGGACCTGGTCGAGTACAAGGAGTCCGTCTTCGCCGCGATCGCCGAGGAGTTCACGGCGTACGCGCTCGAACTGGGCGTCCCGGAGGTCACCGCGATCCCGATCTCGGCGCTGGCCGGTGACAACGTGGTGGAGCCGTCCGCGAACATGGACTGGTACGGCGGCCCCACCGTCCTGGAGCACCTGGAGACGGTCCCGGTCGCCCACGACCTGAGCCACTGCCACGCGCGCCTTCCCGTGCAGTACGTGATCCGGCCGCAGACCGCCGAGCACCCCGACTACCGGGGCTACGCCGGTCAGATCGCCGCCGGCTCCTTCCACGTCGGTGAGCAGATCACCGTGCTGCCGTCGGGCCGCTCCACGAAGATCGCCGGCATCGACCTGCTCGGTGAGCCGGTCGACGTCGCCTGGACGACCCAGTCGGTGACGATCCTCCTGGAGGACGACATCGACATCTCGCGCGGCGACCTGCTGGTGCCCAGCAAGGACGCCCCGCCGACCACCCAGGACATCGAGGCGACCGTCTGCCACGTCGCCGACGCCCCGCTGACCGTCGGCCACCGGGTGCTGCTCAAGCACGGCACCCGCACGGTCAAGGCGATCGTCAAGGACATCCCGTCCCGGCTCACGCTCGACGACCTGTCCCTGCACCCGCATCCGGGGCAGCTCGTCGCCAACGACATCGGCCGCGTGAAGATCCGTACCGCCGAGCCGCTGCCGGTCGACTCCTACTCGGACTCGCGGCGCACCGGTTCGTTCATCCTCATCGACCCGAACGACGGCACCACGCTCACCGCGGGCATGGTCGGCGAGTCGTTCGCGTCCCCGGAGCCCGTCAAGGACGAGACCGAGGACGACGGGTGGGACTTCTGACATGAACTCCACCGACTACTACTCCACGTTCGCGAAGGAGGGCGGCCGCGTAGGCAGCGGCGCGCTCGGCAGCGGGCAGGGCGGAGTGGCGCGATGTGTGCGTTGACGTACGCGCACCGCTTGCGCGCCCCGTCCCCCCACAGCCGTAGACGCAGACCTGCCGACCTCCCGGCCACGACCTGAGAGACCGTGACCGCCGGGCCTCCGAGAGGAACACCTCCCGTGCCTGTCAACCGCTCAACGCTCCTTCGCCGCGGCATCGCCGTGGCGGCCGCACTTCCCCTTCTGACGCTCGCCGCCTGCAGTTACGGGTCCGACTCCACGGCGGACAACGCCAAGGAGAAGGTCGCCGCCGGTTCGTCGAAGATCGACGGTCTGGGCTCCGTCAAGATCGGCTACTTCGGCAACCTGACCCACGGGACCGCGCTCGTCGCCCGTCAGCAGGGACTGTTCCAGAAGGAGCTGGGGGCCACCAAGGCCGCGTACCAGATCTTCAACGCCGGCCCGTCGGAGATCGAGGCCCTCAACTCGGGCTCGATCGACATCGGCTGGATCGGCCCGTCCCCGGCGATCAACGGCTACACCAAGGCCAAGGGCACCAACCTGCGGATCATCGGCGGTTCCGCGTCCGGTGGCGTGAAGCTGGTCGTCAACCCGAAGAAGATCAAGTCCCTGAAGGACGTCAAGGGCAAGAAGATCGCCACCCCGCAGCTCGGCAACACCCAGGACGTGGCGTTCCTCAACTGGATCGCCGACCAGGGCTGGAAGGTCGACGCGGACACCGGCAAGGGCGATGTGTCGGTGGTCCGCACCGACAACAAGATCACCCCGGACGCCTACGCGTCGGGTGCCATCGACGGCGCCTGGGTGCCGGAGCCGACCGCGTCCAAGCTGGTCGCGGAGGGCGGCAAGGTGCTGCTCGACGAGGCGTCGCTGTGGCCGGACAAGAAGTTCGTCATCACGAACATCATCGTGCGGCAGGCCTTCCTCAAGGAGCACCCGAAGGCCGTCGAGGCGGTGCTGAAGGCCTCGGTCGAGGCCAATAAGTGGATCAACGCCAACCCCGACGAGGCGAAGGCCGCGGCGAACAAGCAGCTGGAGGCGGACTCCGGCAAGGCGCTCAAGGCGAAGGTGCTGGACCCGGCCTGGAAGTCGATCCAGTTCACCGACGACCCGCTGGCCGCCACCCTCAACACCGAGGCGGAGCACGCCGTCAAGGCCGGGCTGCTGGAGAAGCCCGACCTGAAGGGCATCTACGACCTCACGATCCTCAACAAGGTCCTCAAGGCCGAGGGCGAGAGCACCGTCGACGACGCCGGTCTCGGCGCCAGCTGATCCCCGCCCGACGAGTTCCCAGGAGGTGACGACCATGGCAACGACCTTCGCCAAGGCCGAGGAGTCGGTGGAGTACGCCGCTCGCCTTGAGCATGTCTCGAAGTCCTTCGCAGGACCGGGCGGGCAGCAGCTCGTCCTGGACGACATCAGCATCGATGTCGCACCCGGCGAGTTCGTCACCCTCCTGGGGGCCTCGGGCTGCGGCAAGTCCACCCTGCTGAACCTGGTGGC
Organism: Streptomyces sp. NPDC001668; assembly: GCF_042893155.1. Lineage (NCBI taxonomy): Bacteria > Bacillati > Actinomycetota > Actinomycetes > Kitasatosporales > Streptomycetaceae > Streptomyces > Streptomyces sp. NPDC001668. Next base: position 118,373 of record NZ_JBIAUQ010000007.1, read on the forward strand.
GGGCCTGGACGAGCCGTCCGTCGGATCCATCGCGACGGACGGCCGCCCGGCCCTGATGTTCCAGGAGCACGCCCTCTTCCCGTGGCTGACCGCGGGCAAGAACATCGAACTCGCCCTCAAGCTCAGGGGAGTTCCGAAGAACGAACGACGCGAGCGGACCGAGGAGCTCCTCGAACTCGTCCGTCTGAAGGGCGCGTACGGCAAGCGCGTCCACGAGCTGTCCGGCGGTATGCGACAGCGTGCGGCCCTGGCCCGGGCGCTCGCCCAGGAGAGCAACCTGCTGCTCATGGACGAGCCGTTCTCGGCCCTCGACGCCATCACGCGGGACGTGCTGCACGACGAGCTGACGCGGATCTGGACGGAGACCGGCGTGTCCGTCCTCTTCGTCACACACAACGTGCGCGAGGCCGTACGGCTCGCGCAGCGGGTGATCCTGCTGTCGTCCCGTCCCGGGCGGATCGCCCGCGAGTGGACGGTCGACATCCCGCAGCCGCGCCGCATCGAGGACGCACCCGTGGCCGAACTGGCCCGTGAGATCACCGAAGAACTGCGTGGGGAGATCCGCCGCCATGGCCAGCACTGAGACGACGCCGGCCCAGGATGCCGGAAGCGTCGAGGCAGGCCTCGACGCACTGGAGACGACGGCCACCGGCCGGCCGCCCTTCAGCCAGACCTTCAAGAACAAGATCCTTCCCCCCATCATCGCCGTCGTCGTGGTGCTGCTGGCCTGGACACTCCTCTACCCGGTCGTCGACAACCCGTCGAAGCTGCCCTCCCCCGCCGATGTCTGGGGCGAGGTCGAGGACCAGTGGCTCAAGGGGACGTTGTTCTCCTACATCTGGGGCAGCGTGTCCCGCGGTCTGCTCGGCTTCCTGCTCGCGCTGGCCATCGGTACTCCGCTGGGCCTGGTGGTGGCGCGCGTGAAGTTCGTGCGCGCGGCGTTCGGCCCGATCCTCTCCGGCCTCCAGTCGCTGCCCTCGGTCGCCTGGGTGGCGCCCGCGGTGATCTGGCTGGGCCTGAACAACTCGGTGATGTTCACGGTGATCCTGCTCGGCGCCGTGCCCTCGATCGCCAACGGTCTGGTGTCGGGTGTCGACCAGGTACCCCCGCTGTTCCTGCGCGCGGGCCGCACCCTGGGCGCGACGGGTCTGCGCGGCACCTGGCACATCGTGATGCCGGCCGCGCTGCCGGGCTATGTGGCAGGCCTCAAGCAGGGCTGGGCGTTCTCCTGGCGTTCGCTGATGGCCGCCGAGATCATCGCCCAGTCGCCGGACATGGGCATGGGCCTCGGCCAGCTCCTGGAGGTGGGCCGCACCAACAGCAGCATGGCGACGGTGTTCCTCGCCATCCTGCTCATCCTGTTCGTCGGCATAGCGATCGACCTGCTGATCTTCAGCCCGCTGGAGCGGTGGGTGCTGCGCAGCCGCGGTCTGCTGGTGAAGAGCTGAGCCCCATGAAGCCTGTTCTCCTGGTCATCGCCCACGGCAGCCGTGATCCACGGCATGCCGCGACGGTGCACGCTCTCGTCCGCCGGGTGCGCTCGCTGCGCCCGGACGTACGAGTGGAGACGGGCTTCCTGGACTTCAACGTCCCTTCGGTGCAAGGGGTGTTGGAGTCGCTGGCGGCCGAGGGCGTCCGTGACGTCGTAGCGCTGCCGCTCCTGCTGACGCGGGCGTTCCACGCGAAGGCGGACATCCCCGCGGTGCTGCGGGACGCGCCGCCGCGGCTGCGGATCCGGCAGGCGGAGGTGCTCGGCCCGTCGCCGTTGCTGCTGTCCGCGCTCGAACGACGGCTGTACGAGGCGGGGTTGACGCCCGCCGACAAGTCCTCGACGGGGGTCGTGCTGGCCTCGGCGGGGTCCACCGACCCGGAGGCGATCGCAGTGATCGCAGACATCGCGCGGGAGTGGCGGCACACCGGTTGGTGCGCCGTGCGACCTGCGTTCGCCTCCGCTGCTCTGCCCCGCACGGAGGACGCGGTGCGGGAGCTGCGGTCCCTGGGCTGCGCGAAGGTGGCAGTGGCACCGTACGTGCTCGCCCCGGGGTTCCTGCCCGACCGGATCGCGCGCGGCGCGGCCGACGCGGACGTCCTGGCCGAGGTGCTGGGACCCGCGCCGGAGGTGGCGCGGGTGCTGCTGCGGCGGTACGACCGCGCGTCCGCGCGGGTGCTGCTGCCGGTCAGCGCGTGAGCCGACGCTACGTCCCTACGGCGGTGACGGCCTCGTCGGCCAGCCGTACCAGCTCTGCCACCGGCATCGACCCGGCCTGTCGGCGTTCGCGGGCGTAGGTGTTGGCGAGCCGCTGGAGAAGGTCGTTCAGAGGGGTCGGTACGTCGTGCAGACGGCCGAGGAGAACGATCTCTCCGTTGAGGTAGTCGGCCTCGATGGTGCCGGTGCCGCGGGTGAGGGACTGCCAGGAGGAGCCGCCGCCGCGCGGGGCGTCCTCCAGGGGCCGCAGGGTGACCTTGTCGCCGCGCAGCGCGCGCTGTTCCTCGACGCTCGCGTACGCGATCCCGGCCGCGTCGAGGACGGCCACGCCCTCGGCCCGTACCCGGTCGACGAGCGCCAGGGCCGCCTCGCTCTCGACGGGCCCGGCGACCGCCTCGACGGCGTTGGCGAGGTTGGACAGCAGCTTGGCGTACTGCCAGCGGGCGAGGTCCGGCACGACCGGTGCCTCGAACCGGGACTTCTCCAGGTCGGCGGCGATCCGCCGGGCCGTCTCGTCCGTGCCGTGCGGATACACGCCCAGGTGCAGGATGCCGGTGAGCGGGCTGCCCGCGGCGGAGACGACTCCGGGCTCGACGAAGGTGGAGGGCAGCCAGACGCAGACGCCGTACACGCGGCGGAAGCGGCGCAGGGCGATGCGCCGGCCCTCCACGCCGTTCTGAGCGCACAGCAGCGGCAGCCGCTCGGCCGCGGTGCCGCCGCCCTCGACCGGGGCGGGGCCCCAGGTGTCGAGGGCGCCTTCGGTGTCCTGGGTCTTCACGGCGAGGACGAGCACGTCGTCGGCGCGCAGCACGCCGAGTCCGGCGGGCCCGTCCACGACCGGGAGCCGGTACGTGAACTCCCCGTCCGGCACCCTCAGCCGCAGCCCGCCGTCCTTGAGCGCCGCGTGCTGCGCGCCCCGCGCGACCAGTACGACCTCGTGTCCCGAACCCGCGAGCCGCCCGCCGACGGCTCCGCCGACCGCCCCTGCCCCGATGATGATGTAGCGCATGGGAGGAGCCTCGCACAGCGGTCTCGACCTTGTCCGTGGAGCCGTCCGTGGGGCGGTCCGTGGGGCCGTCCGTGGGGCCGTCCGTCCGGCGGGCATCGGCGCCCGCAGCCTCGCGGTCAGCCACGTCAGCCACGTCAGTCACGTCATTACGCGAACGGCGTCGCCTGGTGGAAGTACAGCAGCCACCCGCTCGGTGTGAGCCGCCACAGCGAACTGCGGTGCGCGCGGCGGCCGTTGCGCTCCGTGTCGAAGAGGAGATGGACGAGACCGGGCGCGAGCTCGACGCCCTTCATGCCGGACGCGGTGATCGGCCCGGCTCCCTGGTCCGTGGCGCCGGCGAGGGCGGCGATGATCGACGCGCGGTCCCAGTGCCGCCCGGACGCGCCGAACTCGTGGAACTCGGGGTGCAGCAGCGCGCCCACCGAGTCGGGCGAGGCGCGCACCTCGGGGTCGAGGAGTCGCAACTCCCCCTGGATGGCCGCCGCGACAGCGGGACCGCGCTCACTCACCGGTCATCTCCACGAGCTTGACGACCGTGTTCCAGTTGCGGCTGGTGGCGATCACGCCCTTGTTCAGGCGCGGCTTGGAGAGGTGCTCGGCGAGCTTGGAGCGGCCGAGGCCGTTCGGGGCGTACAGGTACAGGGCGCGGTCGCCGAGGCGGAACTCCTCGGGGAGGTAGGCGGCCTGGTCGATCTCCGCGAAGCGGTCCGCGTCGACGGGGGCGGAGAAGTAGGTGACGTGGAGCTGTTTGGCCTCCAGCTCGGCCGCCGGGAAGGGGCAGGCCGCGGCGATGGCCTTCAGATAGGCGTGGTCGCGGACGATCACGTCGACCGGGAAGCCGAACCGTTTCTCGATCGCCTCCGTGAGCTCGGCGGCCAGGGTCTCCTCGTCGCCGTGGTCGGCGGTGAACACGGCCTGGCCGCTCTGCAGGTAGCTGCGTACCCCGTCGTGTCCGAGGTCTTCCATCAGCGTGCGCAGGTCGGCCATGGGGACCTTCCTGCTGCCGCCGACATTGATTCCGCGCAGCAGCGCCGCGTACGTGGTCGTCATGCGCACACCCTAGGACGGCCCGGCCCGCCGAACCCCGATCACCGCCCCGCAGAAGGCCCGTTAGATGTAAGGGTCATGGTCCTCCCCAGTACGGAGGGCGCGCGGTCCCTTGGGAGGAGCCGGCGGCGCCCGCACTTCACCGGCCAGCACGACGAGACGGGTTTATCCAGCTCATACCTTCGAAGTGAAAGGTGGCGGCAGGGGGCTGCCACCGCTCACAAGGGGGCAAGCCCGTCATGGGGAACCAAGACACAAGGGTGCGGGGCCTGGCCGCCCGGGCCGGCGGCTGGAGCGCACGGCACCGATGGGCTGCCGTCGGCATCTGGGTGCTGTTCGTCGTCCTGGCGATGGGACTCGGCTCGGCGGCGGGCCGGGTCGACGTCAAGGACAGCGACCAGCTCAAGGGGGAGACCCACACCGCCGCGAAGATCATCGAGGACGCCGGGATCGACGAGCCGGCCAGTGAGACGGTGCTGATCCAGGCCAAGGACGCCGGGGGCAAGGCCACCGACGCCGACTTCAGGGCCGCCGTCGCCGCGGTGATGAAGGCGGTCGAGGGCACCGGCAAGGTCACGGACGTGACCTCGCCGTACGACACGAGGACGATCTCGAAGGACGGCCGCAGCGCGCTCGTGCAGTTCGACATGCGCGGCGAGGCGGACACCGCCGGGGACCGGGTCGAGCCGGTGCTGAAGGCCGTCGAGGGGGTGCAGAAGGAGCACGGGTCGCTGCGGATCGAGGAGATCGGCGGCGCCAGCATGATGAAGACGTTCGACGACGCGTTCGGCGACGACTTCGAGAAGGCCGAGCTCTCCGCGGTGCCGGTGGCCCTCGGCATCCTGCTCATCGCCTTCGGCGCGCTGGTCGCGGCCCTGCTGCCGGTGCTGCTGGCCGTCAGCGCCATCATGGCGACCATGGGCCTGATGGGCATCGTCAGCCATGTGATGCCCATGAGCGACACCGCCAACTCCGTGATGCTGCTGGTCGGTCTGGCCGTCGGCGTCGACTACTGCCTGTTCTATCTGCGCCGTGAGCGCGAGGAACGGCAGGCCGGACGTGACGCGCAGACCGCCCTGCGGATCGCCGCCGCCACCAGTGGCCGCGCGATCATCGTCTCGGGTGTCACGGTGTGCGTGGCGATGGCGGGCATGCTGTTCACCGGGCTCGCCGAGTTCGAGGCGATGGGCCTGGCCTCGCTGATGGTCGTGGCCGTCGCCATGGTCGGTTCCGTGACCGTGCTGCCCGCGCTGCTCTCCCTGCTGGGCGAGCGGGTCGAGAAGGGCAAGATCCCCTTCCTGCACCCGGAGAGCAAGCTGCGCCGCAAGCGGGCCGGCAACCGGGAGAGCCGGTTCTGGACCGCCGTGCTGAAGGGCGTCCTCGCCAAGCCGGTCGTCTCGGTCGTGGTCGCGGCCGGTGCGCTGCTCGCCGTCGCGGCGCCCGCGCTCGGCATGAAGACCCAGAACCTCACCCTGGACCAGGAGTTCGGCAACTCGCTGCCGATCGTCGGGACGTACAACCGGGTCAACGACGCCTTCCCGGGCGGCTCCGAGCCGGCCGAGGTGGTCGTCAAGGCGGACGACATCAACGCCCCCGAGGTCACCGGCGCGCTGGCCGCCTTCAAGGCGAAGGCGATCTCCTCGGGCGCCTCGCGCGGCCCGGTCGAGATCAAGCTGCACGACGCGCAGAACCTCGCCTTCGTGTACGTCCCGCTGGTGGGCGGCTCCGACTTCGACAAGGCCGGTCAGAGCCTGGACACGCTGCGCGACGAGGTACGTCCGGCCACACTCGGCAAGGTCGACGGTGTCGAGGCGCCGATCACCGGACAGGTCGCCGGTTCCGAGGACTTCAACGACCAGCTGACCGGAGCGGTCGTCCCGGTCTTCGCGTTCGTCGTGGTCTTCGCCTTCGTGCTGATGCTGCTGTCGTTCCGCTCGCTGACCGTCGCGATCACCTCGATCGTGCTCAACCTGCTGTCGGTGGGTGCCGCCTACGGCATCCTCGTCGCGGTCTTCCAGCACGGCTGGGGCGCCTCGCTGGTCGGTGCGGAGGGCGTCGGGGCCATCATCACCTGGCTGCCGCTGTTCCTCTTCGTGATCCTGTTCGGGCTGTCGATGGACTACCACGTGTTCGTGGTCTCGCGGATCCGCGAGGCACGTCTGCGCGGCCGCACCACGAGGGACGCGATCCAGCACGGTGTGGTCACCACGGCCGGGGTCGTCACCAGCGCCGCCGTCATCATGGTCGCCGTGTTCGCGATCTTCGGGACGCTGTCCATGCAGTCCATGAAGCAGATGGGTGTGGGCCTGGCGGCCGCGGTGCTCATCGACGCGACGATCATCCGGGGCGTGCTGCTCCCCGCGGTCATGGCCCTGCTCGGCGAGCGCAACTGGTACCTGCCGAAGTGGCTGAACCGGCTGCCCGACCTCACCCACGACGAGGCCGCGGACGCCGTGGCGGCGCCCGCGGCGCGGGACGACGAGGGTGAGCCGCTGAGGGTCTGAGCCTTCCGCTGCGGAAACCCTCCGCCGCGAAGGCTCAACCCCCTTGTACTGAGGGCCCGTTGGTCACCGGGGTGCCAACGGGCCCTCACTCATGCCCGGCGCGCGGCCAGTTCCGCCTCGATGAGGTCGGCCGCCCTGCGGGTACCGCCCTCCTGAGCCATCTCCGCCTGGATCTCCTTCAGTCTCCGGGCGACCTCGGGGTCGTCGACGAGCGCGAGGGCGGCCTCGCGCAGCGCCTCGGCGGTCGCCTCCTCGGTGTCGATCCGGCGGGCGACCCCGAGCCCTTGGAGCATGTCGGCGTTGCCGAACTGGTCCACGGCCTGCGGTACGGCGATCATCGGCGTGGCGGTCGCAAGGCCCTCCTGGCTGCCGCCCGCGCCGGCGTGCGTGACGAACAGGTCGGCCTGCCTCAGAATCGCCAACTGCGGTACCCACGACCGCACTTCGACGTTCTCCGGAACGGCGCCCAGCTCGGCCGGGTCCACGTGCTTGCCGATCTGGAGCACGAGGTGCCAGCCGGGGAGGTCACCGAAGGCCTTGACGCATTCCTTGTAGAAGTCGGGCCGCCTGGTGAAGGAGGAGCCGAGGGAGACGAGGGCCACCCTCTCCGCCGCGTCCGGCCTGTGCCACTCCCCCTGGGCACGGCGGTCTCCCTGGCAGGCGCCGACGAAGGTGTACACACTCTCGTCGACCCGGTCGGCGTTGGGCTGCAACGCCTTCGGGATCAGTACCAGGGAGCGGACGGGGCGGCCGACGAAGGTGTCGGGGTGCAGGTCGATGCCACTCTCGGTGAGCCATGCCTCGAAGCGGGCGTAGTAGGCCCGCCCGCGCTCGGTGCTCTTCGGCCCGGCCCACATGGGCTCGGCGACCTCCTCCTCGTAGCCCTCCCAGGCGACGAGGTTCGGCGAGAGGGAGATCGCCGGGACACCCCAGCGGTGGGCGAGGACGCGGGCCGGGTAGGCGGTGATGTCGTGCAGCACGAGATCCGGCTGGTCGCCGTCGTAGGCCTCGGCCAGCTGCGGCAACGCCTGGATCGCGTCGCCGAGGAAGAGCTCCACGTGGTCGAGGAGTTCGGTGCCCCAGGCCGCCGGGTCGTCGTCGGGTCCGGGCAGGGTCGAGTTCCACGGCTTCGGCTCGGCCCCGGTCTCGGCGACCTTCCCGGCGAACAGCGGCGGGACGGCGTACGTGACCCGATGGCCCCGCGCCACGAGCTCGCGGATCACCTCCAGGCTGGGGTTCACATGGCCGTGGGCGGCGATGGAGAACATGGCGATGTGGGAGGGAGGGGTCATGGGGAGGACGCTAGACGAGACGATACGTCTCGTGCAACCTGTTTCAGGGGCGCGGTGCGAGCACCTCGTAAAGCCGCAACCATCGCTCGGGCGGCACGGCCCCTACGAGTACGGTCCGGTCGAGACCGGCGTGACGGAAAGCCGCGTCGACCCGGCGCCGGGGGCGGGCCCGGCGCAGGGAGGCGTGCAGCGAGCCCCCGACGCCCGAGAACCCGAGTTCGACCAGATGCCGCCAGCCGTGCTGTTCGCCGGACGTGAGGAGCGGTACGCGGCGACGCTCGATCCGGAGGATCCCGGCATCCACTCGCGGCACGGGCCGAAAGCTCGACCGGCCGACCCGTCCCACCAACCGCCACTCGTACCGGGGCCAGCTCAGCATGGTCAGCAGGGTCCAACTCCCGTAGTCCCCCGTGCGCTTACGGGCGTACTCCAGCTGCGTCAGGAGCGTCGCGTCGGTGAGTGCCGGAGCCCTCAGACACCAGTCGACGATCCCGGCCGTCCGCGAGAAGGGCACGTTCCCGGCGACCGAGAAGGCTGTACGGGGCGGACTCGCGGCAAGGAAGTCCCCTGCCACCACCTGGACTTGGGGCGCCGAGGAGAAACGGGCGTCCAGCAGCGGAACGAGCCGCTCGTCGATCTCATGGGCGAGCAGACGCCGGCAACGAGGGGCGAGGAGTTCCGTCAACGCACCTTTGCCGGCCCCGACTTCGAGCAGCAAGGGGGCCGTGCCGGGATCGGGTACCGCCAGCCTGGCGAAGCGCGCTGCGGCCACACGGTCGGTGAGGAAGTTCTGGGAGAGGGTGCGCGAGACGCGCGAGGGGCGGGCCATGGCCTGCGGTCCTTGTCTTCCGGAAGCGGGAAAAGGGCAGACGAAGGCCCTGACCGGAAGACAGGAGAGTGGAGAGCGGGACGAACCCGGCCGCGTGTGATCAGCGGCGGAAGCGGCTCCCCGGGCCGGTCAGGGCTCCGGGGCCACGCCGCATCCGTACGGAGTGCGTGAGGCCCCGGCCGAGACCGGAGAAACGGATCGCGTTGTTCGCTGCCACGGACGGAACGCTAGGGCGGTCCGGCCGGCATCGACAACGGGTTTTTCACCGCTGGTAGCGGGCGAGCACCCGGTTGCCGTCGTCCTCCAGCCTTTCGCGCAGCTCACCGAGGCCGATCGCGCCGCTGTAGTACTCCTGGAAGGCGGGGGTGGCGACCTTGTCCTTCCACTCCGGGTAGCCGCGGACGGACTGCGCGGGCGCCGGGCGCAGGTACGGGGCGAGGGCGGTTCCCGTCGCCCAGCCGTCCTTCGCGGTGCGCAGGGCGGGGTCCTTCAGGGCCTCGGTCCCGGTGGGCAGCATCCAGTCCCCCAGCGCCAGCCTGACCATGTTCTTCGGCTGGAGCAGGAAGTCGACGAACTCGGCGGCCTGCTTCTTGTGCGGGCTGTCCTCGGCGACGGACAGGGTCTGCGGGCTGACGCCCTGGGTGAGCCCGTCGGCGCCGGCCGGGGCGGGCAGCACCTGCCAGGTGAAGCCCTTCGGCGCCTGCTGGGCGATCTGCTGACGGTAGGAGAACCCGAGCGGGACCATCGCGTACCTGCCGCCGAAGAAGCCGGGCAGCGTGTCGGAGCCGCCGCTGCCGAGGGTGGTCGGGGAGGCGCTGTGGTCGGTGTTCGCCTGGTCGTGGATGGTGCGCGGCACGGTCTCGTCGGCCTTCCCGAAGCGGAGGGTGACCTTTCCGTCGGCGCCCCGGTGGAAGAGCTGTCCGCCCGCCGACAGCGACAGGTTGAGAGTCGCGGAGACGGGTTCCTTGAGCGGCCAGGCCACGCCGTACCTGCCGTCACCACTGAGCTCTTCGGTGATCCGCCGGAACTCCGGCCAGCTCCACGGGTGTTCAGGAGTGGGGACGCGTACGCCGGACTCCTTCAGCCACTTGGCGTTGGCGACGAGGACGCGGGGTTCCTGGAGGAACGGCACGCCGTACACGCCGTCGCCGAAGGTGGCGGTGTCCCAACTCCGCTGCGGGATGTCCGATGTGAGCCTCGTGGGCAGCAGGTCCCTGAGGTCCGCGAGGTAGCCGCCGTAGGCGAAGTCCGCGAGGTCGTCGGAGGCGTCGTGGATGATGTCGGGCGCCTCGCCGCCCTCGAAGGAGGTGAGCAGCTGGTCGTGGACACTGTCCCAACTCCCCTGCACGTACTCGACCTCGACGTCGGGGTGGGTGGCGTTCCACTCCTTCACGAGTTCCTTGTTGACCTGGACGGACTCCTCCTGCCAGGCGAGGGACTGGAAGCGGAGCGTGATGCGGCCGTCCCCGTCCCCGTCCTCGGACGTGCTCGTACCGGTGCAGCCCGCCAGCAGCAGGACGAGGACCCCCACGAACCACCGCGCGCGCATCAGCTCTTCACCGCCCCGGTCAACATGCCTCCCGTGATACGGCGTTGGATGATCGCGAAGATGACCAGCGAGGGCAGGGTGGCGAGGAAGGCGGCCGCCGCGAGCGGGCCGAGGTCGGCGACGCCCTCCGCGCCGATGAAGTGGGTGAGGACGACCGGCAGGGTCTGTTTGTCCGCGGTCTTCAGCAGCACCAGCGCGAAGAAGAACTCGTTCCACGCGGTGATGAACGCGAACAGTCCCGTCGCCACGATCCCCGGCGCGAGCAGCGGCGCCGTCACCGACACCAGGGTCCTCAGGCGCCCGGCCCCGTCGACGGCCGCCGCCTCCTCCAGCTCGGTCGGCACGGCACGGACGTATCCGACGAGCATCCACAGCGCGAACGGCAGCGCCCACACGACGTACACCATCACCAGCCCCGCAAGGGAGTTGACCAGCCGCAGGTTCTTCAGCACCAGGAACAGCGGGATGATCACCAGCACGAGCGGGAACGCCTGGCTGACCACCACCCAGCCCGTGGCCGCCTTCGCGAGCCGGGTGCGCCGGCGGGCCATGACGTAGGCGAGCGGGGTCGCGATCAGTACGGCGATCACGGCGGCGGTGAGCGCGGCGAGCAGGGAGTTCCCGGCTGCGCGCAGCAGGGGCTGTTCGTCGAAGGCCTGCCGGAAGTTGTCGAGGGTGGGGTCCCGGGGGATCCAGGTGGGATGCAGACTGCCCAGCTCTCGGGGGGACTTGAAGGCGGTGGAGAGCAGCCAGAGGAAGGGGAAGGCGAGGAAGACGAGATAGGCGAGGAGGGCGGCGTACTGGCCGACGCGGCCGGAGGCGCTGGTCCTCATGCCTCGTCACCTCCCTTGAGCCGGCCGACGAGGAAGAGGGCGAGGAGGACCGAGACGACGGCGACCATCACACAGCCCATGGCGGCCGCGTAGCCGAACTGGCCGTAGCGGAAGGCCTCTTCGTAGGCGAAGAGCATGGGCAGGCGGGTGCGGCCGCCGGGTCCGCCGCTGGTCAGTACGTACACCAGCGCGAAGGAGTTGAAGTTCCAGACGAAGTTGAGCGCGGTGATCGCGAGGGCGACCGGTCTGAGGGCGGGCCAGGTGACCGTGCGGAATCTGCGCCAGGCGCCCGCGCCGTCCATCGCCGCCGCCTCGTGGAGTTCGCGCGGGGTGTTCTGGAGGCCGGCGAGCAGGGTGACCGTCGTCTGGGGCATCCCGGCCCAGACGCCGACGACGATCACGGCGGGCAGGGCGGTGGACAGGCCACTGAGCCAGTCCCGGCCGTCACCGAGGCCGAGGGTGCGGAGGGTCTCGTTGAGGACACCGGCGTCGGGGTTGTAGACGAGGCGCCACATGACACCGACGACGACCTCGGGCATGGCCCACGGGATGATCGCGAGGGCGCGGGCGAGCCAGCGCAGTTTCAGGTCCTGGTTCAGCAGCAGGGCGAGGCCCAGCGCGAGCAGGAACTGCGGGACGGTCACTCCGACCGCCCACACCAGACCGATCCGGAACGACTCCCAGAACAGCGTGTCGTGCAGCAGGTCCCGGAAGTTCAGACCGCCGATCCACTGGGTGGCCCGGGTCCGGCCGGACTGGGCGTCGGTGAAGGCCAGCGAGATCCCGTACAGCAGGGGCCCCACGCTCAGCACCAGGATCGGGACCAGCGCGGGCAGCACCAGGAACCAGGTCCCGCGGTCGGACGAACGGCGGCCTCCCCCGGCGCGCGGTGCGTCCCGCGCCGGCCGCTTCGTCGCGGTCACCAGTGTCACGTGATCGGCTCCTTCGCACGGCTCGGGACGATCCGGCCCTCCTGGCCTGGGCCTCCGTCATGGTCGTGAAGGGGGTATGCGCCGTCAAGGCAGCGCGCACACGGGGCCCACCTGTGGGAATGCGAGACTGGCCGGGCGATGGCGCGAACTCGACGCCGTTCGCGATGGCGCGGTGGCGGAGCACAGGCATGCGGGACATGTCAGGACCGGGAGGCCGGAGGATGGACGAGACACGGGCGCGGGACGTACTGGCCGCGGCGGGCCTGCCGACGGGGTCGGCGGAGCTGCTCGCCCTCGGGGAGAACGCCGTGTTCGCCGCCGGTGACCTGGTCGTCAAGGTGGGGCGGGACGCCGAGCTCCTCGACCGGGCGCGCCGTGAACTGGACATCGCGGTGTGGCTGGCGGAGACCGGGGTGCCCGCCGTGCGGGCGGCCGAGCCGAAGGCGCGCTTGGTGGAGGGGCACCCGGTGACGTTGTGGCACCGGCTTCCCGAGGCCGTACGGCCCGCCGAGGCGCGGGATTTGGCCGAACTGCTGCGCATCGTGCACGAGCTTCCGGTGCCGTCCTTTGCTTTGCCGCCGCGTGAGCTGCTGGGGGGCGTGGAGCGGTGGCTGCGGCTTGCGGGGGACGCGATCGACTCCGCCGACGCGGCGTACCTGCGGGAGCGGCGGGACGGTTTCGCGGCGGCTGCGGCCGCGGTGACACCTCGTCTGAAGCCGGGGCCGATTCATGGGGACGCGCTGCCCCGCAATGTCCATGTGGGGCCGGACGGGCCGGTTCTCGTCGATCTGGAGACGTTCTCCTCGGATCTGCGGGAGCACGATCTGGTGGTGATGGCTCTGTCCCGCGACCGTTACGGTCTTCCGGCCGAGGCCTACGACTCGTTCACCGCCGCGTACGGGTGGGACGTACGGGAGTGGGAGGGGTGTTCGGTGCTGCGGGGGGCTCGGGAGACGGCCAGCTGTGCCTGGGTCGCGCAGCACGCGCCGTCGAATCCGAAGGCGTTGGCGGAGTTCGAGCGCAGGGTGGCGTCTTTGCGGGACGGCGACGAGACGGTGCGGTGGTATCCGTTCTGACCACCCCTAAGACGTCTCCTCGCCCTGAATGAGAAGTGCCGCCCTCCTCAGCTCCGTCAAGACCGTGCGGACCGCCCTTCTCGCTGTCCGTTCCGGCCGGTACAGGGCGTCGATGTGGCGTCTCGCCCGTACTCCGCTCAAGGGCCTCAAGGCCAGCGCCGGATGCCGGCGCATGGTCCAGCGGGGCATCAGCGCCAGGCCTCCCCCCGCCGCCACCACCTCCGCCGCGACCGCGAATTCGTTGATGCGGTGGGCCAGGTTCAGGCGGTGGCCCGCTGCCGCCGCGATCGCCTCGATGGTGGCCATGACCGGGAAGCCGTCGTGGACGGTGATCCAGGGCTCGCCGGCCACGTCCGCCGGAGTGACCCGGGCCTTGGCGGCCAGGGGATGGTCGGTCGGCATGGCCACGTCCAGTGGCTCCCGCAGGAGCGTGGTGGCCGTCACCGTGGGCGGCCAGGCGGGGGCGTGGTCGAGGCGGTGGGCCAGGACGATGTCGTACTCGCGGGTCAGGCGGGGGAAGTCCTCCTGCGGGACGTCCTCGTCGGCCAGCCTCGGCACCGGGGCGCCGGGATCGTCGAGGGCGCGCAGCAGCAGGGGGAAGAAGGCCGCGCCCGCACTGTGGAAGGCGGCCACCGAGACCTCGCCCTCGGGCCGGTCCACGAACTCCTCGACCGTGTGCCGCGCACGGGCCAGCGCCGTCTCCACCTCGATGGCCGCGCCCGCCAGTGCCTGCCCGGCGTCCGTGAGCACCAGCCGTCTGCCGTCGCGTTCGGTCAGCGGCACCCTGACCGAACGCTGCAACAGCCTCAACTGCTGCGAGATCGCCGACGGAGTCACCAGCATCGCCTCGGCGACGGCGGTGACGCTGCCCAGTTCGCCCAGTTCCCGCAGGATCCGCAGCTGTCGTTCGTCCACCTCCTGAGTCTAGGGAACGATGTAGCGGAACTAAAAGATCGTTTAAGAAAGTGCCTCTGGGCTTCAGCGGGCTCCTGGTGGACCGTGGGGAGGTGTCCGACGCCCGCCGTACCGACGCGGTACTCCTGCTGGTCGCGATCGTCTGGGGTTCGAGTTATCTCTCCGCCCAGACGGCGACCTCCGCCCTCCCTGTCCTGCTGGTGCTCTTCGCCCGCTACGCCCTGTCCGCGCTCGCCTGTCTGGGAGTCGTGGCCTCCCCGCGGCGGGGGCCGCGCCGGTGGACCCGCGAGGAGCTCCGGGCCGGGGTGCCCCTGGGTCTCACCCAGGCGGCCGTCCTGGTCGTGGAGACCTACGGCGTCGCCCACACCAGCGCCGCCAACGCCGGGCTCATCATCAGCCTGACCATCGTCCTCACCCCCCTCCTCGACCGCACCGGTCACCGGGGCGGTCTGCCACCCGTCTTCTACGCCGCCGCCGGTGTGTGCGTCCTGGCCGTCGGGCTCCTCATGGCGGGCAACGGCTTCCACGCGCCCCGCCTCGGCGACCTGCTGATGCTCGGCGCCGCCGTCGTCCGGGCCGGCCATGTCGCACTCGTCGGCCGGCTCACCGCGGGCCGGGCGATACGGCCACTGCACCTCACCACCGTGCAGACCCTCGTCGGCACCGCTCTGTTCCTCCCCCTGGCCGCGCGCGACCTTCCGACGCTGGCCCACGCCGGCCCGGCCACCTGGACACAGCTGCTCTATCTCGCCCTGTTCTGCAGTGTGTTCGCCTTTCTCGCCCAGACCTGGGCGGTGCAGCGCACCTCGGCGAGCCGGGCCAGTCTGCTGCTGGGCACCGAGCCGATCTGGGCCGCCGCGGTGGGAGTCGCCCTGGGCGGCGAGCATTTCACCGCACTGACCGGGCTCGGAGCGGTCATGATGATCACCGGCACCTACTGGGGGCAGTCCGTGGAACGCGCCCACCGCACGACTGTCCAGCCCCGCACGACAGTTCACCCCGCTGAGGAGGACACCCGATGCCCGGCGTCGACGCCGCCCACGACACCTACGACCGTCTGATCTCCCTGCTCGACACCTCCGGCGTCGACTACAGGCTGATCGACCACGAACCCGAGGGCACCACCGACGCCGTGTGCGCGCTGCGCGGGCACCCCGCCTCCGAGGCCGCGAAATGCATCGTGCTGCGGGTCAAGGTGGACCGCCGGACCACCCGGAACGTCCTCGCGGTCGTCCCCGGGGACCGGCGCGTGGACCTGGACGCGATCCGGGCGCTGTTCGCCGCGCGCTATGTCGGGTTCAGTGATGCGGAGACCGCCGAGCGGCTGGCCCGGGCGATCCCCGGTACGGTCCTGCCGTTCAGCTTCGACCCCGAGCTGGAGCTCGTCGCCGATCCGGAGGTTGTCAAGCAGCCCCGGCTGTACTTCAACGCGGCCCGGCTCGACCGGTCGCTGTGCCTGTCGGGGAGCGACTACGAACGGGTGGCGAAGCCCCGTGTGGAGCCCGTCGCGGCTCCCGTGCCCGGGTGACGCCCGGTCACACCGTCTCGTCGGCCGGCTCGCGCAGCGGCCAGGTGCCGTCGACCACCGCCGTCGCGTCGCCCTTGCGGCGCAGGAAGCTCTGGAAGTCCGCCGCCCATTCCGCGTACCACTCGATCTGCCGGCGGTGCAGCTCCGCCGGGCCGAGCGCGGCGACCTTCGGGTGGCGGACGGCTATCGCGCAGGCGAGCCGGGCCGCGGCGAGGGCGTCGGCGGACGCGTCGTGGGCGGTGTCGAGGGCGACGCCGTACTCCGTGCAGACCGCTTCGAGGTTGCGCTTGCCACGGCGATAGCGATCCACCGAGCGGTCGATGGTGTACGGGTCGATGACCGGGGCCGGGTCGAGGCCGCCCAGGCGCTCGCGCAGGGACGGCAGGCCGTACCGGCGCAGTTCGGCGGAGAGCAGGCTCAGGTCGAAGGCGGCGTTGTAGGCGACGACCGGGACGCCCGTCCTCCAGTAGGTCGTCAGGACGTCCGCGATGGCGTCGGCGACCTGGTCGGCGGGACGGCCCTCGGCGGCCGCGCGTTCGTTGCTGATGCCGTGCACCGCCACGGCGTCCGGCGGGATCTCCATGCCCGGGTCCGCCAGCCACTCCCGGCGTCCCAGGGGCTGCCCGTCCCTGACCTCGATCACGGCTCCCGTGACGATGCGCGCCTCGCGCGGATCGGTGCCGGTGGTCTCCAGGTCGAAGCCGATCAGCAGCTCTTGGTGCCAGCCCATGGGCGGTCCCCCTTCTTGGTGGTGCTTTCCCCCAGTGGTCTCCACCTTCCCATGCGCCACTGACAATCAGAGGGGCGCGTTCCGCTTGGCGCCCGCCGCGACTTGGGACACTTCAGGACACCGGACGCGAATCCGCCCAGTTCGTCTCGAACTCCTCGCGGTAGGTCGGGAAGAGACCGATGTCGTCCACATCGCCCGCCTTCACGACCCGGTTTCCGTTGCGCAGCACGAGGACCGGTGCCTCCATGCCCCGGGACCGGCGCAGATAGGACTGCACGACCGCGATGCCGTCCGAACCGTCGCCGTCCACGAGGTAGGCCGTGAAGCGCGGGGTGTCGTCGTAGACCTGGATCTCGAAGGCGCCCGGGTCGCGCAGCCTGGACCGCACCCGGCGCATGTGCAGGATGTTCATCTCGACGGCGCGGCTCAACTCGCCGCGCTTCATGCCGAGTTCCCGCTCGCGCCGCTTGACCGCGCTGGAGGCCGGGTTCAGGAACAGCAGCCGCACCCGGCAGCCGGCCTCGGCCAGGCGCACCAGGCGGCGGCCGGAGAAGTTCTGCACCAGGAGGTTCAGGCCGATGCCGACCGCGTCGAGACGGCGGGCGCCGCCGAAGATGTCCTCGGCGGGGAACTGCCGCAGCAGCCGCACCCGGTCGGAGTGGACGGCCACCACGTCGGCGTACCGGTCGCCGACCAGGTCCTCGACCGCGTCGACGGGCAGCCGCCGGGCGGACGGTACGTCGCCGCCGGCGCCCAGTATCTCGAGGAGCTTGGCGGAGGCGCGCTCGGCCTGGCCGAGGACGGCCTCGGACAGGGCCCGGTTGCGGGAGACGACGTTGCGGGTCACCTCCAGCTCGTCCAGGGCCAGTTCGACATCCCGGCGGTCGTCGAAGTAGGGCTCGAAGCACGGCCAGTGCTGCACCATCAGCTCACGCAGCTGGGGCAGGGTCAGGAAGCTGAGGACATTGTCGTCGGCGGGGTCGAGCAAGTAGCCCTTGCGGCGGCTGACCTCGCGGACCGCGACCGCCCGCTGCACCCACTCCTGTCCGGCGGGCCCGGCGGCGGCCACCACCCAGTCGTCGCCGTGGACGGGTTCGTAGATGGGACGCAGAACAGCGGCCACGACAGCCCGCAGCCGCTGTTCGACGAGGTTCAGCCAGATGTAGGCGCGGCCGGCCCGCTGTGCGCGCGTACGCACCTCGCGCCAGGCGTCGGCGTCCCAGTCCAGCTCCGGCCCGATGGTCGCTCCCGCGTCCATCGGACGGGCCAGGGACACCGTGCCGGGCGGGGCGTCTGAGGAGTTCCCCTCGTGACCCTCGTCACCAGGGGGCAACTCCAGCCCTCCCGAGCCCACCCGCGCACCGCCTTCCGCTCCCCCGAGGACTCCCGAGGGTCCGCCCCCACCCAACGATCAAGGAAGGGTACTCCGGGAGCGGTCGGCGGTGCAGCCGGATGGACAGGGTGATTCTCAACTACCGAACTCCCAGTGGCCGTTCTGCCCGGCGAGCTCGGCCGGAGTGAGCGGATTCATAGCCGTGACGTCCCGGGGGGCGATGGAGAATCCCTGCCAGTGGACCGGCATGGGCTGCTGGTCCTCGTCGCGGGCTATGTGGTGGAAGCCCACGTTCATCCAGACGACCGGGTGGGTGAGCGTCTGGCCGTTGACCCACTTGTCGACGGAGTTCCCCGCTCCGGCACCGCAGTTGCCGGTGTTGTTGCTCGCGAACTGCTCGCAGGGGTTGTACTCGGTGAAGTACACGTCGTGCTTGGTGAAGCTGCGGGCCGGGTACTTGGTGCTCGGGCCCGGGACGATCTCGTACGACCGCGGGTGCCAGTCCTTGTTCTTGCCGACCGCGCTGACCATGCGCCACCAGCGGTAGCTCTTGGCGTCGCCGGCGAGTTCCTTGGTGACCGGGGTGCGGGTGGTCTTGACCGTCGCGGTCTGCCGGCCCTGGGCGGCCGCGGTGACCGTCGAGTCGTACTGCTCGACCCGGTTCTTGGAGGAGCCGTCGAGGGCGAAGTCCAGGCGCCAGAAGGCGTTGTGGCTGTGGCTGGTGGCCTGGGCACGGGGGCCCCTGCCGATGGGCCAGCCGCGGCCGTCGCCGGCGTCGTAGTCCTCGTAGGAGAGGCTGCCGGTGGCGCCGAGGTTCATGGTGATGGTGCCGTCGTCCTGGAAGCGCCACTCGGTCATGTACTCGTACCAGCCGACCTGGTTGACCGAGTAGACGAGCAGGTCCTTGCCCTGCGCCTGGTAGACCTTGTTCGCGCTGTCGCCCTGCATGCGGTAGGCGTGACCGCGCGAACGGGTCGTGGTGCACAGGCCGTTGACGTTCTCGCGGTCCGGGTCCCAGGAGTCGGGGACCTTGACGCTCTTGATGGTGCCGCCGGGGCACTCGCCCGGGTCCAGGTTCATCAGGCCCTGCGCGAAACCGAAGCCCGTCAGGTCGTCGTACTCGACGCTGCCGTCGTCGTAGGGGACGTGGATCTGGCCGAGCCGGGCGCTGTTGAGGACCTTGATCGGCTTGGGCTCGCCCTTGGGCTGGTAGGAGATGTCCTCCAGGACCATTCCGGCCTTGCTGTCGTAGCGCCAGCACATCCGCCAGGTCGTACCGCTGGAGAGCTTCTGCTCGATCTTGTAGGCGCTGCTGCACTCCGCCGCGGGCGCGGCGGCGGCCTTCGGCTGGGCGACGGCCGGTCCCGCACCGGCGGTGACGCCCGCGGCCAGCGCGGCCACGGACACGCCGAGGGCCGCGTGCCTGCGCGCGCGGCTGATTCTGTTGACACGCATGAAGAAATGACTCCCTTGCGGAAGGAGCAGGTAGGAAAAGTGGACGGAGTGAGGCGGGTCAGCTCTCGAGCTTGGCGACCTTGCGGGCGCTCAGGTCGATCACGAAGGCCCTGGCGTCGATCCAGGGGCCGTTCTTCACCTTCGGGAACAGCCGCACGCAGCGGTGCTCGCCGCACTTGTCGAGCGCGGCGGGCTGTCCGCCCGGGACGGCCCGGTACACGGCGCCGGTGAGGAGCAGCTGGTTGGCGTCGGTGAGGTCCTTGTCGGTGGCGTCCTTGTAGTCCGCCTTCAGGTCCGCGCCGAGCGGGTCGGCGATCAGAAGGGTCGCGGCCTCGGCGTACTCGGCGCTGCTCAGCGGCGGCTGGACGCCGTGCTGGGTGCCGGTCGTGACGACCTTGCCGCTGCCGAGGTCGACGGTCCTGGTGACGAGGGTGTCATCCCGGTAGTCGTAGAACGTCACGTTCGCGCGCCGGGGCGCGTCCGGGTCGTCCAGTTCGCCGACCTTGGGGTCGGCGAGGTCCACGGTGAGCCGCTCGGGGCCGCGGTCGCCCTCGACGTCCTCACTGGAGTTCATCATCTGCGGGTTGACGGCGATCTGCTCGACCCGCTTGATCTCGTCGTCGGTGAGCGGGTCGCGGCCCTTGCCCTCGTCGCCCTCGGCGGCCTGCGCCTTCTCGACGACCCCCGGCGCCACGGCCCCGTCCGCACCCTGTCCCGCCTGCGCCGCGGACGGTCCGGCGGCCGCCCTGCCACCCCCCGTGTCGTCCGCCCCCGCGGTACCTGGCAGGGTGATCCCGATCATCACGGCGGTCCCGGCCACCGCGATGGCCGCACCTGCCACCACCTTCCCGAGGTGGCGGTGCACTATCTTGCGCACATCTTCCCCCTACTCCCCGGGTACTCCGGGAGTACGTGTCTGCCCCTGATGGTTCGGCTCAGGACGATCCTGTGATCGCCCTGTGCGCTGGTCGATCGGTAAGAGGGACGTAAGTCATAGGGGGTTCCATCACTTTCGGGGACACTCGGGGCCAAGCCGCCACACGCGGCGCGGGAGAGCTGAAAGAGTCGTTGCATGCAGGTCTGGCCTGGAGAGGCGTATCCACTCGGTGCCACGTACGACGGCGCCGGTACCAACTTCGCGGTCTTCACGGAGGCCGCGGACCGAGTAGAGCTGTGTCTGCTGCACGACGACGGCTCGGAAACGGCGGTGGAACTCCGCGAGAGTGACGCGTTCGTACGGCACGCCTACCTGCCAGGCGTGATGCCCGGACAGCGCTACGGCTTCCGCGTGCACGGCCCGTACGCGCCTGAGCGCGGCCTGCGCTGCAACTCGTCGAAGCTGCTGCTCGACCCGTACGCGCGCGCGATCAGCGGTTCGATCCGCTGGGGCGAGGAGGTGTACGGCTACCACTTCGACGCGCCCGACAAGCGCAACGACCTCGACTCGGCGCCGCACACCATGACGTCGGTCGTGGTCAACCCCTACTTCGACTGGGGCGACGACCGGCGGCCGCGCATCGGGTACCACGAGACGGTGATCTACGAGGCGCACGTCAAGGGCCTCACCATGCGGCACCCGGGCCTGCCCGAGGAGCTGCGCGGCACCTACGCCGCGCTCGCGCACCCCGCGATCATCGAGCACCTGGTGGAGCTCGGCGTCACCACCCTGGAGCTGATGCCGGTCCACCAGTTCGTGAACGACCACCGCCTGGTCGACATGGGCCTGAACAATTACTGGGGCTACAACACCATCGGCTTCTTCGCCCCCCACAACGCGTACGCCTCCTGGGGCGACCGCGGACAGCAGGTCCTGGAGTTCAAATCGGCGGTCAGGGCGCTGCACGAGGCCGGGATCGAGGTCATCCTGGACGTCGTCTACAACCACACCGCCGAGGGCAACCACCTGGGCCCGACCCTCTCCTTCAAGGGGCTCGACAACCCTCAGTACTACCGCCTCACCGACGACCAGCGGTACTACATGGACACCACGGGCACCGGGAACTCCCTGCTCATGCGGTCCCCGCACGTCCTCCAGCTGATCATGGACTCGCTCAGGTACTGGGTGACCGAGATGCATGTCGACGGCTTCCGCTTCGACCTCGCGGCGACCCTGGCCCGGCAGTTCCACGAGGTGGACCGGCTTTCTTCGTTCTTCGACCTGGTCCAGCAGGACCCGGTGGTCTCCCAGGTGAAGCTGATCGCCGAGCCGTGGGACGTCGGCGAGGGCGGCTACCAGGTGGGCAACTTCCCGCCGCTGTGGACCGAGTGGAACGGCAAGTACCGCGACACCGTACGGGACCTGTGGCGGGGCGAGCCGCGCGCGCTGGCGGAGTTCGCGTCCCGGCTGACCGGTTCCTCCGACCTCTACCAGGACGACGGCCGGCGTCCGCTGGCCTCGATCAACTTCGTCACCTGCCACGACGGGTTCACCCTGCACGACCTCGTCTCGTACAACGACAAGCACAACGAGGCCAACGGCGAGGACAACCGCGACGGCGAGAGCCACAACCGGTCCTGGAACTGCGGGGCGGAGGGCGAGACCGACGACCCCGCGGTGCTGGAGCTGCGCGGCCGGCAGATGCGCAACTTCATCGCCACGCTGATGCTGTCCCAGGGCGTGCCGATGATCAGTCACGGCGACGAGGTCGCGCGCACCCAGCGCGGCAACAACAACGCCTACTGCCAGGACAGCGAGCTGGCCTGGGTGGGATGGCCGGAGGACGTCGCGGGCGGGGCGGACGTCGGGGACGGGGCGGCGGGGCTCGGTGCCGAGCTGCTGGCCTTCACGCGCGCGATGGTGTGGCTGCGCAAGGACCACCCGGTCTTCCGGCGCCGCCGCTTCTTCCACGGGCGGCCCGTGGAGGGCACCCACGACGACCTGTCGGACATCGCCTGGTTCACTCCCGAGGGCAAGGAGATGACCCAGCGGGACTGGGACCGGGCGCAGGCCTCGGCGCTGACGGTCTTCCTCAACGGCAACGCGATCTCCGAGCCCGGCGCCCGCGGGGAGCGGATCACCGACGACTCGTTCCTGCTGATGTTCAACGCCTCGCCCAAGACGCTGGACTTCGTGGTGCCGGTCAACCACGGCCGGCAGTGGCAGGTCGTGGTCGACACCGGCCGCCCGGAGGGGGTGCCGCCGGGAACGGGAGCGAAGGTGCAGGCCGGGGACCGGCTGACGTTGGTGGACCGGAGCATGACGGTGTTGCAACGGCCCGTGTAGGTGTACGTGGGGACGGCACGGTTGCGTCGGGACGGAACCGTGCCGTCGTGGCGTTCTGCGTCGCGACGCAACCGTGCCGTCGCCTCGCCGCCGTCACGGACGGCACCGTCCCGTCGCGACCTCGGCGTCACGACGAAACCGTTCCGTCCCGACGTCCCCGCCCCCGCCCCCGCCCCCGCCCCCGCCCCCGTCCCCGTCCCCGTCCCCGTCCCCGGGCACATGGAGCACCCCGATGACACGAAAGGCCGCAGGGCGGGTACGTAGCTCTGCATGACACCTGAGCGCCCGGACCCCTCGGCACCGACGGCCACGTACCGGCTGCAGTTGCAGCCCGCCTTCCCTTTCGCGGCCGCGGCTGCGGCCGTGCCGTATCTGGCGTCGCTCGGCGTCTCGCACCTGCACCTGTCCCCCGTCCTGGAGGCGGTTCCCGGTTCGACGCACGGCTACGACGTCGTGGACCACGGGCGCGTGCGCGGGGAACTGGGCGGCGAGGACGGGCTGCGGGCGCTGTCGCGCACCGCGCGGGAGCACGGGCTCGGTCTGGTGATGGACATCGTGCCGAACCACATGGCGATGGCCCCGCGCCACAACCGCGCCCTGTGGGAGGTGCTGCGCGAGGGCCCGAAGTCGCCGTACGCGCGATGGTTCGACATCGACTGGGAGGCGCAGGGCGGCCAGGTGCTGCTGCCGGTGCTGGGGCATCCGGTCGGTGAGGAGCTCGCCAACCTCACGGTGGACGGCGACGTACTGCGCTACTACGACCACGTGTTCCCGCTGCGCGAGGGAACCGAGGAACTCCCGTTGCCGCAGCTCCTGGACGCGCAGTGGTACCGGCCCGTGTGGTGGCGGCTGGCCCGTACGGAGCTCAACTACCGGCGTTTCTTCAGCATCTCGGAGCTGATCGGGGTGCGGGTCGAGGACCCCGAGGTGTTCGAGGCCACCCACGCCAAGATCCTTCAGCTGCTGCACGAGGAGGTGGTGGACGGGCTGCGGATCGACCACCCGGACGGCCTCGCGAACCCCGACGGGTACCTCCAGCGGCTGCACGAGGCGACCGGCGGACGCTGGACGGTCGTGGAGAAGATCCTCTCGGACGGCGAGCGGCTGCCCGCCGCCTGGCCCGTGGCGGGAACGACGGGCTACGACGCCCTGAGGCACATCGACGGGCTGTTCACGGACCCCGCGGGGTTCGGGGAACTCCTCGGCCAGTACCGGCGGTTCGCGGCCCCGCAGACCGACCGCGGCGGCGACTGGGCCGCGACGGCGCGGCGGGCGGCGTACAAGGTGATCACGCACGAGCTGGCCGCCGAGACCGAGCGGCTGACCCGGGTGGCGACCCGCGTGTGTGCCGTGTCCCCGGAGCCCGCGCTGCGCGACCGCGCGCCCTGGGCGCTGCGCACCGCGCTCCAGGAACTCCTGGTGCGGATGGAGGTCTACCGGCCCTACAACTCCTCGGACGCCGCCTCAGTCGTCACCGAGGAGGCCGCGGCCGAGGCCCGGCTCGCCTTCGTGGTCCCCGAGGAGGCGGGCGCCGTGGACGTCGTACGGGATCTGGTGCTGGGGCGGGGTGACGGGCCGGATCATGTGGAGTTCCGGACCCGGTTCGCGCAGACGGCGTCGGCGCTGCGGGCCAAGTCCGTGGAGGACACGGCGTTCTACCGGTATGTGCCGCTGTTGTCGGCGACCGAGGTGGGCGGCAACCCCGGGGCCCCGGCGGTGTCGCCCGCGGAGTTCCACGCCTTCTGCACGCGCGTGCAGCGCGACTGGCCGCTGACGGGGATCGTGGTGTCGACGCACGACACCAAGCGCAGTGCCGACGTGCGCGCGGCCCTGGCCGTGCTCACCGAGTGCCCGCAGCGGTGGGCGGACACGCTGGCCGAGGTGACCCGCGCCGGCGACGGCGTGCCGGACGCACAGCTGGCGTGGGCGGCCTGGCAGACGGTGTTCGGACTCGGCCCGGCGGCCCCGGAACGGGTACGGGAGGCGCTGCTGAAGCATGTGCGGGAGGCGGGGCTGTACACGAGCTGGACGGAGCAGGAGCCGGCGTACGAGGAGGCGGTGGCGGAGTTCGTCACGGCCGGGCCGTGCGGGCCGCAGGGCGAGCGGGTGGCCGCGTTGCGCAGTCGTCTCGAGCCGCACATCCGGGCGAACGAGCTGGGCACGGCCCTGGTGCAGCTGACGATGCCCGGGGTGCCCGACGTGTACCAGGGCACGGAAGGCAGGTACCTGGCGCTGGTGGACCCGGACAACCGGCGGCCCGCGCCGTTCCCGCCCGAGGACTCCGGCGACAAGGGCGCGCTCACGGCCGCGGCGCTGCGGCTGCGCCGACACCGGCCGGACGTCTTCGGCGACGCGGCGACGTACACGCCGCTGGCCGCGGAGGGGCCCGCGGCGGCGCACTGCGTGGCGTTCGTGCGCTCCGGCGAGGTGGTCACCGCGGTGACCAGGCTGTCGCTGCGGCTGGCGGAGGCGGGCGGCTGGCGGGAGACGGTGCTGCCGCTGCCGCCGGGCCGCTGGCGGGATGTACTCGTCCCGGAGCGGGAGTTCTCCGGGCACGCGCGCGTGGCGGAGCTTCTGGGCGAGTCGCCGGTGGCGCTGCTGGAGCGGATCGCCGCGGACTGACCAGGTGCAGGCGGGGACCGCGCGTCGGGCCGCCACCGCAGGCGGACACCCCCGCCGGCGTCCACCGCCTTTCCGGTTACCGGTAAATGCTTCTGGGCGCCCCCCGGAGGCTCCCCCATGGCGTGCTTGACAGCTCACCGAGACGGTGGGGTACTGCGGAAGGCGAGGCCGGTCGGACTATCGGGGGTGAGTCTCCTGCCGGAGCTGCGGTACCCCACGGCGACCGAACTGGTCCGGTCCGCGCGGGCGTTGGCCGCACAGTGGCCCGGCGTCTGCCGGCTGGGGCAGGTGGGTGTCTCGCGCGCGGGCAGGCCCCTGCATCTGCTGTCGGTCGGTGATGCCCCGCGGGCCGTCCTGGTGGTCGCGGGTGCGCACTCCAACGAGCCGGCCGGCGGCCCCGCGGCCCTGGCCGTGGCCCGACGGGTGCTGGCCGGGCGGGAGTTGAGAGCGGACACGTCCTGGCACTTCCTGCTGTGCGCGGATCCGGACGGGGCGAGTCTCCATGTCACCCCGGCGCCGCGCAGTCTGTTCGACTACCACCTGGGGTTCTTCCGGCCGGCGGGAGAGGAGCAGCCGGAGTGGGCGCCGGCGATGCTGCCGCCCGACCGGTTGCCGCCCGAGACCCGCGCCCTGACCGGGGTGATCGACGCACTGCGGCCGTACCTCCAGGTGACTCTGCACGGCACCGATCTGGGCGGCAGCTGGGTGCAGTTGACGAAGGACGTCCCGGGGCTGGCGGAACCGTTCCTCAAGTCCGCCGTGGAGCTGCACATTCCGGTGGAGACGGGGGCCTCGGACGCGGCCGGCTGGCCGGCCTCCGGGCCCGGGGTGCATGTGATGCCGGCGCCGGGCGCGGGCGCGGCGTACCCGAGCATGCCGGACGACGCGCGGCGCAGCACCTGGCACCACGCGCACCTGTACGGCGGTCTGACCGCGGTGGTCGAGGTGCCGATGTGGGCGAGCGACCTGGTGGACGATCCGGCTCCGCATCCGGCTCCGGAGGCGGCGATGCGGCGGCTGGCGGACCGGCTGCTGCGCCAGTCGCGGGCGGTGGACGGAGTGCTGGCGGAGGCGCGGCCGCGGCTGGTGGGCGTCGACGGGCCGCTGCTGCGGGCCGCGACCTGGGGCCTCGACCTGGTGCCGGGGCTGGCCTCGGACTGGATCCACACGCGGCCCGCCGACGGCACGCGGGCGTACATCGGCAGTGTGGACGCGTTCTCCCGTCGGCTGCCGCTGCGGGCGGCGGCCATGCTGCTGCGGGTGCTGCGGGAGACCGACGACCGCGCGGCGCCGCGTCTCGAACGGCTCGTCAAGGTGTGGAGCGACGCCTTCGCGGAGCGTTTCCGGGCCCGCTGGGTGCCGTTGGAGCACCAGGTCGAGCACCAGGCCCGTACGGTCGTGGCGGTGGCGCGGCACGCGCGCGGACGGGCGGACTGAGCCGACACCGCTCCACGCGCGTGCGTGCGTCACCGCGCGCCGGAGCCGTGCGTCAGTCCTCCAGTGCGAAGACCGCCCCGGTCCGCGCCCCCATCACGCAGGCGTTGGAGAAGGTCTGCCGGTATTCGACCGGTCGGCCGTGCCACTCTCCGCGGGCCTGGGCGGTGACCGGTGCGTAGATCATCGGGCAGTAGACGTGCGCGGGCGGAAGGGCGTCGATGTCGCCGCCGACCGAGTCGAGTTGGGCGCAGGCCTCGGCGGCGCGGCCGTGGCCCTGGGGCGGGTCGCACAGCAGGAGGGTGCCGCGGGTGTCGCTGGAGCGGTCGTCGCCCTTGGTCACCATGAGGAAGAGGTGGTCGCCGCCCGGAAGGCCGCCGGTGGAGGTCCCGGCCGTCGCGGGGGCCGCGGCGGCGAGGAGGAGGGCGGCCGCCGCCGTCAGGGCCGCGTGGGCCGCTCGCCGTACCGCCGCCGTTGTGATCGTGTGCGTCATTCCAGGTGCATCGGCACGGCGGCCTCGGATCCCCAGCCCGGCTCACCCGAACGGGAGCACGCGGGCGCGTGCCGCGCGGCGAGTTCGAAGGCGGCGAGCACGACCCGGGACTGGTATTCGATCTGGCGCGGGACCGGGATCCAGCGGGCACCGCAGCCGTCCCGGTAGTCGGCGCACCAGAGGTCGATGAGCCGGTCCAGTTCCGGCAGCGCGCCGGCCGGGTCGGTGCCCGCGCGGGTCACGAGCTGGTGCAGGAGTCCGGCGGTGCGCAGGGCGAGGCGCCGTCCGGCGATGCGCAGGGCGGCCAGATGACCGGTGCTGAGCGGGGGCAGCGGGCGGCCGCCGTCGGTGACGTCGGGGTCCCAGGCGTCGGCGATTCCCGGGCAGACCAGTAGGTAGTCCTCGACCGGGGCTAGCAGCCGGGCCGCGTCGGGGGCGGCCGAGACGTGCGGGCGGATCCGTGCGAGGACGTCCTCCAGGAGCCTCGCGTCGCGGCGCAGCGTGTGGCTGACGGTACGCAGCACGGCGGCCGCGTCGGCGGGGGTGCTGCCGTCCTCGACGCCGGCCACGCCCCACATGGGCGCCTCGACGACGGCGGTCACGGTGCCGTGCCGGTGCGGGTGGTACCAGGTCGACTCGACGGCGGCCTCGGTGATGGCGGCGACCAGGTCGCCGCGGCGGGGCGGCGGGATCCGGTAGACGGCGGGCCCGAGGCACGGCCAGTAGAGGGTGTCGTACGGGCCGAGTTCGCGCGGGATGCGCAGCCGGGCCGCGGTGTGGGCGACGCGCCGGGCGAGGCCGGGCAGGTCACGGGTGAGTTCGACGAAGCCGCCGCCGACGTCGACGCCGTGCAGGGAGCACTGGAGGAAGGGCCGCAGTTCGTCCTGGAGGGCGAGGAGGGTGCGGGTCTCCGGCAGTGCGGCGGCGTCCGCGCCGTCGGGCAGCCATTCCGGCTGTTCGCCGAAGCCGGGCCGGAAGAAGTTCCGGAAGTAGCGGTCGAGGGAGTACGGGCCGCGCAGCCAGCCCTCGTTGCGGCGCAGGCCGTCGGGGTCGAGGCAGAGCAGCAGGTTCCAGGTGGCGTCGGCCTCGACGGTGAGGCGGGGGTCGGCCAGGACCCGCTCGGCCAGTCTGAGGACGGTGCCGCCGCCCACGGGCTCGTTGGCGTGCGGTCCCGCGACGACGAGGGCCTGGCGGCTGCCGTGGCCGACGGAGAGCAGCCACAGGGGGTTGCCCGCCCGGGAGGTGCCGGCGCGCCGCAGCCGGGCGTCCGCGGGATGGCGGGCGACGAGGGCCGCGGCCCGTGCGCCGAGTTCCTCGACGGTCGGGTAGCGGAGGAGGGGCGGCAGGGCACACCTCCACAATGTGGTGCCGTCGGTTCACCTGGTGTGCATGGTGTACGCACAGTCAGTCACGACTTGGGAGGTACGTCAACACCGCGCGACGGAAAGGGCTTTGGGCCGCGACCGCACGTAAAGCCCAGGCCAGAGGTGAGGTCGGGCTCAGTTGACCGCGAGCCGGAAGGCCATCCGGCCGAACCCCACCTGATCACCCTCGCGGACGACGGCGGCGCCGATGACCCGCCGGCCGTTGACCGTGGTGCCGTTGGTGGAGCCGAGATCGCGCAGCACCCACATGCCGCCCTGACGGCTCAGTTCGGCGTGGACGCGGGAGACCGTCTCGTGGGTCAGCCGCAGACCGTTCGCCGGGTCGCGGCCGATGCGCAGCGCGTGGCCGCTGCCCGGGTGCGGCAGCAGCAGCTTGGGCAGGCGCTCGGCCTGCCACGCCCTGCGCAGCCGCACCGTGAAGCCGGAGACCGCCTCGACGGTGCCGAACACCAGGCGCGAGACCCGGCTCTCCTGGGGCAGGTCCGCGGTGAGCACGGCGAGTTCGTCGGACCGGCGCGCGATCAGGGCCAGCTCCATGCGGCGCACGAACGTGTCGTGCGACAGGCGGCCCATGGCGACGCCGTCACGGAGCACCTTCAGCACCTTGTCGCGCTCCGCGTCGGACAGCCGCGCGGGGTACGTGTTGAACTCGAAGGACGACGTCACGTTGGTGATTGTCGGGCAGTGAACCCCGGGTGTCCAGAAAACGAGACAACGGCCGCCGCGCGCGCGTGCCTGACGACACCTGCCGCAAAGGGGAGGATTCTCAGGCGGATTGATCTCGTTTGAAGCACCATGGACGGGCTACATCACGGTGAGCAGACGAAGGGGAACCGTCCGTGCAGTTCGAGGTGTGGGCACCGCAGGCCGGCCGAGTGACGCTCCATCGCGAGGGCGCCACGCAGGCGTTGGAGCGCGATCCGGAACGTCCCGGTTGGTGGTGGGGAGAAGCGGAGGCCGGGGACGGCACCCGGTACGGCTTCGCGCTGGACGACGGCCCCGTCCTGCCCGACCCGCGCTCGCGCCGTCAGCCCGACGGCCCGGACGGACTCAGCGCGGTCGTCGAGCACGAGCACTTCGCCTGGCGTACGCAGTGGTCGGGCCGTGCACTGCCGGGAGCGGTCCTCTACGAGCTGCACGTGGGCACCTACACGCCCGAGGGCACCCTGGACGCGGCCGCCGCCCGTCTCGACCATCTCGTCGAACTCGGCGTCACCCACGTCGAGTTGATGCCCCTGTGCCCCTTCCCCGGGCGGCACGGCTGGGGCTACGAGGGCGTCTCCCTGTGGGCGGTGCACGAGCCCTACGGCGGTCCTGAGGCCCTGAAGCGCTTCGTCGACCGGGCGCACGAGGCGGGCCTCGGGGTCGTCCTGGACGTGGTGCACAACCACCTGGGTCCCTCGGGCAACTACCTGCCCGCCTTCGGCCCGTACTTCACCGACACCCACCACACGCCCTGGGGTTCCGCGGTCAACCTGGACGCCCCCGGCTCCGACGAGGTGCGCGCGTATCTGCTGGGCAGCGCGCTGTCCTGGCTGCGGGACTACCGGATCGACGGCCTGCGCCTGGACGCCGTGCACGCGCTCGCCGACACGCGCGCGTGCCACTTCCTGGAGGAACTGTCGACAGCCGTCGACGCCCTCGCCGCCGAGCTGGGGCGGCCGCTGTTCCTGATCGCCGAGTCGGACCTCAACGACCCACGGCTCATCACAGCGCGCGCACAGGGCGGCCTCGGGCTGCACGCGCAGTGGAACGACGACTTCCATCACGCCCTGCACACCGCGCTGACCGGCGAGTCGCAGGGCTACTACGCCGACTTCGCCCGCGCCCCCCTGGCCTCGCTCGCCAAGACCCTCACCGGCGGTTACTTCCACGACGGCACCTACTCCAGCTTCCGCGGCCGTGTCCACGGGCGCCCGCTGGACCGTACGCGCGTGGCGGCGCACCGGCTGCTGGGCTACTCCCAGACCCACGACCAGGTCGGCAACCGCGCCCAGGGCGACCGGCTGGCGGCGTCCCTCTCCCCCGGCCTGGCGGCCTGCGCGGCGGCGCTCGTCCTGACCGCGCCCTTCACGCCGATGCTGTTCATGGGTGAGGAGTGGGCGGCGGGCACGCCCTGGCAGTTCTTCACCGACCACACCGACCCCGAGCTCGCCGACGCCGTACGGCGGGGCAGGCGGCGGGAGTTCGCCGCGCACGGCTGGGCCGAGGAGGACGTGCCCGACCCGCAGGACCCGGCGACCCGCGACCGCTCCTGCCTCGACTGGTCCGAGCCCGAACGCGAGCCTCACGCGCGGGTGCTGGCCTGGTACCGCCGGCTCCTCGCGCTGCGGCACGAGCAGCCGGACCTCACCGACCCCGACCTCGCCGACATCAAGGTCGCCCACGACGAGGCCCAGCGCTGGCTGGCCTTCCGCCGCGGGGACGTCCGGGTGGCCGTGAACCTCGCGAAGTCGCCGGCGGCGATCCCGCTGGGGCCCCGCGAGGCCCGCGTCCTGGCCGCCTGGGAGCCGGTGGAGGCACCGGGCGCGGACGGGGTGCTGCAGGTGCCCGGGGAGTCGTGCGTGGTGCTGCTGCAGGCGTGACCTCACGGGGTCCTCCGGTGCAGGCGGCAGCGGTCAGGGTGGCTCCTGGAGTTGTGCAGCCGATGAGTGAGGTGCAGCGCGGCGTCGATGAGCCAGTCGGAGATCGTCATGCTTCGAGCATCCGGCTCCGGCCCCGTCGCGCGCCTCGGCCCACGGGTGGAGCGAGGGTGGAAAAGACCAGGTGGAGACGGCTACAACCCCACGTCGTCGGTCTCCTCGTCCCGGAGCTCGGTGACGCGTTCCAGCAGGATCGCCTCCCAGGCGCGCCGCAGCCGGACGCGCAGGAGAGGCAGGGGCTCGGCGGCGCGGCCGTGCAAACCCGCGGCGAGACGGATCACGGTGTCGCAGCGGGCGAGCCACAGTCCGCGCAGGCAGGGCCGGGCGCCGTACCCGGCGAGGGTGGCGGCGCGCACGGCGGCGGGCGAGCCGACGGCGAGCGCGAGGCCCGCGATGTCCTCGGCGGGGTCGCCGACGACCGCCCCGGTCCAGTCGAGGACGCCGCGCACCCGGCCGTCGGGGCTGATCACGAGGTGTTCGCCGGTCAGGGCGTGGTGCACGAGGACCGCGCCGCCGGGCTGGGCGGCGAGCTGGACCGCGGCCGCGGAGGTGAGCTGCTGGAGCCGGACCGGGTCGAACTCGTCCGCCTTGCCGAGGAGTTCGGCGGCCCGGGCGGCCTCCCTGCGCAGCGCCTCCAGGGAGCGCGGGGCGACGCGGGGGACTCCGAGCGCCTCGGCCTGCCGTACGGGCACCTCGCGCAGCCCGGTGAGCAGGCCTGCCAGGTCGGCCTCGCCGACGGCGGACACGTCGTGCTCCTCCGCCGAGCCGCCGGGCAGCCTGGTGTCGAGGGTGTAGGCCAGCCCGGGCGCCCACTCGCCCTGCGCCACGCTGGTGGGCACCGCGAGGGGGACGTGCGGGCGGACCAGGTCGCGCAGCCGCAGCTCGCGGCGTCTGCGGGTGGAGGCCTCGCGGTCGCCGGCCAGGCGCAGGACATGGCGGGTGCCCACCCACCAGGTGACCTGGCCGCCGCCCTCGGCGACGGGCCGGACCTCGGGCCCGCCGGTGTCGGGCGTGCTGTCCTTGAGCAGGGAACGGACCAGCCGGCGGACCGTGTCCGCGGTGGGTGTCGGTGCCTGGGTCATGGTCGCGCCGTAGTCGCTCGGGGGTGGAGGGGCTCCTGGGGGTCGGTCAGTCCACTATGACCATCTCGCGGGTGGTGTCGTTGAGCCTGCGGCCGCCGTCCTCGGTGACGGTGACGATGTCCTCGATGCGTACCCCGAAGCGGCCGGGCAGATAGACGCCTGGTTCCACGGAGAAGCACATGCCCGGGACGAGGGGCTGTTCCTCGCCCTCGATCATGTACGGCGGTTCGTGGGTGGTGACACCGATGCCGTGCCCGGTGCGGTGGATGAAGTACTCGCCGTACCCGGCGTCGGCGATGACCGCGCGGGCGGC
This sequence comes from Streptomyces sp. NPDC001668, assembly GCF_042893155.1. NCBI lineage: Bacteria > Bacillati > Actinomycetota > Actinomycetes > Kitasatosporales > Streptomycetaceae > Streptomyces > Streptomyces sp. NPDC001668. The sequence goes on from NZ_JBIAUQ010000007.1 coordinate 150,805, forward strand.
CCGGTCGACCTCCTGGCAGGGCACGCCGGGCCGTACCGCGCGGAAGCCCGCTTCCTGTGCCGCGCGCACGAGGTCGTGGACCCGGCGTTCCTCGTCGGTGGGTTCGCCGACGTGGACCGTGCGGGAGGTGTCGGAGCCGTAGCCGTCCTTGAGGCCGCCGAAGTCGAGGACGACCATGTCGCCGCGTTCGATGAGCCGGTCGCCCACCTCGTGGTGCGGGTTGGCGCCGTTCGGGCCTGAGGCGACGATGGTGAAGTCGACCTGGGAGTGACCGAAGCGCCGCAGCAGGCCGGCGAGGTCGGCGGCCACCTCGGACTCCCTGCGGCCGCCGAAGGGAACCTTGCGGATCTCCTCGAACGCCGCGTCGGCGGCCGCTCCCGCGGCCGCCAGCAGTTCCAGTTCGGCCGTGTCCTTGACGGCGCGGAGCATCGGCAGCGCCTCGGTGAGGGAGGCGTACGACGTGCCGGGCAGTGCCTTCTGGAGGCCGAGCAGGTGCATGGCCCAGGCGTTGTCGCTGACGCCGAACCGGCCGCCGGCGTCCAGGAGGGCCGCGGTGGCGGCGTAGGGGTCCTTGCCGTCGGTCCAGTCCCGCAGGGTCAGGGCGCTCGCGCCGGTGGCCTTGGCGGCGTCCGGGGCCTCCAGGGTGGGCACGACGAGGACGGGGTCCTGTCCGGGGGTGAGGACCAGCAGGGTGAGCCGTTCGGTGACGGCGGTGGGCGCGTAGCCGGTGAGCCACACCAGGTCCGGGCCCGGGGCCACGAGGAGTCCGGCGAGTCCGGCCTCGGCGGCCGACCGCGCCGCGCGTTCCATGCGCGCCCTGTAGTCGTCGGCGACGAAGGGCGCTGCGGTGCCGGTCATCGGGGGCCTCCTGGGCGGGTGAAGGTCTTTGAAGGTCTTTGGGCAGCATCCTGCCCGGACGGCGGAGCCTGCGCGAGCGGGTCGGCGTGTCTTTCGCGCGCAGAGGACGGGACGGGGTGCCTGTCAGCTCTCCAGGACCATGCGGACGCCGAGGAGCAGCAGGACGCCCCCGGAGACCTGTTCCAGGCGCCTGCGCACGCCCGCGCGGGACAGCACGGCCCGCAACCGGCCGACGAACCACACGTAGAGGCCGTAGTAGCCGATCTCGTAGACCGCCCAGAGCGCGGCGAGCCCGGTCATGGTGGGCAGGTGCGGAGCGCCCTCGGGCACGAACTGCGGGAGGAAGGACATGGCGAAGACGGCCGCCTTGGGGTTGGCGAGGTTGAGCAGCAGTCCCGCGCGGTAGGCGGCCCAGCCGGTCCTGCCGGTGCTCTCCCAGCCGTCGTCGGCGGCCCCCTTGGCGCGGCGCGCCTGCCGCAGCGCCTGGACGCCGAAGGCGACGAGCACGACGCCACCGACGATCCGCATCACGTCGTAGGCGATCTCGGAGGCCGTCAGCAGGGCGGTCAGGCCGAACGCGGCGACGACGCCCCAGACGAACACGCCGGTCTCGTTGCCGAGCACGGTCAGGAAGCCGGAGCGTCGGCTGTGCAGGGACTGCTTGATGATCAGCACGGTGCTCGGCCCGGGGGACGCGGCGATGAGGGTGCAGGCCCCCAGGAAGGCGATGAGCGTGGTCGGCATGGGCTCATCGTGACGCCGGTGGCCGGATCCGGACCAGTGGTTTTCCGTCCCGGTCGGCGGAAGCGGCTTGATCAGCCGGTACGTCTGACGCCGGGACCGGATCGAGCCGTGGGAAGCGGGTCAGGTGACGACTCCCGGTACGGCTGTCAGCTGCTGGTAGCCGCCGCTGCGGTGGCGGACCGTCAGCACCACCTCGCGGCCGGGCCGGGCGCCGGCGACGGCGTGCGCGAGGTCACTTGCCGTGTCGACGCGGGTCCGGCCGAAGGCGAGGAGTACGTCGCCGCGGACCAGGCCCGCCGTGTAGCCGGGGCCGGGGACGTGGACACCGACCACCAGCGCGCCCGCCTTCTCCGCGTCCACGGCCTCCACACCGAGGGTCGCGGCGGCGGCCGCGGGCCGGGGAGCGGTCGTCGGTGCCGCGGACGACCGGGCGGGGCCCGGGTGCGCCGCGGCGGACGCGCCGCCCTGGTGAGGCCCTGTCCGCCGTTGGAGGTCGGCCAGTCTGCTCATGCCTGCCACCGTGGCGCCCACCGTGCCGAGGCCCACGCCCGACAGCACCAGGAGGGCCGCGACGAAGAGGCCGAACAGCAGGGTCGTCAGCCGGCGTCCGCGCCGCCGCGCGGCGTGCGGGCGCCGGACGGGCCGGGACCTGCCGCCGCCGGGCTCCCGGCCGGGCATCGGCTTGGGACGCAACGCAGTCTGTTCCATCGATCGCCTCCGGCTGGATCACCACCGTCTGGTGCCTACCCGGCGCACCGGCGCGCGACGAGCCACGAACGAGTGAGACTGACGGGTGGTCAGGAGCGGGAAGCGGCTGGAACCAGCAGGTCGACGAAGTCCGCCGCCGCCCCGCTGGGCGCGCCGGCGTACACCAGTTCGGTGCGGTGCACCACCCGCGGGTGGGCGATCGGCACGGCGACCGTACCCGGCACGTCGGTGGCCGCGGACCGGGGCAGCAGGGCCAGACCGTGTCCGGCGGCGGCGAGGGCGGTCAGGACGGCCACGTCGGTGCCCTCGTAGCGCAGGGCGCCCCGGAAGCCGTGACCGCCGTTCGCGGCGCGGAGCCGGGCCAGCGGCAGGGCGGTGTCGGGGGCGTCCAGCCAGCGGGCGTCGGCGAGGTCGCCGAGGCGCAGCCCGGTGCGCCGGGCCAGCGGATGCGTGTCGGGCAGCAGCACGCACACGGGCTCCTCCCCGACCGACCGGGTGCCCAGCGGGGCCACGTCGGGCAGCCGCAGCGGGTCGCTGGGGGCGACCAGACCGTCGGTCAGGCCCAGGTCGGCCGTGCCGGTCGCCACGGCCGCGGGGACGGCGTCACGGCCGACCACGCGCAGGGTCACACCGGCCGCCGGAAGCGCGGCGAGGATCCGCGGCCCGAGGGCGGTGGGCGCCGCCGCGAGGGTCAGTCCGTGCGTCGGCGCGGCCGCCATCCGGGTCACGTCCGCGCGAGCCGCGTCCAGGCGCAGCAGCAGCGGCTCGGCGTGTTCCAGGAGCCGCCCGCCGGCCGCCGTGGGGGCCACGGGGCGCCGGGTGAGCAGCGGCGCGCCGAGATCCTGTTCGAGCGCCGCGATGTGCTGCGACACCGCCGACTGGGTGTAGCCCAGTTCGCGGGCGGCCTCGGAGAAGGAGGCGAGGCGGGCGACGGTGACGTAGGTGCGCAGGAGGTGCGGGTCCATGCGCCCAGCATGGCATCAGGTGTGCTTATCGAGCATGCAGTAATCATCGTTGGACGTGATCCTCACGTGGCGTTCAGGATGACGGACATGACGACGAGAACAGCACCTACGACACCGGCGGCGCAGGCGGCACGGACAGCGCGGAGAGACCGGACCGCCCGGATCGCGCTGGTGGGCGACCGCTCCCCCGACGTGGCCTCGCACGTTCGCATCCCTGGCCTGCTGGACGCCCTCGTCGAGCGCGAGCGGATCGTGCTCGACGCCTACTGGATCCCGTCCGAGGACGCCGGGGACACCGACGCCGTACGGGGGTTCGACGCGGTGTGGGTCGTGCCGGGCAGCCCCTATCGCAGTGAGGCGGGTGTCCTCACGGCGATCCGTACCGCGCGCGAGGCGGGCATCCCCTTCCTCGGCACCTGCGCGGGGTTCCAGCACGCGCTGCTGGAGTACGCCCGCGATGTCTGCGGGCTGACGCGGGTGGCGCACGCCGAGAACGACCCCGACGCCGACGACCTCCTCATCGAGCCGCTGGCCTGTTCCCTCGTCGACCACGAGGGTGTGGTGAACGTCGATCCGGACTCGCTCGCCCGGTCGGTGATCGGATCCGAGCGGACCGTGGAGCGCTACTTCTGCGCCTACGGGCCCTCACGCCACCTGGACACCCTGCGCGCGCACGGCCTGCGCTTCTCCGGCTACGACGAGGACGGCCACGTCAGGATCGCCGAACTCCCCGGTCATCCCTTCTTCCTGGCCACCCTGTTCCAGCCCGAGCTGTCCGGCGACGGCTCGCGCCCGCACCCGGTCGTCCGAGCGCTGGCGCGAGCCGCGGTGGAGTACGCCGCGGGTGGGGAGCGACAGCCCGTGTGACCCTCGCGGTGGCCGCCGTGCGCCCCGCCGTGGCCGAACTTCAGGCCCGGCTGGACACCGCTGACCCGAGTGCCCTCGCCGACGACTTCGAGCGGCTCGGTGAGCCGGTGCGGGCCGAGCGGCCGCGGAGCCCCTGTGGTCAGCCGGCCAAGGGGAGGGCCGGTGGCCGGTCCGGGAGGAAGCGGTGGGCGCGGCGGGCCAGGTGCTCCGCCTTGTAGCGGTCGACCGTGCGGTGCCAGTGCAGGATGCCCGCCATCCAGTGCTGGAGGTCGCCCACATAGCTCCGCATGACCTCGCGGGCCTCCTCCGAGAGCCCGAAGTCGTCGTAGAGGACGGGCAGTTCGTGCGCGGCGACATGCTCGAACTGCTGCATGCGCTGGGTCATCAGGTCGTGGACGACCCGCAGCGCGCTCGGGTAGTCGATGCCGAAGAAGTTCTGCACGACAAGGATCGCGTTGTGGACCTCACCCTCGTACTCGATCTCCTTCTGGTAGGAGAAGACGTCGTTGACCAGGCACGCGTAGTCGGCGGCGGCGTTCTCCAGGGAGCGCACGGGGCCGCTGCGGTAGACCTCCGGGGGGACGGCGGGGCCGTGGCCCATCCGGCACATGCTCATGGTGAGGTCGGAGCCGAAGGTGGCCCGCCGCATCTCCAGGTAGTCGACCGGATCGGGGACGCGGTGCTGGATCTGGTTGGCCAGCTCCCAGAGCCAGCTCTCGGTCATCACGTTCACGGCGTCCTTGAGGGTGCGCCGCTGGTCGGGGGTCATCTCCGCGGTGGTGCGGGCCCACAGGTCGATCAGGCCGCGCTCCATGGCGTTGACGGGGACGAGGGTCTGCTCGCCGTCGAGGGGCATGCAGTCCGACAGGCGCTGTGTGGTGAGCCGGGCGGCGGCGAGGTCGCGGCGGCCGCCGTAGACGAGGGGGTAGTAGTCGTCGCCGTAGGTCCCCCAGGCCAGCCAGTGCGAGCTCAGGTCCAGGGCCTCGGGGCTCGCGTCCGGGTCGATGCCCGCCGAGCACAGGGGGAGGTCGGCGGCGGCGAGCTTGTCCTCGTCCCAGACGCCCTCCTGGAGCATGCCCATGCGGTGCGCCCACTCGGCGAGCCGGGGGCGGGCACCGGGCAGGTGCGGGCTGTGCTCGACCTGGAAGGGCATGTAGAGGTCGGGCAGCAGGGAGGGACCGACCTTCTGGAACGGCACATGCGTGTGGGCGCGCAGCCGCTCGGCGCCGGCCGCGGCGAGCAGGGCGCCGACGTCGGCGGCCGAGGTGCCGCGGCCGGTCAGGGTCTGCCAGGGGGAGGTGGTGTCGGCGCGGGCGTTCATGTAGCGGCTGGAGCGCATGTGCCATTCGTGGCCGCCGGACTGCCAGTCCTGGAGGCCCTGGGTGTACCGGGCGACGGCGGTCACCTCCTGCGGGGAGAGACCGTTCTCCAGGGCGACCGCGGGAACCTCGGTGAGGGCGGTGTGCTCGAACTGGTGGAGGCGGGAGGTGAGGACGTCGTTGACGATGTCGGCGGCCTCCTGGGTGGTGCAGCCGAAGAAGGTCTCCAGGACGAGGACGCCGTTGCTGAGCTCGCCCTCGTCCTCGACCTCGCGCTGGTAGGAGAACAGGTCGTTGCGCAGGTGGACACCGTCGGAGAAGGTTTCCATCAGCACCCGCAGGGGCCGGGTCCCGGCGACGGACGCCGGCACCTCGGCCGTCGCGTACTCCACCAGACCGGCCGACCAGGGGGCACCGCCGACCTTGCGGCGCATCTCGATGTACTCGACGGGGTTGGCGATCCGCCCCTCGTTGATGTTCGACAGCTCCCACAGGGACTCGTTGAGCAGATGCTCGGTGGCGACGGCGAAGCGGCGGCGCCAGCCGGCGGACATCGACGGCACGGTCCGCGTCCACAGGTCGGCCAGGCCCGCCTCGACCGGGTTCTCCGGCTCCGGCATCGGGGTCGACAGGTCCATCGGCATGAACAGGGGCAGCCGGTCCAGGTAGGCCTTGCCGCCGGCGCGGTCCTGGGTGCGCTTGAAGGTCTCCAGGAAGTGGTCGTCGAAGAAGAACACCCACACGTACCAGTCGGTGATGAGCGAGAGCGCGGGGCCGTCGCAGTCGGGGTGTGTGTAGGCGCAGAGCAGGCCGTAGTCATGCGCGTCGAGGTCGGACTGCTCCCAGATCCCGGACCCCTCCAGCATGCCCATCTCGCGCGCCCACACGGTCGAGTGGGCGCGGGCCTCGTCGACGTGCGGGTTCAGCCGCGCGGGGTACGGCATGTAGAAGTGCGGGAGTTCGAAGGGCTGCTGCGTCATGAGCCGGGCCCTACCCAGGGCTCTCCGTCGGCATCCGCCGCGGCACACATGATCACACCATCGCGTGAATCCGGACCGAACTGGGGAGTTCCAGGCGGCACTTGTGGCGTTCGGAGGGTGTGGGGGCGTTCAGGTGCCCTGAACTCTGCTGTCGCTGTCCTGGGCACCGCTGTCGCTGCGGCCCCTGTCCTGAACACCCTGGCCGCGGACCGCCCGCCCCACTTGCGCCCGCAGGGCGACGAACTCCGGCAGCCCCCGGGTGGTGATCTGGTCCCGCCGCCCGGGGAGCGGGACCGGCAGATCCAGGACGATCCCGGAGCCGGGGCCCGCGGAGAGAACAACAACGCGGTCGCCGACGTAGACGCTCTCGTCGATGTCGTGGGTGACGAACACGATGGTCGTGCCGTCGGTGCGGTGGACCTCCAGGAGCAGGTCCTCCAGGTCCTCGCGGGTCTGGGCGTCCAGGGATCCGAAGGGTTCGTCCATGAGGAGGAGGGCGGGGCGGCAGACGAGGGCGCGGGCGATGGCGACCCGCTGCTGCATACCGCCGGAGAGCTGCCAGGGGTGACGGCGGGCGGCGCCGGACAGGCCGACGCGGTCGAGGATGCGGTCGGCCTCGGCACGCCGTTCGGCCCGGGCGAGGCCGCGGCGGCGCAGGGGCAGGGCGACGTTGTCGCGGACCGTGAGCCAGGGGAACAGGGAGCGGCCGTAGTCCTGGAAGACGACGGCCAGACTGTCGGGGACGCCGTTGACGGGGGCGCCGTCGATCGTGATCGTGCCCTCGCGGGCGGGCAGCAGACCGGCGATGGTCCGCAGCAGGGTGGACTTGCCGCAGCCGGACGGGCCCACGACGCACAGGAGTTGGCCCGCGGGGACGGTGAGGGTGATGTCGTGCAGGACCCGGTGGTCGCCGTAGTGCTGGCCGACCGCGGAGAGCTGGAGCATGGGGTCGGTCCCCTGTTCCTGGGTACGGGTCGCGTGGCTCGTGTGGGTCATATGACTTACGTGGCCCTCCCCCTGCCGAGCAGCCGTTTCTCGACCGCCAGCAGACCGGTGTTGAGCAGATGCCCGAGGGCGCCGAGCAGGACCAGCGCGGCCCAGACCGTGAGCAGGTCCGAGCGGGTCTGCGCCTCGGTGAGCGTGAAACCGATGCCGTTGGCGGTGCCCGGCAGCAGTTCCGAGAAGACCATGAGGATGAGGGAGAGCGAAAGGCTCAGGCGCAGCCCGGCGAAGACGCGCGGCAGCGCGGAGGGCAGCACGAGGAACCACAGGCGTTCGGCGGTGTTCAGGCGCAGGACCGCGGCGACGTCGAGGCGCAGCGGGTCGGTGTTGCGGACGCCGGCCGCGGTGTTGATCAGGACCGGCCAGACGGCGCTGAAGGCGATCGAGGCGATCTGCATCGGGGTGCCGAAGGCGAAGATCACGACGAAGACGGGGACCAGGGCGGGGGGCGGCACGGCCCGGGCGAACTGGAGGACGGGGTTGGCCAGCGCGTACGCCCACCGCGACCGCCCCACCACGACACCCAGCACGACCCCGGCGACGGCCGCCAGCGCGAACCCGGCGCCCATCCGGCCGAGGCTGGGCAGGATGTCGTCCAGGGCGGCCGGGCTGAGGAAGAGATGCCGGACGGGCCCGTCGAACCACAGCTCGTGCATGTGCCGCGCGATGCGGTCCGGGGCCGGGAAGTAGACGCTGTCGCGGGCCCGGGCGGCCACCTCCCACACACCGACGGCGAGAACGAGGACGAGCCAGCGCAGGAGGGCGGGGTGGGGGGTGGTGGTACGGAGCCGGCGCGCCGGTGCCTTCGGCGACTGAGGGGACTGAGGGGACTCAGGTGACTGAGGTGACTGAGGTGACTGAGAATCAGGTGACTGGTGTTCCAGCGGCGAAGGCAGCGACCAGGACCGGCACGTCTCCCCCTCCGACCACGGCGTCCACACCCCCTCCTCGCCCGCCCCGCTCATCGGGTCACCCCGCGCCCGGCGCTGCCGCCCGCCCGGTGTTCCGGTGTCCAGGGGAACAGGCGTCGCTCGCCCCACACCAGCACGCCGTTGATGACGAGCCCCAGGGCCCCCGCCCACACCACACCCGCAAGGACGTCCCTCGTGCCGTCCGTCGCCAGGCCCGCCTGGGCGATGAAGATGCCGAGGCCCTCGCCGAAGCCGGAGAGGATCTCCGTGGCGACGGCGAGGATGAGGGCGACGGCGGCGGAGATACGGATGCCGGCGGCGATGAAGGGGGCCGTGGCGGGGAGTTCGGCGCGCAGCAGGACCGTGAGGCGGCCGAATCCGAAGGCGCGCAGGGTGTCCTTGGCCAGGGGGTCGGCCTCGCCCAGGCCGTAGACGGTGTTGAAGAGGATCGGCCACACCGAGGCGTACGCGATCAGCGCGACCTCGGTCTCGGTCCCGGAGCCGAGGAGCAGGGAGACCAGGGGGATCAGGGCCACGGACGGCAGCGGCCGCAGCAACTCCACGATCGTCCGGGCGGCCGCGTCGACGAGGGGCACGCTGCCCAGGAGCAGCCCGAGCGGTACGGCGATCGCGCAGGCGAGGCCGAGGCCCAGCGCCCAGGCGCGCAGGGTGACGCCGATCCCGTCGAGGAAGACGGAGTCACCCGCCAACTCGAAGGCGCGGGCGAGCACTTCGGAGGCGGGCGGGAGATAGCTGCGCCGGACCAGCCCGGCCCGGCTCACCGCCTCGGACACACCGAACGCGAGCACCGCGCCGAGGAGACCGAGCCAGAACTCCTGACGCGTCCTCAGCCACCGCACGGCGAACGCCCCTTCAGCCCCGCCCCCGCAACCCCCCTCACTTCACCAACAGCCCCGCGACGTCGATCGGCTTCTTCAACATCTTCTGCTTCTCCATCAACGCGGTCAGCCGGGCGATCCGCGTCCCGTCCATCGTCGCCGGATACACCGGGAGGTCGATCTTCTCCGCCTGCTCCTTCGTGACCTTGGTGTACGTCGGCAGCACCTCACGCACCAGGGAGGGATCCGCGTCGGCGAGCTTCACCGCCGCCTTCAGGGCGCGTTGGAACCGGGTGAGCGCCTCGGCGTTCTTCCCGGCGTACTTCTCCGTCGTGATGTACCCGCTGAGCGGGATCGACCCGACCGGCGCGGAGGAACCGTCCACCAGCACCCTCGCCCCCGACTCGTCCTGGATGGCGCTGTCGAAGGGCTCGACCGCGTGCACGGCGTCGACCTGTCCCTTGTCCAGGGCGGCGCCCATCTGCGGGAAGGGGATCTGCCGGTAGACGGGCCGGGCGACGCCTCGTTTCGCCAGGATCTCGTTGAAGGTCAGCGACTGGACGTTGTTGAGGACGTTGACGGCGAGCTTCTTGCCCGCGAGGTCGGCGAGGGTCTTGATGTCCGAGTCCTTCGGCACCAGGACGTCCATCATGCGCGGCGCGGCCCTGATCGCCTCGGCGACGATCCGGATGTCCAGGGTGCCCTGGTCCTGGGCCTGGAAGTAGGTGACGTAGTTCGCGCCCGCGACCATGTCGATCTGGCCCTTGGACAGGGCGGGCAGCGCCTGGAGGCTCTGCTGGATCTGCTGGATGCGGACGTCGAGCCCCTCCTTCTGGAACAGCCCGCGGTTCTGCGCGATGTAGAGCATGGCGCAGTCGCTCAGGGGCAGTGCGGCCACCCTGACCGTCGTGCGCCCGCCGTCCGAGGACGCCGGGTCCCCGTCACCGCCGCAGGCCGTGAGCATCAGCGCGAGGGCGGCCGCGACGGCCGCCGCCTTCCCGCTTCCCGAACGCCAAGGTCGTAACGCCAGTCCCCACGTCATCCGGGCATGATGACCGATCGTTTGGCGTGATCACTACACCAAGGTCAGCCGAATCGTCACTCCTTGGAGAACTGCGAAAGGATCTCCTCCGCGACCCGGCCGAGCGCGTCCGGCGGCGCCTCGGTGGCGACCGGCAGCCACAGCGAGCAGGCGGTGAGCCCGGCGTCGGCCAGCTGCCCGAGCTCCTCCCGCACCCGCCCGGCGGACGGCTCCGCTCCCCCCAACGGCCGTCGCCCTGGCGGCTGTACGGCCGCCTCGAAGCCCGGGGGTACGAGCATCTGGCCCGCCGTCAGCTCCAACGGCGTGGCCGGATCCCGCCCCGTCTCCTCGGCGAGCTCCGCCAACCGGCCCCGCACCTCGGCGAGTCCGGCCGCGTCGAGCCCGGAGCCGTGTGCCACGCGTCGCCGAACCGCAGCGTCGCCCCGGCGAAGAGCCGCGTCACCTCCGCCTGGTCACGCCCACCGCTCCCGTCGGCAGATGACTGTTCGCGATGAGGCAGTCGAAGCCCAACTCCTCGGCGGCGCGGGCGGTTTCGAGGACGTCGTCGAGCTCGGTCTCGTGAGCGGGCCACAGGCGGTGCGGTGCGACTCCCGGACGCATGGCCGCGAGTCGCACTTCATCAACCGGATCACCCCCCTTCACGTCCGCCTGACATGAGAACCTGAAGACAGGAGAGGGGTTCGGACGTAGCCGTCGTGGTGTGTGCCGACAGGGGGTCCTCGATGTTCGGGCCAGAGTTGTTCACCCAGACCGCTGCCGCCGCCGCGGGCACGATGGTCGGGCTGATGACCACCGATGCCTGGCAGGCGGCCCGGCAGCGGATGGCGCGGTTCCTGCGGCGGGAGGACGTCGAGCGGCTGGACCGGGCCCGCGCGGCGCTCGACGCGGCGCCGCCGGACCGGCGCGAGATCATGCTGCGGGAGCAGCGGCGGGAGTGGGACACCACCCTGCGCGGCCTGCTGGCGGGCGATCCCGCGCTGTCCGGTCTGCTGGCCCAGTTCGTCCAGGAGTTCTCCGGCTTCGCCCGCCCGGTGTTCATCCAGGTCCAGCAGTCCCAGGTTCCGCTGGAGCCGGTCCGCGCCCCGGGCGCGCTGACCGTCGCACCTCCCCTGGGCCGGCTCGACCGCCGGGTGCGCGGCCGGGAGCCGCTCCTCGACACGCTCAAACAGCTGGTGGGCAAGCCGACTTCGGGTGTGCGGGTGCTGCACGGCATGGGCGGGAGCGGGAAGACCACGGTCGCCCTGGAGATCGCCGCCTACGCCGCCGCGCTGAACGTCGACGTGTGGTGGGTGACCGCGAAGAACCCGGCCACACTGAGCGCCGGGATGCGTGAGGTGGTGGCCGCGCTGGGCACCCCCGCGGATCTCATCGACCGTGCCTGGTCGGGGCGTTCGAGCGCGACGGACCTGCTGTGGCGGCGGCTGTGCGACACCGCGAACCCCTGGCTGCTGGTGGTGGACAACGCCGACGAGCCCGAACACCTGGCCCCCTACGGCCGGTTGGCGGAGGGCAGGGGCTGGATCCGGCCCGCCGCGGAGCTGCCGGGGCTGGTGCTGATCACCAGCCGGGACAGCAGCCCGACGACGTGGGGACCGTGGGCGACCCTGCACTCGGTCGACGCCCTGGAGGAGGACGACGCCACCGAGGTGCTCTGGGACCTCGCCGGGGAGCGGGCCGGTTCACGGGAGGACGCCCGGCTGCTGACCCGGCGGCTCGGCGGGCTGCCGCTGGCGCTGCGCATCGCGGGCTCGCATCTCGCGGCGGCCTCGGCGTTCCCCGCCTGGCCGGGCACGACGACCGTGCGGACGTACGCCGACTACCGCGTGGCCCTCGACGAGCGCTTCGCCGAACTCCTCGACGAGCACCCGCCCGGGCACCAGGGCAGCAACTACTCGGTGCCGGTGACCGGCACCTGGGAGCTGTCGCTCGACCTCCTGGAGCGGCGGGGCATCGTCCAGGCCCGGCCGCTGATGCGGCTGTTGTGCTGTCTGGGCGAGGCGCCGGTGCCGCTGGTCGGCCTGCTGCGCCCCGACCGGCTGGCGGCCTCGACGCTGCTGCCCGGTGTCACGCCCCAGGAGCTGTTCACCGCGCTCACCTCCCTGGCCGACTTCGGTCTGGTCGAGCTGCACACCCCGCGCGGCGGCGACGACCACACCCGCACCCTGCTGATGCACCCGCTCGTGCGGGACGCCGGCCGGCTCCAGCGGGACCTCGCCGAGCACCTGAGGGAGTACGCGGCCGTCGTCGCCGACCTGGTCGTGTGCGCCACCGCCGAGCTGAGCGAGGACGACCCGCGCGACTGGCCGCGCTGGCGGCTGCTGCTCCCGCACTGCGACGCCCCGCTGGCCCTGATCGGCGACCCGTACGAGGCGGACGACGAGCTGGTCTCCAAGGCGCTGCGGGCGGCGGCAGCCGGGGCCCGGCATCTGATCCGGCGGGGCTGGCTGGACCGCGCCGAGGAGGTGCTGGGGGCATGCGAGCCGGTGGTGCTGGCGTGCGGTCCACGTGACCCGGACGCGCTCGAAGTACGGTCGGCCGCGGCCCACTTGCTCCAGCTGCGGGGGCGGCTGTCGGCGGCGGAGTCGCTGCTTCGTACCGTCCTCGAGGACACCCGGGCCCTGTTCGGCGACACGGCCGGCGAGACCGCCGACGCCCGGTACGCGCTGGCGAACCTGCTGTGCGACCGGGGCCGCCCCGTCGAAGCGGAGACCGAGTACCGCGCGGTCCACGCCACGCGCCGGGCCCTGCTGGGCGAGCGGGATCCGCAGACCCTCGCGGCGCGCAAGGGCGTGGCCTGGATGGCCCGTTACCGAGGGCTGCTCGCGGAGGCAGAGGAGGACTACCGACTGGTTCTGGACGCCTACCGCGAGACGCTCGGCGAAAGTCACCCCGACACCCTGGTCACCCGCCACGAGATGGCTCAAGTCCTGCACGAGCGGGGCATGTTCCGGCAGGCGGAGCAGGAGCTGCGGGAAACGCTCCGGGTGTGTGCGGACGTACTCGGCGAGCGCCACCCGAACACGGTCGCCGTGCGCCATGACCTCGCCGACGTCCTGCGCGACCGCGGCCTGCTGACCGAGGCCGAGCACGAGTTCCGTACGGTGCTCGGGCTGCGCGCCGACGCCTACGGGGAGGACCATCCCGAGACCGTGGCCGCCCGGCACGGCCTGGCCACCGTGCTGCGGGACCGCGGCTGGCCCGGTGACGCGGAGACCGAGTTCCGTGAGGTCTTCGAGGTCCGCCGCCGGCTGCTCGGCGACATGCATCCGCACACCCTGGCGGTCCGGCACAACCTGGCCGACCTGCTCATGGAGCGGGGTCAACTGGAAGCGGCGGAGGCCGAATTCAGGGAGGTGTACGCGGCACGCCGGCAGGTGCTGGGCGAACAGCACCTGCTCACCCTGTCGGTACGGCACGGCGCCGCGCACGTGCTGCATCTGCGAGGCCGCACGGAGCGGGCCGAGACGGAGTACCGCACGGTCCTGGCGGACTGCGTGGAGACGCTGGGCCCCCGCCATCCGGGCACCCTCGCGGTCCGCCACAACATCGCCGACCTCCTCAAGGACCAGGGCCGGCTCGCCGCTGCGGAGCAGGAGTTCAGGGAGGTCTACGAGGCCCGGCGCGCCGTGCTGGGCGAACAGCATCTGCTGACCCTGTCCGTACGGCACGGCGCCGCGCACGTGCTGCATCTGCGCGGACGCGTCGAGCAGGCGGAGGCGGAGTACCGGACGGTGCTCGCGGACTGCGTGGAGACGCTGGGGCCCCGGCATCCGGGGACTCTGGCGGTGCGGCACAACCTGGCCGACCTGCTGTGCCTCAAGGGTGAACTGTCGGACGCGGAGGCGGAGTTCATGCAGGTGCGCGATGCCTGCGAGGAGGTGCTGGGGTTACGGCACCCAAGGACTCTGGCCGTTCAGGAGGCACTCGCCCGCCTGCGTCCCGAGGATCAGGCGCCCAGGGATCCGGACTCGGCGACGGCGGGCTCGTAGCCCGGGAAGTGGGCCGGGATCTGCGCGAGGTCCCACAGGGCGAGGGTCTTGTCGTCGTAGAAGTCGTCGGACTCGTCGTCGCCGATGACCTGGAGCGGCTCGGGCAGGCCGAAGGGGGCCAGCCGGAGGTTGATCGGCCGCCACCAGCCCGTGACGATGTCGGTGTTGGCGGAGGTGCGGGGGAAGGTCGTGGTGAGCAGGTAGCGCGAGCCGCTCTCCCGGAAACGGGTCAGCGCCTCCACCACGTGCTGGTAGGAGAAGTGCACGAGGGCGTCCCGGCACACGATGAGATCGACGCGCGGCACCGGCTGGGCGGTGAAGTCGAGCAGCTGGAACTCCCGCCCCGGGCCGGGGTGATCGGCGCGGTTGGCCGTGACGAGTTCCGCGACGACGTCCCCGCCGAGGTAGGAGGCGCCGTGCAGATCGACGTACCGCATCCAGTTGAAGTCCCCGCACGGCGCGTCCAGCACCGAGCGGACACCCAAGTCGGCGACGAGAGTGCTGAGTTGCCCGATCACCCGCTTCATGCGCTGGAGTTCGGAGCCCGGTCCGGAACGGGTCTCGTCGGAACCCCAGCGGTTGGTGCGGTAGATGTCCGTGAACACGTCGTGCAGGTCGGCCTCGTCACGGGCGTCGGTGACGTCGAGATAGCGCCGCGCGTCCACGTCGTAGACGGGCTCCCCAGGATTTCTCAGGTACCGCGGGGTCAATGACGTCCTCTTTCGCTGCCCGTCGGCGGGACGTATGGCAGCCCACCGGTACAAGTCGGCAGCATAACGCCCCTCAGAGCCGCACCTGGATGAGCGCGTGCGTCCCACCCGTCCGCCAGCGCCGCCCCTCCGCTCGGTCCAGCGCGGCCTCCGTGCTCTGGTCGAGCCCGGTGACCACGTCGGACTTCAGCGTGCGCAGCGCGGCGACCGGACCCGGGAAGTAGCCGGTCGCGTCGGCGAAGGGCGTGGTCGGCGCCCACCACCGGTCCCCCACCAGGCGACGGTAGTTGAGGTCGCCCTTCAGCACGGTCAGCGCGGCTCCGCCGAGCTCCGTGCGGAGGCCGTCGGGCATGTCCTCGTACGGCAGCGGGGCGCAGGAGAAGGGGTGCGCGCGGACGTCGAGCCGTCCGTCGGCCATGGCCTCCCACAGCCTGCGTCCGTACCCGGCGGCCTCCCCCGGTGCCCGCACGAGCCGCCGCAGCGCGTCGACCACATCGGCGGTGGTCGCGTCGGAGACGTAGTAGGGGTACGGCTTCACATGCAGGACCGCCCGCTCGATACGGCCGTGTCCGAGGAGGTGGGCGAGGAGGAGGAGATCGGGGATCAGCTCGCGCCCGGCGTTGTCGGCGATGAGGCAGAGGGTGCCGGAGCCGTCGAGCAGTGACCAGAGCCGTTCGCTGTCGTCGGCGACCAGGTCCGGTACGGCGGCCCGGCCCTCCGCCTCCCCGTCGGAGAGCCGGAATCCGAGGTCGGCCCGGTTGCCCCACAGCGACCCGTGCAGCAGAGCCGCGCCCTTCTCGTCCGCCGGGAGGGAAGCGAGCGAGTCCAGTGCGGCCAGTTCCTCGTCCGTCTCCTGGGAGTCGAGTTCGGCGAGCTTGGACGGCCGGAACGGATCGATGCCCTGCCAGGGGCCGGGGCCGAAGTACCCCACGGCGTCGAGGAGCCGCCGGTAGAAGTAGCTCTCCGACCAGAGCCACGGCACGTCGAACCAGGACCGCCCCGCGTACGCGTCGATCCCCCACTCTCCCCAGGCCCCGTCCGGGAGCGGCTCGATCACACCCTCGGTACAGCTGTCGAGCAGTGCGTCGAGCGCACGGCGCTGCGCGGGGCCGTAGGGAAAGGCCTCCCGCACCTGCCGGATGATCGCGGGATGCCGCTCGGCGAGCACGCTGTGCGGGAAGGAGCCGGGGTCGTTGCCGAGGATGACGTCAGCGCTGCGAGACATGCCGCGACTGTAGCCAACCGCACGCGGCGACCGGCCGAGCCCGCACGGCGCTCATCCGCCCCTGGACTCCTGCTCGAGCTGGCTCACCAGCGCCAGATACCGCGCCCGCCGCGGCACCGGCACCAGTCCCCGGATCATCACGTGCCACATCTGCGCGAGTCTTCGCGGCTGCCGTCCCACCGGTTCCAGACGCCGTCCCACCACCCGTGTCCCGACGAAGAAGCACACGAGCGAGTGCGCCACCGCGTCCACGTCGGTGTCCGGATGAAGGTCGGACTCCTTGACCGCCCCGGCCAGTCTCCCTGTGGCCAGGTCCAGCCACTCCGTGAACGGATGCCTGAGCGGCGGCCGCACCTCCACGCTCCCCGTGGCAAGCCGTAACCCGGCGCGGAGCACCGGCCCTTCGACCGACAGCCGCGCTATCCCGAAGGTGATGCGCACCAGCGACTCCAGCGAGGTGTAGCCCCGGGCGTCCACGTCCCCCGCCAGCTGCCGCGAGGTCCGCGACTGGATCTCCATGATCGCGTGGGCGAGGTCGTCCTTCGCCGCGAAGTGGAAGTACAGCGCGCCCTTGGTGACTTGGGCGTGCTCGACGATGTCGCTGAGACTGGTCGACTCATAGCCACGGCGGTCGAACAGGTCGGCGGCGGCGGTGATGATCGTCGCTCGGGTCTGTTCAGCGCGTAACTGCCTCGGCATCGACTGCACACTCCTGGTACGGAAAAGAACGGGTCATGCCGTTTGTTTCTTACTCCCTGTACACGATAACTCACCCTGCGACGGCACCCACCCGGCACTCGAAGGCCACCGATTCCCCTTGCAGCGCGACGACTTGTACGTCCGCGCCGACCGCCTCGCTCACTTCCATCCAGACCGGCCGGTCGAACTCCGCGAACTGGTGAAACGTGGCGTGGAAGGACGCGGGCACCCGGCGTTCCTCCCCCGTGTGTGCCAGTGCCGCCTGGCGGGCGGCTTCCAGGAGGAGCATGCCGGGGATGTGGTCCAGCGGGTGGTCGAAGAAAACGGGGTGCGCGGTATCGACCCGGAGTTGCCAGCGACCGGGGGGTGCGCCGGGCGACAGGAGGACGTCGGCGCGCAGCGCCCGCCCCACCGCCTCGGCGGGCAGCGGAGGGGGCAGGGGGCGCGGCAGCCGCAGGGCTCCCACGTCGGCGGTGCGGCCCCCGCGCAGTCGGCGGTAGACGGACTCGTTCGTCCAGGTCACGGCTATGCGGCCGGTCGCGACCCGCTCACCGCCCAGGCGTACGACGCTGTCGTAGCGGAGCGCGGCCGGGCGGCCGGCGCGACGGCGGACCTCCGTGACGGTGATGTCGACGACGGGTTCGGCGGGGGCCGCGCCGACGGCCAGGTGCTCGGGGTGCGTGTCGACCCGCAGTTCCCGCAACACGAACTGATGCCCGAGCGGGACCTGGTAGACCGCGTGAGCGAGGAGCGCCCCGCACTGGCGGACCGTTTCTGCAACGAGTAAGGGCTCGTACGCCGAGCGGTCCGGGGACACGTGTAACTGGTGGGCGCGCGGCCACTGCGCGGTCATGGTGAACCGGTCGGCACCCGTCCTGGTCCAGCCGGTGAGCAGGATCTCCGCCACGGCCGCGCGGTGCACGAACTCACGGGGGACGGTGGCCGTCAGGGTCCCGGACCCGGCCGGGGCCTGCGTGGACTGCCGCGACTGTGGCATGTATCCCCCTCGTTCCTCCGAAGCGATGACGGACGGTGAGGTGCCCGTGCCGGTGAGCGATAGAGTACGAGGCATTCCGGTCTGTTTTCAATGTGACCTGATCGAGACCGGACGAGATCCGAACTCGGCGCATGGGAGGGGTTCTTATGGCGAGACAGGAGCGCGCCATCAGGACACGCAGGACGATCGTGGAGGCCGCGGGCGCTGTCTTCGACGAGCACGGGTACGCCGCGAGCACCATCGCGATGGTGCTGGAGCGGGCCGAAGTCACCAAAGGTGCCCTGTACTTCCACTTCTCCTCCAAGCAGTCCCTGGCTCAGGCGGTGCTCGACGAGCAGCTTTCCCTGGGGGCCGTACCGCCGCATCCGTGCAAGGTGCAGGAGATCGTCGACACCACGTTCGTCTTCGGGCAGCGGCTGCGGACCAACGCGCTGCTGAAGGGGAGCGTGAGGCTGACGGTGGATCAGTGCGCACCGCCGGGTGTCGATCACACGGGGCCGTTCCGGCAGTGGAGCGAGCGCTTGGTGGAGATGCTGCAAGAGGCCCGCGCGCAGGGCGAGTTGCTGCCGACGGTAGAGCCGCGGAACACGGCCGATCTGCTGGTCGGGGCCTTCGCCGGGGTGCAGTTGATGTCCCGGGCGCTCAACGGGCGGGAGGACATCGGGCACCGGATCTCCGTACTGTGGGCCCATCTGCTGCCGAGCATCGCGGTGCCGGGGCTGTTGGTCGGACTCGACAGCCGGCCCGACCGGGGGGCACGGGTACTGGCGTCGGTCGAGAGCGGTGAACTCGTGGGCGCCGAGACGTGATCGGAGGCGTTCGT
Organism: Streptomyces sp. NPDC001668; assembly: GCF_042893155.1. NCBI lineage: Bacteria > Bacillati > Actinomycetota > Actinomycetes > Kitasatosporales > Streptomycetaceae > Streptomyces > Streptomyces sp. NPDC001668. The sequence goes on from NZ_JBIAUQ010000007.1 coordinate 169,483, forward strand.
TTCACGGGGCGCACGCGAGGTGGGCCGGCCGGTGCCCCATCCGCACCGGCCGGCCCACCTGTTCAGGGGAGTTGGCTCAGAAGGTCAGCTTCCAGCCGTTGAGCGTGCCCGTGTCCTGCGCGGCCGTGTCCTGGACGCGGAGCTTCCAGGTGCCGTTGGCCGTCTCGGAGGAGGCGTTGACGGTGTAGGTGGTGTTGACGTTGTCCGCGGAGTCCGAGGAGCTCGCCGCCTTCAGGCTGTACACCGTGCCGTCGGGGGCGACGAGGCCGATCACCAGGTCACCGCGGTAGGTGTGGGTGATGTCGACGCCGACCTGGAGGGCCGAGGGGGCGTTGCCGCTGCGGCCGCTGACGGCGATGGAGGACTCGATCGCGGAGCCGTTGTCCGGGATGGCGACCGCGGTGGTGCTGGAGAAGGTGGTTCCCGTGGTCGTACCGCCGCCGCTCACGGCCGCCACCGTCTTGGCCGCGTCCGCGAGACCCGCGCCGCAGCCGCCGGAGCAGGCGCCCGGCAGCGGGCGGGCGTTGTTCTTGATGGCGGTCTCGATCTGCGCCGGGGTCAGCGAGGAGTTCGCCGACTTCACCAGAGCGACCAGGCCCGCGATGTGCGGAGTGGCCATGCTGGTGCCCTGGTAGTAGGCGTACGACTCCGAAGACGGCGTCGAGGCACCGGAGTTGAGCGTGGACAGGATGCCGTTGGCGGTGCCGGTGCTGGTCTGGCCGCCGGGCGCCGAGATGTCCACGAGGGAGCCGTAGTTGGAGTACGAGGCCTTCGCGCCGGTGCGGTTGGTCGCGGCGACCGAGATGATGTTGTTGCAGTTGCCCGGGGAGTGGCCGGAGACGTTCTCGTTGTCGTTGCCGGCGGCCACGACGACGGTCGTACCGCGGCTCACGGCGTTGTTGATGGCGGTCTGGGTCGCCGAGGTGCAGGCGCCGTCGCCGCCGAGGCTCATGTTGATGACCTTGGCGACGTTGGTGTTGGCGGGCACACCGGAGACGGTGCCGCCGGACGCCCAGGTGATGGCGTCGATGATGTCGGAGTCGTAGCCGCCGCACTTGCCGAGCACGCGCACCGGGGAGATCTTCGCGCCGTACGCGATGCCCGCGACACCCTTGCTGTTGTTCGTGACCGCGGCGATCGTGCCGGCGACGTGCGTGCCGTGCCAGGAGGAGCTGGAGGCCGGGATGCCCGAGCCGCACTCGTTGGCCGCGTAGTAGTCGCCGGGGTCGGCCGGGTTGCTGTCGCGGCCGTCGCCGTCGACGGAGACCGCGGTGTCGGAGATGAAGTCGTAGCCGCCGACGATGTTCGCGGCGAGGTCGGAGTGGGTGACGTAGCCGGTGTCGATGACGGCGACGGTCACGCCGGTGCCGGTCGAGGTCGCCCAGGCGCCGGGCACGTTCATGCCCGCGGTGGACTCGAACAGGTCCCACTGCTTGCCGTACTCGGTGTCGTTCGGGTCGGCCTGCGGCTTGTTGAGGCGGTCCGGTACGACGTAGGCGACCTGCGGATCGGCCTTGAACTCGGCGACCGCGTCGGCGACTTCGGCCCTGCCGGCGTCCGCGCCCAGGTCGACGAGGGCGGCCCCGGTGCCGAGTCTGCGCTGGAAGTCGGCGTCCTTGGCGGCGGCGTCGGCCTCGGCGGCCTTGTTCGACGTGGCCTCTGCGGCGCCGGACTTGTAGCCGACGATGAGGCGCTCGGCCTGGATGCCGGGGGCCGCCTCGGTGAGCGCGGCCGGAACGGCGGCCCGCTGGGCGGGGGTGTCCTGGGCGGCGGCGACGGTGGCCGTACCGACGGAGAGGAGGGCGGCGGAGACGGCGGCGGCGGATATCAGCTTCCGCCGGAGCGAGGGGGAGGTACGCAAGGGCTTGCCTTTCTTGGCCGTGCTCCGGGCAGCGCGGAGCGGCGGTCGAATTGCTTCGTCGATGAAGCGGCAGGGGGGTGAAGCCAAGAGCGCGGGCCGGCCGAGACGGGGAAGCGTGACCTGTTCGGGGTTACCTGTGGGTCAGCTGTGGTCGAACGATAGGCAAAGAGAAGGTCATGCGGATACAGGGGAAACCCTTGATCCGGCCGAGAACCCACCCTCTGCAGTGGCCGGTTGACCGCGCATGGCCGCTTTGCCCGCGTCTGCTCGGCGGCGAACGAACCGGTACGCCGGTGAACGCGGGAGGCCCGTGTCCCGTACTGCACGGAAGCCCGTCGTTCCCGCGCCGCTCGAGGAGGCGTTCCGGATGGCCCGGATGCCCTGGACAACCGCCCGCCGTACGAGTGCGGCGCTCGCCGCCCTGTCCCCGTTCCTGCTGACCGTGTTCGCGGCGGCCCCCGCGCAGGCCCACGGCGCTCCCACGGATCCGGTCAGCCGGGTCTTCGCCTGCTCCCCCGACGGCGGCTCCTCGGGCACGGCCGCGTGCCGGGCGGCCGTGGCGGCGAACGGCTCGCCCTTCACCGCCTGGGACAACCTGCGGGTCGCGAACGTGAACGGCCGGGACCGGCAGACGATCCCCGACGGGAAGCTGTGCAGCGGTGGCCTGCCCGCCTACCGGGGTCTCGACCTGGCCCGCTCCGACTGGCCGGCCACCCGCCTGTCCCCCGGCGCGGCCCTGACCATGAAGTACGTCTCGACGATCCCGCACACCGGCACGTTCCGCATGTACCTCACCGAGCCCGGCTACGACCCGTCGAAGCCGCTGAAGTGGTCCGACCTTCCGGAGCGGCCGTTCGCCGAGGTGAAGGACCCGGCGCTCACCGACGGCGCGTACCGGATCAGGATGACGCTGCCTAAGGACCGCACGGGCCGGCAGGTGCTGTACACGATCTGGCAGAACAGCAGCACGGCGGACACGTACTACTCGTGCGCGGACGTGGTGTTCCCGGCGGCGGCCGGGGACAGCGGTGCCGGGGACAGCGGTGCCGCGGACAGGGGTGCCGGGGCGGGTGCGGCTGCCTCCCCGGCCCCGTCGAGGACCGCGAAGAAGGAGCCCGCGAGCAGGTCGGCGCCGACCACCGCGGCCGCCGCCGCCTCGCCGACGCCTTCCGTGGCGCGCTCGGCGGGCGGTGCCGTCCCCGACTCCACTCCGGTGGCCGCCGACGCCGATCCCGGCTCCGGTCCTTCCGCGCCCATGCTGGCGGGCGGCGCCGCCGGGGTCCTGGTGCTCACCGGTGGCGCCGCCCTGGCGCTTCGTCTGCGCCGACGCTGAACTACGCGGCTACGTAGCTCAGTTGACGTAGACCGGCTGGCCGTCGGCGGTCACCGGGCTGTACTTCGCGGTCCAGAAGCCGCTGGCGGGGCAGAGCGAGGAACCGGACGTCCGGGTGAACTGCTGGTTGGCGAACTGGATGCTGTTGTCGCTGTTGTCGGCCGTGCCGGACAGGCCGCCCGCCGCCTGGTAGACACAGCTGACGCTGCCCAGCAGGGTGCGCAGCACGACGGTGGTCTGGATGGTGGAACCGCTCGCCGGGGTCACGGTGACGGTGCCGTCGGAGGACACGTCGGTGGTGTACGGCAGGTTGTTGACCGTGATGCTGGTGACGCCGAGGACACCGACCACGTTGGAGGAGCAGCCGCTGAAGGTCTGCCCGGTCAGGGACTCGGTGGCGGTGCCCGGCGCGGTGGGGTTGCTGCCGACCGTGGCGTTGAAGGTGGACGCCGTGCAGGTGATCCCGCTGGTGCCCGTCGAGCTGGAGTAGAGGGTCGCGGTGGTGCCACTGGCCAGGGACGCGCTGATGGCCGTGCCCTCGGCCACGGGGGCGCCGCCGGCCGAGCCGGTGGTGAGGACCGCGACGTCGTCCGCCGCGGCGGGGGCGGAGGCGGCCACGGCCACCGGAAGCGCGAAGGCGGCGGCAGCGGCGGTGAGGGAGAGCAGAGAACGCATACGCATGCGGGGTTGCCTCTTTCGTGAGGTGAGGGTGGGTGCGGGGGGGCGCGGACGCGCGTCGGCGTCCGCCGTTGCCGGTCCGTCACGCCTTCTCCGTACGTGACGGACCGGCAGCGGCATGCAGCCGGTGGGCGGCCGGATGCCCCATGGGGGAGGGCGCCGGCCGGACCGGCGAGAGAGGGCGGGCCCGGCACGGCCCAGGGGGGAAGCGGCCGGTACGGGTGCCGTGGAGGGTGGGAATCGGGCGGTGCGGAGCCCGGATGGACAGATCGTCCGGGAACGTGGGCAGATGCCGCCCGGCGGCTTGGATCCGGCGCCACGGATCCGGGGGAAGCCAGGGAGAGTTGTAGACCTGATCATCCGTCAACGTCAAGGTGGTGGACGGGAGTTGATCATCGAACGGCGGTTTTTCCGCCTGGCGGGGACGTTGTTGATCACAGGCGGCACATAATCAACACCCTTTACTCACAACTTGCTTGACCCCTGGGCGTAACCGCCGGTAACTTCCGTGCCATTACCGCGGAGTACGGGTAAGCCCTTGCAGCCGCCGGGGGCTGTAAGGAGCCGTGCGCCGCAGTCACCGTCCGCGCCAGGACAACAAGCCACTGAAGCCGCACAACCGCACGTGAGCATCACTTGCGTTGACTATGCCCCTGGGAGCAGCACATGGCCTCGTCCGTCGGCACCACCTCCGAGACCCCCGAAAGCGGTTCCACCCCCGAAGCCCCCGACAGCCGCGCGAGACGCGGACGGGTCAGCGGGCGCCGGGCCGCGGTCATGGCCGTGCCGGCCGTCGCGATCACCGCGGGTCTCGCGATCATGACCGCCCAGGGCGCCCTGGGTGTGCAGTTCGCCATCTCCGGCATGCCCTTCACGGTCACCGCGGAAAGCCTCGACGGCACCGGGTTCGAGCAGTTCGGCGGACTCGACAACATGGCGGACAACAGCCCGAACGCCGGTGACACCGGCGGGCAGGTGCTGGTCGTGACCTCCGCCATCAAGGACGCGACCCTCTCCAAGCTGTGCCAGAGCGTCGACCTGGGCGGCACCAACCTGAAGATCGAGGCGGGCAACGGGAAGGACAAGGTCCAGGCGACCGACCTGACCACCGACTCGACCGAGATGACCGGTAACGCCTCCTTCCGCAACATCGAGATCGGCAACGACGCCAGCACCCTCACCAAGGCGGGTGTGAAGGGTCCCATCGGCGTCTTCAGCCAGCAGTCCGACACCGTGCACATCGACGCCCTGCGCCAGACCAACTACGCCACCACGGCAGGCGTGTTCAAGCTGCCCGGCCTCAAGCTCAGCTTCAGCAGCAAGGCCTGCTGATGGAGGGTCAGGAGCCGGTGAGCGGGCCCGACCGGGTGGAGGGACAGCAGCCCGCCGTGGCCCAGCAGGACGCGTTCACCCGCTGGGTGTACGGACGCCCCTTCTTCGGAGGACTGTGGCTCACCCTGGGCGGGGCCTGGATCCTGCTCACGATGAAGGCCTCGGTGAAGGTCGTCCTGCACGTCGGGATGCAGGGAGCGGCGGGCTACCTCCTGCCGACCCTGATGGTGGTGCTGGGGCTGCTGATCCTCTTCAGCCCCGCCCAGCGCCTCTTCTACTCGATCACCGGCGTCCTGATCTCCATGGGCAGCTGGGTCACCTCGAACATGGGCGGCTTCATGGTCGGCCTCCTGCTGGGGGTCGTGGGCAGCGTCCTGACCTTCGGCTGGCTGCCCGACCAGGACCCGCGGGTGAGCCGCCGCGAGCGGCGGGGGTCGGCACAGGACGCTCCGGCGGCCGACCCGGGACCGACCGGTTCCGACACCCACACGGCTCAGGCCGGAATCGCCGCCGGCACTCCGCAGGCCGCCCGGTAGCCCGCCGCCCGGTAACCCGGATACGCGGGCCGCTCCCGCAGCCGGCTCGCGCATCCGCCCTCTCCCGGGGGCCCCGGACCGCGCAGACCCGCCCCTCACACGCCGGGCGGTCTGCGCGGTCCGACGCGTTCCGCGACCGCCGTGCCGCCGTCGCGCGTGACGACGCAGGCCCCCTTTCCGGGCACCGTCAGCAAGACCCCGCGGTGGCCGGACGTCCGCGCGGGCGCCGGATCCGTCCGGGGCGGGTCACGGTCCACCTGTCGTACGGGCCCGAACTCCAGCCGCTCACCGACGCGTTCAGCCTCCTGCCGTACGGCGACGGGGTGCGCGGCCGGGACCTGGTCGCTCCCCTCCACCCGCGCGCCGTCCGGAGTCCGTGGGGCCGGCCTCGATCCGAGGGGTTCCCCCCTCCGCGAGGGCCGGAAGAGGAGGACACTCAGGCCGGGAACGCAACCCCGCCACCCCCGCCTCCTGCTGCACGCCGCCCTGAAGATCATTACGATGCGGAACCGAGAAGTCACTACAAGGGGCTGATCACTTGACTACCGGCGGTCACACGCGGTTGGCTCCTGGCCAGTGGAAGTTAACCGGCCGACGCGCCCGCGTTCCGGCCGCACTTTCGCGTTCCGCCTGCTAGGCCGCACAGCGAGGTGCCGCACCCATGAACACTCCTCCCCCACCTCGGACTTCCTTGAGATCTTTGCGCGTGGCCGCCCTCGCCTCCGCCGTCCTCCTGCTGCTCGCCGGCTGCTCCGGTGCCGCCGACGACTCCGGGCTCGACGCGGGCACGGGCGCGGCGAAAGGGGCGAGCGCCGCGCGGTTGCGGATCGCCCTGATCACCCATGCGGGCAAGGACGACGCCTTCTGGGAGCGGGTGCGCAAGGGGGCCGAGGTCGCCGCCGCCAAGGACGGTGTCGAGCTGACGTACGCGAACGACTCCGACGCGGCGGGACAGGCCCGGCTGGTGCGCGACGCGATCAGCGACCGGGTCGACGGCATCGCGGTGACCCTGGCCAAACCCGCCGCGATGAAGGCTCCGGTGGCCGCGGCGCGCGCGGCGGGCATCCCGGTGGTGGCGCTCAACTCCGGTATCGACGCCTGGAAGTCCCAGGGGGTCCTGGAGTACTTCGGCCAGGACGAGATCGTCACCGGGGGGGCCGTCGGGGACAAGCTGAACGGCCTCAAGGCCAAGCACGCCCTGTGCGTCATCCACGAGCGGGGCAATGTCGCCCTGGAGGCGCGCTGCGCCGGTGTGAAGAAGACCTTCGCCGGCGAGACCGAGAACCTGTACGTGGAGGGCACCGACCCCGAGGCCGTGGACGGCGTCCTCACGGCCAGGCTGCGGCAGGACCCCGGCATCGACGAGGTCGTCACCCTCGGCGCGCAGTTCGCGCTCGACGCCGTGGACTCGGTGAAGGCGGCCGGCAGCAGGGCCCAGGTCGCCACCTTCGATCTCAACGACGACGTGGTCAAGGCGATCCGCGCCGGGAGCCTGCAGTTCGCGGTGGACCAGCAGCCGTATCTGCAGGGCTACCTCGCGGTGGACTCGCTGTGGCTGTACAGAACGAACGGCAACATCAGCGGGGGCGGTGTGGCTCCCGTGCTCACCGGGCCCGCGTTCGTCACCCGGACGAACGTCGCCGCGGTAGCGAAGTTCGCCGCCGCCGGCACACGGTGACCCAGACCCGACGACAGCTCCCCAGGAACAGCCCACTCCGCTCACCCTGACCGCCCAAGGACGACCATGCCCGACCGGAAAGGTGCCCGGCGCCGCCTCGGCTCCATACGTCTCTCCCTGATCATGCTGGCGCTGGTGCCGAGCGTCACCCTCACCGCGATGTGGGGTGTGACGACCACGCAGTTGTTCTCGGAAGGCCTACGGCTGCGCTCGCAGACCGAGCTGAGCAGGTCGACCGGCGCGATGGGCACCGAGACCACGCTCGCGCTGCAGGGCGAACGGGCCGTGTCCGCCGCCTGGCTGGCCAGGGTGCCCGGTTCCCGGGCCGCCCTGGACGAGAAGCGCGCGGCGACGGACGCGGCGGTCGCCCAGCTCGTGCGGCGGTCCGAGGAGATCCAGCGGGCGCCCTCGCGCATCGCCGACCAGCTGTACTCGGTCCTCGGCTCGGTGGGCAGCCTGGAGTACTACCGCGACCAGGTGGACCGCCCCACCGACATCACCGCCCAGCAGGCCCTAGACCAGTACACATCGATCATCGACGACCAGATCCACGCCTTCCAGCAGCTCTCGCAGGTCGACGACGGTGACCTCACCTCGCAGGCCGGACCGCTCGTCGCCCTCGAACACGCGGCCGAGCTGACCTCGCAGGAAGACGTCGCGCTCACCCTGGCCTGGCCGTCCGGGCACCTCGACGAGAAGGCCTGGGAGCAGTTCGTCCAGCTGGTGAACACGCGCCGGTGGCTCGTCGAGGACCAGATCGTGCCCGCGTTGAGCGGCAGCGCGAAGACGCAGACCGAGCGGATCCTGGCGAGCGCGGACTGGCGGACCCTGACGGAGGTCGAGGACCAGGTCCTCGCCGCGCGGCCGGCCGGCGGCACGGGCCGGGTGGCGCTGCCGGACGCGGGGAAGCGGTGGACGGCCGCGATGGCGAAGGTGTCCGTGCGCTACACCGCCCTGATCCGGCAGCAGACCTCGGGTCTGCTGGACCGGAGCGCGGACAAGGCGCACGAGCAGCTGCTGACGGCGGCCTCGCTCAGTGCGGGCGGGCTGGTCGCGCTGTTGATCTGCCTCGTCATGTCCTGGCGGATCACCCGCTCGCTGTCCCGGCGGCTGCGGGGTCTGCGGGAGGCCACGCTGGGGCTCGCGCAGGAACGGCTGCCGGACGTGGTGGCACGGCTGGAGCGCGGCGAGAAGGTCGACATCGACCGGGCGGCGCCGGAGCTGGACTACGGCCCGGACGAACTGGGGCAGGTGGCCAAGGCGTTCAACACGGCACAGCGGACGGCCGTGGAGACCGCCGTCGAACTCGCCGACACCAGGCGGGGTTTCCAGAAGGTGATCCTCGGGATCGCCCGGCAGAGCCAGAACCTGGTCAACCTCCAGCTCAGCCGGCTGGACACGCTGGAGCGCGAGCACCAGGACCCGGACGTGCTGGCAGGTCTGTACGAACTCGACTCCACGGCCAGCCAGTTGCGGCGGTACGAGGAGAACCTGGTCATCATCAGCGGCGGGCGGCCGCGGCGCAGCTGGACCGAGCCGGTCGCACTGGTCGACATCCTGCGCAGTGCGGTGGGCGAGGTCGCCGAGTACCAGCGGGTGCAGGTGCACACGGAGGAGGAGGTCTGCCTGGCGCCGCCCGCGGTGGCGGACGTGATCCACCTGCTGGCCGAGCTGATCGAGAACGCCACGCTGTACTCCCCCGCGCCGAGTCCCGTCGGGGTACGGGCCGCCCTGGTCGCCAAGGGGCTGGCCGTCGAGGTCGAGGACCGGGGCCTCGGCATGTCGGAGGACGAGTACGCCGCCTTCAACGCCCACCTGGCCGAGGCGCCCAAGTTCGACGTGGTCGCCCTCGCCGACGACCTGCGCCTCGGCATGTTCGTCATCGCCCGGCTCGCCGACCGCCACGGCATCCAGGTGACCCTGCGCGCCTCGCCGTACGGCGGAACGACGGCGATCGTCCTGATCCCGCACGAGATCGTCGTACGGGAGGAGGACGAGACGCAGGGCCTTTCGGGGGCGACGCCTTCGGCGGCGGGGCGGGGGCGTGCGGAGGACGTCCGAGGTGCCGGTGGTGCCGCTCCCCTTGAGAGCGTCCGGAGTTCCGGCGACCCGGCGGCCTCGGCGGACGTCACGGCTTCCGGAGACCGGGCGGACCTGGCGGACGCTCCGAGCTCGGGAGGCCCGACCGACAGCGGGAGTGACGAGTCCGTGGCCGGACCGGTGACGCCCGGGCGCCTGCCCGAGGGCCGTGGCACCGGCGTCGCCCCGTCCCCCGCATCCCGCCCGGACGGGCCGGCGCCGCTCCCCCGGCGGGTGCCGCAGACCAGTCTGGCCGTCGAGCTGCGGGAGGACGCTCCGGCCGTCCGCGAGGACGAGGGCGCCGACGAGTTCACCGCCGACCACGCCGCCTCCTCGCTCGCCGGATTCCAGCGCGGCACGCTCCGCGCCCGGGACGAGGACGACGGTCCCCCCGGCACCCTGGAGGACTTGACCGCGGGGACCGCACCGGCCGACGTACCGAAGGAAGCCACGCCCCACAGGACCGGCCCGCTCGGCACCGCCGAGGCCGGGTCCACCGGCGACGGCGTTCCGGAAGACGCGGCCGCTGCGGAGGGCGCCCCCACCCCGGGCACCCCAGCCGGCAGCCCCGGCCGGCCCCGCCCCCTCAACGCCCCGGCCACCGCCCAGGACACCCCTGCCGAAGACCAACCGCCCCCCGCCGAAGCGACCGCCCCCCACGATCCGCCCGCCGCCGGGACCGCCCCGCCCGGCGCCCCGCAGGACGCGGTCGTCGTCGCCCCTACTCCGCATACCGATCGCTCGTGAAGGACACGCCATGACACGCCCCACCCCCGCCACGCACACCCAGCTGGACCAGCTGCTCACCGGACTCGTGGAGCGGGTCGCCGACGTGACGCAGGCCGTCGTGCTCTCGGAGGACGGGCTGGTCGTCAGCAAGTCCACCGGGTTCCTGCGCGACGACGCCGAGCGGCTGGCGGCGACCGCGTCCGGTCTGATGAGCCTGAGCAAGGGCGTCAGCATGGACTTCCGCGGCGGACCGGTGCGTCAGGCGCTCATCGAGATGGCCAACAGTTTCCTGATCCTCACCTCCGCGGGCCCCGGCGCCCATCTCGTCGTCCTCACCGGACCGAACGCCGACGTCGGTGTCGTGGCGTACCAGATGAACATGCTGGTGAAGAAGATCGGCGAGCACCTGAGCGCGGCACCCCGGGCCGGCATCGGCCCCACCGGCGGGTGAGGTGACCGACAGTGACGCGTCCGGCCGGCTGGTGCGCCCGTTCGCCCTGACCGGTGGACGGACCAGACCCAGTCGCGCCGACTTCACCCTCATCACGACGGTGACCGCGGTGGACCCGCCACCGGAGCAGGCGCCACGCCCGCAGGCCGAGCAGACCCGCATCCTGCGCCGGTGCGCCCGCCCGGTCGCCGTGGCGGAGCTGGCCGCGCTGCTCGACCTCCCGGTCAGCGTGGTCGTGATCATGCTGTGCGACCTCCTGGAGGCGGGCCTGATCACGGCGCACCCGCCGCGCCCCGTCTCGCCCCGCACCCCGGACCTGGACCTGTTGCAGAAAGTGAGGGAAGGCCTTGGCCGGCTCTGACACGCTCGCCGCCGGGACAGCCGGTACTCCCGCCGCGCCCGACACCGTCAAGATCCTGATCGCCGGGGGCTTCGGTGTCGGCAAGACCACCATGGTCGGGTCGGTCAGCGAGATCGCCCCGCTGCGCACGGAGGAACCCCTCACCGTCGCGGGCCTGGGCGTCGACGACCTCGCCGGGATCGAGGAGAAGCGGGCCACGACCGTGGCCATGGACTTCGGCCGGATCACGATCAGCGACGAACTCGTGCTCTATCTCTTCGGCACGCCGGGGCAGCAGCGGTTCTGGTTCATGTGGAACGACCTCGCCGTCGGCGCCCTGGGCGCGGTCGTCCTGATCGACGTCCGCCGCCCGGAGTCGAGCTTCGCCGCCGTGGACTTCTTCGAACGCCGGCGCATCCCCTTCGTCGTCGCGGTGAACGGCTTCGACGGCCGGCACCCGTATCCGGCCGAGGACATCAGGGAGTCCCTCGCCCTGCCGCGCGAGGTCCCGGTGGTGCTGTGCGACGCCCGGCTGCGGGAGTCGTCCCGGGACGTGCTGATCACTCTCCTGGACCTGCTGATCGCCGCGGCCGTCGACTAGGCCGGTCAAACCGGCCGCCCGGTGCGGGCACTCCCGGTCGAAGGGGAACATCGGGCGCGGATGCCGTGGCGCCCGAGGCGCGGCAGGCTCGGTCGCCGGTTCCCGGGGTGAGAGCGGTCTTCCGGTCGGCGGCCGTCGCGAACAGTTCCGGCTCCAGAGAGCCGATCTTGACGAGCACGGCATGCGTCGTCCGCGGGCGACGGCGACCGGCACGGCGAAGCGCTCCTCGAACCAGTCCCGTACCGGGAAGCGGTTCCAGCCGGGCATGCGCGCGGGCAGCAGGGTCACCAGGCCCGGCTCGACGTCGAGCGGGCCCGGCAGGCGCAGCCGACGCCCCGCAGCCGGGACGGGCCGTACAGGCTGATCAGCGTCTGGAGCGTGTCCGCCAGGTCAACCGCGACCCCGTACCCATCGCTGCCGCCGATCCACAGCACCTTGCGCGGCCGCCCGCCGGTGGAGGACCGCGTGCCCTCCTCAAGGGCAGGCAAGAGCCTGGGCGGTGCCGCGCTCAGTTCGACTCGCCGCTCCTGAGCGATCCGCCGCCGGCCCCGCCCACCGCCCTGATCAGGGTCGCCGCCTCGCGCTGAATACGCTGAACGACGTACGAGCCTCCCGCGTGGTCCTCGTCGCCCATCCCGTGCGCGACGAGGCCGCCCGCAAGGGCACCGAGGTAGTCCGCGGCCTCCACCACATGCCAGTCCACGTTCACGTACTGCCCCTCGCGCAGCCGCTCACGTACCGCGGAAGCCTCGCTCAGGATGCGCCCGACCTGCCGGGACACCTCGCTCCTGACCTCTTCGGGCAGTTCGGCTCGCGCGAGCTGTCGGAGAATCCGTTCACATGACGTCAGCAAACTGTCCAGCAAGCCGAATTCACGCCCGACGACGAATCCCGCGTCCAGTGGGAACGGCAGGGACACCTGCTGCGACTCGAGTCGGTGCGACTGCGTGCGCGGGTTGTAGGGGTGGAGTTCGATGGGGGCGAGCGCGCTGAGGGCCGGACGGAAACAAGGATGGATGTGGAACTCCGTCTCGTGCGACTGAATGGTCTGCTGCGCACCTCCGGCGTAGACCACGCCGTTGCCTCTCTTGACGCCGAGGAAGTTCACCGCGAACAACGTGTCGATGACCCCTTCCAGGGTGAGGACTTCGGCGTACTCGGGGAACTGCCGGTGCAGCGCCTCGCGATGGGCGTCGAAACGCTGCTGCAGGGCGCCCCGCAGCACGACGAACCCGGCTCCTTCCAACATGGCGAAGAGCCGGGCGAGAAAGGGGTAGTTGACCAGGTACTCATTCGCCAGGTCCTGAAGCTTCCACTGCGAGAACTGCACAGTGGCCAGCAGGACGTCGGCCTCGCTCACCCTGCGGTGACCTCGTTCCTTCGCGGTGTCCCGGCACAGGTTCAGGAACTGGATCGCGTCCCGGGGGCGGGGCAGCGCCCGGGAGAACAGGTAGCCGGCCGTCTCCTCACCCTCGACGCGGGCCGGGAAGACCTCGCCCCACAGCTGTTCCGGGGTGAGCGAAGCCCTGAGGGAGGCACGGGCGCGGATCAGCGAGACATCGTACAGATCCTCGTAGGTCCAGCCGATGCGGGCCTCGTCCCCGCGGAACTTGTCGGCGTTGCCGAAGATGAGACTGTCGTAGATGTCGGAGCGCAGGAACAGCACACATCGCACCGCCCGGGGGAAGGCGGCAGCCGCGTGTTTCGAGGCCAGCAGCAGGCCCACCACCATGGAGTTGCTGTCCGGGTCGAGAGACCACACCTGCTCGACCTGGTCGACCAGCAGCAGCAGTGGTTCGTGCTGTGTCCCGCAGCGCAGCTCCGTGAACGCCGCGAGCACCCCCTTCTCCAGCACCCTCAGCTGACGGTCGGCCCTGGCCCCTTCGGAGGCACCGGCCAGGTCCACGGAGGCCTTCACCCCGAAGGCCTCCAGGGCGAGCGAGGACTGCAGGCCGCGCCGTCCGTTCAACAGCCGGTCGTAGAGGCGTAGTTCGTCGCCCTCGCCGCTCGCCCGCAGAAACCTCTTGAGGACGCGCACGCTCGGCGGAGTGATCCGGCGGTGTTGTCTTGCGTGTCGCACCAGATGGCGGGCGGCCTGGACCGCGAACACGTACCGCCAGATCAGTGACTTGGCGGTGTCGGGGGTCAGGCCCTGGAGTTCGAAGCGACGGATCTCCTCACCGGCCGCGTCATCCGGGGTGATGAGCACCGTGGCACCCGGATAGACGCCCGGCGCCATCAGCCGCATGCAGATGGCACTCTTTCCGGCCCCCTTGCGGCCGATGACGAGCGACTTGCGGCCTGTCAGGGCGGCGTCGTAGGCCGAGTTGGGGCGGAAACCAACCTGGAGCAGTCCGCTCTGGTTGTCGTTCTCGGCGTCGTCGCGGCCGAAGAACAGCTGTGCGATCAGATCGGTTTCAGGCTCGGTCATCACTCCCCCAAGTGACCGTCGGAACACCACGATACGGATGCCCGGTCAGGAAAGCCGCCGAAACCGGATGTTCTCCCGATGCGTCCCACCAGGCGAGGGACGGGGGGACGGCATGCGACGGGATCATCTTCTGCCCGGCGACCCACTGAAGGTGGGGAACTACTGGGTGGCCGCCCGACTGGGGTCCGGTGGCCAGGGCATCGTCTACGAGGCCTACGACGACTCGGGCATTCGCGTGGCGGTCAAGGTGCTGCGTCCCGAGGTGGCAGGGGATCCTGACTCACGCGGCAGGCTTCTCAAGGAGGCACAGGCCGTCCAGCGAGTCGCGTCCTTCTGCACCGCGAAACTGTTGCGAGCCGAAGCCGACGCCGAACAGCCTTACCTGGTCAGTGAGTTCGTGGCCGGCCCGAGTCTGCGCGCGAGGGTGCTCCAGGACGGGCCGTTGGCGGGTGACGACGTACGCCGACTCGCCATCGCCATGGCGACCGCGCTCGCGGCGATCCACCAAGCCGGTGTCGTGCACCGGGACATCAAGCCGGACAACGTCATCCTGGGCCCTGACGGGCCACGGGTCATCGACTTCGGCATCGCGCGGACGGCGGACATGACGCTCACCGCGACCGGTGGACTCACCGGCACTCCCTGCTACATGGCGCCCGAGGTGCTGAACGGCGGCCCGGCGGGGCCGGCGGCGGATGTCTTCGCCTGGGGGGCCACCGTCTATTTCGCGGCTACGGCCCGGGACGCCTTCAGCGCGGAAACTCTTGGCGAGGTCACCCGGCGGGTCGGGGAGCACCAACCCGACCTCACACCGCTGCCCGATCCGCTGCGCGCCCTCACCGCAGCCGCCCTGAGCAAGGATCCGGACCAACGCCCAGACGCACTGAGGCTGTTGCACGGTCTGGTGATCGAGGGGCTCGACACTGTTCGGGATCTGGAGGCCGACGGCCAGAACGGCCGAGGTCTCGTGGTCCGGCCCTCCGCGGGCGTCTCCGTCTCCCACATGCCGCTCGGCACCATCGCGGAGCACACCTACTGCCAACTGGATCCCGCGGCCCAGGCCGCCGCCAGGTCGGCCTTCCTTCGCCTGATCCAGCCCGGGGTGGATCCACAGGGCAGGCAGGACTCCGTACGCGCCGCCCGGGTCGAGGAGATCCTGGACGCCTGCCGCCCGGGCGACTCGGGGCCGGCGCGCAAGGCGCTCGACTCGTTCACCGCGGCGGGCCTGCTCACCCGGGACGGCCCGACCGTCCAGCCGACCAGTCCCGCCCTTTTGCGGGCCTGGCCCCGGTTGCGGGACTGGGTGCGGGCCGACCGGGACCGGCTGCGGGGACACCGGCGACTGGGTGCCGCCGCGCTGCGCTGGGAGTCCGAGGGGCGGCCCCGCTCGGCGCTGCATCAGGGCGAACAGCTCGGACAGGAGGTCAAGTGGGCTGCCGAGGCTCCCGATCACCTGCGACTCACGCCACTGGAAAAGGAGTTCATCGAGTCCTCCGCACTCCAGCAGCAGCGCAGAGCACGTCAGCGACGGTATCTCGTCGGGGTCGTGGCGACACTGCTGGTCTTCTCCCTGACCGCAGGGGTCCTGATCTGGCAGAAGAGCAGGTCGAACTCCTACCGGGCCCGGGTGATCGCCCAACAGGAACGGGACATGGTGGCCCGGAACATCGCGGCCCGCGCGGATTCGCTGCGGAAGTTCGACCCTCGGGCGGCCATGCTGCTGAATGTCGCCGCATGGCGGGTCTCCCCGGTGTTCGAGGCGCGCAGCGGGCTGCTGTCGGCCGCGGCACAGCAGGACGCCGACACGTTCACGTTGCCGCGGATGGACATCGCGCTCAGCCGGGACGGCTCGACTCTGCTCGGGTTCACCGAGAAGGGCGTGCTCCGGGTCTACGACGCCGCAACGCACCGCCTGCGCCAGGAACGGCGGCTGACCAAACCGTCGGGGACCTACCCGAGCGCGGCTCTCAGCCCCGCCGGGGATGCCCTGGCCGTGTCCACCATGGAGGGGGTCAGGGTCTGGAACGACGGCGGCAGGGCCGCGGTTCCCGGGAGTTTCGGCGACGAAGACAGCGAGGTGCTGGCTCTGGGGGCTGCCGGAAAGGCGCTGGTGGTGAAGGACGATCACCATGTCCAGGTGTGGGACGTGCCGTCGCGTCACCTGCTGGCTCGGATCCCCCGCGACTACTCCCCCGACACCCAGGTCGAGGGCGACCTCTCCGGCACCGGCCGTCTGGCCCTGTGTGCGTGGGACGGGTCGTTGGAGCTGTGGGACATCACATCGGCACGCCGAGTGGGGCGGCCACTTGTCACCGACACCGACATCACCGAATGCCACACCGGTTCCGTCAGGTTCAGCGACGACGGTTCACGGCTGGCGGGGCTCGTCCACTCCGGAGCGTACGCCCTCGGCGATGTGCGAGTGTGGCGCGCGGACACCGGCAAGCAGGATCCCGCGTACGAGGGCATACGGTTCACGGCCGACAGGCCGAACGCCTTCCTGGTCACGCTGGCCTTCCGGCGGGACGGCAAGGCCCTCGCGGTGGCCGACGACCGGCAGATCCAGCTGTTCGAGCCCGGGGGGCCGGACACGGCGGGGGCGATCCCCCGGGCCGTCTACCCCCTGCAGCACGAGGGAGCCGCGTCACTGTCCCTCGCCGACGACGGTCGCACGGTGCGCTTCATCCGCACCCCCGACGCGGGACCGGCCCTGAGGTCGGTGGACCTGCTGGCCGGCGCCGTGGTGGGAGGGGCGAGCGGCCCGGCCGGAAACACCCTGTTGTCCGACGACGGGCGGGTCCTGGCCCGCGAGGTCGTCGGCCGCGGACACATCACCGTACGCGTCGAGGATCCCGCGTCCGGCAGACTCCTCGGCCGCCCGATCACCGCCACCGTGCGGCGGGGGACATCGGCCGGGCCGCCCGAGGCCGTTCCGATGGCGCTCAGCGATGACGGCCGCTTCCTGGCACTCGCCGATCCCCGGTCCGGGACAGCCGGGGTGTGGGACACCCGCGCTCGCCGTCTCCTGCGGACGATCGTGTTCGTCGTTCCCTTCGGAGGAGTGGGAAACCGTCTCGACAGCGGTTTCTTGTTGAGCGGCGACGGCAGCGTCCTCGTCGTGACGTCCTCGCACGACACCGTCGAGGCACGCGCCACGGCGACGGGCCGCCTCGTCTGGGCATCACCGTCGGGGACCGGCGCTCCGCTGGCCCTCTCCCCGGACGGACGGCGACTGGTCACCGCGACGGGAGCGGTGGTCGACCTCATGACCGGCCGCACGCGACACGTCCGACTCGCCCAGTACGACACGGCGACTCAGGCCGCCTTCAGCCCGGACGGGAAGATGCTCGCCGCGTCCGACTACGCCGGCGGGCTGGCGCTGTGGGACGGGAGACTCACCAGGAAGCTCGTCGCTCTGGACGGGGACAACGCCTACAACCAGGGATTGGGAACGCTGTCCATGGGCGGCATGCTCGCCTTCTCCCAGGACGGTTCCACACTGGCGGTACTGGGGCCCCTCGAAACAAGCGTGCAGTTGTGGGATCTGGCGTCCCTGCGCAGACTCGGTCCACCGCTGCCGACGGCGTGGCGCTGGGTCCCGTTCGCCACCATGGCCCTGGACCGGAAGGGCCGGCACCTCTACAGCACCTACGAGGAGTCGTCCGACAACGGCGTCGTTCACAAGACCTACCTGGCGGCGACCCCACTGGCCCCCGCCCTGGTCGCCCGTTCCGTCTGCGACCGCGTGGGACGTGACCTCACCGCCGGGGAATGGTCGTTGTACATACCCGAACTGCCGTTCCGGCGAGTCTGCGAACGAGACAAAGGAGACAACTGACCGGCGCGGGCCCATCCGCACCCACGCCGGTCATCGAGCGAGGTCAGCCCAGACCGTTCGTCTTCAGCCAGGCCTTCGCCACGTCCAGCGGGTCCTTGCTGTCCAGCTGGACCTGGGAGTCCATGTCGAGCAGGGCCTTGGTGTCCAGCTTGGCCGAGACCGCGTTCAGGGCGGCCACGCCCTCCTGGCTGAGACCGGACTTGTAGACCAGCGGGGTCACGTTCGCGAAGCCGAAGAGGTTCTTCGGGTCCTGGAGGACGACGAACTTCTCCTTGGTGATGGTCGGGTCGGTCGTGAAGACGTCCGCGGCCTGCACGGTGTTCTTCTTCAGCGCCGCCTGGGTCAGCGGGCCGCCCGCGTCGAGCGCCTTGAAGGACTTGAACTTCAGTCCGTACTGGGACTCGAGGCCCAGCAGGCCCTGCTGCCGGGTCTGGAACTCCGGCGAGCCGCCGATGACCAGGTTCGGGGCGACCTCCTTGAGGTCGGCGAGGGTGGACGCGGCGGTCAGGCTGTACTTCTTCGCGGTCTCCGCGTTGATCGTGACCGAGTCCTTGTTCTCCGCGGGCGCGGAGTCGAGCAGCGTCAGCTTGGAGTCGAGCTTGGCCTTGGTCGCGGCGTCCACGGCCTGCGCCGACTCCTGCTTCGCGTCCTTGTCCAGGTAGGCGAGGAGCGAGCCGTTGTACTCGGGAAGGACGGTGATGGAGCCGTTCTTCAGGAGGCCGTAGGTGGTCTCGCGGCTGCCGATGTTGGGCTTGTAGGTGACCTTGATGCCCTTCGCCTTCAGGGCCTCGCCGTAGATGTCGGCGAGCAGGATGCTCTCGGCGAAGTTGTTCGAGCCGACGACGACGGTGTCGCCGCCGGCGGCGGCGCCCGTGTCCTCGGAGAGCGGGTCGGAGGTGTCGTCGGAGGACCCGCATCCCGCCAGCAGGACCGCGGCGGCGGCGAGCGCGACGGCGGCCACGCCGGGGTTCTTCCTGATGGACCTGCGGTGTGCGGCGGTAGAAGTCACGATTCCCGTTCCGGAACTCAGGGGATTCAAGGTGGTTCAAGGGCGTTCGAGGAGGGAAGCCCTTGCACTGATCCAATCCAGCCTGTTCTGGCTCAGTCAAGACCGGCCTGGTCACAATTGACGCCAACCCGTAGCCGGTTGTGAAGGAAGAGCGAAACCGGCCCGCGGGGTGCCGTGCGGGTTGTAACGGATTCTTGACTCAGGGCAGCGGCAAGCGCTGTCCGAAGAGGCTGTAGTCTCGCCGAAGTTGGCGCCGGTCACACAGGCGTGCGGGAGCCACTCAGGTGTCCCTGTGCACCGTCCCGTAGCGATCAGGCCCGGTCGTGCGCGTTCTCACGCGCCGAGACCGAGACACCCCACGAAGGAGGGCTGGTGTCCACGAACGAGGTGGGCGCGTCCACCCGGTCGGCACCGTCGCCGGCCCGGGACGGCATACGTGGCAGCGGCAGACGGGGTATACGGGACTTCGCCGAGCGCTGGCCGTTCCGGCGCAAGCTGAACATCCTGGTGGGTGTGCCGCTCGCGGTGGTCGCCGTGCTGCTGGCCTATCTCTTCGCCGACCAGGTCGGCCAGTCCCAGGACGCCTCGGACGCGGCCCAGCTGGTCCGTGACAGCGCCCAGGTGGCCAAGCTCGTGGGGCAGTTGGAGGCCGAGCACCAGCAGGCCGTCCTGCTCTCCGTGCGCCACCAGTCCAACCGGAGCGGCGACACCCCCTCGCAGACCGCCTACCGCGAGGCGCAGACCCGCGTGGACAACCAGGTCGAGAAGGTCCGCGCGACCTTCGGCGACCGGCTGCCGCAGGACGAGGCCCGGGCGCTGCGCGAGGTCAACGGGCTCGAGGACCTGCGCAACACCATCGAGAAGGCCTATCTGCCCGCCGACAACATCGACCCGGCCTACAGCGACGCCGCCAAGGGTCTGATCGACGGCCTCGGACTCGACCGGAACCCGGCCCTCGCGGCCACCTTCACCGGCAACCTGCTCGACTCGCTGCTGCGCGCCGACGCGGCACACGGCTCCTTCGAGACCGGTGTCTTCTCCGCGACGACCGGTGACTCCAACGCCCTCATCGAGCTGATCGGCGCGATCGGCTCCTACGACGAGTACACCCACCAGGTCGAGCGCTTCGGCCGGTTCGCGACCCCGGCGCAGTCCGAGGAACTCGGCGACATCGAGCACAACACCGCGCAGGCGACGATCGCCCGGCAGTACGCCGAGCTCCAGATCGACCCGGGATCGCTCCAGGCGGAGACCCAGTCCGAGATCCAGGCCGCCTTCCAGACGGCGCTCGACTCCTACCCGGACTACCGCGCCCAGGCCCGGACCCGGCTGAAGACCACCACCTCGCTGATCGACCAGATCGCCGACCGCGCCGACGCCGCCTCCCGGGAGGCGCGCACGAACGCCGCCTGGCTGCTGGGCGCGGCGCTGCTCGGCTTCGTGCTCTGGCTCGCCTTCTCGGTCGCGGTACGGCGCTCGGTGGTGCGTCCGGTGCAGGCGCTGACCGGTGCCGCCAAGCAGGTCGCGGAGGTGGCGGGTCGTGAGCTCGCCCGCGTGGCCGACGACGACGCCGAGGACGACGGTCCGCCGCGGCTTCAGGAGATGCCGGTCACCGCGAAGGACGAGATCGGTGACCTCGCCGACGTGTTCAACCAGGTGCAGACCACGTCGCTCGCGCTCCTCGAACGCCAGGTGCTCAGCCGCCGCAACGTCGCCGAGATGTTCGGCAACGTGGGCCGCCGGGTCAGCAACCTGACCACCCGGCAGCTGGCCCTGATCGACGCGGTCGAGCGCGGCGAGACGGACCCGGCGCTCCTGGAACGCCTCTACAGCATCGACCACATCGCGGTCCGGCTGCGCCGCAACGCCGACAGCCTGATGCTGCTGGCCGGCATCCGCGAGACGGTCCTCGACTCCGGGCCGCTCGCCCTCACCAACGTCGTCCGTGCCGCGCTCGGCCAGATCGAGGGCTTCCAGCGGGTCTCCCTCCAGGTCGGCACGGAGGTCATGGTCGAGCCGGACATCATCGGCGACCTCACGCTGATGGTGGCCGAACTCGTCGAGAACGCCGTGGCGTTCTCGCCCGCGGGCAGCCCCGTCGAGGTGATCGTCAAGGACGGCCACGAGGGCGCGCTGGTCGTGATCTCCGACCACGGTCTCGGTATGAGCGCCGAGCGCCTGGAGGAGGAGAATGCCCGCCTCATCCGCCGCGAACGCCTTGACCTGGTCCCGACGAAGGTGCTCGGCCTGTTCGTGGTCGGCACCCTGGCGCGCCGCTGGGACGTGAGCGTGGCTCTCTCCCGCACCCCGGGAGGCGGCGTCACGGCCGAGGTGACCATCCCCTCCTCGCTCCTGCTGACGATGAGCCCGGTGGCGGTCGCCGCGGACCACTCCGGCGCCCTTACGGCCGCGGCGGCGGAGTCCCGTACGGTCTCGGCGGCAGCCTCCGGGCCGGCCGCGGTCGCAGCGCGCTCCGGCGCGGTTCCGGCCGCCGCCGCGGGTGTCGGTTCGGACGCCGCCGCGGGGATGCGCCCGGTCCCGGCCTGGGCCTCGGACAGCGCCTCGGACACGACGCAGGCCCCGGATCCGGTCCGAGCGACAGGTCCTACGGCCGTACGCCCCGACTCCGGCCAGGAGGCGGCCGCGGGCCCGGTGGCCCGGGGTACCGCTGCCTCCGGGCCCGGTGTCAGGGGGGCCGCCGGCGGCGATCACACCCCGCTCCCGCGCCGGGTGCCGCACCGCGACACGGCCCCCACCGGCCCGGACACCGCGTCCGCGGTCTCCGAACCCCCTTCTCCCGCACCCCCGTTCGTCCCGAAGGCCCGCACCGGCGAAGAACCCGGGACCGGCGAGGGAGGCGAGGCCTCCCGCCCGCTGCGCCGCCGCGTCCGCGGTGCCACCCTGCGCACCACCGTCGGCGCCGAGGCCGTGCAGAAGACGGCTCCGCTCCCGCCCGCCGACCCCGAGGCCGTACGCGACGCGCTCGACGAGTTCGAGGCGGCCGTGGAGCGCGCCCACCGGGACAGCGACACCGGCAGCCACAGCAGACCCGTACTCGGGAACGCCGTGGAGACCCACCAGACCGCATCCAACCCCCCGCACGACCAGAACCACTCCCCGGAAGGAGCGGAGCAGTGAGCACGTCCACAGGTGACACGCCTACGGAAGGCACCACGCCCGCCGACCTGCAGGCCGCCGCAGCCGACTTCACCTGGCTGCTGAACCGTTTCGCGACGGAGACCGCGGGCGTCGTCGACGCCATCGCCGTGTCCTCGGACGGGCTGCTCATCGCCGTGTCGGAACTGCGCGAGCCGGCCGACTCCGAGCGCCTGGCCGCGATCGTCTCCGGCATCACGAGCCTGGCCGCCGGAGCCTCCGGCAACTACGGCCTGGGCGGCCTCAACAAGGTCATCATCGACCTGGAGGGCGGCCATGTGCTGGTCTCGGCGATCGGCAGCGGCGCCGTGCTCGGCGTCGTCACCGACAAGGAGGCCAAGCTCGGCAACATCGCGTACGAGATGACGTTGTTCGCGAACCGTGCCGGTGCCGCGCTCAGCCCCCAGCTCGTGCTCGAACTGAAGAACAGCGTCGGCGCCCCGTCGAAGCGCTGACCGAGGAGGAAGCGCAGTCATGGCGGACGGCAGCACGCCTCCGGACCCGGAGCCGGGCGGTCCCGTACCCGCCGTACGGCCGTTCCTCGTCACCGCCGGCCGGGTGGCACCCGATCCGTCCGGCCGGACGATGCCCGTCGAGACCCAGGTGGTGGCCACCGCCGAGGGACTCGACGGGCTCGACCGGCTCTCCTTCGAACAGCACGACATCGTCGCCGCGTGCCGGATCCCGCAGTCCATCGCGGAGATCGCGGCCCGGCTGCGGCTGCACCTGAACGTGGTCAGGATCCTCGCCGAGGACCTGCGTACGGCGGGGCAGTTGACGGTGCACGTGCCCGACACCGGCGTCACCCACGACGCCTCCGTCCTGCGCAGGCTCATCGACGGCCTGCGTGCCATCCCCGACTCCCGAGGGGTACTCCGTGACACCGACTGAACCGGCCACCCGGCCCTCGGCCGCGCCCTCCGCCGCCGTACGACCGCCGCTGCCGGTCAAAATGGTGATCGCGGGCGGCTTCGGGGTGGGCAAGACCACGGCGGTCGGCTCGATCTCCGAGATCGAGCCGCTGACCACGGAGGCCGCCATCACCGAGGTCGCGGCCGGCGTGGACGACCTCAGCCACACCCCGCGCAAGACCACGACGACGGTCGCGATGGACTTCGGCTGCATCACCGTCGACCCGACCCTGAAGCTGTACCTCTTCGGCACGCCGGGCCAGGAACGCTTCGGGTTCATGTGGGACGACATCGTCGAGGGCGCGCTCGGCGGACTCGTCATCGTCGACACCCGCCGCCTCGACGACTGCTATGCCGCGGTCGACTACTTCGAGCACAAGCAGATCCCGTTCGCGGTCGCCGTCAACGCCTTCGACGGCAGGGTCGAGCACACCCTGGACGAGGTCCGCTGGGCGCTGGACGTCAACGACCGGGTCCCGGTGATCGTCTTCGACGCGCGGGAGCGCGGGTCGGTACGGGACGCGCTGCTCGTCGTACTGGAACAGGCACTCGCCCGCACGCAGGCGTGACGGGTGCCGGGGGCACGAACTCCCCCGGCCCCGCGACTAGTTGCTCCTGAGCACGCCGCGCGACACGGTGAGCCGGGTGATCCCCCAGAACAGCGCCAGGGTGACCAGCGCCAACGCGGCGACCAGCGTCGCCCCGCCCACCACCTTCTCGTAGTCGCGCTGGTAGAGCCCGTCCACGATGTACCGCCCGAGTCCGCCCAGCGAGACGTACGCGGCGATCGTGGCCGTCGACACGATCTGGATGGCCGCCGAGCGCAGCCCGCCGAGAATCAGCGGAAGGGCGACCGGGAGTTCGACCCGGAAGAGCACCTCCGCCTCGTGCATCCCCATCCCGCGGGCCGCGTCCACCGGGGCGGGGTCCACCGACCGCATGGCCTCGTAGGTGGTGACCAGGATCGGCGGCACGGCGAGCACGACCAGCGGGATCATCACGTTGATCAGCCCGAACCCGAGCGACAGGGTCATCAGCACCAGCAGACCGAAGGTGGGCAGGGCCCGTCCGGCGACGGCGACGAAGGCCAGCGCGTTGCCGCCCCGCCCGTAGTGCCCGGTGACGAGACCGACCGGCAGTCCGATCGCCGCGGCGATGGCGAGGGCCTCCAGGGTGTACCGGACGTGCTCCCCGAGCCTCGTGGGAATCCCGTCGTAGCCCTGCCAGTGCGCGCTGTCGCTGAAGAAGGCGTTGATGAAGTGCAGGACGTTCACCGGGCGGCGACCTCCGGTTCGGGCCGCTGCGCGCGCCGCGCACGCGCGCCGCTCGGCATCCACGGCGTCAGAAGCAGTCGTAGGGCGACCAGCAGCCCGTCGGCGAGGATCGCGAGGACCGCCATGGTCACCACGGCGTTCACGGCGAGTTCGGGCCGGTTGTAGATGTTGGCGTCGTTGATGAGGTTGCCGAGCGCCCCCTGGTTGCCGATGAGCGCGCCGACGCTGACGAGGGAGATGCTCGACACGGTCGCCACCCGCAGCCCCGCGATGATGGCGGGCACGGCGATCGGCAACTGGACCTGGAGGTAGCGGCGTACGGGTCCGAAGCCCATCGCGGTCGCGGCCGCGAGGGTCTCCTGCGGCACCGAACGGACGCCGTCGACGATCGCCGGGACCAGGATGACGAGGGTGTAGACGGTGAGCGGGATCATCACCGTGAGCTCGGTCTGGCCGGTGTAGTCGATGAGGACGACGAAGAAGGCCAGCGAGGGGATGGCGTACAGCACGGTGGTCACCCACAGCACCGGCGGGTACAGCCATCTGAAGCGCACGCACAGCTGGGACAGCGGCAGGGCGATCAGCAGTCCGGCGAGGACCGGCAGCAGGGCTTCCCGCAGGTGCAGCCCGATCAGCCCGAGCCAGCTGTGCTGGAGGTCGCTCGGAATGTCGAAGAACCCGCTCATGGGCTGACCTCGGCGTCCGCACGGCCCTGGGCGTGGGCCCCGCGGATCGCCTCGCCGATGGCCTGCTGGGACACCACCCCGGCCACCCGCCCGTCGGCGTCGACGCCGACGGCCCATCCGGTGGGCGAGAGCACGGCACAGTCCAGTGCGGCCCGCAGCGAGTCGGTGCCGGCCACGAACGGCCGCCCGTACGGAAGGAGTTCAGCGGTGTCGACGCTCCCGGCGGTCAGAGCCTGCGGCTCGCTCCAGCCGAGGGGCTTGCCGTCCACGTCCGTGACGAGGAGGTAGGGCGCGTCGGCCGTGCCGCGGGCGGCGATCTGCTCGGCGGTGGCGTCCACGGCGACGACCGGCGTGGTCAGCAGCCGGAGTCCGGCGGAGGGGAAGAAGGAGAGCCGCCGGATGCCGCGGTCGGTGCCGAGGAAGTCCTCGACGAACGCGTCGGCGGGGCTGGAGAGCAGTTCGGCGGGCGGCGCGTACTGGGCGAGCTTGCCGCCGGTGCGCATCACGGCGACCATCGTGCCGATCTTGACGGCCTCGTCGATGTCGTGGGTGACGAAGACGATGGTCTTGCCCAACTCGTCCTGGATGCGCAGGAGTTCGTCCTGGAGTCCCTTGCGGACCACGGGGTCGACGGCCGAGAACGGCTCGTCCATGAGCAGCACCGGCGGATCGGCGGCGAGCGCCCGCGCCACACCGACGCGCTGCTGCTGTCCGCCGGACAGCTGGTAGGGGTACCGCTTGGCGAGCGAGGCGTCGAGCCCGACCCGCTCCATCAGCTCCCGGGCCCGGGCCCGCGCCTTCTCCTTGCCCCAGCCCAGCATGCGGGGCACGGTGGCGATGTTGTCGACGATCGTGCGGTGCTGGAAGAGGCCGGCGTTCTGGATGACGTATCCCATGGACCGGCGCAGCGTGTTCACCGGCTGCTGCCGGCTGTCCTTGCCGTCGATCAGGATGGTTCCCTCGCTGGGCTCGACCATCCGGTTGATCATCCGCAGGGTGGTCGTCTTGCCGCAGCCCGAGGGGCCGACGAGGACCGTGATCGAGCGGTCGGGAATCTCCAACGAGAGCCGGTCCACCGCCACCGTGCCGTCCGGGTACCGCTTGGTGACTGAATCTATCCGTATCAAAGCGCCGAATACCCTTCGGGTCTGGCAGAAGTTGTCCGCATTCGGCCGGTCCAGCAGGCCGTCCGGCAGAGTCTAGACGGCTTGTGTTACGTCGCTGCCCTGGGTCGCAGGCGTCGGGCTCCAGGCACCGACAGCCCGCCCCTCCACGTGTCGCGGCACAGAAGGGCCGGGTGGGTCGCGCGGCGCACCGTACGTGCTCGCCGAGGCGTTTCTCAGCGGCAGCGGCCAGACCGGCGCGGGCGCGTAGCCGGGAGGGCCCCGGCCGGGATCACTGGTCGGGGCCCTGCCGTCGTCCAGGGGACCTGCTAGGCCGCCTTCGCCTCGGCCGCCGGGAACCCCGGGGTCCGCAGCACCCCGCGGTCCGCGTCCACCGCGAAGACCTCGCAGCCCTCCAGGGACGCCGCCCAGTCCACGCCTTCGGCGCCCATCGCGAAGGCCGCCGTGGCGACCGAGTCGGCCTCCGTCAGGGTCTTCGCCACGACCGTGAGGCTGAGCAGGCCCGTCGCCGGGCGTCCGGTGCGGCCGTCGATGATGTGGTCGCCGCGCTCGTAGCGTGCGGACGTCGCGACCGCCCCGCTGTCCAGCGAGAGGACCGTGCACAGTTTGTCGGCGTGTTCGGGGTGCCGTACGCCCACCCGCCAGGGGCCGCCGGCGGCGGCCACGTCACCGCCGGCGTTGAGGACGAACCGCGTCGCGCCGGCCGCCGTCAGCAGGTCGGCCGCCCGCTGCACCGACCAGCCCTTGACCACCGCGCAGGGGTCGAGACGGCGGCCGGGCAGGCGTACGTCGAAGGCGCCGCCGGTGGCGACCCGGTAGTGCTCGCACAGGTCGAGGATCTCGCGCAGGTCCGCGCTCAGCGCGGCCTCGGACAGCTCGCCGCGGTCGTACCGCGACACCTCGCTGTCCTCCTTGAACGGGCTGAACCGGGCGTCCACCTCGCGCAGCCACGCGAAGACCGCGTCCGCCGCGGACTCGGGGACGTCCTCGTCGTCGACCCGCAGCGAGACGGGGAAGCTCATGACGTGTTCGACGCGGTGCATCAGGCCATCATGCCTTCGCGTCGATCGCGGCCTGGAGGGACTCCTTGTAGCCACCGGTGGTGATGGTCGCGCCGGACACCGTGTCGATGTCGGCGCTCTGCGCCTGGAGGGTCTCGGCGATCAGCTTCGGCACGGCCGCCGTGGTCTGCGGGTGGTCCGGCTGCTGGAGCATCTTCACGGCGGCGATCTTCGAACCCTCGAAGGTCACCTGGACCTGGACGGTGCCCTTCTCGGTGTCGACCGCGGTGCCGTCCACGGTCTGCGAGGAGGAGGCCGGGGAGTCGGAGGGGGTCGACGAGGCCGCCGACGCCGTCTTCGCGTTGTCGTCGATCGCGGCCTGGAGGGACTTCTTGTAGGCCTCGCTGGTGATCGTGGCACCGGAGACGGTGTCGATGTCCGCGCTCTGCGCCTGGAGGGTCTCCGCGACCAGCTTCGGCACGGCCGCCGTGGTCTGCGGGTGGTCCGGCTGCTGGAGCATCTTCACGGCGGCGATCTTCGAACCCTCGAAGGTCACCTGGAGCTGGACCGGGCCCTTCTCCGTGTCGATCGTGGTGGTCGTGACCACGTTCGTACCGGGCGCCCCGGAGGAGGACGTCGAGGGCGCGGGGGTGGTGGCCTGGACGGTCGAGGAGCCGGACGAGGGCTGGTACAGCCAGACGGGGACCAGGCCCGCGATGCTCAGGACGACGACAGGTATGGCTCGTTTCACGGTCTCTTCCTCATCCCGCCAGGCTGAAGCGCTCGAAGTGGGTCTGCGCCTTGGGCACGTTCAGCTCGCGCAGGCTGCCCAGGACCGCGGTCATCATCGGGGGCGGTCCGCACAGGAAGACGTCCCGTTCCGCGATGTCCGGCACGAGTCGCGCCAGCTCGCCCGCCGCCAGCTTGTCGGGCACCGGCGGTCCGGTGACCAGGTGCAGTTCGGCGCCCTTGGCGTCCGCGAGGTCGCGCAGCTCGTCGTAGAGGACGGCGTCCCGGTCGGAGCCGACCCGGTAGATGACGACGGTGTGGCCCTGCACCTCCTCCAGGAGGGCCCGGATGGGGGTGACGCCGACGCCGCCGGCGATCAGGACGGACTCGGGGCGGGTGCGGTGCAGGGCGGTGAAGGCGCCGTAGGGGCCCTCGGCGAAGACGCGGGTGCCGACCTTGACGTGCCTGAGGGCGGCGCTGCCCTCGCCGGCCGCCTTGGCGGTCAGGCGCAGGGTCCGGCCGTCGGGGGCGGCGGACAGGGAGAAGGGGTTGGCCTGCCACCAGCGGTCGGTGGTCAGGAACCGCCACAGGAAGAACTGTCCGGCGCGGGCGGGCAGTTGGTCGAGGTCCTTGCCGCTGATGTAGACCGAGACGACGTTGTCGTTCTCCGGGACGACGGCGGTGACGCGGAACTGGTGGCGCCAGTTGCGCCACAGCGGGAGCACCGCGCGGCCCAGGACGACCGAGCCGAGGGCGACGCCCCAGACGCCGTACCAGTAGGCGGTGGCGGCGGACGAGGACGTGAAGGTCGTACCGACCGAGACCTGGTGGGTGAAGGCCAGCACCACGGCGACGTACGTGTACAGGTGGATGAAGTGCCAGGTCTCGTAGGCGAGGCGGCGCCGGGCGTAGCGGGCGGAGACCGCGCCGACCACGAGGATCAGGAAGAACGCGACGACCGCGCGCAGCACCCCCTCGGTGGTCTCGGCGAGGTCGACGATCTCACCGATGGGGCCGACGTCCGTCCCCTCGGCGTAGCCGAAGCTGATGAAGACGACGTGTGCGAGGAGCGTCCACAGGATGCCGAAGCCGGTCCAGCGGTGCCAGGAGGTGAGCCGGTCCATGCCGATGCGGCGGTCCAGCCAGGGCAGCCGGGCCACCAGGACCAGCTGGAAGGCCATGATGAGCGCGGCGTACAGGCCGGTGAGGCGGCCGAGCACGATGAGCGCGTTGGAGGCGAAGCCGGCCTTGGCGAAGAACCAGGCGACAACGGCCGCGTTCGCGGCCAGCAGGGCGTAGAGCCCGGTGCGGGCCACGACCCTGGGGCGTTGTATCGCCGTGGGGGGCGCGGGGGGCGATTGGACGGTCGTCACGGACTAGCTCCTTGATCGGGGCCTGGGTAACGAGCTTCTCCGGCGGGAGCTGTCGTTTTCCTGTCGTACAACTTTCAAGAGCTTATCGATGTGGCCCCAGGGCCCATCCCGCGCCCGCTTCACGTCCCCCGTGCAGCACTATGAGCGGGTGGAAAAAGTACGACTCCTCGTCGTGGACGACGACCCGCCGATCGCCGATCTCGTGGCGACCGTCGCCCGCTACGAGGGCTGGGAGGCGGTCACCGCGAACTCCGGTGAAGAGGCGCTCAGCCGTGCCGCGGAGTTCCGTCCGGACATCGTGGTGCTCGATCTGATGCTGCCCGACATCGACGGTTTCGGCGTCCTGGACCGGCTGCGCCGCTCGGGCACGATGGTGCCCGTGGTGTTCCTCACCGCGCGGGACGCGGTCGCCGACCGGGTGGCGGGGCTCACCCGGGGCGGGGACGACTACCTGGTCAAGCCGTTCGCGGTGGAGGAGCTGATGGCCCGGCTGCGGACCGTGCTGCGGCGCAGCACCGGGCCCGGCTTCCAGCGCTCGGTGCTGCGGGTCGCGGACCTCACGATGGACGAGGACACCCGCGAGGTGCGGCGCGGCGACCGGCTGCTCACGCTCACCCCGACCGAGTACGAGGTCCTGCGGTACCTGATGCGCAAGTCGCCCACCGTGCTCACCAAGGCGCAGATCCTCGACCACGTGTGGGAGTACGGCTTCGGCGGCCGCTCCAACGTCGTCGAGCTGGTCGTCAGCCGGCTGCGCCGCAAGCTGGACGACACGGGCGAGCCGCTGATCCACACCGTGCGGGGCTTCGGGTACGTGATCCGGCAGGCGGCCGAATGAGGTCCCTTCTCGGCCGGGTGCGGTCGGCGTACCGGCGGATGCGGCTCGGCACCCGCCTGGCGCTGGGTCTCGGGGCGCTGGCCCTGGTGGTGTTCGCGGTCGTGGGCACCGCGCTGACCACGTACATGCGGGACTACCTGTCGGCCCAGCTGGACACCCAGCTGGCGCAGGCCCAGATCGCCCAGTCCAAGAGCATCGCGGACTACGGCACTCTTACGGGCAAGAAGTACTACAGCTGGTACTACGCCGTGTACGACGTCTCGGACGGCTCCCCGCGGATCCGCAAGCCCGAGGACCCCGGCGACCTGCCGACGGACGTCGGTGACTTCACCGCGCTGGCCGGGGCGCAGGCCGCCGCGCACACCGAGATCCTGAGCACCGCGCACCTCAGGGACGTCGGCGACTACCGGCTGCGGGCCTGCGAGGTCGAGCCGGGGGTGGTCCTGGTCAGCGCCGCGCCGCTGGAGGACATCGACGACACCGTGCGGCGGCTGATCACCGTCCAGGTGATCGCGTTCGGGCTGGCCCTGCTGGCGCTCGTCGTGGTCGGCCGCAGGCTGCTGCGGCGCGGGCTGCAGCCGCTGAGCGCCATGGCGTCCACCGCGCACGGCATCGCCTCGCACGACCTCACCGACACGGCGGCCCGGCTCCCGCTGCGCGCCGACAAGCGGGGCGGTGGCCCGGAGGTCGAGGAGCTGCGGACGGCGTTCAACACCATGCTGGAGCACATCGACGACTCGCTCGCGGTCCGCGCGGAGGCCGAGCAGCGGCTGCGCCGGTTCGTCGCGGACGCCTCGCACGAGCTGCGCACGCCCCTGATGTCCGTACGGGGCTACGCGGACCTCTTCCAGTACGCGGCCGCCAACGCCCCCGAGGAGCGCGACAAGCACCTGGCCCGGCTGCGCGCCGAGGCCGCCCGCATGGGGTTCCTCCTGGACGACCTGCTGCTGCTCGCCCGCCTGGACGCGGCCGAGGTCGAGACCCCGCTCAGGCCCGCCGAGGTGGACCTGGTGGAGCTGGTGGAGCACGCGGCCGACGCCTTCCGCGCGAGCCACCCGCACCATCCGCTGTCCTTCGAGGAGGGCCCGCAGGCACTGAAGCTGCGCCTCGACCCGCAGCGCGTGCGCCAGGTCCTCGACAACCTCCTCACCAACGCGGCCGTGCACACCCCGGCGGGCACGAAGGTGTCGGTCGGGGTGCGGGTGCGGGACGGGTACGCGCAGGTGCGGATCGCCGACGGCGGGCCGGGGATCCCGGCCGGCGACCGGGAGCGGGTCTTCGACCGCTTCTACCGCGTCGACAAGGCCCGCAGCCGGGACCGCGGCGGCAGCGGCCTCGGCCTCGCGGTGGCGAGCTCCCTGGTCCGGGCGCACGGCGGCACGATCGAGCTGCGCAGCGAGCCCGGCTCGACGGTGTTCACGGTGTCGCTGCCGCTGAGTCTTACGAAGCCGTGACGTGACGGCGCGGACCGGCCCTCCGGGCGGGTCGCCGCCCTAGCTTGGGCACATGCGTGTACTGGTCACCGGCGGCGCCGGTTTCATCGGGTCCCGAATCGTCGAGGCACTCGCGGCACAGGGCCACGAGCCCCTCGTGTACGACGTCCGGGCCGACCCGGCGTCCGACGTGCGGGACCCTGACGCGGTCCGCCGCGCCCTGACCGGCGTGGACGCGGTGTGCCACCAGGCGGCGATGGTCGGCCTGGGCGTGGACTTCGCCGACGCCCCCGAGTACGTCTCCCACAACGACCTCGGTACGGCGGTCCTGCTGGCCGCGATGGCCGAGGCGGGGGTACGGCGGCTGGTGCTGGCCGGGTCGATGGTGGTGTACGGCGAGGGTCGCTACACCTGCGCCCGGCACGGGACCGTACGGCCGGGACCGCGCACCGTCGCCGACCTGGAAGCGGGGCGCTTCGAGCCCCCGTGTCCGGAGTGCGGCGCGGACCTGTCCCCCGGTCTGGTCGGCGAGGACGCCCCGGTCGACCCGCGGAACGTGTACGCGACCACCAAGCTCGCCCAGGAGCACCTGGCGGCCTCCTGGGCGCGGGCCACCGGCGGTTCGGCGGTGGCGCTGCGCTACCACAACGTGTACGGGCCGGGCATGCCCCGCGACACCCCCTACGCCGGCGTCGCCTCCTTCTTCCGCTCCGCGCTCGCCCGCGGCGAGGCCCCGCGCGTCTTCGAGGACGGCGGTCAGCGCCGGGACTTCGTGCACGTACGGGACGTGGCGGCGGCCAACGTGGCGGCGCTGGAGGCGGGTTCGAGGGGCGGCGCGCTCACGTCGTACAACACCGGGAGCGGCGAGCCGCACACCGTGGGCGAGATGGCCCGCGCGCTGGCCGGGGCGTACGGCGGCCCCGAGCCCGTGGTCACCGGGGAGTACCGGCTCGGGGACGTACGGCACATCACGGCGGACTCGGCGCGGCTGCGGGCGGAGCTGGGGTGGAAGGCCGAGGTCGGATTCGCCGAGGGGATGCGGGAGTTCGCGGGCGCCGGGATGCGGGGCGCGTAGCCCGCGGTGGACCGGTGGTGCCGTCCGTGAAAGAAAGCGGCCACGGGCGGCACCACCGTTTTTCGAGCGGCGGTGGCGGGTCTTTTCAGGAAACCGGCGTCGGCAGCACCACCTCGAAGCGGCAGCCGCCCGGCACGTTGCGTACGGTGGCCCGGCCCTCGTGGGCCTCCACGATGCCGCGGACGATCGCGAGGCCGAGTCCCGCCCCGGCCGGGGGTGTCCGGGCGTGGGTGCCGCGCCAGCCGGTGTCGAAGACACGGGGCAGGTCCTCCTCGGGGATGCCGCCGCAGCCGTCCGTGACGGACAGGACGACACCCTCGGCACGGTGCTCGGCGGCCACCGCGACCGTGCCGTCGGCGGGGGTGCGGCGGATGGCGTTGACGAGGAGGTTGCCCAGGACGCGGCTCATCTCCTTGCCGTCCACCTCGACCGGCACGGCCGCCACCCGGTCGCCGACCAGCCGTACGCCGTGCTCGCGGGCCAGCGGGTCGGCGCCCGCGAGGGCGTCGGAGACGAGGTCGTAGAGGGAGATCCGGCTCGGGCTGAGCGCCAGCGCCCCCGCGTGGATGCGGGAGAGTTCGAAGAGGTCGCCGACCATGTCGTTGAGGCGTTCGACCTCGGTGCGGATCTGCCTCAGGTAGCGGGCGGGGTCGGCGGCGACGCCGTCCTCCAGGGCCTCGGACATCGCGCGCAGGCCGGCGAGCGGGGTGCGCAGGTCGTGCGAGATCCAGGCGACGAGTTCACGCCGGGAGGACTCCAGGGCGCGTTCCCGCTCCCGGGACTCGGCGAGTCTGGCGCTGGTGGCCTCCAACTCGCGGCTGAGGTCGTTCAGTTCGGCGGTCGTGGGCCCGCCGGGCGAGGTGAAGTCGCCGCCGTCGCCGAAGGAGCGGGCGGCGAGCGCGAGGGCCCGGCTGCGGGCGGCGACCCAGCGGCCGAGCAGCAGGGCGGTGGCCAGGGAGACCACGGCCGCCATCAGGACGACGGTGGTGACCACACTCAGGTCGTGCCCGGACAGGAACATCGCCTGGGCGACCGCGAGGGTCCCGGCCAGCATCGCGGTCACGCCGACGGCGGCGACCACGGTGAGGTGCAGGGCGAGCGACCGGCGCCGGATCAGCAGCAGCACCCACGCGCCGAGGAGTCCTGCGGCGGCGGCGCCGAGGAAGGCGTACAGGGCGATGAGGAGCATGTCGCGCATGGTCAGGCCTCGCTTCCCGCGGCGTCCTCGAAGCGGTATCCGACGCCCCACACGGTCTGGATGAGGCGCGGCCGCGCCGGGTCGTCCTCGACCTTTCCGCGCAGCCTGCGCACATGGACGGTGACGGTGGACAGGTCGCCGAAGTCCCAGCCCCACACCTCCCGCATCAGGTCCTCGCGGCCGAAGACCCGGCCGGGGTGGAGCAGGAAGAACGCGAGGAGGTCGAACTCGCGGATGGTCAGGGCGAGTTCGTCGCCGTTCTTGGTGGCGCGGCGGGCCTGGGGGTCGAGGCTGAGCCCGGCCGCGCGCAGGGTGCCGGCCGGCTGGGCGGGCCGGGAGCGGCGCAGCACCGACTCGACACGCAGGACCAGTTCGCGGGGGCTGAAGGGCTTGGTGACGTAGTCGTCGGCGCCGACCTCCAGGCCCAGGATGCGGTCGTCCTCGTCGCCGCGGGCGGTGAGCATGATGACCGGGACGGGCCCGCGCCCGCGCATCCGGCGGCACACCTCCAGGCCGTCCATGCCGGGCAGCATCAGGTCCAGGACGACGAGGTCCGGGCGGTGCGCGGCGGCGCGGGCGAGTGCGTCGGGGCCGTCCGCGGCCCGGTCCACGAGGTAGCCGGCGCGGTCCAGGTAGCCGGAGACCACCTCGGCGACGGTGGGGTCGTCGTCCACGACGAGCACCCGGGGCCGGGCCTGTGCGTACTGCTGCTGCTCCATGCCGCCAGCCTCGCACCCCGCGTGCGCGGATGCCGCCCACGGCCGCCGACGTCCTTGTTTCGTAAGGAGCCGGAGTCCGGTTTGTCCGTTCTGCGTTCGTAGGGTGAACATCGTGACGACCCCTTCAGTGAACGAACCGGCGGCGTCAGTGGACGTCGTGCTGCCCTGTCTGGACGAGGCCGAGGCGCTGCCGTGGGTGCTGGAACGCATCCCGCCCGGCTGGCGCGCGCTCGTCGTCGACAACGGCTCCACGGACGGCTCCGCCCACATCGCCCACGCCCTCGGCGCCACCGTCGTCCGCGAGGAGCGGCGCGGTTTCGGCGCCGCCTGCCATGCCGGGCTGACCGCGGCCACGGCCGACATCGTGTGCTTCTGCGACTGCGACGCCTCGCTGGACCCCTCGGACCTGGTGCCGTTCGTGGACGAGGTGCTGGCCGGCGAGGCCGACCTCGTGCTCGGCCGGCGCCGCCCGCGGGCCCGTGGCGCCTGGCCCCCGCACGCCCGGGTGGGCAACCTCGCGCTCGCCCGGCTGCTGCGCCGCCGCACCGGCCTCCGGCTGCACGACCTGGGCCCGCTGCGCGCCGCCCGCCGCGCACCCCTCCTCGCCCTCGGCCTCACGGACCGGCGCAGCGGCTACCCCCTGGAGATGGTGGTGCGGGCGGCCGACGCGGGCTGGCGGATCGCCGAGCACGACGTGCCGTACCGCCCGCGCGCCGGGGCCTCCAAGGTGACGGGCACCTGGCGGGGCACATGGCAGGCGGTGCGGGACATGAGCCAGGTCCTCGCCGAGTCCGGGACGGAGGTGCGCGCGTGACCACGTTGCTCGTCATCGCCAAGGAGCCCCGGCCGGGGCGGGTCAAGACCCGGCTGACTCCGCCGTTCACCCCCGAGGAGGCGGCCGCGCTGGCCGAGGCGTCCCTCGCGGACACCCTGGACGTGGTGGCCCGTACCCCGGCCCGGCGCCGGGTCCTGGTCCTGGAGGGCACGCCGGGCCCCTGGCTGCCGCCCGGTTTCGACGTCGTACGGCAGTGCGCGGGCGGCCTCGACGAACGGCTGGCCGCGGCCTTCGCGGGCTGCGAAGGACCGGCCCTGCTCATCGGCATGGACACGCCCCAGGTGACCCCGGAGCTGCTCACGGTGGACTTCGCCGACTGCGAGGCGTACTTCGGTCCGGCCGAGGACGGCGGCTTCTGGGCACTCGGTCTGGCCGAACCGGACCCGTCCCGGCTGCGCGGGGTCCCGATGTCGACACCCCACACGGGCACGGCCCAGCGTGCCCGCCTGACCGGACTGCGGGTCCGGGACCTGCCGCCGCTGCGGGACGTGGACACGGCCCGGGACGCGCACCTGGTCGCGAGGGCGGCCCCGGGGGGACGGTTCGCGGCGGCGCTGGGACGGCTCGCGGGGGTGCCCCGGTGACGGGCGTGCGGATCGGCCTCGACGACGGATCGGGCGCCGGGGCCGACCTCGGCACCGGCGCACTGCGGCTGCGCCCGACGGACGCCCCCGCCCACGCCCACGCCCACGACGGCACCTGGTCCGCCGATCCCTACACCCAGGCCCTCCGCACCGGCCAGGGCCCCCTCTTTCTGCGTCGCTCGGACGGCTGGCTGCTCCTGCTCGAACTGGAGCGCTGGTGTGCCGCCGCGGACGCTGCGGACCTGGAGGTGCTGCGGCGCTGTGAGGGCGCAGTGCTGGACGTCGGCTGCGGGCCGGGGCGGCTCGTCGCCGAACTCGGGGCCCGCGGCCGGCGCGTGCTCGGGATCGACGTGAGCGAGGCCGCGGTCGCCCGGACCGTCGCGCTCGGCGGGCAGGCCCTGCGGCGGTCCGTCTTCGAGTCCCTGCCCGGCGAGGGCCGCTGGGGCACCGCGCTGCTGGTCGACGGCAACGTCGGCATCGGCGGCGACCCCCAGGCCCTGCTCGACCGGATCACCCAACTTCTATCCCCCGGAGGTCTGTTGATCGCCGAGACGGTCACCGACCCGGACGTCGACGAGCGCGTCCAGGTGCGTGTCACCGACGCCCGCGGTGCCGTCGGCAGCCCGTTCCCGTGGGCCCGGCTCGGCACCCCCGCCCGTGGGCCCGGCTCGGCACCCCCGCCCTGCTGCGGCACGCGGCCCGCACCGGCTGGGCGCCCGTGGATCAGTGGACGGCGGGCGGCCGTTGCTTCGTCGCCCTGCGCCGCCGCACCAGCGCCGGCCTGCCCTGCCGTACGACGAAGACCACCGCCGAGGTGCCGAAGAGCACCGCCGTGATCAGCAGCCAGCGGGCCAGGAAGCCGTCCGGGGACAGGCCGGTCGCCGAGGCGTAGCGGTCCGCGACCTGCCCGCTGATCAGCGGGAACCACACCAGGAGGAGCAGGAGGGAGAGGGCGGCGGGGACCCGGACGTACAGGACGTGCCGCCCCGCCGTCCTCACCAGCGCCCGGTCCGCCGCCGCGTACAGCGGCAGCAGCACCAGGTCATGGAGGACCGCCGCCCCCACGAACCACAGCGCGACCCCGAAGAGGTCCCCCGCCAGCAGCCGCACCCCCGCGTACCCGGCGAGGGCGAACGAGCAGATAAGCAGGAGGAGTTGGAGGGGACTGCCGAGAGGGATCCGCATCACAGGTCTCCGAAGGTCAGCCGGGCCACCCACTTGGTGTTGAGCACACCGGGCGCCGCGGGCACGATGATCCGGGCCGGGTGGCCGTGGTCGGGGGTCAGGTCCTCCCCGTTGACGAACAGGGCGAGCAGGGACCGCGGGTCGGCGACCTGGTTGGCGCGCAGGGCGGCCCGCCGGAAGGCGCCGTGCCGTTGCAGCGACTCCACGAAGAGGTCCGGCGGATCGTCCTCGTAGCCGACGAGCGCCGCGAGGTCCCGCAGCCGCACCCCGCGCCACCACTGGTCGGAGGTCGACCAGCCCTCCACACAGGCGATGGGCAACGCCGAACTATGCAAAGGGAGTTGGAGGAGTTCGGCCCGGCTGAGGCGGACGGTGCGGCCGTCGCGCCCCGTGACGACCAGCCGCCACGCCTCCTCCCCCGTCTCCGCGGGATCGATCCCGGCGTACGCGGCGGTCTTGTTGATCTGGAAGCCGCCCGGACCGGACGCCGGCTCAGCGCCGCCGTGCGGGGCGAGGAGGGCGGTCCTGCGCAGGACGCCGTCGAAGCTCTGCCCGGCCGTGGTGAGGAACAGCAGCAGCGAACCGCCCCCGACGAACCAGAGCGCCCCGCGCCGGGACACGGTCGGCTCGGCGAGGGGGTTGGGTGTCACCAACTCGGAGCTCTCCTCGCGGAGTTGACGCAGGTTGCGCAGCGCCAGCGGCGTCTTCAGCACGGCGTGGGCGACGAACGCGGTGAAGAACACCCACGCCCCGTAGAAGTGCAGCGGGTAGAAGGACCCCGGGAAGACGTAGTCCAGCTGGACGTTGAGCACCCCGGTCACGAACTCGAACAGGGCGCCGCCGACCAGCAGCAGCAGCGAGATCCGCTCCAGGGCGTGCGCGAGCGACCGCGCGGGCGGCAGCGTGAACAGCTTGGGCGCCACCGACCACAGCTTGGCCAGCAGGACGGGGATCAGGGTGATGCCGAGGGTGACGTGGACGCCCTGGGTCAGCCGGTACAGCCAGTGCGGGTCCGTCGGCCAGGAGAAGAGGTAGAAGCCGAGGATCCCCTTGTCCGGGGTCTTGTCGTTCACCGGCGCGAGGTCAGGGTTGTAGGCGGCGTACGACAGCAGCCCCGTCACGAAGAGCAGGGTGATGCCGCCGAGGAGCACGACCCCGAGGACCGAGGTGAACCGGGGGCCGCGCAGCGGGCTGCGCCAGAAGGAGGGTGCGAAGGGAGACCGGGCCATGCCCCGACGGTAGGTCCGCGGGAGGCCGGAAACGGGTCTGCGAACCATGACGAAAGTCTGACGTCGTCGCATGTCAGCCGTCCGGGGGCGGGCATGCGGCCTAGCGTCGACGGCGTGAACCGGGACCTCCTTCGTGACCTGTACGCGGCCGTGTGCGCCGCGCTCCTCGTGCTGACCGCGATACTGGTCGGCACGGTGATCCAGCACCGGCACGGCTCGCTCCGGGTCGGCTGGCCGCCTCTCCTGGCGAGTTGGGACCCGCATGTCGGCCCCGGCACCCCGGCCGCGGTGGTCGTCGCGGCCGCCGTGGTGGCGTACGGCCCCTCGCTCGCCGCCCGCCTCCCCTGGCGCCCGCTGCTGCTCGCCGTCTGGGGCGCGGGCATGGCCTGGACGTGGTCCCTGGCCCTCGTGGACGGCTGGCAGCGGGGCATCGCCGGGCAGCTGACCACCAGGAACGAGTACCTCCCGGCCGTGGGCCGCTTCCACGACATCCCGGCCGCCCTGCGGGACTTCACCCACCACATCCTGATCGACGCGCCGGACAACTGGGGCGCCCATGTCGCCGGGCATCCCCCGGGCGCGACCCTCACCTTCGTCCTGCTCGACCGCGTCGGACTGGGCGGCGGGGGCTGGGCCGGTACCTGGTGCATCACCGTCGGCACGACCGCCGCGGTCGCGGTCCTGGTCGCCGTACGCACTCTCGCCGACGAGTCGCTATCCCGCCGCGCCGCCCCCTTCCTGGTCCTGGCCCCGGCCGCGGTCTGGGTCGGCACCTCAGCCGACGGGTACTTCGCGGCGGTGGCGGCGTGGGCGGTGGCCCTGCTCGCCCTCGCGGTGCGGGGGTCCCGGCCGGTGCTGTACGGCTTCTGCTCGGGTCTGCTCTTCGGGCTGACCGTCTACCTGTCGTACGGCCTGACACTGATGGCCGTCGTCGCGGGGGCGGTGCTGCTGCTGGGCCGGGGCTCCTCGCGCCGGCCCCTGCTGTTCGCCCTGGCCGGTCTCATGGTCGTGCCGGTGCTGTTCACCGTGGCGGGGTTCGACTGGTGGGAGGCGTACCGGCTGCTGGTGACGCGGTACTACCAGGGCGCGGGCGGGGTGCGGCCGTACGGCTACTGGGTGTGGGCGAACCTCGCGTGCACGGTGCTGATCGTGGGGCCGGCGACGGTGGCGGGGGTGCGGCGGGCCGCCGTCCGGCTGCGGCGGCGGGGCGAGGGCCGCGTCGGTCTTCGGCTCTGTCTGCTGGTGCTCGGTGCTCTCCTCGCGCTTCTCCTCGCCGACCTGTCCGGGATGAGCAAGGCGGAGACCGAGCGGATCTGGCTGCCGTTCGCCGTGTGGCTGCTGCCCGCCTGCGCCTTCTTGACGGGGGCGCGCGGCTGGCTCGCCGGGCAGGCCGTACTGGCGCTGCTCCTCAACCATCTGCTGCTCACGGGATGGTGAGAGCCCCGAGCGGGCCGGCCGTGCACGGCCGGCCCGCTCGGGAGGGAAAGCGTCAGCAGGTGGCCACGCCGTCCAGCCAGGCCGGGCCCTTGATGTAGATGTTGGTCAGCCACGAGCCGTCGGTCAGCTTCGACCAGGCGTCGTTGGTATAGCCGTCGGCCGTGACCTCCTGGGCGTGCTTCTGGCAGACCACGTTGACCGTGGTGGGCTGCGCGAAGTAGTCGACCACGCCGGCGTTGACGTTGGGCTCGCTGTGGGTGCGCACCCCGGTGCCCCAGGTCTGGAACGCCTTGCTGCCGCCGGACGGCGGCGGGGTGCTGCTGCCGCCGCAGTCCGGGACGCCGGGCAGCCAGGCCGGGCCCTTGATGTAGATGACGGTCATCCACGAACCGTCGGCGAGCTTGGCCCAGGCGTCGTTGGTGTAGCCCTCGGCGGTCACGGTCTCGGCGTGCTGCTGGCACTGGACGGACACCTGGGTCGGGCCCGGGAAGGTGTCGACGGTGCCGGAGCCCACGCTCGGCGACCGGTGGGTGCGCACGCCGGTGCCCCAGGTCTCGAAGACGGTGCCGCCGTTCGCGGGCGGCGGGGTCGGCGTACCGGAGCCGTTGACGCGGATCGCGCCCGCGTAGTCGCCGCCGGTGCGCACGGAGGTGACCCGGATGTGGGTGCCCGACTCGTACGCCTCGACCATCTGGCCGCCGCCCAGGTACATGGCGACGTGGTGGATGTGGCCGTTGCCCCAGAACATCAGGTCGCCCGGCAGCAGCGGGGCGGTGCCCTGCCCGGCGGAGAACCGGGCGGAGGCCTGCGAGCTGTTGAACTGGTCGTTGGCGGTGCCGTTGAGCAGGTCCCTGCCGGTGGCCCGGTAGTAGGCGTACCGCATCAGGCCCGAGCAGTCGAAGCCCTTGCGCTCGCCGTCGTGCAGGCTGTCCGGGTCGGAGCCGTCGTAGTAGCCGTAGCTGGCGCCGGGCGTGGCCGCGTGGCCGCCGCCCCAGCTGTACCAGACGCCGATCTGCGAACAGGCCGCGTCGACGGCGGCCTGCGCGGTGGCCGAGGCGCCGGGCGCGAGGACCCCGCAGGTGTCCTGCGGTGCGGCCTGGGCCGGGGCGGAGAAGAACGCGGTGAGCGCCAGAGCGGAGGCACCCAGGATCGCGCCGCTGGTCCGGCGGCGCGTGCTGATGGTCGTCAAGGGACTCTTCCTTCGTCGAGGTGGCGTCGGCGC
This sequence comes from Streptomyces sp. NPDC001668, assembly GCF_042893155.1. NCBI lineage: Bacteria > Bacillati > Actinomycetota > Actinomycetes > Kitasatosporales > Streptomycetaceae > Streptomyces > Streptomyces sp. NPDC001668. Next base: position 210,388 of record NZ_JBIAUQ010000007.1, read on the forward strand.
GATGCCGGTGACGCCTGCGGGAGACGCGGTGGGAGACGCGGTGGAAGACGCGGTGGGAAACCCGGGTGGCACACCCCACCCCCGTGGAGGTGTGCCACCCGGGTCAGTTGTGGAGGGCGGCGCGCATCTTGGCGAGGCCGCGCAGGCGGTTGCGCTGGACCGTGCCGCGATGGGCGCCGAGGCGTTCCCCGGCCGTGTCGTGGGTGAGTCCCTCCAGGTCCACGAGGATCACCGCGGCGGCCTCCTTCTCGGAGAGCACGCCGAGCAGCGCGAGCGCCGTGGCGGAGGCCTCGTAGGAGGCGAGTCCGCCGTCCCAGCCGGCCTCCGGCAGCTGGTCCGTGGTGCGTTCTCGGCGCGAGGGGTGCTGCCAGGAGTCGCGCAGCAGGTTGAGGGCGACGGCGCAGGTGTAGGCGTACGGGTGCTGCTGTCGCGTCAGGCTCCGGGAGCGGGCCCGCCGGGAGAGCCGCAGATAGGTCTCCTGGAGCAGGTCGTCGGCGTCGTGCGGATTGCCCGTCAGTGCCAGCAGCCGCTTGCGCAGGCGCGGCATGTCGGCCGTGAAGGACGCGTCGAAGTCCCCCGGGCTCATGCGGTCGTCGGCCTCGCGCGGTGGTGGCGGACAGGTGGCGTGGCTGTGCATGTCGTTTCCCCCTTGCGGTGATCCTCGCGGCGACCCCGTGCGGTGATCCCGTGCGGTGATCTGCTCGCGGTGTTCTTGGTGCGCTGTCCCGCTCCGGTGGTCAGGCCGGAGTGCGGGGCGGGTCGGCGGGGCCGTAGCGGGCGGCCGGTACGCGGCGCAGCAGCGCCCAGTACCGGTCGCCGTACGACCAGTGCCACCACTCGGTCGGGTAGTTGACGAAACCGGTCGCGCTCAGCACCCGGCCCAGCAGGGCCCGGTACTGGCGCGCCTCGGTGCCGATGCCCGGAGCGTGGGTGCGGCAGGCGCCCGCGCTCTCCTCCGGGGTGGCGTTGACCTCCGTGCCGAGCGGCAGTTCCCGGCCCGTGTGGTCGCACAGGGTCAGGTCGACCGCGCCGCCGCTGACGTGCGGGGCGACCTCGGGCGGCGAGATGTACGCGCTCGCCAGCTCGCGGATCCGCTCGGGAGCCGCGTCCGGGTGCGCCAGCCGCATGGTCGCCGCGTACTGCTCGAAGTACCGGCGCTGGAGGTCGGGCGGCCGGTACCCCTCCACCACCAGCAGGCGGATCCCCGTGGGCAGCAGCCGCTGCGCCCGCACGAGCCGCCGCAGCGCGCCGGCCCGCAGATGGGCGTAGCTCCCCTCGTCGTCGGCCTGCCGCGCGTCGAGGAGCAGGTGCCCGTCCTCGCGCAGATCGACGAGCGGTTCCCCGCACTCGTCGTGCGTCACCGCGGCGACCCTGGGATCGGCGAGCGTGATGATGTCTGTCACGGGAAGAGCTTCGCGGGGCCCTCTGCAAATGCTCTGCAGATCGCCTGTAGGCGTCCGCGGGGGGAGCTGCAGGGGCGTCGGGCCCGGAACGGGCGTAGGCGCCAGGGGGGTGCCCGACTCCCGTTGTCGAGGTCGGTCCCCGGTCAGAGAGACGTCGACGAGGACGCCCCGCCCGTGCGTCTGCCCCGGCCCCGCCCGTCGCGACCGGCCGCCGGCTTGACCCGGTGTGCTAGACAGGGAGTAATCAAAGGGGCATTTTGCAGCAGCTCACGCTCGGAATCATGTCGCAGACCCGCAAGGAAAACGAGCATCGTCTGCCCGTTCACCCCGCTCATTTCGACCGCATCGACGCCGGTCTCCGCAAGCGCATCTACCTCCAGGAAAACTACGGAGAGCATTTCGGCGTCCCGGACAGCCGGCTCGCCCCGCTCGTCGCGGGCTTCCGCACACGCGAGGAACTCATCGCCGACTGCGATGTCATCCTGCTGGCCAAACCACTCCACCAAGACCTTGCGGAACTGCGCGAGGGGCAGGTCCTGTGGGGCTGGCCGCACTGCGTCCAGGACGAGAGGCTCACCCAGACCGCCATCGACCGTCGGCTGACTTTGATCGCCTTCGAAGCGATGAACCACTGGACCCGCAGCGGCGCCTTCAACCTGCACGTCTTCCACAAGAACAACGAGCTGGCCGGGTACTCCTCGGTCCTGCACGCCATGCAGCTGACCGGCGTGACAGGCGACTACGGGCGACGGCAGCGGGCCGTGGTCATCGGCTTCGGCGCGACCGCCCGCGGCGCGGTGACCGCGCTCAGCGCCCTGGGCGTGCACGACGTCGACGTGCTCACCGCGCGTGGCGTCACCGCCGTCAGCTCCCCCATCCACTCCGCGCGGATCGTCCACTTCGACCACGACAAGGCCGACGACACCCTCGACCCGCGACGCAGCGTCGCCCTCACCGAGGACGGTCCGCTGCCGCTGGCCGAGTTCCTCGCCGGGCACGACATCATCGTCAACTGCGTGCTGCAGGACACCGACGCGCCGCTGATGTTCCTGCTGGACGAGGACCTGCCCAAGCTGGCCCCCGGCACCCTGGTCATCGACGTCTCCTGCGACGAGGGCATGGGCTTCGAATGGGCCCGGCCCACCACCTTCACCGACCCGATGTTCACCGTCGGTGACCACGTCAGGTACTACGCGGTGGACCACAGCCCCTCCTACCTGTGGAACTCCGCGACCTGGGAGAACAGCGAGGCCCTCCTGCCGTATCTGGACGTCGTGCTCCAGGGCCCCGACGGCTGGGACACCGACGACACGGTCCGGCACGCCATCGAGATCCGCCGCGGCGTCGTCCAGAACCCCAAGGTGCTCGCCTTCCAGCACCGCGCGGCCACGTACCCGCACGCCCGGACCCTGGCGGCGTCGCGGCCGTAGCGTCGGGGCGTCCGGTGTTCGGCCCTCCTGCGACCGCTGTCCGGTGCCGGCCCGTGTCCACGGGATGCCGCTTGCGCACAGACGCGGTGGTGACACCGGCGGGAGTACGGTGGAGAGGACAGGACTTTCCGTATGCCGGAACTGACTCCGGCGCCCCGGGCCGTCGCCTGGGCAGCCCGTGAGCCTCCTCGCCCTCGCCCTCGCCCTGCTCTCGTGGGGCGAGAGCGGGCACAACCGCCACCACGCCGACCCCACCGGCGCCCGCCGCGCCTGACATCAACCATCCGTCCCTGTACGGCAGTTGACAGGAGATCTCATGACCACCGCGCTAGAGCCCCCACTTCCCTTCCATCCCCTCCTGCGTCTGCGCCTGGCACCACGCGGCGGCACGCCCCGCCCCATCGACGGAGCGTGGTGGCCTCGTTCGTACGACCTGCTCGCCGAACTGCCCCGACTGCTCGCCGGGTTGCCGCGCGCGTGGGGCCAGATCAGCAGCGTCACGGTCAACGGGGCGACCTGGTCCGCGGCGCCCGGTCGGATGCTCGTCTCCAACCAGGTCGTACAGCTGCACCGGACCCTCACGGCATCCGCCGCGCACACCATCGTCCTTCTCGCGCCCGGTCAGGGGCGCTGGGACCTGATGGTCGTGCCACCGGACACCCCCGAGGAGGCCGCGGAACCGCTCATGGCGGCCGGGGCGGACGGTCAGGCGCGAGAAGCTGTGAAGAAACCTGGCTGTTGATCCGAGGTCCGAGGTCCGGGAGGCCGTGACCGTGGCCGTGATGGGAGGCCGTGACCGTGGCCGCGATGGCAGGCGGCTGAATGGGACCGGGGGCACCCGGTCCCACGAGCACGTCACGGACGCGACGCCTCGGCCGACCGGTCAAGTCCTCGGCGCCGCCCGGTCGGTACCGGTGTTGATGAGGATCTGTTCCGCTTGCGTGATGTTGTCGGCGCGGACCGCTTCGGCCATCGCGGTGCGTGCCGCCTCGGGTGTCGCGTGCGGGGGGATGACGAGGAGGGAGAAGTAGTCCTGGTCGCCCCTGGTGACGAGGACGGTGTCGTCGCCGACCGGGAAGGAGTCGATATGGACGACGCGGTCGTCGACGAGCACGCGCGTCGGCAGCGCGTCCCAGGCTCCGGCGTCCAGGCCGACGCGCGTGAGCGGCCCGAGGTGCTCGGTCAGTGCGGAGATCAGGGCGGGAAGTTCGGCTGCGATGTCGCGGGAGCACGGCCACCACGCCCCGTCGAGGACGCCCCGCCGGTCGCCCGTGGTCTGTAGCCGTACGACAGCCGTCCCCGGCTTCACCGCCTGGTGGACGGCGTCCGGCAGGAGCCTGGTCACACGCGGGGAACCGGAGTCGGACATGACACCCGCCTGTCTGCGAGAGTACGGAGTGACTTCCTCGTCTCACGGTACTCCGCGGCCCGCAGCAGGCGGAAAGCCCGCTGGTCACACGGGTCGGGAGTAGGGTGGAAGATCCAGTCCACGGATTTATGCCCACCGAGGGAACGGTCGTCATGCAGCCCCAGGAAACTCCCCCGGACGGCCACGCCGACGTGCGTATCGTCGCCGCCTCCCCCGACGTCGCCCGTCGGGTCGCGGAGGTTCTCCGTCACTGCTTCGCCACCACCGAACAGCGCAGCTATCCCGCGGACACCGAGGGAGGGACCCGCCTCGAACTCACCGTGGACACCACCAGCGCGGCAGAACCGGCGCGGTCCTGGCTGGAGACCAGCCGTTCCTCGGGCCAGGACGGCCGCCAAACGTGAGGGGATCTCCGGGAGCGGTCCGTTCGGCCTCTTCGGGGAGTAGCGTGAACCCATCGGGAGCACTTCGCGCACCGGCCCCGATACCGGTGTCGTTCCTGGTGAGCAACGGCACCGGGCAACTGCTCATACGCAGGGGTTCGGAGACGGGTTCGCACGATGTCCGCGATCACCGACCATTCCTCGCCGCGCGCCGTACCCTTCAGGGCCCCGTCCGCACGCCTGGCCCTCAAACCCGTGGGCCCCTCCCCGGGGCAGGTCGAACTGGACGGCGCCTGGTGGCCCCGCTCCCGTGACCTCAGCGACGAACTGCCCGCGCTGGCCGACGTCCTGGACCCGCTGTGGGGGCGGATCACCCGTATCGCCGTCAACCCCCGCTACTGGCCGATCATCCCGCAACGGATTTTCGTCAACGGCCATGTGGTCAAGGTCGGCTGGTTCACCTCGGAGCTGGACCCGCACAAGATCCTGCTGCTGTCCGGAACGTCGGGCCGCTGGGACCTCCTGGTGGTCCCTCCGGAGGTCAGCGCCCCGTCGGCCGCCCGGCTGATGGCCGCCGCGAGCGCGAGCACCGCCCCGCAGTCGACCGCGACCGCTCTCCTGACGGCGGAGCTGGTCGACGCCCCCTCCACATCGGCCGGCGCCGCCACCGGACGGCCCGACCGGCCGGCGGCGGAGACGCGGTCATGTGCGCCGCCGCCCCGGCCGTGACGAGGCGGCCCGGATCGCGTCACCGCCGCGTCGACACGGACCGACGTCGGACGCGGAAAGGCCGCAGGGTGCCGGGCCATGCACCTGGACAAGAGCGAGGCCGGCCATGACCGTCGCACGGAGCACCAGGAACCGGGCGCAGGCGATGAAGGGCAGGATCACGCAAGAGCTCGGCCGGGTCACCAGCAACAGGCGACTGCGACGCCGAGGCAGCAACGACCGCGTCTCCGGAAGCCTGAAACAGGCCCCGGAGAAGACCAAGGACGCCTTCAGGCGGAACGGAAGTGGCCCCCGATGATGTACGACCAGACACGCGCCCGGCAGCCGGCCGGCCAGACTCCGGGCCCGGCCGGACGCCGCGGCACGAGCCCGGAGCCGCTGCTCCCGTCGGCGGAACAGGACAAGATCGTCCAGCGCCTACGGCACGCCCTCAACACCTTCGCCGACACCCCGCTCGGGGCACTGGAAGAGGCCGAGAGCGCCTATGACGAAGCCACCGCCCAGCTCGTCAACGCCCTCGCGGAGCGCCGGCGGCTCCTGCGCGCCGGCTGGCAGGACCAGAACCCCGACGCACAGTCCGAAGAACTTCGGCACGCGCTGAGGCAGTACCGGGAGATCACCCAGAGACTGCTCCACATCTAGGCGGCCACTACTCCGCATCGCGGCCGAGGGCGGAGTAGTGTCGACAGTACCGAGGGCATTTCGCACACCGGCTGCCACGCCGGGTCGTTCTCGGCGAGAGATGAAACCCGGGCCGCCGCAGAGGCGGCCCGGAGACGGGTCCGCATCATGTCGGCGACCTTGCACCCCACCCTGCCGCACCCGGAGCCCGCCGCAACCCCGGCCGCGCGTCTCGCCCTGAAGGCGGACGGCACCTCCCGTGGCCTCCTGGACGGTGCCTGGTGGCCCCGCTCCCGGGATCTGCTGAGCGAACTGCCCGCGCTGACCGACGTGTTGGACCTCTTGTGGGGCCGCATCACGCGGATCGCCGTCAACCCGGAGCACTGGCCGGTCATCCCGCGCCAGGTTCCCGTGGACGGCCACATCGTCAAGGTCGGCTGGTTCACCCCGGAAATCGACCCGCACAAGCTTCTGCTGCTCTCCTACGGCACCGGCCGCTGGGATCTCCTCGTCATTCCGCCCGAAACCGGAGCGGAATCGGCGGCCCGGTTGATGGCTGCCGCGTCCGAGTACGAGGGCCCGCCCCTGACCGCGAGCGCGCTCATCGCCGCGGACGCGGCCCGGCACGGCGCGCAACTGGACCCGGACGAGGCATGGGACTACGAGGGCGGCGCCCAGGTGTCCGCAGCCGTCCCCCAGCAGCCCGGTCCGCCCAGTCGCCTGATCGCGTGATCGCGTGATCGCGTGATCGCGTGATCGCGTGATCGCGTGATCGCGTGATCGCCGGTATGTGAGACGGCCGCCATGAACGCCTTGTCCCTTCGCACCTACGCCCGCTCGCGCGCCTCCCCGGCCTCCCGGGCCTCCCTCGCGCCCAACTCCCGGAAGACGCCCATCGCTTCGGCACGGGCTGCCGAGGCCGTGCCCGTCTCCCCGGTGGCCTCCCGCACCTGGGCCAGATCCCACAGAGTCCGCGCCCGCCACAGCGGCAGCCGCAACGCCTCCCACAGTGACAGCGCCCGCTCCAGCGGGTCCCGCCCGCCCCCGGGGTCGCCGGAGGCCAGATGCCACTCCCCCAGCGTCCGCAGCACCAGTGCCTCGCCGAACCGGTCCTGCCGTTCCCGGGCCAGCTCCAGGCACCGGCCGAGCCGTTCGCGTGCCGTGTCCAGGAGGCCCAGGCGCAGCTCCACCTTCGCCAGCGACTGCTCGGTGTACATCACGCCGAAGGTGTCGTGGAGGTCGGCGAAGGTCCGCAGCACGTCCCGCAGCAACCGCTGGGCCTCCGCGTACTCCCCCTCCGCGCGGTGGCACAGGGCCACGGCGCGCCGCACCAGCGCCTCCCCGTGCCGGTCGCCCTCCGCCCGGTACAGCTCCAGCGCCTGTGCGAAGGCCTCACGGGCGGCGGGGTCGTCGCCCTGTTCCCGGTACACATAGCCGAGGCCGTACAGCACCCGGGCCCGGGCAGCGCGGTCGTCGAGGCGCCCGTAGTGCTCCAGGGCCGCGCCGAGCAGCTGCAACGCCTCGGGGTAGCTGGCCTGTTCACGCCGGGCCGTGGCCATGCCGAGCAGGGCCTGGGCCGCTCCCTGCGGTACGTCGTCGTGAGTCTCGAACAGCCTGAGGGCGTCCCGGAAGTAGGCGTAGGACTCCTCGAACTCGTCCTGCTCGTACCGCAGTTGCCCGAGTCCGGTGAGCAGCCACGCCTCGCCCTCGCCGTCCCCGCTGCGGCGCACCGCCGCCATGGCAGCGGTGTGCGAGCGGGACCAGGCGTCGAACTGGTTGTACAGCGCGACCGAGCTGGCGATCAGCGCGCCGGCGAGGTCCCGGGCGGCGCGGTCCATGCTGTGGTCGGCGCAGTACTCCACCGCCGCGAGCAGACCGGCCTGTTCGGCGGCGAACCAGGCCGCGGGCCGCCGGAGCAGGTCCTCCTCGGCCTGCGGGTCGAGCGGGTCGAGGGGCCGTACGGCGGCCGGTTCGGGGAAGTACCGTGCCGTGCCGCCGGGGCCCCGCGCGGCGGCCTTCTCGGCCAGCCCCAGCCAGCACTCCACCAACCGTCCCACGGCCGCCGCCCGTTCCTCGGCGCTCTCCTCCGACAGACAGCGTTCACGGGCGTGTTCGCGGGCCAGGTCGTGGATGCGGTAGCGGCCGCGGCCGGTGCCGTCCACGCCGATCACGTCGATGAAGTGGCAGTCCACCAGCCGCTCGACGGCCTCCTCGGCCTCCTCCGTGCCGATGTCCAGCAGGGGCGCGGCGATCCAGGCCGCGAAGTCCGGCAGGTCGAGCAGGGCCAGCCGGCGCAGGGCGCGCCGCTCCTGCGGATCGAGGTCGGCGTAACCGAGTTCCAGACTGGTGCGCAGCTCCAGGTCGCCGGCGCGCAGTTCGTTGAGCCGGAGCCGCTCGTCCCGCAGGCGGGCGGCGAGCCGGCCGGGCACCCAGTGCGGCCGGGCCGCGAGCCGGGCTCCGGCGATGCGCACGGCGAGCGGCAGCCGCCCGCACAGGGAGACGATCTCGGCGGCCTGTTCCGGCTCGGAGCGGACCCGGTCCGCTCCGGCGACCCGTCGGAGGAGTTCCAGTGCCTCCTCCTCGTCGGGGACGGTCAGATCGAGGTGGGCCGCGCCCTCCAGCGCCACCAGCCGGCGCCTGCTGGTGACGAGCACCGCGGAGCCGGGGCCGGGCGGCAGCAGCGGCCGTACGTGGGCCTCGCCCGCGGCGTTGTCGAGGATCAGCAGAACGCGGCGGTGTCCGGTGTACGTGCGGTACAGCCCCGTCAGTTCCTCCACGGAGCTCGGCAGGGTCTCCGGTTCGGCGCCCATGGCGCGCAGCAGCCGGGCGAGGGCGTCGGCGGGTTGCAGCGGGGCGGTGTCGGCGGCCCGCAGGTCCACGAACAGGCGTCCGTCCGGGAAGAGTTCGGCGGTGCGGTGGCCGACGTGGACGGCGAGCGCGGTCTTGCCCGTGCCGGAGCGTCCGGAGATCACCCCGATCGGCGGGGCGGTGCGGCCGGGGTCGTCGACGCGGCCCAGCAGGGAGACGGCCCAGTCGATCTGGTCCGACCGGCCCACGAAGTCGGCGATGTCCGGCGGGAGATGGGAAGGTGCGGGGCGTGGGGCCGGCCCGCCCGGTCCGGTGCCCGCGACCGTCGTACGGCCCGTGGTCCGCTGTCGGCCCCTGGCGGCGGGTTCCTGCGCCGGCGTACCGGAGCGGGCACCGGAGCCGGGCTGCGGGGGATCGTGGGGGCGCGAGCCGGAGCCGGGCTGCGCGAGGTCGTGAGGCCGGGAGGCGGCGGGGCCGAGCAGCGCGGACGCGTGGGACCGGGAGGCGGCGGGGCCGAGGAGCGCGGGGTCGTTGGTCAGTACGGCCTTGTGCAGTGCCCGCAGTTCCGGCCCGGCGTCGATGCCCAGTTCCTCGCGCAGGACCTCGCGGCCCTCCTGGTAGGCGCGCAGGGCGTCGGAGACCCGTCCGGTGCGGAACAGGGCGGTCATCAGCTGGCCGCGCGGCCGTTCCCGGAGGGGGTGGGCGGCGACATGGGCGAGCAGGGGCGCGATCGTGCGGTCCGCGCGGCCGAGCTCGAGCTGGAGGCCGAAGGACTCCTCCTGGGCGACCAGCCGCAGTTCGGCCAGCCGGGCCGCCTCGATGCGGGCGAACGACTGGTTCAGCCCTTCGAGGGCGTCCTGCCCGCGCCACAGCCCGAGGGCCTCGGAGAGCAGTTCGGCGGCCTCGTCCGCGCGGCCCCGGGCGGCCTCGGCCCGGCCCGAGGTGAGCAGTTCCTCGAAGCGGCGGGCGTCGACCTGGGAGGCGTCGAGAGCGGCGACGTATCCCGGCGGCCGGGTGCGGATCACCTCGGCTTCGCCGACGCGGGCGAGGGCGCGGCGTACCGCGGAGACATGGGTGGCGACGAGGGCGCTGGCGGTGGCGGGCGCCTGCTCGTCCCAGACACAGTCCACGAGCCGGTCCGTGGAGAGCACCTCGCCCAGGTGGACGACGAGGGCGGACAGGACCGCGAGGGGTCTGACCCCGCCGAGCGGTGCCCGCCGGTTCCCCTCCCAGACCTCCACCGGACCGAGAAGACGTACCTGGAGCATCGTTCCCCGATCGCCGTACCGCCCGCCCCACGGATGCGTGTTCGACGATATCGACGGGCGGTGTCGGAGGACGACGGGACCGGCGCGGCGCTGGCCGGATCCGGCCAGTCGGCAGCCGCGCGGCGGGCCCTGAGCGGCTGCCGACAGCTGGTCCACAGGAGCCTCACAGCCGCCTTCCCGCTGGACGGTGGTTGGCCGGATCTCGACGGTGCGCACAGGGGCCCCTCACCTGAGGGACGGCTGTCGGGGGCCGCCCGTATGAGTGCTCCGCCCATGACGGCGTCGGGCTCCCACCCCGTCCTCGCCCACCCGCCCGCGCTCCTTCGACTGCCGGACATTTGAACGTCACACCGAGCGGGAACGTTTCCCTCGTCCCCTCTGCATCGCCTTGCCTCCGTCATGCCCCGTGTCCCGCACGGGGCATGACGCGAAAGGACGACGTGCGCCGTGTCCCTGCTTCCGCTCGAAGGTTCCCCGGGCCCGCTCCCCGCCGCCGCCCCGGCCCCGCTCCCCATCAGCTGCCCGGCTCCCGCCCCCGCCCCCTCCCGCCGCTCCCTGAGCCGTCTCACCCGCCGCCTGCTCACCCTGCTCCCCGTCCTGCTCATCGGCGTCTGGGCGGTGCTGGACTGGCGTGCCCTGTACGACGGCACCGCGCGGCTGGCCTCGGCCGACCCCGGCTGGCTGCTCGTCGGGCTCCTCTACACCTGCCTGGGCTGGATCTCCGCCTCCGTCGTGCGTCAGGGCGCCCTGCCCGAACGGCTGCCGCCGGGCCTCCTGGTCGCCTCGCAGTTCGCCGCCGGCGCCGCCAACCACGTGCTGCCGGCGAGCCTCGGCGCCCACGCGGTCACGCTGCGCTTCCTCCAGGGCCGGGGCATCCCGCTGGCCCGTGCCACCGCCTCACTCGCCCTGTACGCGCTGGTCAGGCCGATCGCCAAGACACTCGTCCTGATCGGCTTCCTGATCGCCCTGCCCGGTCTGCTGCGGCTCGGTGATCTCGTCCCGGACCGGCGCATGCTGTTCCTGCCCCTGGTGGCCGCGGGACTCGGACTCGGCGGCACGCTCCTGCTGCTGACCCTCGTCCGCCCGCTGCGCCGCCCCGCGGTCACGTTCGTGCGCACCGCCCTGACCGACGCCCGCCGTCTGCACACCATGCCCAGCCGGGTCCTCGCCCTGTGGGGCGGCGCGGCGGCCGCGCCGCTGCTCCAGGCGAGCGTGATCCACGCGGTCGGCGCCTCGCTGGGTCTGACCCTGTCCTGGGCGCAGGTCGCGTTCGCGTACCTCGCCGCGAGCAGCGCGGTCGGGTCGGTGCCCGCGCCGGGCGGCATCGGCCCGGTGGACGCGGCCATGGTCTTCACCCTCGCCGTCTACGGCGTCCCGGTGAGCGTCGGCACGGCGACGCTGATCGGCTACCGCGTCCTGACGGTGTGGCTGCCCCTGCTGCCCGGGGTGCTGTGCATGTCGGCCCTCGTGCACCGGAAGGTTCTTTGAACGTTCGCCCCATTGAATGCTTCATTCAACATCCATAGCATTTCAAGGTGGATTCATTCATCAGTCTCAGACGTACGGCCGTCGCCCTGCTCCTGACACTCGGTCTCGCGGCCCCGGCGGTGCCCGCCGCCGCGGAGTCCCGACAGTCCGCGCCCCAGGTCTGGCCGACTCCGCAGAACATGAGGATCGGGAGCGGCCGGATCCCCGTCCCCCGCAGCGTCGTCGAGGTCGTCGGCCCCCGCACCGACCCGTCCGCGATCCGCGTCGCCGAGGCGGCCCTCAGAGCCGCCGGAGCCGACCGCGTCACCACGGTCGACGCCGGCGACCGGCCGCCCGCCGCCGCTCTGACCGTCTACCTCGGCGGCCCCGGCGAGAACACCGCCACCGCCCGGACGCTGCGACAGCTCCACGCCTCCTCCCCGGCCGGCCTCGCCCCGGGCGGCTACGTCCTGGCCTCCGGCCGCAGCCACGGGCGGGCTCTCCTGGCCCTCTCCGGCGTCGACACCGCCGGCACCTTCTACGCCGCCCAGACCCTGCGCCAACTCCTCGACGGCAAGCGAGAGTTGCCCGCCGTCACGATCCGCGACTGGCCCACCGCCGCCCTCCGCGGCGTCATCGAGGGCTTCTACGGCACCCCCTGGACGCACACGGAGCGGCTCGCCCAGCTCGACTTCTACGGCCGTACGAAGCAGAACGTCTACGTCTACTCGCCCAAGGACGACGAGTACCTGCGCGCCCGCTGGCGGGACGAGTACCCGGCCGCCGCGCTGGCCCAGTTGAAGGAACTGGTCGACCGGGCCGACGCCGACCACGTCCGCTTCACCTACGCCCTCTCACCCGGACTCTCCGTCTGCTACTCCTCCGACGCCGACGTGAAGGCGCTCACCGCCAAGTTCGACTCGCTGTACGCCATCGGTGTCCGCTCCTTCGCGATCCCGCTGGACGACATCAGTTACACGAAGTGGAACTGCCCCGAGGACGAGCGGGAGTTCGGCACGGGCGGGGGTGCCGCGGGGGCCGCGCAGGCGCACCTGCTGAACACCGTCTGGAAGCGGTTCTCCGCGGACCACACCGGACTTCAGCCCCTGGAGATGGTCCCCACCGAGTACTCCGACCTCGCCGACTCGCCGTACAAGAAGGCCCTCAGGGAGCAGTTGGACCCGTCGGTGGTCGTCGAGTGGACCGGCGTCGGCGTCATCGCGCCCACCATCACCACCGACCAGGTCGAACAGGCCCGCGAGATCTACGGCCACCCCATCCTGGTCTGGGACAACTACCCGGTCAACGACTACATCACCAGCCGTCTGCTCCTCGGCCCCTACACGGGCCGCGAACCCCGAGTCGCTTCGCGGGCGACAGGCGTGACCGCCAACCCGATGATCCAGGGCGAGGCGAGCAGGATCGCCCTGTTCACCTCGGCCGCCTATCTGTGGAACCCGCACGCCTACGACCCGCGCGAGGCGTTCCTCGCCTCGGTCCGGGACCTCGCGGGACCCGAGTCCGCCAAGTGGCTGCGGATCTTCGCCGAGAACAACTACTCCTCCCCGCTCGACTCCACCGAGTCCCCGACCCTCACGAAGCTGATCGCCGCCTTCCGCACGGCCTACGCACAGGACAGCGGCCTGGACCGAGCGGCAGCCCGGCTGAAGGCCTACTTCGCCGACATGGCGGCCACGCCCGCTCAGTTGCGGGCACATCTCGACAACCCGGGGTTCCTGGAGGAGACCTCCGCCTGGCTCGACAAGCTCGGCCGCTACGGCAGCGCGGGCGAGACGGCCGTGGAGCTGCTGCTGGCCCACAAGGCCGGTGACACGGAAGCGGTCTCGACGTACTGGAATCAACTCCGGCAGGCCCGCAAGGAGCTGGACGCGATCCCGCAGCAGGTGTCGCCGGGCGTCATGGACCAGTTCCTCTACACGACGATGCTGGAGAACGCCCCTGACCCCGGCGTGGACGCCTCCTTCTCCCCCAGCTCGCTGTCCCTGAAGCCCGGGGCCTCCGCGACGGTCACCCTCGACCTCTCCGACACGCAGGCCGGCACGGTCGGCTGGAAGCTCCATGTGCCGGACGGCGTCACCGCAACGCCCTCGGAAGGCACGGACACCAAGGCCACCGTCACCATCACGGGCAGGACGGAGGGCGTGCACTCGATCGTCGTCGAAGGCACAGGCATCCTCGACCGCGCACTCCCGGTCCAGGTCACGGACGGCACCGGCACACCTCGTGCCTTGACGGCCAACTTCAGTGGCGCGTCGGTGAGTTCGATCGACCTCGCCTCCGGAAAGACGACGAACATCGCGGTCGGCGCCAACCCCGGCGAGGTCGTGGTGAGCGCGGACGGCCGTACCGCGTACGCGGCGAACCAGGGCAGCAACACGGTCAGCGTGATCGACGTGGCGAGCGGCAAGGCCACCGCCACGGTCGCCGTGGGCAAGGTCCCGGCCGGCCTCGCGCTCACCCCTGACGGCGGCACGCTCTGGGTGGCCAACTACACGGACGGCACGGTGCAGTCGATCGACACGGCCACCCTGAGGACCGGGACACCGGTACCGGTCGGCGACGGCCCCGAGAACATGGCGGTCACCCCCGACGGCAGAAGCCTCTACGTGGCGAACATCCACGACAACACGGTCAGCCCCGTCGACCTCACCACCGGCAGGGCGGGCGCGGCGATCCCGGTCGGCCCCAGCCCGTTCAACGTCGTGGCCGCCCCCGACTCGAAGACCGTCTACGTCTCCAACTCCGGCGGCTCGACGGTGACCCCTATCGACACGACCACCAACGACACCGAGCCGACCCTCCTGGTCTCCGGCCAGGCCTACGGCCTCGGACTGTCCCCGGACGGCCGCACCCTGTGGGTGAGCCCGAGCAACGGCGACACGATCACCCCGGTGAACACGGTGACCGGCGCCCCGGGCCCCGGGGTCAAGGTGGGCAGATCGGCCTTCGACGTGGCCCTGGACTGGAACGGCAGCACGGCCTACGTCACAACGGCCGACGGCAACACCCTGGTCCCGGTGGACACGGCGACGAGCGCCACCAGGCCGCCCCTGACAACGGGCGCGTATCCCCTGGCAGCAGCCCTGACTCCGGTACCTGTGAACTGAGGGAGGTGCAACACACCTAGGGGCGCGGGGAACTGCGCGACCGTCCCCACCGGCCGCAAGTTCCCCGCGATACCCGAACCCCCCGAAAAACCTACGTGGCCGTACGCCGAACCCGCCCCGCGTACTTCTTCTCCAACTCCAAGTTGCCCTCAAAACCACCAGGAACGTTGGCCGACACGTAGACCGGCGGACGCCGACCCGCGGCAAGCAGCAACCCCGAAGCCTCCGCCACCACCATCTGCACCAGCATCACCCCGGTCAGCGTGGACAGCGCCCCCACCGCCCCACCCCCCGGCAACGACACCAGCGCGTCCCCCACCGGCGCCGCGTTGTCCAGCACCACATCCGCCAGGTCCACGAGCTTCTTCCCGCTCTCGTGCCCCGCGGGCACCGCCCCCGTGTGCGTGAGAGAGGTGATCGCGAGGACCTTGTGTCCCCGCGACTTCGCGTGCAGCGCCATCTCCACGATGACGTTGTTGACACCGGAGTTGGAGATGATGACGAACAGGTCCCGGGCCTGCGGGGCGGCGAGGTCGTAGAGGCGGACGGCCACCCCCGGCCGGCGCTCCAGCAGCGGGTCGTCGAGGACGCTCGGCGCGTCACCGCCGTAGAGGACGAGGTCGGACATCTGGAGCCGGTTCGTGGGCACGAGTCCGCCCGCGCGGCCCGCGACCTCCAGGACCATCGCCTGGGAGTGGCCGGTGCCGAAGGCGTGGATGACACCGTCGGCGCTGATGCAGTCGGCGACCAGTTCGGCGGCGCGGCGCACGTCCTCGCGGGCGGACTCGGTGACGTGACGGAGGACGTCCAGGCTCTGTTCGGCGAAGCCCTGGGCGCTGACTGACTCGACGGACACGCGACACTCCCCACTGATGGATTGAACCACCATTCAATCACCCATCGATGAATCAATAAACCACAACGCGGTCCTGGTATTCAATCAGTGGACCTAAGGGTGGCTGATACCTTCTTTCCATGCCTCCGACCGACGTCACCACCCTGATCCGCACCGAGCTGCCCCGGCTGGCCGGTTCCCTGCGGAAGGTCGGCGAGCTGATCCTGGAGGATCCGGCCGCCGTCACCCACTGCTCCGCCGCCGAGCTGGGCCGCCGCACCGGAACCTCGCAGGCCACGGTCACCCGGTTCTGCCGGGCCATCGGGCTCGACTCCTACCAGCATCTGCTGATCGAGCTGGCCCAGGAGCGCGGCCGCGGCGAGGTCTCCGACTGGGGCTCGGCCGAGATCGGCCCCGACATCTCCCCCGACGACAGCCTGGAGCGGGTCGTCCAGGTGGTCGGCAGCGCGGATCTGCGGGCGATCCAGCAGACCATCGAGCGCATCGACCTCGACGCCCTGGAGCGCGCGGCCCAGGCCCTCGCCAAGGCCCGCCGCATCGACGTGTACGGAGTCGGCGGCAGCGGGGCGGTCGCCCAGGAGACCGAGACCCGGCTGTTCCGCATCGGCTGCCAGGTGCGCGGCTGGACCGAGGTGCACGGCGCGGCCACCTCCGCGGCCCTGCTCACCCCGGCCGACGTGGCCATAGGGATCTCCCACTCGGGCGCCACCCGCGAGACGCTCGAACCCTTCGAAATGGCCAAGGAGCGGGGCGCGACCACCATCGCCATCACCACCGACCCGCGCTCCCCGCTGGCGAAGGCCGCGGACATCCGGCTCATCTCGGCGACCTCGGAGACCAGCTTCCGTACCGGCAGCATCGGCGGCCGGCACTCCGTCCTGATGATCGTGGACTGCCTCTACGTCCGGGTCGGCCAGGTCGCGTACCAGCGGGCCAGCTCCTCCCTCGCGCTCACCGACCACATCACGCCGCAGCACGCGGTGAAGGCCCGCCGTTCGCGTTGACCATGACCGATCTTGCATGGATGAACCACCGAGATAACGCGAAGATGGTTGTTTGAATCATCCTCTCGGTGCCAGGATGGGGCTCCCCCGAGTCATCTCGTAGGAGCCCCCTGTGCGTGTCACCGCCGTTGAGTCGACCGAGTTGTTCATCGGTACACCCGAGCAGCCGCGCCAGGTGGTGGCGGCCGGGATCGAGCATGTTCCGGGCCGCCCGGTCCGCGTCACCGTCGAGGGAAGCGCCACCGGGGAGACGGTCGTCACCGTCGGCGAGGACGGCACCGTACGCGCCGAGATACCCGTGACCGGCGAGGGCGGCCCGATCACGGTCACCGCGACCGACGGGGCCGAGTCCGCGAGCGGCACCGGAGAGTTCACGGTCGCCGAGCCGGGCTGGACCATGTTCATGGTCAGCCACTTCCACTACGACCCCGTCTGGTGGAACACCCAGGGCGCCTACACCGAGACCTGGGACGTCGCCGACGACCCGGCCGCCACCGGCCTCACGGCCCGCACCTTCGACTCGCGCGGCCAGTCGGGGATGAGCCTGGTCCGGGCCCACTCCGACCTGGCCCGGCGCGACCCGGCGTACACCTTCGTACTGGCGGAGGTCGACTACCTCAAGCCGTACTGGAACGCCTTCCCGGAGGAGCGCGGCTTCCTGCGCGAGCTGATCCGCACGGGCCGCGTCGAGATCATGGGCGGCACCTACAACGAGCCGAACACCAACCTCACCGGCGCCGAGGCCACCGTACGCAACGCCCTGTACGGCGACGGCTACCAGCGCGCGATCCTCGGGGCGTCCCCGGAGACGGCCTGGCAGCTGGACGCGTTCGGGCACGACCCGCAGTTCCCGGGGATCATGGCGGACGCGGGGGTCACGTCCAGCTCGTGGGCGCGCGGGCCCTTCCACCAGTGGGGCCCCACCCTGTCCGTGTTCGGCGAGGAGCCGCGGGACCCGAACCGGATGCAGTTCCCGGCCGAGTTCGACTGGATCGCCCCCTCGGGGCGCGGGATCCTCACCGCGTACATGGTCAACCACTACGGCGCCGGCTGGCGGATCGACAACGCGCCCACGCTGGCCGAAGCGGAGGCCGAGGCGTTCAAGCTGTTCAAGGGGCTCAAGCAGGTCGCGCTCACCCGCAACGTGCTGCTCCCCGTCGGCGGTGACTACGCGCCGCCGTGCCGCTGGGTGATGGACATCCACCGTGACTGGAACGCCCGTTACGTCTGGCCCCGGTTCGTCTCCGGCATCCCGCGGGACTTCTTCGCCGCCGTACGCGCCGAGCTGGAGGCCGAGGGGCGCAAGGCCTCGCCGCAGACCCGGGACATGAACCCGGTCTACACCGGCAAGGACGTCTCCTACATCGACACCAAGCAGGCCCAGCGGTACGGCGAGACGCTGCTCGCCGACGCGGAGGCATGGGCGACCCTCGCCTCGCTGGTCACCCGCCACCCCTACCCGGACGCGGCCCTCGACAAGGCCTGGCGGCAGCTGGTCTACGGCGCCCACCACGACGCCATCACCGGCTCCGAGTCGGACCAGGTGTACATCGATCTCCTCACCGGCTGGCGGGAGTTGGCCGACCTCGCCGAGACCGTGCACGCGGACGCGACGCAGGCGCTGGCCGACCGGGTGGAGCCGGGCACCGGTCCCGATCTGGTCGTCTTCAACTCCGTCACCTGGGAACGGCAGGACGTGCTCACCGTCGGCGACCCGGGGCTCGTCCCCGTCGGCGACGACTTCCAGCCGCTGCCCGCCGTACGCGAGAAGGACGGCACCCTCCGGGTCGTCGTCCCGCAGGTGCCCGGAATGGGCCTCAAGTCCCTCCCCCTGGCGGCCGGTTCGCTCCCGGAGTGGACCCGCGGCGAGGGCACGACCATCCGCAACGAGTTCTACGAGGTGACGGTCGACCCCGCGCGCGGCGGCGCCGTGAGCAGCCTGCGCGCCGTGCCGGAGGGCGGCCGTGAACTGCTGCCCGCCGGTGACATCGGCAACGAACTCGTCGTCCAGGAGGAGTTCCCGAGGCACCCGCGCTTCGGCGAGGGTCCCTGGCACCTCACTCCCACCGGCACGACGGCCGCGCGCAGCCGTGACGTGAGCGCCGACATCGATGTCGATCACTCCCCGGCCGGGTCCCGCATCACCGTCCGCGCCGACCTCGGACTCTTCACGTACACGCAACAGCTCACCCTGTGGACCGGCGTGAACCGGCTCGACGTCTCCACGACGATCGACGGCTACGACGGCGAGGACCGCCTCATCCGGGTCCGCTGGCCCTCCGACGTGCGGGGCGGGCTGCCCGTGCACGAGGTCGCCGACGCGGTGATCGGGCGGGGGTTCGGGTTCGTGGAGGTGAACAGCGAGGAGTTCCCGTGGACCCTGGACAACCCGGCCAACACCTGGTTCGGGCTGGGCTCCACGGCACGGGTCGCGCTCCAGGACGACACCGGGGCGCAGCTCGGCCAACGGGCCTTCGGGGTCGCCGAGTTGGTGTACGCCGACTGGGAGGAGGCCGGTGAGCTGGGCGCCCCGCTCGCGGCGGCCCTCGTCCGCGCGGGCGTCACCGCCACCTCGACCATCGCCGGCGGCCCCCGCTACGGCGACCTCGAAGTCGACTCCAACCTTCCCGACATCCGGATCGCCGTCGGCGGTCCCGGGCGCAACTCCCTGGTCGCCGAGGCGCTCGCCATGGACCCGGCCGCCGACCGCGAACTGCGCCGCCAGATCGCCGAGCAGGGCGTGGCCGCCGTCTGGGTCGCGCCCCGCGCCTCCCTGCGCGAGGAGTGGGTGCCCGGCGCCGACCTGCGCGACCTGGAGCGGCTGCCGCTGCTGGTGATCGCGGGCGCGGACCCTTCGGGGGACGCCAAGGCGGTGGACACGCTGATCGCGGACCTGGAGGACTTCACCGTCACGGCCACGGCGGCGGGCGGCGGTGAGGCCCTGCCGCCCGGTGACGCCTGGGACGGGCGCGGCTTCGCCGTCCTGAACCGGGGCACGCCCGGCTGCGTGGTCACCACCTCGGGCGACCTCTACATGTCCCTGATGCGCTCCTGCACCGGCTGGCCGTCCGGCATCTGGGTCGACCCGCCCCGCCGCACGACTCCCGACGGCTCGGGCTTCCAGCTCCAGCGCTGGTCGCACACCTTCGAGTACGCGGTCGTCGCGGGCGAGGGCGACTGGCGGGACCTCCGACTCCCCGCGCGGGGACACGAGTTCAACCACCCGCTCACGGCCCGGGTGCGCGGCGACGGCGAGCCCCCGCTGCTGCCCCGGACGACCTCCCTGCTGGAGGTGGAACCGGCCCGCGAGGTGCTCCTCGACGCCTTCAAGCCGCTCGGCTCCCCGCTGGCCAGGGGCAGCGCGGCGCCCGTGGACCCGGGACGCGGGGTCGTCGTCCGCGTGCACGAGGTGAACGGACGGCCGGTGCGGGCCCGCGTGCGCGGACCGGTCGCCTGGACCGAGGGCGCCCGGGCGGACGTACTGGAAAGGCCCGGGGAGTCCCTGACGCCGGACGGCGAGGGGGCGCTGGAGGCCGGACTCACGGGCTTCGAGGTCGCCACCGTCCTGGCCGCGCCCCCGCAGGCGCCGGAGCCGACGACCGACCCGGGCGTCGCCGCCCACGAGCCGGCCCAGCCCGTCCACACCCGCTACTGGCTGCACAACTCCGGACCGGCCCCGCGCGGCAACATGCCCGTGTCCGTCCACCTCGCCCCCACCGCCCTCACCGCGACCGGCCCCGTCACCGCGACGGTCCGGATCGGCTCGGAACTCACGGACACCTCGACGAACGGCACCGTCGTCTTCGAGGTACCACCCGGCTGGACCGCCGAGCCCGCGGAACTGCCCTACGCGCTCGGTCCCGGCGGCTTCTCCCTGACCGAGGTGACCGTGACGCCGCCACCGGAGGCCGAGCCCGGCCGCCACTGGCTCCGGGCCCGCCTCTCGTACGGCGGCCAGACCTACGAGGACGTCGTCGGCCTCGACGTGCCGGGCGCCCCGCCCGCCGGTCCGGGACTGACGTGCGAGCTGAACGCCGACCGGGTCACCGTGCGTCGCGGTGAGCGGGCTCAGGTTCCGGTGAGCCTGCGCAACACCACCCGGGGCCCGGTCGGCGGACAGCTCTGGGCGGTGTCGTCCTGGGGCACCTGGCAGGGCGTGGCGCCGGGGTTGCAGGGCTTCACGGTGCCGGGCGGCGAGCGGGTCGAGTCCGTGATCGAGGTGGACGGCTCGTCGATCCCGCCGGGTTCGTACTGGCTGATGGCGAAGGCCGCGTGGAACGGGCAGGTGGCGTACACGAGGACGATCCCCCTGGAGGTGACCCCGTGAGGCCAGAACACGCGGCACTGATAGACGGCGAGCCACTACCGACAGAACGGGTCGACTCGTTCCTGGAAGCGCCCTATAGGGGCGCGGGGCTGTATCAATCTGCGGCTCCGCCGCGGGGCGCGACAAGCCACAACGAGCCGGCACCCGCCAGACGGCAGCCAGAGGCACCCTCTGTCGCGAGACAACGCCGCCGCTGGGCCACGCAAGTCGTGGTCACGGACGAACTCGCCCGAAGTGCCTGCGCGGACCGAGGCCTCGAACCCCCGCCCGAAGTCTCCCCGGCCAAGATCCTCACCCTGGCCGAGTCCGACGTCGCCGACCTCGGCAGCATCGTCGCGGCAGCGTTGGCCCACTCCCCCGCCGCCCGCACCCTCCTCGCCGCCCTGGAAGCCGAACAGACGGTCCCGGAAGCGGCCGTACAGGACTACTACGCCCGCAACCAGGACCGCTTCCTCACCCCAGAGGCCCTCAGACGCGGCGCCGACCCCTTCGGCGAGGAGACGGCATCGGAAGACGTCCAGCCTTACGAAGTGGTCCGCGACCGCATCACACGCGAGCTGCGCCAAGCGGCGGGCCGCCAGGCCTTCTTCGGCTGGCTGGACCAGGCCCGCAGCACAGTCGTGTACTCCCACGGCCATGAACACCCGGGCGACCCCTCCCACCCGGACCACGAACACCGTCACTGATCTCCTACGGAACCTAAACGCAACACAGGAACCCATTGACCTCCGATGAATTCTGGTCCACCTTTTCATCAATCGGAGTCGGAGTTGGTTCATTGAACCAGCCGTGGAAGGGCATCACATGCGCGCAAAGAGACTGACCCGCACCCTGACCTGTATCGCCGCTCTGTCCCTCGCGGCCACCGGCTGCGGCCTGAGCGGCGGCTCCGACAGCGGTGACGCCACCGCCGGCGGCTGCAAGGTCGACAAGGGCAACGTCGGGTCGGGGAAGCTCACCGGTGAGGTCAAGGGCAACATCACCTTCCAGACCACCAACCTGAAGAAAGACTTCGGGAGCTTCTTCAACGGAGTGATCAGCGACTTCGAGAAGGCCCACCCCGGCACCAAGGTCAAGTGGATCGACGACCCCGGCGACAACACCTTCACCAGCCGGACCGTCGCCGACGCCCAGGCCTGCACGATGGCCGACGTCATCAACGTCAACGCGCCGACGGCGACCGCCCTCACCAAGGCCGGCTACCTGCTCGACATCGGCACCAAGGACCCGGACGCCGCGGGGCCCTTCGTCCCGTCGTTCTGGAAGACCGCCACCTTCGCCGACGCCTCCGGCAAGTCGATCCACACCACGCTGCCCTGGTACACGGGCGGTGTCCTGCTGACGTACAACAAGGACCTCCTCCAGAAGGCGGGTGTCGACCCGGCGAAGCCGCCGACGAGCATCTTCGGGCTCTTCGCCGACTACGAGAAGGTCGCCAAGGCCGCCGACGGCAAGTTCTTCGCGACGATGGCCAACCCGATCTGGCGCATCCCCGCCGACTTCGACCAGATGGGCATCAAGGTCCTCTCCGCCGACGGCAAGTCCGCCGTCTTCGCCGACGACCCGCGCACCACCCAGTGGGTCGCGTGGATGGCGAAGCTCTACAAGGAGGGCGCGATGCCGAAGGACTCGCTGTCCTCCAGCAACGACCCCTCCACGCTCTACAGCCAGGGCAAGGTGGCCTACGGTTCGACGAACCCGAGCTTCGTGCGGTTCGTGAAGCAGAACAGCCCCTCCGTCTACGACAAGACGGCCGTCGGCCAGCAGCCCTACGACGCGCTCGGCCGCGCCTCCGCCGGTGCCCCGCAGTACATCTCGGTCGCCGCGACCAGCAAGCACGCGCCGGTGGCGCTGTCGTTCGCGGAGTTCCTCACCAACGCCGAGAACCAGACGGCCTGGTGCAAGGACCCGGACGTGGTGATCTTCCCGACCACCACCGCGTCGCTGAACGACCCGTTCTTCCAGAACGTCACCGGCAGCGACCCGTTCTCACAGGCCCGCAAGCTCGTCGCCGACCAGCTCAAGACGGCGGACACCAACCAGACCAACCTCTCCCCGGCCGTGCAGAACGCCATCGTGTCCCAGGTGCAGTTGGCCATGCAGGGCAAGAAGAGCGCGGCGGACGCCGTGAAGGACGCCCAGGAGAAGTCGAACGAGCTGCTGAAGCAGGGTAGCTGACGGTGACGGCACAGATCATGAAGCCGGTGCCCGACGTGGGGTCCACGACCGCCACGCCGGGCCCGGCCCCGTCCCCGTCCCGCCTGCGCCGACTCGCCAGGGCCGTGCTGCCCGGTCCCGCTCCCGGCGCCAACGGAGCGGCCATGTACCGCCGTTGGTGGCTGCCGTGGCTGTGGACCGCCCCGGCGATCGCGTGCGCGGTCGTCTTCGGGGTGTTCCCGTTCCTCAACACGGTCCTGCTGTCGTTCACCAACGCCAAGCCGCTGGGCGGCACCGCGGGTTTCGTCGGACTCGACAACTACACGCGGATGCTCCAGGACGACGACTTCTGGCTCGCCACCCGCAACAGCATCCTGTATGCGGTGATCGTGGTGCCGCTGATGGTGCTGCTGCCGCTGATGCTGGCCGTCCTGGTGGAGAAGAACCTTCCGGGCATCGGCTTCTTCCGGTCCGCCTTCTACACGCCGGTGCTGGCGTCCAGCGTGGTCGTCGGCCTGAGCTGGCAGTGGCTTCTCGCGGACGACGGGCTGGTCAACACCTGGCTGGAGAAGGCCCACTTGATCAAGTCGGCCATCCCCTTCCTCTCCGACTCCTGGCTGATCCTGCTGTCCGCGATGGGCCTGACCCTGTGGAAGGGCCTCGGCTGGTACATGGTCTTCTACCTGGCCGCCCTCGGGAACGTGCCCAAGGAACTGCACGAGGCCGCGCAGATGGACGGCGCCGGCGCGGTGCGCCGCTTCTGGCACATCACGATTCCAGGGGTCCGGCAGGCCATGATGCTCGTCGGCACCCTGACCGGCATCGGCTCGCTCAGGGTCTTCACCGAGATCTACATGCTCGGCAGCTCCACCGGCGGCCCCGGCGGCGCCGACCGCACCCTGCCCTTCTACATCCGGGACGTCGGCCTGGACCCGATCACCGGCAACGCGGGTTACGGCTCGGCCGTCAGCGTGGCCCTGTTCGCGCTGACGCTGGGGCTGACCCTGCTGGCGCAGCGTCTGACCAAGGAGGACGAGTCATGACGACGAGCGCCGTCGAGACCAAGGGCCGTCGCCTGATGCCGCGTTGGCGTGACTACGGCCGCCCGCGCGAGCTCTTCGTCCGTTACCTGCTGCTCCTCCTGGTGCTCGGCCTTACCGTGGGCCCGCTGCTGTGGCAGCTGCTGGCCTCCCTGAAGGGCACGAGCGAGGACGTCTTCGGCGCGGACGCCACCCTGCTGCCGCACCACCCGACCCTGCGCGCCTACCGGACGGTCTTCGACCAGGTGCCGGTGTGGTCGTACATCAAAAACAGCCTGATCGTGGTCGCCCTGTCGATCACCAGCCAGCTGGTCTTCTCCACGACGGCCGGCTACATGCTCTCCAAGCCCGGCTGGAAGGGCCGCAAGGCGGTCTGGGTGGTGCTGATCGCCTCGATGATGTTCCCCTTCGAGTCGATCATGGTCTCGCTGTTCATCAGCATCCGCGACCTGGGCCTGGTCGACAGCCTGGCCGGCGTGTGGCTGCCCGGGTTCGTCGGAGCCATCAACGTCCTCCTCATGCGCGGCGCGTTCCTCGCGGTCCCGCGCGAGATCGAGGACTCGGCGATGCTGGACGGCGCGAACGAGTGGCAGCGCTTCCGGTACCTGTACCTGCCGTCCGCGTGGGGCGCGATCATGGTGGTCGTCATCAACACGTTCATCAGCGCCTGGGACGACTTCCTGTGGCCGCTGATCGTGCTGCGCTCGGAGAGCAACATGACGCTGACGCTGGGCCTTTCCCGGCTCCAGTCGTCGTCGTTCGGCTACGACCAGCGGATGGTCATGGCCGGTTCGGTGATCTCGGTGATCCCGGTCCTGGTGCTGTTCGTGATCACCCAGCGGTGGTTCTACAAGGGCGTGTCGTCGGGGGCCGTCAAGATCTGACCCCGGGCCGCGAGCGCCTCCCGTGCGGACGCGGCGACCCTGATCTCGACCGTGCCGCTGATGCCTTCCAGCGGCACGGTCACCGTACGGCTCTCGCCCGGAGCCAGGCCGACACCCTCGAACGCGCACAGTTCGAGGGTGCGCGGCCAGGTGGGGGCGATCAGTCGGCGGAGGTACACCTGGACCACCGAACGCCCGTACCGCCGACCGGTGTTGGTCACATCGACGGTCACGGTCCCGCCTGCGGTCCGCGGTGTGCCGTAGGCGAAGCTCGTGTACGACAGCCCGTGCCCGAAGGAGTACCGCGGCTCGGCGCTCTCGTCCACGTAGCCGCCGTACTCGGTGTCCTTGTGGTTGTAGTAGACGGGGAGCTGGGCCGCCGAGCGCGGCACGGAGACCGGCAGCCGGCCAGTCGGCTCCGCGAGCCCGAGCAGTACCTCGGCGATCGCCTCGCCGCCCCAGGGGCCGGGGTACCAGGCGGTGAGCAGGGCGGGCGCGGTGTCGGGCAGTACGTGCGGGCGGCCCTGGACCAGTACCACCGCGGTGGGGGTGCCCGTCGCCACGACGGCGTCGAGGAGCGCGTACTGGGCGGCTCCCAGCCGCAGTCCGGCCAGGTCGACGCCCTCGCCGCAGGTCATCTCGGAGACCGCCTTGAGCGCGGCCCCGTTGGCGTCGAACTCGGTGTCCGTCGTCCGGGCGCTGCTGCCGCCGAGGACCAGCACGGCGAGGTCGGACGCGGCGGCCTCGGCGATCGCCGCCGGGATGCCGGAGAGGTCCGTGCCGGTGAGGGTGCAGCCGGGGGCGTGCCGGATGTCGAGGCCGGGCGGGGCGAGCCGGCGCAGGGCGTCGAGGACACTGCTGCCGGTTCCGGGGCGCTGCGGGGCCGTGTAGTCGCCCGACTGGTGGGCGGTGGTGGCGGCTTGGGGGCCGAGGACGGCGATCCGGGAGACGTTCTCGCCGATCGGGAGCACGCCGTCGTTGCGCAGGAGGGTGACGGCGGCCCGGGCGATGTCCTTGCTGAGCTCCGCGCCACCGGCCGGCAGGGGTGTGGTCGGGTGGTGGCGGTCGAAGAGGCCCAGGCGGAACTTGAGACCGAGGACGCGGGCCACGGCGGCGTCGAGGACGGTCTCCTTGACCAGCCCCCGCTCGACCGCCTCCTCCAGATGTGTGAAGCCCTCGTCCCAAAGGCTCAGGTCCACACCGGAGTTGAGGGCGAGGGCGCCCGCGGTGACCTTGTCGCCGGTGATCCGGGCCAGCCGGTCGACGGCGAGGCCGTCCGCCATGACGAGCCCGTCGAAGGCCCACTCCTCCCGCAGCAGCCCGGTGAGCAGGGCGCGGTTGCCGGAGCAGGGCATGCCGTCGACCTCGTTGTACGCGGACATGACGGCGGCGGCGCCGGCGCGGACACCGGCCCGGGCGGCGGGGAGGTGGATCTCGTGCAGCTCGCGCCAACCCAGCTCGGACTCGGCGGAGTTGCGGCCGCCGACGGTGGCGCCCTGCCCGGCGAAGTGCTTGAGGACCACGGGGGCTTTGTCGGGGGCGAAGACGCCGTCGACCGGGGAGCCCTGCATGCCCCGGACCAGCGCCTCCGTCAGCCGGGCGGCCAGGTGGGGGTCCTCGCCGAAGCACTCCTCGGTACGGCCCCAGCGCGGGTCGCGGGCGATGTCCAGGGCCGAGACGAGGGCGATGTGGCCGCCACGGGCGCGCAGTTCGGCGGCGGCGTGGGCGGCGGCCCGCTCGTACAGGCCGGGGTCCCAGGTGGCGCCGACGGCGAGGTTCACGGGCAGGACCGTGCCGTCGAGGGCCATGAGGCCGTGCGGGACCTCCTCGACGAACAGCGCGGGGATGCCGAGGCGGCTCCGGTGCACGACGTGCCGCTGTACGAGTTCGGCGAGGGCGGCCCCGTCCTGAGCGCCGGGTCCGTTCCCGTGGTCGACGCCGGACCAGGCGTCGGCGCGCTGGAGGCCGTACAGGGCGCCGAGTCCCTCGAAGCGGTCGGTCTCGGCGTGCAGGGCCTCGGTGAGCTCGAAGCCGCCGTCGGGGGTGCGGCGGTAGGCGTCCCAGCCGTACATCCGCTGGTTGAGCTGGCCGACCTTCTCGCGCAGGGTCATCCGGGCGAGGAGGTCCTGGACGCGGGCGTCGGTCGGGGCGGTGGGGTCGCGGTACACGGCGTCGCTCACGGCAGGAGCGCCAGCCGTGCGAGGGCGACCGCGCCGGGGCGGCCGTCGGCCACCCAGTCCAGGCTCAGGCCGTGGGAGTGCAGCCGTTCGGCGAGCAGGGCGGTGAGCGGCCCCTCGGGACCGAGGAGCCCGCCGGTGGCGACGATCCGCTCGCCGGGGCGCGGTTCCAGCGCCCGTACGGCCACCAGCAGGTGGTCCGCCGCCTCATTGAGGATCGTCTCGGCCACGGCGTCCTTCTCGGCGGCCGCCTCGGCGACCAGCGGGGCGAAACGGGCCAGCCGGATCGGCGGATCGGCCATCACGGCGGGCAGCAGATGGCGGCGGAAGTCCTCACGCCGGGCGCGCTCCCAGCCGGGGACGCCGGTCGGGTGGGCTCCGGTACCGGGCGGCGGGACGGCGCCGCCATGGTCGTACGAAGGGATTCCGCCCTTGGGGAGGACGTCGACCGGCAGGCCCAGGGTGCGGCCGACCCAGCCGGCGAGGACGGTCGGACGGCCGCGGCCGTCGGCCATGCGCAGGGCCGCCCGGACCGCGCTGCGGCCGATCCAGAAGCCGCTGCCCTCGTCGCCGAGGAGCCAGCCGTCGCCGTCCACGGTGGTCGTGGCACGCCGGTCGGTGATGCGCATGGCGACCGCGCCCGTGCCCGCGACCAGCGCGAGGCCGTCGGCGGGGGTGCCGGGGGCGGCGGCGAAGGCGGCCTCGATGTCGCTGCACACGCCGACCCGGTCGGCCGGGATGCCGAGACGGGTCAGGGCCCCGGTGAGGGCGGTGCGGGCCCTGCGGGTGCCGGGGTCCTCCTCGGAGGCTGCCGTGGCGCCCGCGAAGCCGCCGGTCACGGCCGCGATCCGGGTGCGCACCGCGTCAGGTGCCACACCGGCCAGCGCCTCGGTGAGGTGGTCGGTGAGCTGCGGGACCGGGACCGTCATGGCGTTGCCCGGGCCGCCGGTGCTCTCGCCCAGTACCCGGCCGTCGTCGGCGGCGGCGAGGACCGCGCGGGTGCGGGTGCCGCCGGCATCGAGGCCGACGACCAAATCTTGGTTCAAATCATTACCCATCGACGACTATGGTGATTGATACATTCGCGCAGGACAAGGGCCCGGCCCGAGGAGGATCCCATTCCCACGCTCCGCTTCGGCGTCAACTACACGCCCCGCCACGGCTGGTTCCACGCCTGGCACGACTTCGATCCGGCCCGCACCCGCGACGACCTGGCCCAGATAGCCGGGCTCGGCCTCGACCACGTCCGGGTCTTCCACCTCTGGCCGCTCCTGCAGCCCAACCGCACCCTGATCCGCGCCGCCGCCGTGGACCAGCTGGCGCAGCTGGTCGACCTGGCGGCCGAGGCGGGCCTCGACGTGCTGGTGGACGGCGTGCAGGGCCATCTGTCGAGCTTCGACTTCTACCCGGAGTGGACCCGCAGCTGGCACCACCGCAACGTCTTCACCGACCCGGAGGCCATCGCCGCCCAGGCGGAGCTGCTGCGCACCCTCGGCCGCGCCCTCGCCGGCCGCCCCAACCTCATCGGCCTCCAGCTGGGCAACGAGCTCAACAACCTGATCGAGCACAACCCGGCCACGCCGGCGGAGGTCGACCACTACCTGGACGCGCTGCTGGCGGCCGCCCGGGAGGGCCTAGGCCCGGACGGCGGCCTGGTCACCCACTCCGCGTACGACGCGGCCTGGTACGGCGACGACCACCCCTTCACCCCCGAGGCCTCGGCCCGCAAGGGTGACGTCACCACCGTCCACCCCTGGGTCTTCTCGGGCGGCTGCGCGAGCCTCTACGGCCCCCGCTCCCCCGAGGTCCTGCACCTCGCCGAGTACGGCACGGAACTCGCCAAGGCCTACGCCGAGACCCCGTCCCGCCCCGTCTGGGTCCAGGAGACGGGCGCCCCCGAACCCCACATCCCGGCCGCCGACGCCCCGCCCTTCGCCCGCGAGACGATCCTCAACGCGGCGGGCTGCACGGACCTGTGGGGTGTGACGTGGTGGTGCTCCCACGACGTGGACCGGTCCCTGGCGGACTTCCCGGAGCTGGAGTACACGCTGGGGCTGTTCGACGCGCAGGGCCGGCCGAAGCCGATCGCCGAGGCGGTGGCGGCGACGATCGCCGAGCTGCGGGCGGGGCCGTCGTCGGCCGAGCCGCGCGACACGGCCCTGGTCCTGGACTGCACGCCGTCCACCCGTTCAGTCTCGGGCCCGGGCGGGGCCTACTTCGAGGAGTGGATGCGGCTGCGGCAGCAGGGAGTGCGCCCTGCGGTGGTGCTGGCGGAACGGGCGGAGGACGCCGGACATCTCGCGGCGCGTGGGATCAAGAAGGTCATCGGTGAGGGGTTCTAGGGGCGCGGGGCCGTGCCCCCCGCCCACCCGCGGCGGAGATCACCGCGCTCCGGCCAGCACCTCCGCCACCGCCCGCAGATTGACCTTCCCCCGCCCGTAGGAACACAGCGCACCCCCGTCCGGCAGCCCCGTGGCGACCTGGACCGCCCCGGGCCGCCGGGCCACCAGCGCATCCCGCAGACGGCCCTGCCAGGGATACAGCCCCGCGTCACACGTGGCCACGACCAGCGGCGCGCCTGCGGCCTTGGCCAGGATCCCCTGGACCAGGCCGTCCAGGTCCACCGGCTCCCCGGCCACCGCCGTCCCCGTGGCCGTCGGGTCGACGGCCAGGACCTCGGTCAGCAGATCCTCCCCGCCCCAGTTCAGCGCCGGATGCGGGGAGGGGAACAGGTCGACGACATGCGCCCCCGGCACGGCGTCCGGCGCCGCCTGCCCCCGTACCGCCCGCCGGGCCGCCTCCAGCCCCGCTCCCTCGTCCCATACGGCGATCTCGTCGGCCGGCGTCGCATACCGCTCCACGAGCCGCTGCACCCGCCCGGCGGCCTCCCGGACCCGTTCCTCGCCCAGCACCCCGTCCCGCAGCGCCTCCAGCACCGCGTCCCGGCACTCCAGGGTGACCGCCAGATCGGCCACGGCGACGATGACCTGGTCCGCCCCGGCCGCGAGGGCGATCCGCGCGCCCGCGGCCTCCCCGTACAGGTCGGAGATCGCCTTCATCTCCAGCGCGTCGCTGACCAGCACCCCGTCGAAGTCGAGTTCGTGCCGCAGCAGATCCCTCAGGATGCGCCGGCTGAGCGTGGCCGGCCGGTTGGCGTCCAGCGCCGGGAAGACGACGTGCGCGCTCATCACCATCGGCACGCCCGCGGCGATCGCGGCCCGGAAGGGTTCGAGGTCGAGTTCCTCGTACGGGCGTGGGTCGACGGCGAGTTCGTGGTGGCTGTCGGTGAGGGTGCCGCCGTGGCCCGGGAAGTGCTTGGCGCAGGAGGCGATGCCCCGCGCATCGGTGGCCGCGATCCAGGCGCCGAGGTGCCGGGAGACCAGCGCGGTGTCCTCACCGAAGGCACGGGTGCGCACGATGGGGTTGTCGGCCTGGCGCTGGACGTCGGCGACGGGCGCGTAGGAGGCGGTGATGCCGAGGGTGGCCAGATGGCCGGCGAGGGCGTCGGCGCAGCGGGCGGTGAGGGCCGGGTCGTCGACGACGCCGAGGGCGTAGGAGCCGGGGACCTCGGGGGCGCCCGCGGCGACCAGGTGGCCGATGCCGCCGCCCTCGTTGTCGATGGCCACCAGCAGGTCGGGGCGCAGGGCGCGCAGGGTGTCGGTGAGCCGGCGGACCTGTTCCGCGTCGCGCACGTTGCGGGTGAACAGGATGACTCCGCCGAGCCCGCGGTCGATGAGCCGCTTGAGGGTGTCGGGGACGGCCGTGGTGCCTTCGAACCCGGCGACGAGGCAGCGGTGGGCTGCCTCGTCGAGGTCGACGGGGAGGGCGGTGCGGGCAGACGGGCGCTCGGTGTGGGTCACCCCTGGAATCCTCTGGCTCACTCAGCCGAAAGTCAACATACCAACGGTTCGGTCATTCATCGGCCCGCTCCCAGCCCAGCCCGTCGGCCGAGGCCACGAGGTGGTCCGGCGCGGCGGGCGCGGTGCCGTCGAGCGGGCCGCCGTAGAGCGCCTGCTCCTGGAGGTCGTTGCCGGTCCGGAAGGTCTCGCCGACGATCCGGGTGGACAGCAGGGGGTTCGTCCGCTCGTCCGGGGCCGCCAACCGGCCCACCGCGCCGTCCAGTTCGGCCGCCGCCGCGCTCCACCGGTCCCCGAGCCGCCGCGGCCCCAGCACCGCCGTGTCACCGGAGACCAGTCCGCCCGCCAGTTCGGCGAAGGCCGCCGCCTCGGTGCTGTCTACCTTCGTCACCTTCTTCGCGGACCAGAAGTACGACTCGTCGTTGCGCTCCATGTCGTAGAAAGCGATGAGGAACTCGTAGAAGACCCCGTACTCGCGCCGGTAGCGCGCCTCGAACTCGGCGAAGCCGCGCTCCTCGGGCACCCTGCCGTCGAGCGCCGAGTTGACCGCGCGGGCCGCCAACAGGGCGCCGTAGGTGGCCAGATGGACACCGGAGGACAGCACCGGGTCCACGAAGCAGGCGGCGTCGCCGACGAGCGCCATGCCGGGCGTCCAGAAGGACGTCCGCCAGTACGACCAGTCCTTGCGCACCCGCACCCGGTCGTACGGCGGCTCGGTCGCGGCCGGTACCCCGTCGAGCAGCTCGGCGACCTCCGGGCAGGCGCGGATCATGTCCTGCCAGGCGGCTCGCGGGTCCCGCTGGACGGCCGGGGTGTGCTCGGGCGAGATCACGGCGCCGACGCTGGTCAGGTCGTCGCGCAGCGGGATGTACCAGAGCCAGCCGGCGTCGAACGCGGCGCAGAAGATGTTGCCCCGGTTCGGTTCGGGGAGCCGGCGGCCGCCCGCGAAGTAGCCGAACACCGCGAGGTTGCGGAAGAAGTCGGAGTACACCCGCGTCCCGCCCACCCCTGAGTGCACCCGGCTGGTGTTGCCGGACGCGTCGATGACGTGACGGCCGTACGCCGTACGGGAGGTGCCGTCCCTGTCGGTGTACTCGACCCCGCGCACCCGCTCCTCGTCGGCGACGATCCGGCGCACCGGGCTGCCCTCGCGCACCTCGGCGCCGACGCGGGCGGCGTTGCGCAGGAGGATCTCGTCGAACCGGGAGCGCTCCACCTGGAAGGCGGTCGCCGTGGGTTCGGGCAGCCGGGGCGTCATGGCGAAGGAGAACTGCCAGGGCTTCGGGTCGCGCCCCCAGCGCAGGGTGCCGCCGCGTTTGAGGGTGAACCCGGCCGCGGCGACCTCGTCGGCGACACCGAGGATGCCGCACACGCCGTGCACGGTCGCGGGCAGCAGCGACTCGCCGATCTGGTACCTCGGGAAGGTCTCCCGCTCCAGCAGCAGCACGCGGTGCCCGCGCATCGCGACGGCGGCCGCGGCGGTCGAGCCGGCGGGCCCGCCACCGACGACGATCAGGTCGTACTCGGGGTTCATCCGGGACTCCAGTTCTCGGTCGGGGTCGGAGGCGGGGTCGGTTGCCGGGCGCGGGTCACGGGGTTACGGGTTACGCGGGTCCTGGGCCTGCGCGGTCAGCCAGGCACGGATGGCCGCGGCCGTGGAGCCGGCGTCCTGGTGGACGACGGAGTAATGGTCACCGGGAACGTCGGCGGCCTCGTGGGGCAACGGCCAGTGCGGCAGCCAGTCGGCGTCGGGATCGGCCCGCCGCATCTCGGCGGTCGGACGGCCGCGGAGCAGGAGCGTGGGTACGGGCGGAGTCTCGGGTGTCGGGACGGAAGGTGGGCCGGGGGCGGGCCCGGGCGGGGTCCCGGGCGCAGGCTCGGGCCGGGCCCCGGGCTGCCATCCCTCCAGGACGCGCGCGTAACCGCCGCCCGCGATCAGCAACGAGTCGTCGAACCCCTCGACCACGTCCTCCGGCAGAGCGGCGCCTGCGGCCATCAGGGCGAGGGCGCGGGCGTCTCCGCGCTGGAGCACGCCCGCGTGGGTGTCGATCAGGACGACACCGGCCGGTGGCTGCCCCGCGGTCGCCAGGTGGCGGGCCACCTCGTGGGCGATCACGCCACCGGCGCAGTAGCCGGCCAGCACGACGGGGCCGCTGCGGGCGATCTCGCGCACCGCGTCGGCGTGCGTCCGGACCAGCGTCTCCATGGAGTCCGGCACCGCCCTGCCGTCCCCGAATCCGGGGTGTTCCAGCAGGTACACGTCCCGTTCCCCGGCGAACTGCCGGGCCAGTCCGGTGGGGACGCGGTGGAAGGGTGCGAGGTAGTCGGGGAGGTAGGCGAGCGCCGCCGCACGCCCCGCGGTGCCGCCCCGGGCGAGTCGGACGGGTCCGACGCCATGCCGGGCGCGGTCGGCCGCGGTGAAGGACGGCAGGGCGTACGAGGCGACGTACCGCAGGGTCATCGCCTCCAGCGGACCCCGCTCGCGCAGGACACGGTGGTAGAGGGTGCTGAACCGGTAGGCGGAGGAAGGGACTTGGGCCGCCGTGTCGGTCACCGGGGTGTCGTCCGACTCCTCGGACTCCCCCGAGTCCGGCAGCGCGCCCGCTTCTCCCAGCGCGGCGAGAATGTGCGCCGACAGCCCCTCCAGCGTCGGGTGTTCGAGGACGACCGCCGGCGCCAGCCGCACCCGGGTGAACGCGCTGAGCCGGTTGCGGAACTGAAGGGCCGTCAGCGAGTCGAACCCGAGCTGCCCGAACTCCCGGTCGGCCGGGAACGCGTCCGCGTCCGGGAAGCCGAGCACCAGGGCCAGTTCGGCACGGAGCAGACCGGCCAGCACACCCGCCCGCTCGGCCTCGGGAGCCGCGGCCAGCCTCTTGCGCCAGGCACCGGGAGCCTGGTCGGCCGCCGGGGACACGGCGACCGGGGCCTGGCGCGCCGGAAACAGGTCCGTGAGCAACGGCGGGGGCGAGCCGTTCGCCGTCGCGCGGGCGAACGGGACGGGCACCAGCACCGGTGCCGCCGTGCGCAGCGCGGAGTCCAGCAGTTCGACACCCTCCTGCTCGGTGATCGCGGGCACCCCGCCGTCGGCCGGCAGGTGCGGTGCGACCCGGCCCGCCATGCCCTCGTCGTGCTCGGTGGTCCAGGGGCCCCAGGCGAGGGACCGCGCGGGCAGCCCGCGGGCGGTCCGGTACTCGGCGAGCGCGTCGAGGAAACCGTTGGCGGCCGCGTAGTTGGACTGCCCCGGCCGGCCCAGCACACCGGCGGCCGAGGAGTACAGCACGAACGCGGACAGCCCGAGGTCCCTGGTCGCCTCGTGCAGATGCCAGGCGGCGTCCGCCTTGGGGGCCAGCACGTCGGCCACCCGCTCCGGGGTCATGCCGTCCACGATCCCGTCGGCCACCACGCCGGCGAGATGGAACACGCCGGTCAGGGGCGGTGCGCAGGACTCGACCAGCTCGGCGACGGCAGCCCGGTCGCTCACGTCACAGGCCACCACCCGTACATGCGCGGGCAGTTCGGCCGCCCAGCCGGGGGTACGGCCGTTGCGGCTCGCCAACAGCAGGTGCCGGGTGCCGTGTTCGGCGACGAGATACCGGGCGAGGCTCGCGCCGAGCGCGCCCGTTCCGCCGGTGATCAGCACGGTCCCGTCGGGGTCGAGCGCGGGCGCGGCGGTGGTCCCGGGCTCCGTGGGGACGAGCCTGGGCACCAGGACCGCGCCGTCATGCAGGGCGAGTTGGGGTTCGCCGGTGCGCAGGGCCGCGTCCAGTGCGTCGGGCATGGCGGTGCCTGCGCGAAGGTCGACCTGCACGATCCGGCCGGGGTGCTCGGACTGCGCGCTGCGCACGAAGCCGGCCACCGCCGCCTGTGCCGGGTCCGGGTCGTCCCCGGTGGCGTGCCGGGTGAGTACCAGCAGGCGGCCGGGACGGGCGTCGGTGACCCAGTCGCGGACCCGGGCGAGGGTGGCGGTGACGAGATCCCGGGCCCGGCCCGGCAGGTCCTCGCGGGACTGGTTCAACAGGTCCGCCGTGTCCAGCAGTTCGTGCCTGGTGTCGGCGTGCCCGGTTCCCGTGGCGGGCCGCCAGGCCACCGTGTACAGCTCGGTGGGCCGGACCTTCATCACCCGGGTGACCAGGGATTCGACGGTGGCCAGCGGCTGCCCGTCCGGGCCGGTCAGCGTCACCCGTACCTCGTCGGCCCCGAGTCGCTCCAGCCGTACCCGCGCGGCGGTGGCGCCGGTCGCGTGCACCGTCACGCCGGTGCACGCGAGCGGCACCCGCGCCTCGCCGGGCCCCTCGGCCAGCAGCGCCGCGTGCAGAGCGGCGTCGAACAGCGCGGGATGCAGGGTGTACGAGCCGGTGTCCGCCGCCTCCCGCGGCCGTAGCGCCACCTCGGCGAACGTCTCGGTGCCGCGCCGCCAGAGCCTGCCGACCGCGCGGAAGGCGGGCCCGTAGTGGTGGCCGTACGCGGCGAGCCGCCGGTAGTCGACGGCGACCTCCTCGGCGCCGGCGGGCGGCCACGACAAGTCCGGAGCAGTCGCGACCGGTGCCCCGGCCGGGGCGGCCACCGCACTGGCATGGCGCGTCCACGACCCGGCCGACCGTGCCGCCCACACGGTGACCGGACGGTTCCCCTCCTCGTCCGGGGCGTCCGCGACGACCTGGACGCGCACCTCGTCGGACGCGGGCAGCACCAGCGGCTCGTGCAGGATCAGTTCGGACAGCCGCAGCGGACCCTTCGCCACGCCCGCCCCGGCGGCCCTGAAGGCCAGCTCGGCGAAGACCGCCGCGGGCACCAGCACCCGGTCGCCGATCACATGGTCCGCGAGCCAGGGCCGCCGCGCGGTGGACAGCACACCGCTGTACCGGGTCGCGGGGCCGTCGGCGTCCGGCTGCGCCTCGCCGAGCAGCCCGCGGTCGTCACCGCCGGCCTTGCCGCCGGTGTCGAGCCAGTAGCGCTGCCGCTGGAAGGGGTACGTCGGCAACGGCCGCCGCCGTGCACCGGTCCCGGCGTACACGGCCCGCCAGTCCACCGGCACGCCGTGGACGTGCAGCTCCGCGAGCGCCACGGCCGTCTCGGCGCCGGGTGTGAACAGCGCCCCGGAGTCCGGCTCGACGCACTCCCCGGCCGCCGCGCTCAGCGTCGCCGACGGCCCCGCCTCCACGTACGCCGTCACCCCGGCCCGCGCCAGCCACCGCACCGCGTCGGCGAACCGCACGGTCTCGCGCGCCTGCCGTACCCAGTACTCGGCGGTCCGCATCGCGTCCGGCTCCGGGCGGCCGGTCAGCGTCGACACCACCGGCAGGGCGGGCCGGTGCCAGGTGACCGACTCGGCGACCTTCCGGAAGCGGTCCAGCATCGGGTCGAGCAGCGGCGAGTGGAAGGCGTGCCCGACCTGCAACCGGGTCGCCGTACGTCCGAGCCGATCGACCAGGGCGGACACCGCCTCTTCCGCTCCGGACAGCACCACGGACTCGGGCCCGTTGACCGCCGCGACGGCGACCCGGGCGTCGGGCACCTCGTCGAGCTGCTTCACGACGTCCGCCAGCGGTGCCCGTACTGCGAACATCGCGCCGCCCGCGGGCAGTTCGGCCATCAGACGGCCGCGCGCGGCCACCAGCCGTACCGCGTCGGACCGGGAGAGGACGCCCGCGATGTGCGCGGCGGCCAGTTCGCCGATCG
The DNA here is from genome assembly GCF_042893155.1 of Streptomyces sp. NPDC001668. NCBI lineage: Bacteria > Bacillati > Actinomycetota > Actinomycetes > Kitasatosporales > Streptomycetaceae > Streptomyces > Streptomyces sp. NPDC001668. The sequence goes on from NZ_JBIAUQ010000007.1 coordinate 246,975, forward strand.
AGTGGCCGACCAGGAAGTCCGGCCGTACCCCGCAGTCGGCGAGGAGGGTGTGCAGCGCGACCTCGTAGGCGAACAGGGCGGGTTGGGCGTAGTCGGTGCGGTGCAGAAGACGGCTGTCGGGGTCGTCGATCACCTCGCGCAGGGGGCGGTCGAGCAACGGGGTGAACGTGTCGCACAGTTCGGTGAAGGCGGTGGCGAACACGGGGTGAGCGGCGGCGAGTTCGCGCCCCATGCCGGTCCGCTGGGCGCCCTGGCCCGCGCACAGCAGCGCCACCTTGGTGGTGCCGCGTGCGGTGCCCTTGCGGACTGCGGGACTGTCGATGCCGTCGGCCAGCTCCCGCAGCCCGGCGAGCAGTCCGTCGGTGTCCGTGGCCAGCACGGCTGCGCGGCGCTGGAGCGGTGCGCGGGTGGTCGCGAGCGAGTACGCGACGTCCAGGGCGGCCGCCTTCCCCTCCACGTCGGCGAGCGCGTCCGCCAACTCGCGGGCGTGGGCGCGGAGTCCGGCCTCGTCGCTGCCGCCGACCAGCCAGGGGGTGACGGTGCCCGGACCCGGGCGGACGTGGTCGCGCTCCTCCCCGGCTTCCTCCGTCTCGCGGACGGCCTCCTCGATGATCACGTGCGCGTTGGTCCCGCCGATCCCGAACGACGAGACCGCCGCCCGTCGCGGCCGGTCGCGTTCCGGCCAGGGCCGGGCCCGGTCCAGCAGCCGCACCGCCCCCTCGGACCAGTCGACGTGCGGCGACGGCTGCTCCGCGTACAGCGACCTGGGCAGTTCGCGGTGGCGCATCGCCTCGATCATCTTGATGACGCCGGCCACCCCGGCCGCGGCCTGGGTGTGCCCGAAGTTCGACTTGACCGAGCCGAGCCACACCGGGTCGCCGGGGTCGCGGTCCTGGCCGTAGGTGGCGAGCAGGGCGCCCGCCTCGATGGGGTCGCCGAGCGCGGTCCCGGTGCCGTGCCCCTCGACGACGTCGACATCGGCCGTGCCGAGCCCGGCGTCGGCCAACGCCAGCCGGATCAGCTCCCGTTGGGCCTCGCCGTTGGGGGCGGTGAGGCCGTTGGAGGCGCCGTCCTGGTTGACGGCGGAGCCGCGCAGCACCGCCAGGACCGGATGGCCGTTGCGGCGGGCGTCCGACAGCTTCTCCAGCAGCACCAGGCCGCCGCCCTCGGCCCACGCGGTGCCGTCCGCGCCGTCCGCGAAGGACCGGCAGCGGCCGTCCGCCGACAGCCCGCGCTGCCGGCTGAACACCACGAACGGTTTCGGACTGGCCAGCACGGTCACCCCGCCGGCCAACGCCAGCGTGCACTCGCCCGCGCGCAGGGCGGCCGCGGCCAGGTCCATCGCGACCAGGGACGACGAACAGGCGGTGTCGACGGTCAGGGCGGGGCCGCGCAGGCCGAGCACGTAGGAGATCCGCCCGGAGGCCACACTGCCGGACGAGCCGACGCCGATGTGCGACTCCAGCGCGTGCTTGGAGACCCCGCCGCCGTATCCGCCGTGCATCAGACCGACGTAGACGCCGGTGGCGCTGCCGCGCAGCGAGGGCGCGGGGATGCCCGCCCGTTCCAGCGTCTCCCAGGCGACCTCGAGCAGCAGCCGGTGCTGCGGGTCCGTGGCGGTGGCCTCGCGCGGCGAGATGCCGAAGAACAGCGGGTCGAAGTCGGCCGCGTCGGTGAGAAAGCCCCCGCGTCGGGTGTACGTCGTCCCGAGCCGGTCGGGGTCGGGGTCGTACAGGGCGTCGACGTCCCAGCCCCGGTCGGTGGGGAACTCGCCGGTGGCGTCCACACCGTCGGACACCAGCCGCCAGAGGTCCTCGGGCGAGCCGACCCCGCCCGGGTAGCGGCAGCCGACGGCCACGATCGCGATGGGCTCGGCGGCGGGCCCGCGGCGCGGGTGCGCCGTCTCCCGGGCGCCGCCGTGGAGGCGTTCGTCCAGGTGGGCGGCGACGGCGGCGGGCGTCGGATGGTCCCAGACCAGGGTGGCGGGCAACCGCAGCCCGGTACGGAGACCGAGCCGGTGCCACAGGGTCATCGCCCCCATGGAGCTGAGCCCGAGGTCGGTGAAGGCGGTGTGGGGGTCGATCGCCGAGGCATCGGTGACGGGAGCCTCACGGCCCACGTCCGCCGGGGCGGATGCGGAGCCCCCGCCGGCCAAGGCACCGTCCTCCCCGGAGGCCGACGTCACCGCACCCACCGCACCCCCCGCCCCCGCCCCCGCCCCCGCCCCGCCGACGGCCGCCGTCTCCGCGCAGACCAGCTCGGTCAGCACCGCCCGCCGCTCCCCCGGCGTCCGGTCGGCGAGCCCCGCCAGGGTCTCCTCGGCCGGGCGGGCGGCGAGGCCCTCCCTCAGGACCGCCCGCCGGGGCTTGCCGGCCGCGGTGCGGGGGATGGCCGGGGTGAACAGGACCTCGTCGGGCACCTTGTGCGCGGAGAGCACCTCGGCGCAGACCCGCAGCAGAGCGCCCGTGTCGAGGGCTCCCTCCCCCGGTACGACGAACGCGACCGGAACCTCCCCGAGCAGCGGATGCGGTCGCGCCACCACGGCCGCGTCCAGCACTCCGGGCAGTGCGCGCAGCACCTGCTCGACCTCGACGGGGTCGACGTTCTCCCCGCCCCGGACGATCCGGTCGTTCGCGCGCCCGGTGACGGTCAGGTGTCCGTGCTCACCCCGGCGCCCCAGGTCACCGGTGCGGTACCAGCCCTCGGCGGCCGCCCCCGCCCCGTCGCGGTAGCCGAGCATGACGCCGGGACCGCGCACCCAGATCTCGCCCTCACCGCTCTCGGTCTCCGCCCCGGTCCCGGGATCGACGAGCCGCACTTCCATGCCGGGCAGCACGGCCCCGCTGCTGCCCCGCACCCGCGGCCCCGTCAGCGACTCCATCGCGATCTTGCCGCAGGTCTCGGTGCTGCCGTACCCGTCGAGCAGCGGCGCCCCGAGCCGTTCCTCGACCCGCTCCCGCAGCTCCGGCGCACTCGGCGCCCCGGCGGTGACACACACCCGCAGCGAGGGCACCTCACCCAGTCCGGTGTCGAGCAACTGCTGGTAGGTGAGCGGTACTCCGCCCAGCACGGTCGGCGCGAACTCCTCGATCAGCCGTACCAGCGCGGCCGGTTCCCGCACCGCCGTGATCCGTGCGCTGCCGCCCGCCACGGTGGTGCCGAGCACACAGAGCGAGTGGGCGTAGGTGTGCGCGAGCGGCAGCGGCCACAGCAGCCGGTCGTCCGCCGAGAGCCCCAGCCGGGGCACATAGCAGGCGACCGGCGACCAGAGCGCGGAGCGCTGACTGGCGACGGCGGCCCTGGGGGTGCCCGAGGTGCCGGAGGTGTAGAGCAGCCAGGCGGGCTCGTCCAGCCCGAGATCGTCACACGGCCGAGGTGAACTCCCCTCCGCGACAAGGTCGTCGAAGCACGCGACGCCGTCCGGCACCGGTCCCTCCCCGGTGACGACCAGTCGCGGCGACCGCTCCCCGACCACACTGGCGATCCGCGCCAACTGCCGCCGGTCGACGACCAGTACGTCCGGATCGCAGTCGGCGAGCAGCGCCGCGAGCTCGGCGTGGGTCCCGCGCGGGCTGAGCGGCACGCCGACCGCACCGGCCCGTACGGTGGCCAGCAGCCCCTCGACCAGCTCCACGCTGTTGTCGAGACAGAACGCCACCCGGGCCCCGCGCTCCACACCGAGCGCCCCCGCCAACCGCCGTGTCCGGAGCTCCAGTTCGGTCCAGCTCACCTGCCGCCGGTCATCGGCGAACGCGACCTTCCCGCCGTACCGCGAGGAGTTCCCCACCAGCAGCTCCGCCACGGGCCGGACCTCGGCCACTCCCCCGACACGCATCCGGGCCTCCCTCTGGATCACCGAATCCGCACCGTATCCCGCCCGCGTGCCGCACACCGCATCGCAAAGGGTGTGCAGGTGGCCGGAGTTGATCGGTCGGTGCCGGGGAACCGGCGAGCGGCCGAGCTCCATGTGCCGCATCGCCCCCGGCGTTCAAGGGCCGATGCGGCACCCCCGTCACCCGGCGCCCGTCACCCCGCCAGGGCCGGCCACCCCGCGGAGGCCGGCGTCACGGCCGCCGGCGCCGCGGCCGTCACCGCGCACGGTCCCCACCGCCCGGTACGCACCCGGGAGAACCTGGCCAGAACCGCCGCCCCCACGGCGGGGACCACGGGCAGCCCGGTCCAGAACACCACGACCGCGGCCACCCCGAGCAGGGCCGGCACCAGGGCCCGGGCGTTCCCGCTGCTCACGGAGCGGGAACGGGACGTCCTCGGCCTGCTCCCGCTCAGCCCTCACGCTCCGTCAACCGCAACGAGATGCTGTTGATGCAGTACCGCTGGTCCGTGGGGGTCGGATACCCCTCGCCCTCGAAGACGTGCCCGAGATGCGAGCCGCAGCGGGCGCAGCGGACCTCCGTGCGCACCATTCCGTGCGAGCGGTCCTCGATCAGTTCGACCGCGTCGGTGTCCTTCGGGTCGTAGAAGGAGGGCCAGCCGCAGTGGGACTCGAACTTCGTGGTGGAGGTGAACAGTTCGGCACCGCAGGCGCGGCAGGAGTACACGCCGGTGGTCTTGGTGTCGGTGTACTCACCGGTGAAGGCGGGTTCCGTCCCGGCCTGGCGGAGTACGGCGTACTCGGCCGGGCTCAGCTCCGCACGCCACTGCTCGTCCGGCTTTTCGACGTCGTACGACATGAAGCTCAGCCCCTTACTTCGCGAGACGGTCCAGGATCAGCGGGCCGAGGTCGGTGACATCGCCCGCGCCCATGGTGAGAACGAGATCACCGGCCTTCGCCATTCCCGCGACCACGTCCGGCACGTCCGCCTTGTCGTGGACCGGCGTCACGTCCGCGCCCGCGGCCCGCGCCGCCTGGATGATCAGTTCGCTCGTCACCCCGGGGATCGGGTCCTCGCGGGCCGGGTAGATGTCCAGGACCAGCGAGCCGTCCGCGAGTGCGAGGGCGTCGCCCATCTCCTTGCCGAGCTCCTGGGTCCGCGAGAACAGATGGGGCTGGAAGACGACCAGGATGCGGGCGTCGCCGGCGGCCGCGCGCATGGCCTCCAGGTCCGCCGTCATCTCGGTGGGGTGGTGGGCGTAGGAGTCGATGACCTGCACCCCGGCCGCCTCGCCCTTCAGCTGGAGGCGGCGCTTGACGCCGGGGTACGCGGCCAGGGCGGGGGCCAGCTCGGCGGCGGGGACCCCGAGCGCCACGCCCGCGGCGAGCGCGGCGACCGCGTTGTGCGCGTAGTGGCGGCCGGGCACGGAGACGGTGAAGGTGAGCGGCGAACCGTCCAGCTCGACGGTGACCTCGCTCTTGAGGCCCTGGGGGACGACGGAGAGGACGCGCACGTCGGCGTCCTCGGCGTCGCCGTACGTCACCACGCGCGCGCCGCTCGCAGTGACCCGGCGGGTCAGCTCCCGGGCGCCCTCGTGGTCCGCGTTGACCACCAGCGTGCCGCCCTCGACGACCCGGCCGACGAACGTCTCGAAGGACTCGTAGATCTCGTCCATCGACGCGTAGTTGGCGTGGTGGTCGAGCTCGACGTTGAGGACGATGGCGACCTCGGGGGCGTACTTGTGGAAGCTGCGGTCCGATTCGTCCGCCTCGGCGACGAAGATCTCGCCCTCGCCGTGCAGGGCGTTCGAGCCGGGGGCGTCCAGGTCGCCGCCGATGGCGTACGACGGCTTCAGGCCCAGCTCGGACAGGGAGACCGCCAGCATCGAGGTGGTGGTCGTCTTGCCGTGCGTGCCGGCGACCGCGATCGGCCTGAGGCCGTCCATCAGCGAGGCGAGGGCGTCGGACCGGTGCACGACCGGGATGCCGAGCTCGGCGGCGCGGGCCAGTTCGGGGTTGTCGGCCCGGATCGCCGAGGACACCACGACACAGGTGGCGTCGGACGCCAGGTGCCCGGCCGCGTGTCCGATGTGCACGGTCGCTCCGAGCGCGCGCAGCGCCTCCGCGGTCGCCGACTCCTTGGCGTCGCTGCCGGCCACCTTCGCCCCGCGCTGCGCGAGGATCTTCGCGATCCCCGACATCCCGGCCCCACCGATCCCGATGAAGTGCGGTCGGTCCATGGCGGTAGGAAGGCCGGGTGCCATGCGTGTGTCTCCCCAAAGTGGTGCGGTACGGATGCGGGCTCAGCCTATGCCTTGCTGTGCGAGAACAGCTTCAGCACCGGTACGCCCACCTTGTGACGTGCGCGGGAGGCCCAGTCGCGGTGGAAGAACTCCTCGACGTAGTGGGGGTCGGTCAGCACGATCACCTCGTCCGCGCGGATCTCGTCGACCAGGGACTTCAGCGCGTCCAGGGGGTGGTCCTCGATGAGCCGCCCCTCCGCCTCGCTCCCGGAGGCCCTCAGGGCCTGCAGGGACACCTCGAGGGCCTGCTCCCCGACCCCCTTCGCGGCCTCGCCCTCGGGCGTCTCCCGCTCCCGTACGGCCTCGTCCAGCTCGCCCAGCGCCACGTCGTCGATGGCCCGCAGCAGACGGTCCGCCTGGTCCCCCCGCGGCTGGAGCAGCACATGGAAGGCGACCGGCTCGTCGCCGTGCAAGGTGGTGACGAACTCCACGTCGGCGGACGTCAGGGCCTTCTCGATCATCAAAACGCTTGTGAACACCGGGCGTCCCCTTCTCTGCGTTCTGCGGAAACCATCCTGCCCCGTGATCGCACGGGTACTGCCGGATTCAGTGTGCCCGCCGGAAGCCAACCGGAACGGCATATTCCGCCGATGTCGGGACCAGCGGTACCCATCGAACCCTTATCCGGACGGTCATGGCCTGCGGTACCTGCTGAAGAGGAATCCGTCCTCCTCCAGCAGGGAGTCCAGTACGAACCGCGACGGGACCGCCACCGACGGTCCCCCGGCGATCCGCTGCGCGTCCCCCGCGGTGAGCATCGGGGACAGGGTCAGACACAGCTCGTCGAGCACCCCGGCCGCCACCAGCTGCCCGAGCAGCCGGGGGCCGCCCTCGGTCAGCAGCCGGGTGTGCCCCAGCTCGGCGAGCGCCCGTACGGCCCGCGCGGGGTCCACCCCGACACCGTCCCCGGCGATCACCACCCGCGCGCCGGCCTTCTCGGCCGCGGCGATCCGGTCCGGGGCGGCCGCCGCGCCCGTGAGGATCAGCGTGGGCACCAGGGGCGAGGTGTACAGCGGGAGCGAGAAGTCCAGGTCCAGGCTGGCGGTGATCACCGCGATCGCGGGGACCGGGGCCTGTCCGGCCGCCTCCCGCATCGCCGCGAACTCGTCCCGCACGCGTGCGGGCCGGTAGCCCTCCTGCCGGACCGTTTCCGCACCGGCGATCACCACGTCCGCCAGCGCCCGCAGCGTCCCGAAGATCCGCATGTCGGTCGCGTTGGAGATGGGGTGCGAGCGGCCGTCGTGCTGGGCGGCCCCGTCGATCGTGGAGACCATGTTGGCGCGCAGCCACACCTCGGGGGTCCCGGGCCCGGGTCCCAGCTCGGGATAGGCGTACGCGGCGGCCAGCTCGGCGAGGCTCCAGTCGGGGCCGGCCTCGCCTTCGGGGCTCCGGATCGCTGTCTGGTCGGTCACAGGGAACAGGCGTCGCATGTCGTGCAGTGTGGCACGGCCCTTAGCATGGTGAACCGTGTCTACTTCCCCCGCCGCGTCCGGGTTCGGCTCGATGACCGACGCCGCCCCGCTGTCCCTGTGCGACCGTGAGCCGCACGTCCCCGCGGACCGGCTGGTCGCCGAGATGGTGCCGCCGCCGCGGTTCGACTCGGTGCGCTTCGACACGTACATCCCGGACCCGAACCAGCCCAGCCAGACCGAGGCCGTCCAGGTCCTCGCCGGTTTCGCCGCGGGCCTCGGCGGCGCGCACGCGGTCGGCGGCGGCAGGCGCGGCTTCCTCGGACTCGGCAGGTCCAGGGCCCCGAAGACCCCGGCGGGCCCCCGCGGTGTCTACCTCGACGGCGGCTACGGCGTCGGCAAGACCCACCTGCTGGCCTCCCTGTGGCACGCCACCCCCGCCGAGCCCTCCCTGAAGGCCTTCGGCACCTTCGTCGAGCTGACCAACCTGGTCGGCGCCCTCGGCTTCCAGAAGACGGTCCAGACACTCTCCGGCCACCGCCTCCTGTGCATCGACGAGTTCGAACTGGACGACCCGGGCGACACCGTCCTGGTCTCCACACTGCTCGGCAAGCTGGTCGACGCGGGCGTGGCGCTCGCCGCCACCTCCAACACCCTGCCGGGCAAGCTCGGCGAGGGCCGCTTCGCGGCCGCCGACTTCCTGCGCGAGATCCAGGGCCTTTCGGCACACTTCCGCCCGCTGCGCATCGACGGCGAGGACTACCGCCACCGCGGGCTGCCCGAGGCGCCGGCGCCGTTCGCCGCCGAGGAGGTCACCAAGGCGGCGTACGCCACCGAGGGCGCCTCGCTCGACGCCTTCCCGGACCTGCTGGCCCACCTCGCCAAGGTCCACCCCAGCCGGTACGGCGCCCTGACCGACGGTCTGAGGGCGGTCTGCCTCACCAACGTGCAGCCGGTGCCGGACCAGTCGACGGCGCTGCGGCTCGTGGTGCTCGCCGACCGTCTCTACGACCGCGAGGTGCCGGTGCTGGCCTCCGGGCTGCCGTTCGACCGGCTGTTCAGCGAGGAGATGCTGAACGGCGGGTACCGCAAGAAGTACTTCCGCGCGATATCCCGCCTCACCGCGCTGGCGCGCGACGCCAAGGGTCTCGTCGCCTAATCACAGCGAAACCTCGCACGTCAAGGGCCAGTTCGCGTCAGCGACCCGGCACGCTTCAGCCTCTCTTCAGCCGGAAACGTTAAGTTAACCCAGCAAACGACTTTGCCGAGTTAAGGTGTTTCTTGACCGACCGTTGACCAATGGTTGGTCTGGACTAGAAGCGTGAACTGCCGAGAGGGGGGCGCATGTTCCGAGGTGCGACGGTACGGACCGTGGTAGCGGTCCTCGCCGCCGTTCTTCTGGCGCTCCCGTTCTTCGCACCGTCCGAGGGATTCGCAACCGCGCACACAGGACGTCAAGCCGAGGCCAAAGCTCAGACCGGAACCAAGCTCTCCGGCAAGCTGTCGCGCGCCGAGGCCTCCGGCAAGCGCAACTGCCACCACACCGGGGACCCGACCGGTCCCCTGCGCACCCGCGACCGGCACCGCGCCGTCGACTTCGCCCCCCAGGGGCCCGAGCGCCCACTGCCCGTTCAGGAGCAGGCGGCCGCGCCCGAGCGGGTCGCATCCGGCGAGTTCCCCCTGTCGAGACCCTCGACAGCCCATGCTCCGGCGGCACTTCAGGTTTTCCGCTGCTGACAGCAGAGCAGTCCCCCACCTCTGTTCCCCCACCTGTCATGTAAGCCGACGCGCCCTTCGGCGCGCCAGGTAACCCGACGCGCCCCCACGGCGCGCCAGGAGGAGTCACCACATGCAGCCCCTCATCGACAACGCCCGTACGTTCGGACAGCGCCCTGAGGAGTTCGCCAAGCTGGCCGAAGGCCAGTCCCCCCAGGTTCTGTTCATCACCTGCTCGGACTCCAGGGTCGTCCCGGCCCTGATCACGGGCGCCCGCCCGGGCGAGCTCTTCGAGCTGCGCACCGCGGGCAACATCGTTCCCCCCTACGCCTCCGAGCACCCCACCAGCGAGGCGGCCACCATCGAGTACGCCGTGGAGGTGCTGGGCGTCCGCGACATCGTGGTCTGCGGACACTCGCACTGCGGAGCCGTCGGCGCCCTGGTGCGGGGCGACGACCTGGACGCCGTCCCGGCCGTGCGCGCCTGGCTCCATCACGCCACCCCGCGCCCGTCCGGCACGACCGAGGACCCGGAAGTGGCCGAGGGCGTGCAGAACCACATCCTGGCCCAGGTGCTGCGCCTGCGGTCGTACCCGTTCATCGACAAGAAGCTGGCGGAGGACCAACTGACCCTGCACGCCTGGTACTACGAGGTGCACACGGGCGCGGTACGCGTCCACCGCGCCGAGACCGACGCGTTCGAGGGTCTGTGATCGCCGTGATGACCAAATACCCTCACCTGCGGCAGGACTTCGCCGCCTCCCTGGTCGTCTTCCTGGTCGCGCTCCCGCTCTGCGTGGGCGTGGCCGTCGCCTCCGGCGTCCCGGCCGAACTCGGCCTCGTCACCGGCATAGTCGGCGGCATCGTCACCGGCCTGATGCGAGGCAGCAGCCTCCAGGTCTCCGGCCCCGCGGCCGGTCTGACGGTGCTGGTCTTCGAAGCGGTGAACGAGTTCGGGCTGCCCGCGCTCGGTGTCATCGTGCTGGCCGCCGGACTGATCCAGCTCGCCATGGGCGCCCTCAAGCTGGGGCGCTGGTTCCGGGCGATATCCGTCTCGGTCGTCGAGGGCATGCTGGCCGGTATCGGTCTCGTGATCATCGCGGGCCAGCTCTACTCGGCGGCCGGTCTGAAGGCCCCCGCCTCCGGACTCGACAAGATCCTCGGCCTGCCCGGCGCCGTCGTGGACGCGCTGGGCAGCACCACGGCGCTCGTCTCGCTCGCCATCGGCGCGGGCACCATCGCGGTGCTGGTGCTGTGGAAGAAGCTGCCCAAGAAGGCGCAGACGGTGCCCGGCGCACTCGCCGCGGTCCTGCTGGCCACCGTGGTCACCCAGGTCTTCGGTCTGTCGATCGCCACCGTCGAGGTCAACGGCCTGCTGGCCTCCATCCAGCCGCCCGGCATGGACGCCTTCGGTGAACTGGCCAACCCGGCCATCTTCGGCACGATCATCGCGTTCACGCTGATCGCCTCCGCCGAATCGCTGTTCAGCGCGGCCGCGGTGGACCGCCTGCACGACGGCCCGCGCACCGAGTACGACAAGGAGCTCATGGCCCAGGGCGTGGGCAACACCGTGTGCGGCGCGCTCGGCGCCCTGCCCATGACCGCGGTCATCGTGCGCAGCTCCGCCAACGTCCAGGCGGGCGCGAAGACCAAGGCCTCCCGGGTCATGCACGGCGTGTGGCTGCTGCTCTTCGCGGCCCTGCTGCCCTCGACGCTGGCGCTGATCCCGCTGCCCGCCCTCGCCGGCATCCTGGTCCACGCCGGTTTCAAGCTGATCCCCTTCAAGGAGATCGTGTCGCTGTGGCGCGGCCACCGCGGTGAGGCGCTGATCCTGGTGGCCACGGCCGTCTCGATCGTCGCGGTGAACATGTTCGAGGGCGTGCTGATCGGTCTGGCCCTGTCGGTCGTCAAGACCGCGTGGGAGGCCTCGCACCTCAAGCTGGAGATCGTCGACAAGGGTGCGGGCCCGATCCAGGCCCACCTGTCGGGCAACGCGACCTTCCTCAGGCTGCCGAAGATCCTCGACAGCCTGGAGTCGCTGCCCCAGGACCGTCCCGTGGAGCTGGACCTCTCCGGTCTGCACCACCTGGACCACGCCTGCCGTACCGCCCTGGAGAACTGGGCCGAGCGGCACAGCGCGGTCGGCACGGAGCCGGTCCGGGTCACGGAGCCCGAGCTGGTGAAGGCCACCACGCCGTAGTGCGCTCCCGCCCGGTCCGGGGCCCAGCGTGGCCCCGGACCGGGCATCGGGCATATCGTTGCAGGAGCAGACATACAGACCTCTCGACGAGGAGGTCGGAATGCTCCAGGAACTGGTGACGGCGGCCGCGGTGGCCGGGTCCGCGGCGCTGGTCTACCTCGCGGCGGCGGCCCGCGTCGTCAAGCAGTACGAGCGCGGGGTGGTCTTCCGCCTCGGGCGCCTCACGGGTGAGGTGCGCGAGCCCGGGTTCACGGCGATCGTGCCGTTCGTGGACCGGCTGCACAAGGTGAACATGCAGATCGTCACGCTGCCGGTGCCGGCCCAGGAGGGCATCACCCGGGACAACGTCACCGTGCGCGTGGACGCGGTCGTCTACTTCCGGGTCGTCGACGCGGCGAGCGCGCTGGTCAAGGTCGAGGACTACAAGTTCGCCGTCTCCCAGATGGCCCAGACCTCGCTGCGCTCGATCATCGGCAAGAGCGAGCTGGACGACCTGCTGTCCAACCGCGAGAAGCTCAACGAGGGCCTGGAGCTGATGATCGACAGCCCGGCCGTCGGCTGGGGCGTGCAGGTGGACCGCGTCGAGATCAAGGACGTGTCGCTGCCGGACGCGATGAAGCGGTCGATGGCCCGCCAGGCCGAGGCCGACCGTGAGCGGCGGGCCCGGATCATCAATGCCGACGCCGAACTCCAGGCCTCCAAGAAGCTCGCGGAGGCCGCCGAGCAGATGTCGGAGCAGCCCGCAGCGCTCCAACTCCGGCTGCTCCAGACGGTGGTGGCGGTGGCCGCCGAGAAGAACTCGACGCTCGTCCTGCCCTTCCCGGTGGAGCTGCTGCGCTTCCTGGAACGGGCGCAGGAGCACCCGACCGGGACGTGACGGCCGGGACACGCTACGCGCGTGGTTCCCGGGGGCCGACCCAGGTGATAGACACAGCGACGTCACAGTCCTGTCCGCCAGCAGGAAGGTTGCTTCGCCATGTCTTTGTCCGGTTCTCCGGCGACACGACGTCAGGTCCTGGCCCGTTCCGGGGCCTTGGGGGTGGGCATCGCCTTCAGCGGCGCCCTCTCCGAACTCTTCGCCGGCACCGCCGCCGCCCAGTCCCTCGGGCACACCGGCTACGGCCCCCTCGTCCCCGACCCCAAGGGTCTGCTGGACCTGCCGAAGGGCTTCCGCTACGAGGTCCTGTCCCGCGAGGGCGACCAGCTCCGCTCCGGCGAGGGCAAGGTCCCCTCCAACCACGACGGCATGACCGCTCTGCCCGGCAGACACGGCCGTGTCCACCTGGTCCGCAACCACGAGAACCGCCCCACCGCGCCCCTCGCCGTCCCCACCGTCAAGGGTCTGACCTACGACCCGGCGGGCAAGGGCGGCTGTACGGCCCTCACCCTGGACTCCCGCAACAACGTGCTGTCGGAGCGGGTCGCCATCGCCGGCACCGCCGTCAACTGCGCGGGCGGGCCCACCCCTTGGGGCACCTGGCTGACCTGCGAGGAGACCGAGGACAGGGCCGGCACCAACGGCTACACCAAGGACCACGGCTTCATCTTCGAGGTCGACCCGGTCGACCCGCACCGCTCGGGCGCCGTACCGCTGACCGCGATGGGCCGCTTCCAGCACGAGGCCATCGCGATCGACCCGAAGCACGGCATCGTCTACGAGACCGAGGACGCCTTCCTCAAGCCCTTCGGCCTCTTCTACCGCTTCCTGCCCAACCGGCCCGAGGGCGGCCTCGGTTCGCTGCGCGCGGGCGGCCGGCTCCAGGCGATGCGCGTGCCCGGCGTCCCCGACCTGTCGGTGATCCAGGAGACCGGTGCCTGCTTCGAGGGCATCGAGTGGGTCGACGTACCGGACCCACTGGCCACCGAGACCCCCGTCCGGCTCCAGGACTTCGGCCCCAAGGGCATCACGCACGCCCAGAAGCTGGAGGGCTGCTACTGGGGCGGGAAGTCCGTCTACTTCGTGTCGTCGTTCGCGCACAGCGCCGACGGTTCGGCCGCCGACCACTTCGGGCAGATCTGGCGCTACGACCCCTCGGCGCGCCGGCTCACCCTGGTGATCGTCTTCGGCCCGGACACCGACGTGCAGCTGCCCGGCGAGTCCCCGGACAACATCTGCCTCGCCCCGAGCGGCGGCCTGATGGTGTGCGAGGACGGCAACGGCGCCCAGCACGTCTTCGGCGTGACCCGGCACGGCGAGGTCTACGCGATGGCTCGCAACGCCCAGAACATCGGGACGCCGGACGCCCCGGAGTGGGGCGAGTTCGCGGGCGTCACCTTCTCCCCCGACGGGCAGACGATGTACGTCAACTGCTACACGCCCGGGACGACCTTCGCGGTGACGGGCCCCTGGCGCAGGTAGCCGCCCCGCACGACGGCTGGCGCGCCCCCGGTCCCCCGGCGCAGGATCGAGGGGCCGGACCCGGCCGGAAGGGGTGCTCCATGACCGAGAAGGGCTCGAAGAAGACCCACGAGGCGAAGAAGGGCTCGCGGGGCGGGGGCGACCTCGCCCTGCGCGAGCTGCTGCGCCTGCCGGGCGGCAAGCCGGTGGACCTGGCCGCCCACGACGCCCGGGAGACCCCGGCCGGCCCGCAGGACAAGCAGGCGGGGCTGGCCGCGATGACCGAGCTGGCCACGCCACTCGCCGACCTGCAGGAACGCCTGTGGGCGGCGAGCACGGCGGGCGACCGGCGCCGGGTCCTGCTGGTGCTGCAGGGCATGGACACCAGCGGCAAGGGCGGCACGGTCAAGCACGTCATCGGCCTGTTCAACCCGTCCGGCTGCCGTATCCACGCCTTCAAGGCACCCACCCCGAAGGAACTCACGCACCCCTTCCTCTGGCGCATCAAGAAGGCCCTGCCGCGCGCCGGTGAGCTGGGCATCTTCGACCGCTCGCACTACGAGGACGTCCTCATCGCCCGCGTCCGCTCACTCGCCCCGCCCGCCGAGCTCGAGCGCCGCTACGACGAGATCAACCGCTTCGAGAAGTCCCTCACCGACGACGGCGTCACCGTCGTCAAGTGCTTCCTGCACATCTCCTACGACGAACAGCGCGACCGCCTGCTCAAGCGCCTGGACCGCCCGGACAAGCACTGGAAGTTCAACGTCTCGGACATCGACGACCGCGCCCTGTGGCCCGCCTACCAGCAGGCGTACGAGATCGCCCTGGAGCGCTGCTCCACCCCGCACGCCCCGTGGTACCTGGTCCCCGCCGACCGCAAGTGGTACCGGAACTGGGCGGTCAGCCGGCTCCTCCTGGAACACCTGGCGGAACTGGACCCGCACTACCCGCAAGCGGACTTCGACGTGGAGGACGCCCGCAGGCGGCTGCTGGAACAGTGATCCCGGGGTACTCGGGGCGCATGACGGAGAACCGGCATGTCAAAGGCTCGTACTGGCTGGAGACGGCACCCGGCGGGCCCCACCCGCCCCTGACCGAGGACCTCGACGTCGACGTGGCCGTCATCGGTGCCGGCATCGCCGGACTGAGCACGGCGTGGGAGCTGACGCGGGCCGGGCGGCGGGTGGCGGTCCTGGAGGCCGGGCGGGTGGCCGCCGGCGTCACCGGCCACACCACCGCCAAGCTGACCGTCCTGCACACCCTGGTCTACGACAGACTGCGCCGCACCCGGGGTCCCGAGGGCGCCCGGCTGTACGCGCGTTCGCAGAGCGAGGCGATCGAACGGGCCGCGGAGATCGCGGACGAGCTGGGCGTCGACTGCGACTGGGAGCAGCGCAGCGCGTACACCTACGTCCGTGACGAGGGCCGGGTCGGAGAGCTGCGGGCCGAGGCGGCGGCCGCCCGGGAGGCGGGGCTGCCGGCGTCGTTCGTGACGGAGACCGGGCTGCCGTTCCCGGTGGCGGGCGCGGTGCGGGTGACCGGGCAGGCGCAGTTCCATCCGCGCAAGTACCTGCTGGCCCTGGCCGAGGACCTGGTCGCCTCCGGAGCCGCCGTCCACGAGCACACCGTCGTGGTCGGCCTGGAAGAGGGCCGGCCGTGCCGCCTGACGACGGACACAGGAGTGACGGTCACGGCCCGGGACGTCGTGGTCGCCACGCACTACCCGATCTTCGACCGGGCCCTGCTGTTCACCCGGCTCTCCCCGCGCCGCGAGCTGGTCGTCGCCGGGACGGTCGACCGGGAGCGGGATCCGGACGGGATGTACATCACGCCGGACGAGGGCACGCGCTCGGTCCGTACGGCCCCCTGGGACGCCGGCCGGCGCCTGCTGATCGTCACCGGCGAGCACTTCACGCCCGGCACAGGAGACACCCGGGCCCGGTTCGACGACCTCTCCGCCTGGGCCGCCCAGCACTTCCCCGACGTCGAGCTCACCCACGCCTGGGCCACCCAGGACAACGACCCCACCGACACCGTGCCGATGGTCGGCCCGCTGCACCCGGGCGCCCGGCACACCTATGTGGCCACCGGCTTCGGCGGCTGGGGCATGAGCGGCGGGGTCATGGCGGGCAGGCTGCTCGCGGCCCGGATCACCGGCGAGAGGTGCGAGTGGAGCGAGCTGTACGACCCTCGCCGGCTGCGCTCACAGGTGCGCGAGGCACCGTCCTTCCTCAAGACCCAGGCGCAGGTGGCCCGCCACTACGTCGGCGACCGCCTGCGTCCCGCACCCCCGCTGGAGTCCCTCCCGCCGGGAGAGGGTGCCGTGGTCCGCGTGAACGGCGACCGCCTCGCGGTCTACCGCGACGACGACGGCAACCTGCACGCCGTCTCCCCCCGCTGCGCCCACCTCGGCTGCCTGGTCTCCTTCAACGGGGCCGAGGACGCCTGGGAGTGCCCCTGCCACGGCTCCCGCTTCGACACGAACGGCAAGGTGATCCAGGGCCCGGCGACCAAGCCGCTGGAGCAGCGGGAGATCTGAGCGGGACTCAACCACTTAACCGATTCGCGCGCGGACGCGGGCATTCAGACGGCGGTCGGCACGTCAAACAGCGCTCGGGATTCGATCAGGCGTTCTCCCGCATACGTGATGTGGACCGTTTCTCCTTCCTGATGGGCAAGCGCTTTGTCCTCGAGAGTTCGCAGCGTTCTGCGCAGGTGCTTCCGCATGGCAGCAGGGACCCACTGCAACAAATGGGCGTAGGGAACTCCCTGCGGGCCCTTGTGGTAGAGCACCATCAGAACGTGATCGCCGGCTCGTGCGCCCGGAAGCAGCAGCTTGGGAAACGTTCCGAACTCCTGCACCACCGGAATCTTGCGCGTGACGAGACCTTCGACCATGGCGCGAGCATTCTCCGAGGATGTCCCCTTGCTCATCCTGACGAACTCGGCCATCACCCAGTCCAGGACGTGTACGACAAGTGTCGCATCCTGGAGATTGGGATCGATGTCATCAGCGAGATGAGCCGCGTCCCTGTTGTTCCGGATGTCGTAGACGATCCGCAACGCCCGTGGGATGAAGTGACGAACGGACCGGGAGAGCGTGTTCGTTGCCGGTGAGGCCAGATACCTGGCGAGCTCCTCCGTTTTGAGGTTGCCTCCTAATGGTGTGTGCCGGCCCTTTGCCACGTCCTCAAGCATACGGAACGCCGCCTCGCAGAACCGTCCGCCCTCCACAGCGCTGAGCCGGTGACCGCCTAGGTAGTAGTTCCGTTTCGCTTCTTCGTAGGCGGCCACGAGCTCATCGACGAGCTTCTCGTCGTAGGCGGCCTTGAGCACCGCCTGCACGGTTTCAGTCACCGCTGACGCCACCGTTCACCTGCGGCTTCTTGTTTCCGTTGTCGCGCTTACGCGGCCGATAGGAATGCTCGCGCAGGGCCGCCTTCACTGCTTCCCTGTCCGGCAGGGCCTCGACCAGCGCTTCGCCGCGCACCGAGAGCTGCTTGGTCCCCTTGCCCGCGGTGACGAGAAACCCGCTCCCTCGGTCAGCGTTGTCCACATCGCGGGATGGGTTGCCGAACTTGGGACCAGCGGACTCTGTGTTCAGGTCGACGATGTCCGGCGTCCTGAAGTGCGGCGTGCTACGGAACCGGTCCAGGTAATACGCCAGGCATGCCACGCGTTCCACATTCGAGGCCGGGCGCTTACGACTGACGAACTCACGAGGGCTCGGCGCCGCTCCTTCGGCTGCGATGACCGCGGTCACCCCCGTAGTAGCCCGCAGGGCCGAGGCAACGGGCCTGCCCCCAACCGTGGCATGTGACACCGCCTCAACGTCCAAGGCGTCAGACAGCCACGCAAGCACTCGTGCACGTCCCCTGCGATCGAGGGTCTCCAACGCGGTGAGGGCAGCCTGCATGGCAGGTAGGTCCGCGCGCGCAGTAGCCCCGTCGTCGTCACCAGCAGTCACGTGCTCCTGCCCGTCGTCGTCTCCCAAGCCGACCTTGTCGTTCACGAACGCCTCCTTCGTTGCACTCGTTGCTCGCCGGCCCTTCCTGGGCGGCCCGGCGCCACGAGTACAACTTCAGGACACGGGTGTCGCGCTTATGTCGCAGAGCGCGTGCGAAAAGCGGCCGACGAGCGACAGCCGCTGCTGGGAAGCCGCATACTCGAAGCCGCCCATCAGGGCTGGGGCTACCTGGGAGCTACTGCTTGCGGGCAGGCTGGGAGGTCATCGGTGTCGGTCTCGACGGTGCGCAAGTTTCCTGCGACGGGGGAGCTCCTCCAGCATCTCCTCATGACGAACCCACGGTATCGGCGAATGTGGCTCAGCCAGACGAAACGTGTACGGAGGGGCCCGAGTCAATCGGCGGTGGCGAAGGTCATTGCTTTGCACCTGTGGGAATCCGGGGAACGGAGTGAAAGTGAGACATCGCTCCAGCGGACACTCAAGGACAGGGTGTCGCGAGCCTTGGGGGGAAGCTACGTGTCTGCGGAGACTCTCCAATGGATCATGCACGCCTTTGCCATGGAACGCGGCGACGTGGATGACTTATGGACCACGTACTCCGCCGAACTGGGCTGCGGTCGCGGCATCGCGCACACACTGAGCAAGCGCCGGGAAATGGTCAGACGTCAGCGCCATCGCACCGTCAGTCTCGTCGAGCGCTATTTCCTGGACGAGACAGGCTCGCTGAAGTTGCGGACAACGTTTCACACCATCCGCGCGATCGAGGACGGCGTGGACCTCTACATCTTCAACCACGAGCCCCAAGCTTCGGATGTCGAAGTGTTGCACGGAGGAAGACCAGGTCTGCGACACGTTTACGGCGGAGGCCTGATCGGACGAGAGATCATCCTCACCCCGCCTCTGTTGAAATCTCAGACCACAGCTTTGGAATACCGAACACACTTCGCCGCGGCAGCGCCCTTCTTCACCACCGAGGTGAGGCGGGCCGCCTACGCCCGCACGGAGCACGTCGATCTGGCGGTCAGCTTTCCCCAGGCCAGGGTGCCGCGCCGCGTGTGGTGGTGCGTCTGGGACGACCATCTGGCCGGTGCGATCCTTCAGCGAGAGCCCATGACCCCTCACAACGGCACCGTCCGGCATTACGTGCCTTTTATCGAGGAAACGTCCGTTGGCTTCGCATGGGAATGGTGAGACGTCAAGGCAGACTGAACCGGTACCAAGCGAGTGATGTTCGCCAGACATACAAACCGCTCGCAAGAAATTTCCGTTTGATCACTATATGTTCATTTGGTGATCAGACGTGCCCTGCGCATTACTACCATCTGCATCCCCGCAGCCGCCCTAGCCGCCTGCGCCGCCGCCCCCCACCCGGTCCTTCGGGAGGCCCGCCCGGCCCCCTCTGCGACCTCCGCGCGCGCGACCTCCGCGCCCCCCACGCTCGCCCCCGGCCCCGGAGGCCTGACCCCCGTCTTCAGGAACGGCTCCCGTGCCCGCGGCCGGACGGTCGCGCTCACCTTCGACGCCGACATGACCGCGGACCAGGGGGCCCGGGCGGCGGCCGGGGAGCGCTTCGACAACCCGGGGCTGATCGCGGCCCTGCGGGCGTTGCGGGTGCCGGCCACCGTGTTCATGACCGGGCGGTGGGCCGAGGAGTATCCGGACCAGGCCCGCGCCATCGGGCGCGACCCGCTCTTCGAGATCGCCAACCACTCCTACAGCCACTACGCCTTCACGGACGACTGCTACGGGCTGCCGACGGTCTCCGGTGACCGGATGCGGGCGGATGTGGAGCGCGCGTACGCGGCCTTCCGGAAGGCGGGGGTGCCGGACGCCCGGCCGTACTTCCGCTTTCCCGGCGGCTGCTACGACCGGCGGGCACTGAAGGCGCTGACCCCGGTCGGCGTGACGGCCGTGCAGTGGGACGTGGTGAGCGGGGACGCGTTCGCCACGGACGCGGAGGCCGTTTCCCGGCAGGTGCTGGAGGGGGTGCGGCCGGGTTCGGTCGTGGTCATGCACTGCACCCGCAGTGCCGCGCCGACGACGGAGCGGGTGGTGCGGACGGTGGTGCCGGAGCTGCGTGCGCGGGGGTTCCGGTTCGTACGAGTGTCCGAGCTGATCGGGTCCTAGGCTGGGGGTATGAGCGAGGACCACTGCACGATCGGGAACGTGCCGAAGCCTCCGGTCGCCGACGGGCCGCCCTACGCGGACTGCGTGCTGTGCCGGGAGCCGACGGAGTATCCGGAGTCGTACAAGGGGATCACCCTGTGCCCGGTGTGCGAGTGGCAGGAGGCGCAGCGGACGGCTTGTTCGGGGTGACCTTAGGGTTGGGCGGGTGAGCCACGATGTGACGCCCTCGACCGACAGCCCCTTCCGCACCGAGCCGACCGCCCGCGACGAGGCACCGCAGTTCGTGCTGCCCCTGGTCGTCCGCATCGAGAAGGCCGCCCCGCCCGCTCGGACCGACGCCCTGGAGACCGCCGCCCGCGCCGTCCTCGTCATGCTCGCCGACGAGCGCTCGGCCGGCGACGGGGAGTGGGCCGAGGTCATGCGGGACTGGCAGGACGCCCGGATCCGGAAGGTCGTACGGCGGGCACGCGGGGCCGAGTGGCGGCGGGCCGAGGCGCTGCCCGGGATCACGGTGACGGGGAAGGCGGCGGAGGTACGGGTGTTCCCGCCGGTGCCGCTCGACGGGTGGCCCAGGGAACTGGCCAAGCTCCAGGTCTCCGGCACCGACCTCGACGACCCCGAACCGCCCGCCGCCGCGGATACGACCGCCCCCGTCCTGTGGCTCAACCCGGACCTCGAGATGTCGGCCGGCAAGGCGATGGCGCAGGCCGGTCACGGCGCCCAACTGGCCTGGTGGGAACTGTCGGACGAGGAGCGGGCCGTCTGGCGGGACGCCGGGTTTCCGCTCGCCGTACGGACCGCGGATCCCGGGCGCTGGCCCGAACTCACCGCCGGCGGGCTGCCGTTGGTCCGTGACGCCGGTTTCACCGAGATCGCACCCGGCTCCTGCACGGTGGTCGCGGATCATCCGGCGCTGCGGTGACCAGGGTCGACGGGCGCGTCGAGCGGGGCAACCGCACGCGGCGGACGGTGCTGCGGCGGGCCGTCGACATCGCCTCGGTCGAGGGGCTGGAGGCGTTGTCCGTGGGGCGGCTGGCCGGGGAACTGGCGCTGAGCAAGAGCGGCGTGTTCGCGCTGTTCGGGTCCAAGCAGGAGCTGCAACTGGCGACCGTGCGGGAGGCCTCGCGGATCTTCGTCGCCGAGGTGCTGGAGCCGGTCTCCGGGGCGGCCGACGGGCTCGCCCGGCTGCGCGGGCTGTGCGAGAGCTGGCTCCGGTACTCGGAGCAGCGGGTCTTCCCGGGAGGCTGTTTCTTCTACGGCGTGATGGCCGAGTTCGACGCCCGCGAGGGAGCCGTCCATGACGCCCTAGTCGAGGCACAGCGGGCGTGGCTGGCGGAGTTGGAGCGGTGCGCCGAGCGGGCGCGGGCGGCGGGTGAGCTGGGCGCGGAGACGGATCCGGCGCAACTGGCCTTCGAGGTGGTCGCGTTGATGGAGACGGCGAACGCGATGTCGGTGCTGCACGGTGAGTCCGCGCCCTATGCCAGGGCCCGGCGGGGCATCGCCGCACGCTTGCGAGCCTGAGGCCGGCCGGTCGCTTCGGTCGCTTCGGTCGTTTCGGCCTTTTCGACCTCGAAAACTAGTAGCACGATCGTTCGTTTAGTTTTATGGTCGGCGCATGGGTACTCCTCGACGACGCATCCTTCGCTCCCGATGGAAGTCCGGCCCCGCGATCCCGCTCGACGGTCCTGTCCTCGTCGGCGTCACCGACTTCACGGCCGACGGCCATGGACAGGCGGTGGCGGTCGCGCTGGCCGGGATGCGGTTGCGCCGCACCTGGCCGTCGACACCCGGGGCGGTCGGGATGTGGCTGTGGGCGGACCCCCTGCGCCGGCGCTCCGGGTCCGTGTCCGTATGGGCCGACGAGCGCGGGCTGAAGGAGTTCACCGGTCGCCCCGACCATGCGCGGATCGTCCGCGCGCATCACGGGCGGGGTGAACTGCGGTCGGCTCGGCGGGAGTTCGAGGAGTTCGAGCCCGATGCCGTGTGGGCGTACGCCCTGGGCCTGATCACCGAGGAGCGCTGATGGATGTCGTCGAGCTGGACCGGATCGCCGTACAAGAGGCTTTACGGGTGGTGGAGTTGGCTGGGGCCGAGGACTCCGGGGTCTGGGAGCGGGACACCCCGTGCGCGGGGTGGAACCTGCGGCGCCTGGTGGCGCACATGACCGCGCAGCACCACGGGTTCGCGGCCGCGGCACGGGGTGCGGGCGGCGAGTTGAGCCACTGGCGGGAGCGGGAGGCACCCGGTGACCCCACCCGCGCTCATCACGCGGCCGCGGCCGACGTGCTCGCGGCGTTCGCCGAACCGGCTGTGAGAGGAAGGGAGTTCGTGCTGCCGGAGCTGGGCGGCGGCTTCTCCGGCCGTACCGCGATCGGCTTCCACTTCGTCGACTACGTCGTGCACGCGTGGGACGTGGCGGCCACGCTCGGTGTACGGCTCCGGCTGACGGACGAGGTGCTCGCCGCGGCCCTCGGCGTAGCCCGGCGCGTCCCGACCGACCCGACGGTCCGCGGACCGGGGTTCGCCTTCGCCCCCGCGCTGAAGGTCCCCCAGGGGGCCGGACCGCTGGAGGAGACCCTGCGACTGCTGGGCCGCAAGCCCGAGGCGTGGTCCGGAAGGGGGCTGTGAGCTCGCCGGCCGCGCTGGGGTCGAACCTCAAATGTTGCTCTGAAGGTCCTCCAGGCAGGGTTCGGGCCCGGACCCCGGGGCCATACCTCCGTCACGCGAGGGCGGGGAGGGGACGGACCATGGAGCGACTGGGGACAGGTATCGGATGGCGGCCGGAGATCGCGGACGCCGTGGAGGCCATGCCGGGCATCGACTGGGTCGAGGCCGTGGCCGAGAACCTCTGCCCCGGGCACCTGCCCGAGTCGCTGCGGCGGCTGCGCGAGCGCGGGGTGACCGTGGTCCCGCACGGTGTCTCGCTCGGCCTCGGCGGTGCGGAGCGGCCCGACCCGGGGCGGCTGCTCGCTCTCGCCGAGCGGGCCGAGACGCTGGGCTCGCCGCTGGTCACCGAGCACATCGCCTTCGTCCGGGCGGGCGGCCCGCTGACCGCCTCCGCTCGGCTGGAGGCCGGGCACCTGCTGCCCGTGCCGCGCACCCGGGACGCCCTCGACGTCCTCTGCGAGAACATCCGCATCGCACAGGACGCCCTCCCGGTGCCACTCGCCGTGGAGAACATCGCCGCGCTGATCTCGTGGCCGGGCGAGGAGATGACGGAGGGGCAGTTCCTGTACGACCTCGCCGACCGGACGGGCGTGCGGCTGCTGATCGACGTGGCCAACCTGCACACCAACCACGTCAACCGCGGCGAGGACCCCGCCGACGCACTCGCCGAACTCCCCCTGGAGGCCATCGCGTACGTCCATGTCGCGGGCGGCTTCGAGCGGGACGGAGTGTGGCACGACAGCCACGCCCACCCGGTTCCGCGGCCGGTCCTCGACATCCTCACCGACCTCTCCTCCCGTATCTCGCCGCCTGGGGTGCTGCTGGAGCGGGACGAGAACTTTCCGGAACCAGCCGAGCTGGAGCGGGAGTTGGGGGCGATCCGGGAGGCGGTGGAGAAGGGTGGGGAGAAGCCGGGCGGTACGTTGCGCGCCGCTGCCCCGGAGGAGCCGTCCGGCGTTCCCACGGACCCCGCCCGCCAGCGCCTCGCCCTCGCCCAGACCGCGCTGCTGTCGGCGCTCGTGGCCGGGACCCCGGCGCCAGAGGGGTTCGACCGGGTGCGGCTGGGGGTGCAGGCGCGGGCGCTCGCGGGGAAGCGGGCGGATGTGGTGGCGAAGGTCGCGCCGGAGCTGCCGATGATCCTCGGGGCGGGTTACCGGCCGGCGTTCCTGGCGTACGCCCAGGGGTCGCCGATGACGGACGGGTACCGGCGGGACGCGCTGAACTTCGCCGAACAGCTGTTGCTGGGCGGGGAGTTGGCGGACGCGAGGGCTCGGCGGGAGGTGCGGGAGTGGTGGCTGGAGCGGTCGGGACCGGCGCCGAGGTCCCGAAGGCCGGCGATCCGGCTGGCCCGCGCCACGCGGAGGGTACTGCTGCGGCACTGACGGAGCGACGGCCACCGCAGCCCCGCAGCCGACCAAGGACGACCCGGACCCGGCAGTAATATGTCAGTCCCGCACCTGAATCCCACTAGCGTGCGGTGCCGCAACAGGAGGCACCATGCGACCGCGACCGCCCGTCAAGGGACGAGGCATATTCACCGGCACCGGGGTCATCATCGCCGGACTGACGGCGACCCTCGTGGCCCTGCTCATCCCGATGTGGTCGTACGCCGACCGCTCCGGCACGGGACTGAGCGTGTTCAACGCAGGGACCGTCACGACGCCGTACGGGCCGCTCTCCGCGCTGGACCGGGAGTTCGTCACGAAGGTGCGGCTGGCGGGACTGTGGGAGCTGCCCGCGGGACAGCAGGCGCAGCAGAAGGGGACGACACAGGCCGTACGGACGGCCGGTGAACACCTCGTCGAGGGACACACCTTCCTCGACGCTCGGGTGCGTGACGTGGCGTCCAAGCTCGGGCTCGCCCTGCCCAACGAGCCCAACGACCAGCAGAAGCAGTGGCTCGAGACCCTGAACCAGGCGCAGGGCGTCGACTACGACCGCCAGTTCGCCAACATCCTGCGCCTCGCACACGGCAGGGTGTTCTCCGTCGTAGCCGAGGTCCGCGCGAGCACCCAGAACTCCCTGGTCCGCGCCCTGGCCGACGACGCCAACACCACCGTGCTGGACCACATCAAGATCCTGGAGGCCACCGGGTACGTCGACTTCGGCGCCCTGGCACAGGAGATGGCCGCGGGCAGTACCCCGCCGATCACCCACTCCCCCGCACCGCCCGGCCCGACGACCGACCCGGGCCAAGTCGTTCCGGTCACCCCGTCGCCGTACGCCACGACCTTCACTCTTCCCCCGGCCGCCTCCAGCCCGCCCCCGGTCCCCGTGCCGTCGTAGTCCGCTTCCGGACAAACGGAACGTCACACACCGACAACACTCCGTCCGGATCGTGAACAGCCCATGGCGCCGCAAGGAGCCTTTGGCATAGAAACGCGGCATGTTCTGGGTTCTTCTTCTGCTGCTGGCCTGGGCCGCCGCCGGCACCGCGTGTACGCGGTTGTGCCTGGCCGCCGTACACGCGGCGGCCGCGGACGCGGATGCCCGGGCACACGATCTGACGCTGTACGAGGCCGCGTTCCTGTCCGGCGGCCCGCGGCGGGTCGCCGATCTGACGCTCGTCTCCATGGCCCGGCAGCGACGGCTGCTGCTGGCCCACACCGGCTGGGCGACCGTCGTCGATCCGCGCGGGCGGGACGAGATGGAGCGCACGGTCATCGGGGCCATCGGCCCGGAGGGACAGTCCCGGATCGCTCCGGTGCGGGCGGGCGCGGCCTCGGCGGCCGCGGTGCGCAGCCTCGCCGACCGGCTCGTGGACGCGGGGCTGGCCGTGCCCGACGGCACCCGTTCCGGCATCGCGGAAGGGGTCCGTCAGGTGCGGCTGGCCGCGGCGGCCGTCGTGGCGCTGGGCGCGATCGCGCTGCTGACGCCGGCCCCCTCGGAGATGCCGCGGCATCTGGTCGCCCTCTGGTTCGCGCTGCCGCTCGCCCTCAGCCTGAGCTGTCTGGCCATCGCGCGGGTGGAGGTCCACCCGTACTCGCGCTGGGCGTCCCCGGCCGGCCAGCGGCTGCTCGGGGCCCTGACCCGGCGTACCGGCGGCACGGACGAGCGGACGTATCTCACCTCCGTCGCCGTGCGCGGGATCAGGGCGGTCGGCGAACCGGAGCTGCGCGCGGCCTTCGCCCACCATGAGCAGCACCACGGCCGGCACCGTGGGCAGTGGCCGGGCGAGCGGCCCGGCGGAGACGGCGAGGAGCAGCGCCGTCCGTACCGGCGCGACTGAGCTCACCCGGGGGCGCACGGAGGCATTGGGGCCGACACCGGCGGGGCGGTGCTTGCCTTCCCCCACAGCCGAACCAAACATCCCTTTTGTCGCTGCCGCGCACCGAAGGGATACCGATGAGAGCTCCCGCCCTCTACACGGCCGCCGGGTCCTTGCTCCTGACCACGCTCGCCGCCGCACCGGCCGGGGGCGCTCCGGCCGCCCCGGGCGCGGCGGAACTCCACGGCACCGCGGTCGCCGCCGCGCGCGCCGGTGCGGCCGGTGTCCGCTTCGGCGCCTGCCCCGCAGTGGAGGACCTGCCCGAGGACGTCCGGTGCGGCACGGTGTCCGTCCCGCTCGACTACGCGCACCCCGACGGCAAGCAGATCAAGCTGACCGTCAGCCGGGTGCGGGCCACCCAGAAGGACCCGCACAACAGCAAGCGCCGGGTGCCCCGGCAGGGCGCCCTGGTCTACAACCCCGGCGGCCCCGGCGCCTCCGGCATGTACTTCCCGCTGATCGGCGTGCTCCCGGAGTGGAAGGGGCTCGCCGCGGCGTACGACCTCGTGGGCTACGCCCCGCGCGGGGTGGGCCGTTCGGCGCCGCTGTCCTGCACCGACCCGAAGCGGTACTTCAAGGCGCCCACGCAGGCGCCGAGGCACCCCTCGGAGTCGTACAAGAAGGAACGCATCGCGCAGGCGAAGGCCTACGCGCGCGGGTGCGCCGAGCGGGCGGGCGCGACGCTCCGGCACTACACCTCGCTGAACAACGCCCGCGACCTGGACGTGCTGCGGGCCGCGCTGGGCGAGCGGAGGCTGACGTTCATGGGGGCGTCGTACGGGACGTACTTCGGCGCGCTGTACGCGGCGCTGTTCCCCTCCCATGTACGGCGGATGGTGTTCGACGCGGCGGTGAACCCCGACCCTGAGCAGGTCTGGTACCGCAACAACCTGGACCAGTCGGCCGCGTTCGAGGAGCGCTGGGCGGACTTCCGGGAATGGGTCGCCAGGCACGACGACGTGTACGGGCTCGGGGCCACGGCCGAGGAGGTGCAGCACAGCTACGACAGGGCGGCGGCGCGGCTGGCCGCCGAGCCGGCCGGCGGGAAGGTCGGGCCGGGGCAGTTGCAGGGGGCGTTCCTGTCCACCGGGTACTACGACGACTTCTGGCCGCACCGGGCGCAGGCCCTGTCGGCGTACCTCAAGGGCGATCCGAAGCCGCTGATCCAGCAGGCGGGGCCGCACCAGGAGGCGGCGAAGGAGGCGGAGAACGCCAACGCGGTCTACACGGCCGTCGAGTGCAACGACGCGTCCTGGCCGACGGACTGGAGGGTCTGGGACCGGGACAACACCCGGCTGGCGCGCATCGCGCCGTTCGAGACGTGGGACAACGTATGGACGAATCTCCCGTGCGCGTACTGGCCCGCGGCCCGGCAGGAGCCCCTGGACGTGCGGACGGGGCCCGGTGAGCTGCCCGCGACGCTGATCCTGGCCGCCGAGCGGGACGCGGCGACCCCGTACGACGGCGCCCTGGAGCTGCATCGGCGGCTGTCCGGCTCGGTGCTGGTGACCGAGCGGGACGCGGGCACGCACGGTATCGCGGGCGGCCCCAACCCCTGCGTCAACGGCTACCTGGACGCCTATCTGCTGGAGGGCCGCCTCCCGGTGCGGCGCGCCGCGTGCGCCCCGCACCCCGAGCCGACGCCGAGGGCCGCCTCCCCGAAGGCGGCCGTCAGACCCGCTCGCTGATCAGGCGAGGCCCGCCACGAGGTCGCCGATGTCCTTGCGGCGGCCCGTGTAGAACGGGACCTCCTCGCGGACGTGCATGCGGGCCTCCGAGGCGCGCAGGTGGCGCATGAGGTCGACGATGCGGTAGAGCTCGTCGGCCTCGAACGCCAGGATCCACTCGTAGTCCCCCAGCGAGAACGACGCGACCGTGTTGGCGCGGACGTCCGGGTAACCGCGGGCCATCTTGCCGTGGTCGGCGAGCATGCGGCGCCGGTCCTCGTCGGGCAGGAGGTACCAGTCGTACGACCGCACGAACGGGTACACACTCACGTAGTCCCGGGGGTTCTCGTCCGCGAGGAACGCCGGGATGTGCGAGCGGTTGAACTCGGCGGGGCGGTGCAGCGCCATGTTCGACCAGACCGGCTCCAGGGCGCGGCCGAGCTTCGTGCGGCGGAAGAGGTTGTACGCCTCCTGCAGCTGGTCGCTGGTCTCCGCGTGCCACCAGATCATGACGTCGGCGTCGGCGCGCAGCCCGGACACGTCGTAGGTGCCGCGGATCGTGACGTCCTTGGCGGCGAGCTGGTCGAACAGCTCCTGGACCTCGTCCGCGTAACCGGAGCGGTCCTCGGGGAGCACGTCCTTCAGCTTGAAGACGGACCAGAGCGTGTAACGGATGACCTCGTTGAGGTCCTTGGCCAGCTTGCCCTTGTTCGGGACCCTGCCGGACTCGGGGGTGGGGGCGTCGTTGCTCATGGGCCCTATTCTCCCGCTCCGCCGTGCAGGCTCTGCACCGGGTTGGCCGTGAGCTCCCGCACCGCGGTCAGGTCGCCCTGGATCTGGTCCACGGCCGCGTGGGCGCTCGCGATGCAGGCCGGGATGCCGACGCCGTCGTACTGCGCGCCGCACACCGCGAGGCCGGGAAGCTTCGCGAGGTGCTCACGGACACGGGCCACGCGCGCGTGGTGGCCGACGGGGTACTGGGGCAGGCCGTCGGTCCAGCGCGTGACGCGGGTCTCGAGGGGGGTCGCGGTCAGCCCGGTGGCCGCTTCGAGGTCGTGACGGGAGACGTCCACCAGGGCCGCGTCGTCGCGCTCCAGGATCTGCGTCTCGCCGTAGCGGCCGACGGAGGTGCGCACGACCACCACGTCGGGGTTCTCGTCGGCGATCCAGCCCCACTTCTGGGAGGCGAAGGTGGAGGCCTTGATGGCGCGGCCGTCGACCGGCGGGACGAGGAAGCCGCTGCCCGCGGGCAGGGCGGTGTCGGAGCGGCGGTAGGCGAGGGTGACCAGGGCCATGGAGGCGTACTCCACGGTGTCGAGCTCGGCGGCGGCCTCGGGGGCCTCGGCGCGCAGCAGGCCCGCGGCGGCCGGGGCCGGGACAGCGACGATCACCGCGTCGGCGTGCAGGACGCGGTCGCCGGCCACCACCTTCCAGCCGCCGGACGGCTCGCGGCGCAGCTCGCTCACCGGGGCGCCGGTGACGATCTCGCCGCCCCGCGCGCGCACCGAGTCGGCGACGGCGGGCGGGAGGGTGCCGATGCCGCCCTCGATGCCCATGAACACGGGCCCGGTCTGCTGGTTGGCGGCCATCCTCGCCTGGATCTCGCGGACGCCCTCCGTGAGCGAGGTGTGGGTCTTCGCGACCTGGAAGAGCTGCGGGACCGCCGAGCGCATCGAGATGCGGTAGGCGTCGCCCGCGTAGACCCCGCCGAGAAGGGGCTCGACGAGACGGTCGACGACCTCGCGGCCCAGGCGCGCCGCCACGTACTCCCCGACCGCCACGTCGTCGCCGACCTCCGTGCGGGGCAGCTCGGCGTCCTGCCCGATGCGGGCCAGGCCCTCCTCGGACAGCACTCCGGCGAGGGCCTCGGCGGTGCCGGGGACGCCCATGACGTGGCCCTTGGGCATGGGGCGCAGGGCGCCGCGGGTCCAGATCGAGGCGGTCGCGGTGGCGGGCGGCTGCAACCGCTCGTCGAGACCGACCTCGCGTGCGAGGGCCACCGCCTCCGGCCTGCGGGCCAGCATCGACTCGGCGCCGAGGTCGACGCGCGCGCCCGCGATCTCGCCGGGCAGCAGCTTGCCGCCGACACGGTCGGAGGCCTCGAGGACGGTGACGCGCGCGCCGCGCTGCGACAGCCGGTGGGCCGCGGCCAGTCCCGCGATGCCGGCCCCGATGACGACGACCTGTGATCCGCTCATGGCCCCAGCCTCTCAGACCCCACTGACAGTCCACCGGCGACCCGGTGTCCATCACGAGTCCTGACCGTGACCGCATCGGGACCGCCCGGGTCCAACGTTCGCGCCACCTCCGGCGTCGAAGGAGCGTCAGTTGTTCACGACCCTCGGGGGGACGCCCATGCGCACATCACGTTCACGACGTTCGGTACGGCCCGTACAGGCACTGGCCGGGCTCCTGCTGGCCGCGGCCCTCGCCCTGACCGGGTGCGGCGGAGGAGCCTCCGACACCAGCAGCGACGGCGGCAACGCCCTTTCCGACAGCAAGGCGGCGCAGAGCGAGGCCAAGGGCGCGGCCGGTGCGGAGGACAGCGCGGGCGGCAAGCAGGCCACCGCCGCGCCGAACCCCGCCGCGAACCACATCATCCGCACCGCCACGCTGACCGTGCAGGTCAAGAACGTGCCGAAGGCGCTCGCCGCGGCCCGCACCACCACCGAGAACGCGGGTGGATTCGTCGGCAAGGAGTCCACCTCCCGCGACGAGGAGGGCCAGGAGCAGACGGAGGTGGTGCTGCGGGTGCCGGTCGAGAAGTACGACGAGGTCCTCGCCGACCTGGAGGGCGCGGGCAAGCTCCTGGAGCGCACCGCGAACGCTCAGGACGTCACCGACCAGGTCGTCGACGTGCAGAGCCGGATCGCGACACAGCGCGCGAGCGTGGCGCGGATCCGTGAGCTGATGGACAAGGCGACCCAGCTGAGCGACGTGGTGACCCTGGAGGGCGAACTGAGCACCCGTCAGGCCGACCTGGAGTCGCTGCTGGCCCGCCAGGCGTCCCTGAAGGACCGCACGACCCTGGCCACCATCACCCTGTCGCTGTCCGAGAAGCCCGTCGTCAAGGCCGAGGAGGACGACGATCCCGGCATCGTCGACGCCCTCACGGGCGGCTGGGACGCGTTCGTGACCATGCTGCGCTGGGTGGTGATGGCGCTGGCCGCGGTGCTGCCGTTCCTGGCCGGGATCGCGTTGCTCGTGCTGGTGTGGCTGCGGCTGGTCCGTCCCCGGCTGCCGCGCCGGCCGGCCCCCGCGGCCGCCTCGACCGCTCTGGGCCCGCTGCCCACGGCCCGTCCGGTACCGGACCCGGACCGCTCGCCGGAGCGGAGTGAGCAGGACTGACGCGCTCAGGCGGGGCGAGCCGGACCGAAATGCCCCGCCCTCGTAGCGTGTTCGCATGAACATGAGCCGTACGCGGGACACGAGGGAACGTCTGGTCGTGATCGGTGGCGATGCCGCGGGGATGTCCGCGGCGTCGCAGGCACGCCGGCTGAGAGACCCCGACGAGCTGGAGATCGTGGCGTTCGAGCGGAGTCACTTCACGTCCTACTCGGCGTGCGGCATCCCGTACTGGGTCGGCGGGGACGTCACCGCGCCGGACGAGCTGATCGCCCGCACGCCCGAGGAGCACCGGGAGCGGGGCATCGACCTGCGCATGCGCACCGAGGTCATGGAGATCGACGTCGACGGGCAGCGGGTCCGCGCGCGTGACCTCGATTCGGGGGCCGAGTCCTGGACGTCGTACGACAAACTCGTGATCGCGACCGGCGCCCGCCCGATCCGCCCGGACATGCCGGGTGCCGAGGCCCCCGGCGTGCACGGGGTGCAGACCCTCGACGACGGCCAGGCGCTCATCGACACGCTGGCACACACGCGTGGCCGCAACGCCGTGGTGGTGGGCGCCGGTTACATCGGCGTGGAGATGGCCGAGGCCCTGATCAACCGGGGCTACCGGGTGACGGTCGTCAACCGGGGCAGCGAGCCCATGTCGACGCTCGATGCGGACATGGGGCGCCTGGTGCACGAGGCCATGGAGGGCCTGGGCATCACCATGGTCAACGACACCGAGGTGACCAAGATCCTCACGGGCGAGGACGGCGGGGTCCGCGCGGTGGCCACGCAGGACGCCGAGTACCCGGCAGACGTGGTGGTGCTCGGCATCGGCGTACGCCCGGAGACGACGCTCGCGAAGGCGGCCGGCCTGCCCCTGGGCAGCCACGGCGGCCTGCTGACGGACCTGGCGATGCGGGTGCGCGGCCACGAGAACATCTGGGCGGGCGGTGACTGTGTGGAGGTTCTCGACCTGGTCTCCGGGCAGGAGCGCCACATCGCGCTCGGCACCCACGCCAACAAGCACGGCCAGGTCATCGGCACGGGCGTCGGCGGCGGCTACGCCACGTTCCCCGGGGTCGTCGGCACGGCGGTGAGCAAGGTCTGCGACCTGGAGATCGCCCGCACCGGGCTGCGGGAGAAGGACGCCCGCCGGGTGGGCCTGCAGTTCGTGTCGGCCACGATCGAGTCCACCAGCCGGGCCGGCTACTACCCGGGCGCCTCCCCCATGACGGTGAAGATGCTCGCCGAGCGCCGCACGGGGCGGCTGCTCGGCGTGCAGATCGTCGGGAGAGAGGGCGCGGCCAAGAGGGTCGACATCGCCGCGGTGGCCCTGACGGCGGGGATGACGGTGGAGCGGATGACGGCCCTGGACCTGGGGTACGCGCCGCCGTTCAGCCCGGTGTGGGACCCGGTGCTGGTGGCGGCCAGGAAAGCCGCCGCGAAGGTGCGTGCGGCCTCCTGACCGCTATGCGGTGCCGTTGATGCGTTCGATGGCCTGGCGGGCCTGGTCGGCGGGCGGCCGGGGCGGCAGTGCCGAGACGGAGGCGCTGGCGCTGGCGGGCATCGCGGCGGGCTGCTCACCCGCCGGCTTCGCGTGCGCCGCGGACCGGGTGGACCTGAGCCGGTTGCTCACCGCCTCGTCGAGCGTCACCGGCCGCTGCATCTGGGAGGCCAGCCGCCCGGCCTCCTGGCCGAGCCTGGCCACGTCCTCCCACGGCAGTCGCACCACCAGGGAGAGTTCGGCCTCGCCGTCGGGAAGAGCGTGCATCGGAGGAGTAATACGGTCGTTCATCGCTGTTCCTCACGTAGTCCCCGCGGCCCGCCTTCCCCGTGCCGCGGGCGGTTGAGGAGACATACGCACGCGTGCGTGCGGGTGTTCACCGAAGCGGCACCGATTCACGGGGCCCATCGCGGGCAGTACTTCCTTGTGGTCATCCCCGTCCATGACGTGAACCCCGTGCGCCGCACCCCCGTGGTGACGTATGCGCTCATCGCCGCGAACGTCCTCGTGTTCCTGTTCACGCCCGGCCTGGCCGGCACCGTGGCGGGCGACAGCAGCGTGTCGCAGCTGTGCCATCTCCAGGCGTTCCTGGACCACTGGGCGGCGGTCCCGCAGGAGTTGATCCACCATCAGATGCCGCGCCTCGTCCCGACGGGCGACGTCGGCACGAACGCGCAGGGCACGACGGGCTGTGTGGTGGCACCGCCGGACTACGACAAGTCCCCCGCGCTGTCGGTCCTGACGGCGATGTTCCTGCACGGCGGCTGGCTGCACCTGCTGGGCAACATGCTCTTCCTGCTGATCTTCGGCAACAACGTCGAGGACCGCATGGGGCATGTGCGCTTCGCGCTGTTCTACGTCGTCTGCGGCTACGCGGCCTCCTACGGCTTCGCGCTCCTCAACGCCGACTCCGGCGACCCCCTGATCGGCGCCTCGGGGGCCATCGCCGGCGTCCTCGGGGCCTATCTGGTGCTGTACCCGAAGGCCAGGGTGTGGGTCCTGGTGCCCTTCCTGGTGTTCCTGCCGCTCAGACTGCCGGCCTGGCTGGTGCTGGGCTTCTGGTTCGTGCTGCAGGCGTTCTACTCGTCAGGCGAGGGCGTCTCCGCGGCGGGCACGGTCGCGTACGCGGCGCATGTCGTCGGCTTCCTCGCCGGGATGCTGCTGGCCTGGCCGCTCAAGGCCGGCACTCCCCCGCCGCCGGAACCGCGCGGCCTGCTCTTCGGCAGGAAGGCGCGGCCCCGGCACACGTGGTGACTCAGCGGGCGGTGTGCGTGTGGACGTACTCCACGAGACGGGTCAGCGCGTCCGGGTCGGTGGACGGCATGACTCCGTGGCCGAGGTTGAAGACGTGCCCCTCCAGGTCCTTCGCCGAGTCCAGGACCTCGCGGGTCTTGGCCTCGACGGCCTCCGTGGAGGAGAACAGGACCGTCGGGTCGAGGTTGCCCTGGAGCGCCTTGCCGGGGCCGACCCGGCGGGCCGCCTCGTCGAGCGGGACGCGCCAGTCGACGCCGACGACGTCCGCGCCGGCCTCGCCCATCAGTTTCAGCAGCTCGCCGGTGCCGACGCCGAAGTGGATGCGGGGGACGCCGTACCCCTCGACCGCCTGGAAGACCTTCGCGGAGGCGGGCAGGACCGAGCGGCGGTAGTCGGCGGGGGCGAGGGCGCCGGCCCAGGAGTCGAAGAGCTGGACCGCGGAGGCGCCGGCCTCGATCTGGACCTTCAGGAAGGCGGCGGTGATCTCGGCGAGGCGGTCGAGGAGGTCGGCCCACAGTTCGGGGTCGCCGTACATCATCGACTTGGCGTTCTCGTACGTGCGGGACGGGCCGCCCTCGACGAGGTAACTCGCGAGGGTGAAAGGCGCGCCGGCGAAACCGATGAGGGGGGTCGGGCCGAGCTCGGCGGTCAGCAGGCCGATGGCCTCGGTGACATAGGAGACGTCCTCGGGGGTGAGGTCGCGGAGCTGGGCGAGGTCGGCGCGGGTGCGGATGGGGTGCTCGACGACCGGGCCGACGCCGGGCTTGATGTCGAGGTCGATGCCGATGGCCTTGAGCGGGACGACGATGTCGCTGTAGTAGATCGCCGCGTCCACGTTGTGCCGGCGGACCGGCTGGAGGGTGATCTCGGCGACCAGCTCGGGCCGCGTGCAGGACTCGAGCATCGGAATGCCCTCGCGGACCTTGCGGTACTCCGGCAGCGAGCGCCCGGCCTGTCGCATGAACCAGACCGGGGTGTGCGGCACGGGTTCGCGCCGGCAGGCCTTGAGGAAGGCGGATTCGTACGTGGCCGGCGGCGGCGTCTGGTGTGCACTCACGTCGGAAAGTCTCGCACGG
The DNA here is from genome assembly GCF_042893155.1 of Streptomyces sp. NPDC001668. Lineage (NCBI taxonomy): Bacteria > Bacillati > Actinomycetota > Actinomycetes > Kitasatosporales > Streptomycetaceae > Streptomyces > Streptomyces sp. NPDC001668. Next base: position 281,638 of record NZ_JBIAUQ010000007.1, read on the forward strand.
TGCGATGAGTGCCGAGTGCGCGGTGTCTGTGTGGGCATGGAACCCAGTCAGGGTGTCTAGGCCCGCACCGCGCCCCCCTTCCCCTTAACCTTCCCGCATGGCTGCGGCACAGGGACGACTGTCGGACGACTCGGGCGGAATGGACGACGCGAAGGGGAGTGACCGGGATGGGGGCGGTGCGGCTCCGCCGGCCTTCCAGGCCGCGGTGCACGCCCTGCGCGGCAGTCGGCTGCGGCCGCAGATCGAGATCGAGCCGACACGGGCTCCCCAGCGGCTCGCCCCGCACGCGTACGCGTTGGAGGCGACGGTCGTCGACGGCGACCAGGACCTCGCCGACGGGCGCCTGGTGCTGCTGCACGACCCGGACGGCCACGACGCCTGGCGGGGCACCTTCCGGCTGGTGACGCTGGTGCGCGCGGAGCTGGAGCCGGAGATGGCCGCCGACCCGCTGCTGCCCGAGGTGTGCTGGTCGTGGCTGACCGGCGCACTGTCGGCGCGCGGGCTGTCGTACGGCGAACCGAGCGGCACCGTCACGCGCGCGAGCTCGCACTACTTCGGCGGTCTGTCCGAACGCCCCGCGGCCTCGCAGATCGAGATCCGTGCCTCCTGGACGCCCCGCGAGGGCCTGGGCGGGGTGCCGGACACGGCGGCCCACCTCGCCTCCTGGTGCGATCTACTGGCCCAGGTCGCGGGTCTGCCGCCGGCCGGTCCGGGTGACGCGTCGATCGTGACGTTGCCACAGCGGCGGGATCCGCAGGCGCGCTGACGACCCTTGCGGAGCATCAATTTGTCGATACGGCCACTTTCAGTCAGGAGTGGACCATCGAACGAACCGATGTGTTCACCGAACGATCGACCGTACGTCCGAATTGCACTAATTGTTACTCACTAGATCGTGATCATTCTCTAAAGGACGCCGGGTTCGGTGCCGAAGACGTCTGTGACCTTCCAAGCCGTCCCGCACCCCCAGGAGGCCCGGTGTCCGTTCTCCTCGAGCAGCCCGCAAGCCTGGTCGCCTACCGCCCGAACAAGCCCACCGCCATGGTGGTCGTGGCCGACCCGCGCGTACGATCCACCGTCACCCGTCATCTCTGGGCGCTCGGTGTGCGCGATGTCATCGAGGCCTCGTCCGTGGCGGAGGCCCGACCCCGTATCGGCAGCCCCAGAGACATCTGCGTCGCCGACGTCCACCTCCCCGACGGCTCCGGCCTGACCCTGCTGTCGGAGACCCGCGCCGCGGGCTGGCCCAACGGGCTCGCCCTCTCCGCGGCCGACGACATCGGCGCCGTGCGCAACGCCCTCGCGGGCGGCGTCAAGGGCTATGTCGTCACCGGCACCCGTACCAACGTCGGGCTCCCCACCCGACCGGGAGCCGCCCCCATCGGCGCCGCCGCCGCCCGTATGCACCGCCGCCCCCCGGGTGCCCCGAGCCACCCGGGCGGCTACCGCGAGCTCTCCGGCCGTGAGGTCGAGGTGCTGCGGCTGGTGGCCGAAGGGCAGTCGAACAAGGCGATCGGCGTCTCGATGGGCCTGTCCGCACTGACCGTCAAGAGCCACCTCGCCCGGATCGCCCGCAAGCTCGGCACGGGAGACCGCGCCGGCATGGTGGCGGTGGCCCTCCGTACCGGCATCATCCACTGAGGCCTTTCGAGCCTCCCTGTTCACGGACGTGAACCAGAGCTTTCACCGGGCTGACTGGTTTACGACCCCCAAGCGCCTGCCGACGGAACGTTCCGTCGGCAGGCGCTGTCCATACACAGATACCCTTGACATGTGACCGACGCCCAAGAGACCGCAGCAGACGTTTCACTGCGAACCACCGGAGGCGGCCCTCCGGACGATGGCGGATCTTCTGTCGCGGAGGCTCCGATCCCTCTGCTGGAGCCGCGCGAGGGCATTCCGCCCGTGATCGCCGACGAGGACGCGCTCGCCGAGGTGATCGCCGCGTTCGCCGCGGGCTCCGGCCCCGTCGCCGTCGACGCCGAGCGGGCGTCCGGCTACCGCTACGGACAGCGCGCGTATCTCGTGCAGCTGCGCCGCGCGGGCGCGGGCACCGCGCTCATCGACCCCGTGGCCTGTCCCGATCTCTCGGGTCTCGGCGAGGCCCTCTCCGGTGTGGAGTGGGTGCTGCACGCGGCCACGCAGGATCTTCCGTGTCTCCGCGAGATAGGCATGATCCCCTCACGCCTCTTCGACACCGAGCTGGCCGGGCGGATCGCCGGGTTCCCCCGGGTCGGGCTCGGCGCCATGGTCGAGGGGGTGCTCGGCTTCGTCCTGGAGAAGGGGCACTCGGCCGTCGACTGGTCGACCCGCCCGCTGCCCGAGCCGTGGCTGCGCTACGCCGCCCTCGACGTGGAGCTTCTCGTCGACCTGCGGGACGCGCTGGAGAAGGAGCTCGACCGGCAGGGCAAGCTGGAGTGGGCGCTCCAGGAGTTCGACGCGATCGCCACCGCTCCGCCGGCCGAGCCGCGCAAGGATCCCTGGCGCCGGACCTCCGGGATGCACAAGGTACGGCGGCGTCGGCAGCTGGCCGTCGTGCGGGAACTGTGGGAGGCGCGGGACCGGATCGCCCAGCGGCGGGACGTGTCGCCGGGCAAGGTCCTGTCGGACGCGGCGATCGTCGAGGCGGCGCTCGCCGTGCCGGTCAACGTGCACGCGCTGGCCGCGCTGAACGGGTTCGGGCACCGGATGGGGCGCCGGCAGCTGGAGCAGTGGCAGGCGGCCGTCGACCGGGCCAGGGCCCTCTCCGAGGCACAGCTGCCGCAGCCCGGGCAGCCGGTCACCGGGCCGCCGCCGCCCCGCGCCTGGGCCGACAAGGATCCCGCCGCCGCGGCCCGGCTGTCCGCGGCACGGGCGGCCGTCTCCGCGCTGGCCGAGACCCTGAACATGCCGCAGGAGAACCTGATCACACCGGACACGGTGCGGCGGGTGTGCTGGGAGCCGCCGGCCGTCGTCAGCGCGGAGTCGGTGGGGGCGGCCCTGGCCGGCTTCGGGGCTCGGGCCTGGCAGGTCGAGCAGGTCACGCCGGTTCTTGTCGCCGCCCTGTCCGCATAGCCGCCGCGGCCCGGCTCTCCGCGGCGGGTGGGCGCCGCGTTGGCCGGCTTCGGGGCTCGGGCCCGGCAGGTCGAGCAGGTCACGCCGGTTCTGGTCGCCGCCCTGTCCGCATGGCCGCCGTAGAGGTTCCTGACGTACGGCGGCTGCGGGTTGTGCGTGGTTGCTCGCGCCCACGCGGCGGCAGCCGCACATCCGACACAGCCCCGCGCCCCTGGGGAGTCACCTGGTCGCTCCTCGCATGAAGCCGTTGTAGATGAAGCGCTGCAGCGACAGGAAGACGATCAGGGTCGGCAGGATCACCAGGACCGCTCCTGCCGAGATGACCTCCCAGTGGGCCGCGTAGGGGCCCTTGAAGCGGAACAGGGACGTCGAGATCACGCCAAGATCTTCCGAGGGCATGTAGAGGAAGGGGATGTAGAAGTCGTTGTAGACGGTGATGCCCTTCACGATCACCACAGTCGCCGTCGCCGGCTTCAGCAGCGGGAAAATGATCTTCCGGTAGATCGTGAAGGCGTTGGCGCCGTCCAGACGCGCCGACTCGTCCAGGGAGATCGGGATCGACCGGACGAACTGCAGGAAGATGTAGATCGAGACGATGTCCGTGCCCATGTAGAGGACGATCGGGGCCCAGAGGCTGTCGAACATGCCGAAGCTGTTGACGATCTGGAACGTGGCCACCTGGGTCGTGACGCCGGGAACCAGGGCTGCCGTCAGGAAGAGCGCCACCACGAGCTTCTTGAAGCGGAAGGTGAAGCGGTCGATGGCGTAGGCCGTCATCGAGCCGATCAGGACCGTGCCGCTCACCGAGACCAGCAGGATGATCGCCGTGTTGGTGAAGGCGGAGAGCATCTCGCCGTCCTGGAACGCCGTCGCGTAGTTGTGGAAGTTCAGCAGGTCGTGCGGGAGGTCGAGGGCACCGCTCGTGTCCGCCATCTCCCGCTCCGACTTGAGGGAGGTGAGCACCACGACCGCGAGCGGCAGCAGGACGACCACCGTCGCGGCGATCAGCGAGAGGTGGACCAGGGCGCGGGTGATCGTGCGGCGGTTCATACGAGGTCCACCTTGTCGTCGGGGACCAGGCGCCGCTGCACCCAGGTCACCAGCAGGATGATCAGCAGGAGGACGACGGCGGCCGCCGAGGCCAGGCCCGTCTTGTTGAAGCGGAAGGCCAGGTTGACCGTCTGGATCACGAAGGTCTCGGTGCCGGTCGCGCCGCCGGTCATGATGTACGGGATCTCGAAGACCGAGAGCGAGCCGGAGATCGAGAGGATCACCGTCAGCGTCAGGACCGGTTTGATGCCCGGCGCGATGATGTAGCGGAACTGGTGCCGGCGGCCCGCGCCGTCCAGCTCGGCCGCCTCGTACAACTCCCCCGGGATCGACTGGATCGCGCCCAGGAAGAGGACGAAGTTCAGGCCCAGGTAGCGCCAGACCGAGACGCCGGCCAGCGAGGTGTTCGCGGAGGCCGGGGTGCCGAGCCAGGCGTGGTCGGTGTGCACGCCGAACAGGCTCAGCACCGAGTCGAGGGTGCCGCCGTCCTGGAAGAAGTAGAGGAACACGAACCCGATCGCGACCCCGTTGATCAGGTACGGGAAGAAGAGCACGCCCTTGAAGAAGTTCCGGAAGCGGACGTTGAAGCTGAGGACCGTCGCGAAGTAGAGCGCGAGGACGATCTGGACCGCGGAGGCGGCGAGGTAGTAGCCGCTGACCCAGAACACCTCGAAGAGGTCGGGGCGGGTGAAGACCTCCTGGTAGTTCTCCGTGCCCGTGTAGTGCAGTACAGGGCTGACGCCGTCCCAGTCGGTGAAGCTGTACGCGATCATGTTGACGATCGGCGCGTACGTGAAGGTGACCAGCAGGGCGAGCGGGGCGATCAGGAACAGCCAGGGAGTGACGCCCCGCCAGGTACGCGTCGTGCGCGAGGCGGGTGCCGGGGCGGGGGCGGCCGGGGTCACCTCCACGGCCGCCTTCTCTGTCGTCTCGGTCATCAGGACCCCAGGTTCTTCTGGGCGTCCGTCCAGCGCTTGCCGAGATCGTCGAGGAAGCCGTCGAGAGTGCCCTTGCGGGCCCCGCGGGCGAGGTCGACGAGGTTCTGGCGGTACTCGGGGGCGTAGATGCCCACCTCCGAGTCGCTGTCGATCTGCTTGACCCGCGCGCCCTGGGCGTCATCGACCTCGATGAGCTTCACCCCCTGCTCCTCGTACGGCCTGAGGACCGCGGGCATGGAGGCGTTCTTCAGCGGCGAGATCGCGAGGTTGTCCTTCCCGTACGTCGACTTGTCGGTGAACCAGTCGATCCAGGCGCGGGCGGCCTCCTTGTGCTGGGAGTGGACGTTGACGGCCTGGTTGTAGTCCGGGGCGACGGTCGCGCAGAGCTTGCCGTCCGTCTGGGACGGGAAGGGCATGAAACCGATGTCGTCCGGGTTCACCCCGGCCTTCTTGGCGGCGTCCTTGAACTGCACGATCGCCCAGGTGCCGAGCCACTGGGTGGCGATCTCGCCCTTGGCGGTACGGGGCTTGGACTCCTCCCAGTTGCTGGTCGTCGGGTCCTTCTCGATCAGGCCCGCCTTCACTATGTCGTAGAGCAGGGTGTCGCCGACGCGCAGGTCGGCGCCCTCAGCCCACGGGTCGTCCTGGGCCAGCTTGGTGGTGGCCTGCGGGTCGCAGTGGACCGCGCCGTTGACGGACGTCCACGAGGCGAGCGTCCAGCCGGCCGCGAAGTTGGTGTAGTACGGGATCGCGTCGGTCCTGGCCTTGATCGCCTTGAGGTCCTTGATGAACTCGGCCGGGGTGGTGGGCCATTCGGTGACCCCGGCCTCCTTCCAGATCCGCTTGTTGTAGACGAACCCGGGGGCCACACCGATCGGGCTCTGCCCGTAGACCTTGCCGTCGACGGTGGTGTAGTCGGTGAAGCGGTACTTCTTGCTGCGCTCGGCCTGGGTGCCCAGCGAGGCGAAGAACCTCGGGTAGTCGGACTTCTTGATGACCGCGGGGATCAGCAGGACGTCACCGTAGTTCTCGGTGTTCATCCGGATCTTGACCTCGGCCTCGTAGTTCGTGAGGGCCTCGAACTCCACCTTGACCTTGGGATAGGTCTTGTTGAACTCGGCGGCGTACTTCTTCATCGTGCCGTCCTGCACGAGGTCGGTGCGCTGGGTGAGGACCTTGATGGTTCCGGTGACCTTCGACGGATCGTCAGGAGCCTTGGCGTCGGCGCCCTTTGAGGATCCCCCGGCGCCTGTGCACCCAGGGAGCAGCAGGGCGGCACTCGCGACCACGGCCAAGGACAGGACTGTACGGCGGTTCATGTGCATCAGCTCCGTTCATGGGACGGACGAGCACGAGCGGGTTGGCTGGTTCGGTACTCTGACAACGTTTTCTTAACCGGTAAAGTCCCTATCTCGCCAACGATGCCGAAAAGCTTTCGAACCACTGGACTTGATCGGTTTAGGAGGGCGTACATGCTTCAGGCCACACCGCTCCACGACGGATGGATCCTGCGGCACGAGGGAGAGGCGCTGCCTGCCGTCGTGCCGGGCTGTGCGCACACCGATCTGCTGGCCGCCGGGGTGATCCCGGATCCCTTTCTCGGGCGCAACGAGGCCGAGGTGGCGTGGGTGGGGCGGCGGGAGTGGACCTACGAGCGGGACCTCGCCCCCACGAACGGGCACGAGCAGACCGACCTCGTCTTCGACGGTCTGGACACCGTGGCCGAGATCCTGCTCGACGGCCAACTCCTCGGCCGGACACGGAACATGCACCGCTCGTACCGCTTCGACGTGACCGGCATGTCCGGGCGGCTCGCCGTGCGGTTCGCCTCCGCCTACGCGGAGGCCGAGGCGGTGCGCGGCAAGCTGGGCGAGCGGCCCGCCGCGTATGCCGAGCCCTACCAGTACATCCGCAAGATGGCCTGCTCGTTCGGCTGGGACTGGGGGCCCACGCTGGTGACGGCCGGCATCTGGCGGCCGGTGCGGCTTGAGCGGTGGTCGACGGCCCGGATCGCCCGGGTGCGGCCGCTGGTGACCGTCGAACAGGGCGTGGGGGTCGTCGAGTTGGCGGTCGACGTGGAGCGGGCCAGGGTCGAGGCGCCGCTGACGGTCGAGGCTTCCGTGGGCGGGGTACGGGCGCGCGCGGCGATCGACGGGACCTCGGGGGCCGTGCGGTTGGAGGTGCCCGACGCCCTGCTGTGGTGGCCGCGTGGGTACGGCGAACAGCCGTTGTACGAGGTCGAGTTGACGTTGCTGCACGAGGGTCGTCCGCTGGACGTGTGGCGGCGCCGGGTCGGCTTCCGGACCGTCGGGCTGGACCGGTCGGCCGATGAGCACGGCACGGGGTTCACGTTCGTCCTCAATGGCGAGCGGCTCTTCGCGCGCGGCGTGAACTGGATCCCGGACGATGTCTTTCCGTCCCGGGTCACCCGTGAGCGGTACCGGGAGCGGCTCGGACAGGCGGCCGACGCGGGTGTCGATCTCGTACGGATCTGGGGCGGGGGGATCTACGAGAGCGAGGACTTCTACGACGCCTGCGACGAACTGGGGCTGCTGGTCTGGCAGGACTTCCCGTTCGCGTGCGCGGCCTATCCGGAGGAGCAGCCGCTCAGGGGCGAGGTGGAGGCGGAGGCGCGGGAGAACGTCGTACGGCTGATGCCGCATCCCTCGCTGGTGCTGTGGAACGGCAACAACGAGAACCTGTGGGGCTTCAGGGACTGGGGCTGGGAGGCGCGGCTGGCCGGGGACTCCTGGGGCGAGGGGTACTACCTGGGTGTACTGCCGCGGGTGGTGGCCGAGTTGGATCCGACGCGGCCCTATTCGGCGGGGAGTCCCTGGTCGGGGTCCTGGGATCACCATCCCAATGATCCCGCGCACGGCACCCATCACTCGTGGGAGGTGTGGAACCGTCTCGACTACGCCGAGTACCGCGGTGAAGTGCCGCGTTTCGTGGCCGAGTTCGGCTGGCAGGCGCCGCCCGCGTACGCCACGCTCGCGCGTGCGCTGCCCGGGGAGGAGCTGGCGGCGGACTCCCCCGGTGTGCTGGCCCACCAGAAGGCCGACGACGGGAACGGCAAGCTGCGGCGGGGGCTGGAACGCCATTTCACCTTCCCCGAGGGCGACTTCGACCGCTGGCACTACCTCACGCAGGTCAACCAGGCGCGGGCCGTGTCCGCCGGGATCGAGCACTGGCGGTCGCACTGGCCGGTGTGCGCGGGGACGGTGGTGTGGCAGCTCAACGACTGCTGGCCGGTGACGAGTTGGGCGGCGGTGGACGGGGACGGGCGGGAGAAGCCGCTGTATCACGAGCTGCGTCGGCTGTACGCGGACCGGTTGCTGACGGTGCAGGAGCGGGAGCGCGGGCTGGTGTTGGCGGCGGTCAACCAGGCGGGCGATCCGTGGGCGGGGGTGCTGCGGCTGCGGCGGATGTCGGTGGACGGCGACGTGATCGACGAGACCGAGGTGCGCTTCCGCGCGGACCGGCGGACGGTCACGGAGGTGACGGTACCGGCGGAGGTGGTGCCGGTGGGGGCGAAGGAGTTCCTGGTGGCGGACGCGAGGGGAAGCGGCGGGGCGGGGTGGGCCGGGGGGACGGCCGAGGGGGCAGGGGCGGCCGCGGGCGCGGGAGCGGGGGCGGCCGCGGGGGCAGGGGCGGGGGCAGCCGCAGGGGCAGGGGCAGGGGTGGAACCCGGTGCGGGCACGGAGCCGGAGGGCCACGGCGCGGGAGCCGGAGTGGGCGCAGACGCAGGTCAAGGCGCGAGGGTAGGACCCGGTGCGGGCACGGAGCCGGGGGGTCTCGGCGCGGGAGCCGGAGTGGGCGCAGACGCAGGTCAAGGCGCGGAGGTAGGACCCGGTGCGGGCACGGAGCCGGAGGGCCACGGCGCGGGAGCCGGAGTGGGCGCAGACGCAGGTCAAGGCGCTGAGGTAGGACCCGGTGCGGCTGGGGGTGCACGGCAGGGCTCGGGCCTGGGAACGGGCGCGGGCACGGGGCAGGGCCTCGGCGCGGCTGCGGACGCAGGATCGGCGGCGGAACCCGGCGCCGCTGCGGGGCGGGGTTCCGGGGCGGAACCCAGCGCGGGCGCGGGGCGGGGATCGGGGGCGGAACCCAGCGCGGGCGCGGGGCGGGGTTCGGAGGCGGAACCCGGCGCGGGCGCAGGCCACGGCTTCGGGGTCGGCCAGGTACCGGGGGCTCTGCGGGCGCTGTACTTTCCCTCCCCCGACCGGGAAATCCCCTACCCCAGGCCCGAGTTCGAGGTGTCCGTGGCGCCGGGGGCCGTGACCGTGACCGCCCGCACCCTCGTACGGGATCTGTTGCTCCAGGCGGATCGGCTGGATCCGGCGGCGCGGGCCGACCGGGGGCTGGTGACGCTGCTGCCCGGGGAGCGGGTGACCATCGGGGTGAGCGGCTGGGAGACTCCTGACGCGGACGCCGCCCGGTCCGCCCTGTACTGCCTGGAGCCCAGCCGATGACAGCCCAGCCGGCCTCTCGCGTCACCATCAAGGACGTCGCCGCGCGCGCCGGGGTGTCCAAGGGGGCCGTGTCCCTCGCCTTCAACCACAAGCCGGGGTTGTCGGAGGCGACCCGGGACCGGATCTTCCAGGCCGCGCGTGAGCTGGGCTGGGCGCCGAACCTCACGGCGCGGACGCTGGCCGGGTCGCGGGTGGACGTCGTAGGGCTCGCGATCTGCCGGCCGGCCCGGCTGCTGGGGCTCGAACCCTTCTACATGGAGTTCGTGTCCGGCGTGGAGAGCGTGCTGATCGAGCAGAACTGCTCGCTGCTGCTGCGGCTCGTGCGGAACGTGGAGGAGGAGGTCGGGCTCCAGGAGTCGTGGTGGCGGGGACGGCAGGTCGGCGGCTCGATCCTGGTCGACTTCCGGGCCGACGATCCGCGTGTCGCGACGGCCGAACGGCTGGGGATGCCGGTGGTGGCCGTAGGGCATCCGTCGTTCACCGGCGGCCTCACCTCCGTGTGGACCGATGACGCCACCGCGGTGACCGAGGCCGTGCGGTATCTGGCGGCGCTCGGGCACCGGCGGATCGCCCGGGTGGGGGGCGCTGCGGCGCTCGGGCACACGGCGCTGCGGACGGCCGCGTTCGACGACGCGGCGCGGGGGCTCGGGCTGGCCGGGGCCTGGCAGGTGACCACCGACTACTCGGGAGAGTCCGGAGGGCGGGCCACCCGGTCCCTGCTGACCGCCCCGCCGAGCGACCGGCCGACGGCGATCGTCTACGACAACGACATCATGGCGGTGGCCGGTCTCGCGGTCGCGGCGGAGATGGGGCTGAGCGTCCCCCGGGACGTCTCGTTGCTCGCCTGGGACGACTCCCAGCTGTGCCGGCTCACCCATCCCACGCTCTCCGCGATGAGCCATGACGTGCACGGATTCGGCGCGGAAGCGGCCCGTACGCTGTTCGGGGTGATCACCGGGGAGGGGCCGGGATCGCACCCCGTGCCCACTCCGGTGCTGACACCGAGGGGTTCCACGGCGCCTCCCGCGGTGTGACCTTCGCCGCTCCGGCCTCCAGGGGTGGGCAGTCACGTTACCCATAAGTAGCATGGGTCCTGAGCGCGCGCTCAGCGCAGCGCGGCAGTGCAGATCCCGCATCTGGAGGAGAGCCATCGTGCCTCGTACCGTCAGGGACGTCGTCTTCGTCGACGGCGTCCGCACCCCGTTCGGCAAGGCGGGCCCGAAGGGCATCTACCACGAGACCCGTGCCGACGACCTCGTCGTGAAGGCGATCCGGGAGCTGCTGCGCCGCAACCCGGGTCTCGACCCGAAGAAGATCGACGAGGTCGCCATCGCCGCGACCACGCAGATCGGCGACCAGGGGCTCACCATCGGCCGTACGGCCGGGATCCTCGCCGGTCTCCCGCAGTCCGTGCCCGGTTACTCCATCGACCGCATGTGCGCGGGCGCGCTGACCGCCGTGACCACGGTCGCCGGTTCGGTCGCCTTCGGTGCCTACGACATCGCCATCGCCGGTGGTGTCGAGCACATGGGCCGCCACCCCATGGGCGAGGGCGTGGACCCGAACCCGCGGTTCGTGAGCGAGAAGCTGGTCGACGAGTCCGCCCTGTTCATGGGCATGACCGCCGAGAACCTGCACGACCGGTACCCGACGATCACCAAGCAGCGCGCCGACGAGTACGCCGTGCGCTCCCAGGAGAAGGCCGCCAAGGCCTACGCCAACGGCAAGATCCAGGCCGACCTCGTCCCGATCTCGGTGCGCCGCACCAACCCGGAGGCCGGTGAGACCGGCTGGGGCCTCGTGACCGCCGACGAGCCCATGCGTCCCGGCACCACCCTGGAGAACCTCTCCGGTCTGAAGACGCCGTTCCGTGTGCACGGCCGGGTCACCGCCGGTAACGCGGCCGGTCTGAACGACGGTGCCACCGCCTCCCTCATCGCCTCCGAGGACTTCGCCCGCGAGAACGACCTGCCGGTGAAGATGCGCCTGGTCGCCTACTCCTTCGCGGGTGTCGAGCCGGAGGTCATGGGCTACGGCCCGATCCCGGCCACGGAGAAGGCGCTCGCGCAGGCGGGTCTGTCGATCTCCGACATCGGTCTCTTCGAGATCAACGAGGCCTTCGCGGTCCAGGTCCTGGCCTTCCTGGAGCACTACGGCATCGCGGACGACGACGCGCGCGTCAACCAGTACGGCGGCGCCATCGCCTTCGGTCACCCGCTGGCCTCCTCGGGTGTGCGTCTGATGACGCAGCTGGCCCGTCAGTTCGAGGAGCAGCCCGAGGTCCGCTACGGCCTGACCACCATGTGCGTCGGCTTCGGCATGGGCGCGACGGTCATCTGGGAGAACCCGAACCACAAGGACGCCGGAGGCAGCAAGTGAGCACCACTGAGCTCTTGAAGGGTGCGGCCGAGCTGTTCCCGGACGAGGTCGTCACCCAGGCGCACGTACGCCACCTGGACCTGCCGTTCAACGCGGGGCGCTTCGCGCTCATCACGCTGGACAACGGCTTCGACCACACCAAGCCGACCACCTTCGGCCCGGCGTCGCTGGCGAACCTGAACACCGCCATCGACCAGGTGGAGAAGGAGGCGTCGGCCGGCGAGATCGTCGGTGTCGGCATCACCGGCAAGCCGTTCATCTTCGCCGTCGGCGCCGACCTCAAGGGCGTCGAGCTCCTCAAGGAGCACAAGGACGCGCTGGCCATCGGCAAGGGCGGCCACGAGGTCTTCAAGCGCCTCGCGGGCATCGCGGTGCCGACCTTCGCGTACTACAACGGCGCGGCCATGGGCGGTGGCGTCGAGGTCGGTCTGCACTGCACTTACCGCACGGTCTCCGCGGCCCTGCCCGCCTTCTCGCTCCCCGAGGTCTTCCTCGGTCTGGTCCCCGGCTGGGGCGGCTGCACTCTGCTGCCGAACCTGATCGGCGCCGAGAAGGCCGTCTCGGTCATCATCGAGAACAGCCTCAACCAGAACAAGCAGCTCAAGGGCGCCCAGGTCTACGAGCTGGGCATCGCCGACGCGCTGTTCGAGGGCGCGGACTTCCTGGAGCAGTCCCTGCTGTGGACGGCGTCCGTCCTCAAGGGCGAGATCGTCGTCGAGCGTCCGGCGATCGACCGCGGTGAGGCCTGGGACCAGGCCGTCGCCAAGGGCCGCTTCGTCGCGGACTCCAAGGTGCACGGGGCCGCTCCGGCCGCCTACCGCGCCCTGGACATCATCGAGGCCGCCAAGAACGGCGACCTCCAGCAGGGCTACGACGCCGAGGACCAGGCCCTCGCCGACCTGATCATGGGTGGCGAACTGCGCTCCGGCATCTACGCGTTCAACCTGGTGCAGAAGCGCGGCAAGCGTCCCGCGGGCGCCCCGGACAAGAACCTGGCCCGCCCGGTCACCAAGGTCGGTGTCGTCGGCGCCGGTCTGATGGCCTCCCAGCTCGCGCTGCTCTTCCTGCGCCGCCTGGAGGTGCCGGTCGTGCTGACCGACATCGACCAGGAGCGCGTCGACAAGGGTGTGGGCTACGTCCACGCCGAGATCGACAAGCTGCTCGGCAAGGGCCGTATCAACCAGGACAAGGCCAACCGCCTCAAGGCCCTGGTCACCGGTGTGCTGGACAAGGCGGAGGGCTTCTCCGACGCCGACTTCATCATCGAGGCCGTCTTCGAGGAGATCGGCGTCAAGCAGCAGGTGTTCGCGGAGGTCGAGGCGGTCGCCCCGGCGCACGCGATCCTCGCCACCAACACCTCCTCGCTGTCGGTCTCAGAGATGGCGTCGAAGCTGAAGAACCCCGAGCGGGTCGTCGGCTTCCACTTCTTCAACCCGGTCGCGATCCTCCCGCTCCTGGAGATCGTCCGCGGCGAGCAGACCGACGACGCCTCGCTGGCGACCGCCTTCGCGGTGGCCAAGAAGCTGAAGAAGACCGCGGTGCTGGTCAAGGACGCCCCGGCGTTCGTCGTGAACCGCATCCTCACCCGCTTCATGGGCGAGATCCAGAACGTCATCGACGAGGGCACCCCGGTGGCCGTGGCGGAGAAGGCGGTGGAGCCCCTGGGCCTGCCGATGTCCCCGCTCGTCCTCCTGGAGCTGGTCGGTCCCGCGATCGGTCTGCACGTCTCGGAGACCCTCAACCGGGCCTTCCCGGACCGCTTCACGGTCTCCCCGAACCTCGCGGCCGTCGTCAAGGCGGGCAAGCGCGGCTTCTACGTCTACGACAGCGGCAAGCCCGAGCTCGACCCCGAGGTCGCCGCGCTCCTCGAGCAGGGCGATGTCGTCCTGTCGGAGGAGCAGGTCCGCGAGCGCGTCCTTGACGCCGTCGCCCAGGAGATCGGGCTCATGCTCGACGAGGGTGTCGTCGCCGAGGCGCAGGACATCGACCTCTGCCTGATCACGGGCGCCGGCTGGCCCTTCCACCTGGGCGGCATCACGCCGTACCTGGACCGCGAGGGTGTCTCCGAGCGCGTGAACGGCAAGAAGTTCCTGGCTCCGGGCGTGGCGTCGGTCCCGGCGTGACACCCAGGCAGTGAAGAGGGCCTCCGCTGCGGCGGGGGCCCTCTGTCGTTCACCGGGGATCGGGACACGGTGCCTTACGGGCGCTCAGACCTCCTGCCAGGCCGCCAGGGCCAGTCCTGGCTCGTCCTTCTGCCGGGCGATCCTCAGCTCGCCGTCGGGGGTCACCGTCGCGGCGACCACACGGCCTTCCGCGTCCTCGGCGAGGGCCACGGCCGTGCCCACGGGCAGTTGCGGGCCGGACTCCGTCCACCACAGGCCCGCCGACTCCTGCTCGGCCGGACAGGCGGCGAAGGCGACCCGGCCGGACGCCGAACGCTGGGCGAGCACCGTGCAGTCGTAGCCGTCCAGCGTGCAGCGCAGCAGGGCCGCCGGGCCTGGTCCGGCCGCCGCGAGCAGCGGGGTGGGCTCGGTGCCCGCACGCCAGGAGCAGAGCATGCCTTCCGGGTCCGCGAAGAACAGCGTGGTGTGTTCCTTGGAGGTGGGCAGCGCGCTGAGCGTGCCCGGCTCCACGCGCGCCGGCAGCGGGTCGGCCGGGACGAGAGACGCGCCCGCCTCCTCCTGGCGCCAGCGCAGGATGCCGGCCGGGTTGCTGCCGTACAGCTCGATCCGGCCCGACTCCCCCGTCACGGCGGTCAGTTGCTCGTGCACGTCGGTGCCCTTGAGGTCGGCCCAGGCGTTCCAGCCGCCGCGCTCCTTCTGGATGAGGGCGCGCACGCCTTTCCCGCGGTCGCCGACGAAGACATGGGCCCGGCCCTCCGCGTCGACGGCCACGGCGGGCATGCCGGTGCGCGCGCCGGTCCTGTCGGGGTGGCCGACCGGGATCCAGTCGAGGGCGGCGAGGTGGACACGGAAGTGCGTGGAGTGGACCAGGCCCGCCTCCTCGGCCTTGGTGGGCCGCCAGGAGACGAGGTGTGCGTAGCCGTCGGGGCCGTGTCCCACGGCGAGCCCCGGATGCAGCCGCTGGTCGCCGCCGACCTTGCGCCAGGGCATCCAGGTGTCGCCCCCGGGGTGCCGCTCCGCCCTGCACCACACCGCGTCGCCACGGGTGGCGTAGACGCCGAGTCGGCCGTCGCGGGCGCGGATGAGCCAGTCGCCGTTCACTGTACGGACCATTGACACGGCTCCACTCTAATCAGACGGTCGACGCCCTCTTCGCCGGGGCCGGTCGTGGGACGGGGCGTGGGACGCGGGCGTGGGACGCTGGGGGCATGAGTGACGTGCTGCTGGTCGTCGTGGATGCCGCGAATGTCGTCGGGTCGGTGCCGGACGGGTGGTGGCGGGACCGGCGGGGGGCGGCGGAGCGGTTGCGGGACCGGCTGGCGGCGGACGGGGTGCCGGGGCGGGACGGGCCGGTGGAGATCGTGCTGGTGGTGGAGGGGGCGGCCCGGGGGGTGGAGTCGGTGCCGGGGGTTCGGGTGGAGTCGGCTCCCGGGAGCGGGGACGACCACATGGTCGAGTTGGTGGCCGGGGCGGGTGAGCGGCCGGTGCTGGTGGTGACGGCGGATCGTGAACTTCGGCGCAGGGTCGGGGAGTTGGGGGCGGAGGTGGCGGGGCCGCGGACGGTACGTCCCTGAGCGTCGTCGTTCGGCTGCGGGCCGGTGGGGGCCGTTCGCGCAGTTCCTCGCGCCCCTGAAAGCGGTGCTTCACTGCACCCACCCAGGGGCGCGGGGAACTGCGCGACCAGCCACAACGCACCCGCAGCCGACATACGACCGGTGCGAGCTACTCCGTCTCGGCCCGCTGGTTGAGCCGGCTGTGGGTGCGGCCGTAGAGGAAGTACACGAGGAACCCGATCACCATCCAGATCGCGAACCGCAGCCAGGTCTCGGCCGGCAGGTTGAGCATCAGCCAGAGGGAGGCCGCCACCGACAGGACCGGGATGACCGGCACCCAGGGGGTGCGGAAGGCGCGGGGCAGGTCGGGGCGGGACTTGCGCAGGAGGACCACGCCGATGGCGACCACCACGAACGCGAACAGGGTGCCGATGTTGACCAGTTCGGCGAGTTCGCTGAGCGGCGTGAAGCCGGCGACGATCGCGATGATCACGCCGAGCAGGATGGTCGGGCGGTGCGGGGTCCGGAACTTCGGGTGGACGTGGGAGAAGAACGTGGGCAGCAGTCCGTCGCGGCTCATCGCAAAGAAGACCCGGGTCTGGCCCAGCAGCAGGATCATGCAGACCGTCGTCAGGCCGACCGCGGCGCCGAAGCTGATGAAGCCCGCGAACCAGGGGTGGCCGGTGGCCTTGAAGGCGTCCGCGAGCGGGGCCGTGATGGACAGGTCGGTGTACTTCTGCATGCCGGTCACGACGATCGACACGGCCACATAGAGGGTCGTGCAGATGAGGAGGGAGCCGAGGATGCCGCGGGGCATGTCGCGCTGCGGGTTCCTGGTCTCCTCGGCGGCCGTGGCGACGACGTCGAAGCCGATGAAGGCGAAGAAGACGACGGAGGCGGCGGTGAAGATGCCCATCACGCCGAAGTTGGAGGGCGCCCAGCCGAACATCAGCTGGATCAGCGGCGACTGGAGACTGTCACCGGCCGGCACGTCCTGCGCCTTGGGAATGAACGGGTGGTAGTTGTCACCCTTGACGAAGAAGGCACCGGCGATGATCACGGTCAGCACGACCGTCACCTTGACGGCGACGACGATCGAGGTCACGCGCGCGGAGAGCTTGGTGCCGAGCACGAGGATGCCGGTGAGCACCAGGACCAGCGCGGCGGCGAGGATGTCGAAGCCGAAGCCGTGGGCCCCGTCGCGGCTGCCGAGCGCCGCCGGCAGATGCCAGCCCGCGTTGTCCAGCAGTGAGGCGATGTAGCCGGACCAGCCGACGGACACCACCGCCGTGCCCAGCGCGAACTCCAGGACCAGGTCCCAGCCGATGATCCAGGCGGGCAGTTCCCCGAGGGAGGCGTACGCGAAGGTGTACGCCGATCCGGCCACCGGGACGGTGGAGGCGAACTCGGCGTAGCAGAGCGCGGCGAGCGCGCAGACGACGCCGGCCACGACGAAGGCCAGGGCGACCGCCGGGCCTGCGTTGTTCTTGGCGACGGTGCCGGTGAGGACGAAGATGCCGGTGCCGATGATGACACCGACGCCGAAGACGGTCAGATCCAGCGCGGACAAGGACTTCTTGAGCGCGTGCTCTGGCTCCTCGGTATCGAGGATGGACTGCTCGACCTTCTTCGTCCGGAAGAGGGTGCTGCTCACGGGTACCTCCCACGCTGTGTCGTCCTCGACATGATCGAGAGGGGGCGTAGGTCGTATGCCCCGGCGCGGGCGGATTCACGCGAACGGGCCGGTCATACCACTGTCAAGAGTGGCGTGACCGGCCCGTACGGCCGAATCCCCGTCAGTCGCGGGCCGGCTCCACCTCGGCCGGGTCGCTGTCGTACCGGCCGTCCAGCTTGGAGACCAGGCCGGTGACCTGGCGGGCGATGTCGGGCGCGGTCAGCCCGATCTCCGCCATGATCTCGGCGCGGGAGGCGTGGTCGAGGAAGCGCGGCGGGATGCCGAAGTCACGCAGCGGGACGTCGACGCCGGCGTCCCGCAGGGCCTGTGCGATCGCCGAGCCGACACCGCCGACGCGGGAGTTGTCCTCGACGGTGACGACCACGCGGTGCCGCTCGGCGAGCGGGGCCATGGCCTCGTCGACGGGCTTGACCCAGCGCGGGTCGACGACGGTGGTGGAGATGCCCTGCTTGTCGAGCAGGCCGGCGATCTCCAGGCACATGGGGGCGAGGGCGCCGACGGAGACGAGGAGCACGTCGGGCGCGTCGGTCCCCGGCTCGCGCAGCACGTCCATGCCTCCGACCGTGCCCACGGCGGGTACGGCGGGACCGACCACGCCCTTGGAGTAGCGCAGCACGGTCGGCGCGTCGTCCACCTGGACGGCCTCCCGGAGCTGGGCGCGCAGCTGCTCCGCGTCGCGCGGGGCGGCGAGCCGGAGCGTGGGCACGACCTGGAGCATCGACATGTCCCACATGCCGTTGTGCGAGGCGCCGTCGTCGCCGGTGACACCGGCCCGGTCGAGCACGAAGGTCACGCCGCACTTGTGCAGGGCGACGTCCATGAGGACCTGGTCGAAGGCGCGGTTGAGGAAGGTGGCGTAGACGGCGAAGACGGGGTGCAGGCCCCCGGTAGCGAGGCCCGCCGCGGAGACGGCCGCGTGCTGCTCGGCGATGCCGACGTCGTAGATGCGGTCGGGGAAGGTGTCCGCGAACTTCTTCAGGCCGACCGGCTGGAGCATGGCCGCGGTGATGGCGACGATGTCCTCGCGCTCCCGGCCCAGCTCGACCATCTCGTCGCCGAAGACGGAGGTCCAGCTGGCGGCGGAGGTCTTGACGGGCAGGCCGGTGTCGGGGTGGATGGGGCCGATGCCGTGGAAGCGGTCGGCCTCGTCCTGCTCGGCGGGCTTGTAGCCGCGGCCCTTCTCGGTGAGGCAGTGCACGATCACCGGGCCGCCGAAGCGCTTGGCGCGGGCCAGCGCCGACTCCAGCGCCTCGATGTCGTGGCCGTCGATGGGGCCGACGTACTTCAGGCCGAGGTCCTCGAACATGCCCTGGGGCGCGATGAAGTCCTTGAGGCCCTTCTTGGCGCCGTGCAGGGTCTCGTAGAGCGGCCG
The DNA here is from genome assembly GCF_042893155.1 of Streptomyces sp. NPDC001668. Lineage (NCBI taxonomy): Bacteria > Bacillati > Actinomycetota > Actinomycetes > Kitasatosporales > Streptomycetaceae > Streptomyces > Streptomyces sp. NPDC001668. The sequence goes on from NZ_JBIAUQ010000007.1 coordinate 300,272, forward strand.
GCCGACGACCGGAGTGCGCTCCAGGAGGTCCTTGCCGCGGGCCAGGAAGCGCTCGTAGCCGTCGGTGGTGCGCAGGGTCGCCAGGTGGTTCGCGAGACCGCCGATGGTCGGCGCGTAGGAGCGCTCGTTGTCGTTGACGACGATGACCAGCGGGCGGTCCTTGGCGTCGGCGATGTTGTTCAGCGCCTCCCAGGCCATACCGCCGGTCAGGGCGCCGTCGCCGATGACGGCGACGACGTGGTCGTCGCGTTTGAGCACCTGGTTGGCCTTGGCGAGGCCGTCGGCCCAGCCGAGGACCGTCGAGGCGTGGCTGTTCTCGATGACGTCGTGCTCGGACTCGGCGCGCGAGGGGTAGCCGGACAGGCCGCCCTTGGAGCGCAGCTTCGAGAAGTCGTGACGCCCGGTGAGGAGCTTGTGCACATAGGACTGGTGGCCGGTGTCGAAGAGCACCCGGTCTTTGGGCGAGTCGAAGACCCGGTGCAGCGCGATGGTCAGCTCGACCACACCGAGGTTGGGGCCGAGGTGGCCGCCGGTCTTGGAGACAGCGCCGACGAGGAAGCTCCTGATCTCCTCCGCCAGCTGGTCCAGCTCCTCAAGGCTGAGCCGGTCCAGATCACGCGGTCCCCTGATTCGGGTCAGCAGCGGCACCCGTGCCTCCTTGCATTAGAGCTGATCGAGCCTTGCCGGGTGTGTCGAGTCTAGTGTTCTACGAGAACAATCTTGCCCGGCACCTTGTGGGTACCGGGCAAGATGATGAGCCTGACGGGGTTCTCCCCAGCGGTGTTATCCGCGACCGGCGGCCTTCTGAGACCTTCGCGACACCGAGTCGATGACGACCGCGCCCAGCAGAACACCACCGGTGATCATGTACTGGATCGACTGGTTCATGTTCAGCAGGTCCAGACCTGTCTGGATGGACTGGATCACCAGCATGCCGAGCAGCGCCGACCACACCGAGCCGCGTCCGCCGAAGAGGCTGGTGCCGCCGATGACCGCCGCCGCGATGGCGAGCATGAGGACGTTGCCGGTACCGGCGCTGAGCGTGGCGCTCGCGGTCTGGCCGGCGAAGAACATGCCGCCGATCGCCGCGAAGCCGCCGGAGATGGCGAACACGGTGATCCGGACCACCGGCACGTTGATGCCCGCGCGGCGGGCCGCCTCGATGCTGCCGCCCAGCGCGAAGACCTTGCGGCCGAAGGTCGTACGGCGCAGCACGAAGTCGACGATCACCAGCGCGGCGAGGAAGATCACCAGCGCGTTGGAGACACCGGCCGCGTTGTTGAGCACGGCGGCGGTGAGGAAGGAGGCGACGGCCAGGGCGCCCACGCGCACCAGGATCTCGCTGGTGGGCCGGAAGGGCACGCCCGCGGCCTTGCGGCGACGCTGCTCGTTGAAGTTGCCGACGAGGCTGAGCACGACACCGAGGCCGGCCAGCAGGTAGGCGCCGATGATGGCCTGGTCCATGAAGAAGGAGTTCTGGCCGAGCAGGTGGATCGGGCCCGAGTCGGAGGGGATGTTGATGGTGCCGCTGGAGCCCAGCAGCCACAGCATCAGGCCGTTCCAGCCGAGCAGACCGGCGAGGGTCACGACGAAGGCGGGGACACCGATCTTCGCGAAGAACCAGCCGTGCAGCGCGCCGGCGGCGATGCCGGTGACGATGGCCAGGGCCAGCGCGAGCCAGGTGTTCATGCCGTGGTTGACCACGAACACGGCGAAGAGCGTGGAGGCCAGGCCGCTGACGGAACCCACCGACAGGTCGATCTCGCCGAGCAGCAGCACGAACACCAGGCCGATGGCGATCATGCCGGTGGCCGAGAGGTAGTAGCTGATGTTGGAGAGGTTGTCGGCGCTCAGGAAGCGGTCGTTCTGGAGCTGGAAGATCGTCCAGATGATGATCAGACCGATCACCACCGGCAGCGAGCCCAGCTCACCGCCCTTGACCTTGCGCGTGAACTCGGTCCAGTAGCCCTTGAAGCCCTCTTCGCGGACCAGCAGCCGGGGGTCGACGACGGCGACCGGCGCGGCGGTGGGGTCGTCGGCGGGGGCGACGGTGGCCTGGTCGCCCGTCGTGGCGTCCTTCTTGGAAACCTTGGATGTGTCGCTCACTTCGCGGCCTCCGTGCTGCGACGCCCCGCGCGACGGGTCACGGCGTTGTCCGTGGCGCCCGTGATCGCGGAGATGATCTCTTCCTGACTGGTGTCCTTCACCGAGAAGGAGCCGTTGTTCCTGCCCAGGCGCAGCACGGCGACGGTGTCGGCGACGGCCTTCACGTCGGCCATGTTGTGGCTGATGAGGATGACAGCGAGGTTGCGCTCGCGCAGCCGCTCGACCAGGTCGAGGACCTGCGCGGTCTGCTCGACACCGAGGGCGGCGGTGGGCTCGTCCAGGATCACGACCTTGGGGTCGCCGACCAGGGCACGCGCGATGGCCACGACCTGGCGCTGGCCACCGGACAGGCTCGCGATCGGGATGCGCACACTCGGGATGCGGATGGACAGCGTGCTCAGCAGCTCGCGGGCCTTCTGCTCCATCGTGACCTCGTCGATGACGCCGCGGTGCAGCAGCTCACGTCCGAGGAAGAGGTTGCCGACCACATCGAGGTTGTCGCACAGGGCGAGGTCCTGGTAGACCGTCGCGACGCCGAGTCCCTGGGCGTCGTGCGGCTTGTTGATGCTGACCGGGTTGCCGTCCCACTCGATGACACCCTCATCGATGGGGTGGACACCGGCGATCGTCTTGACCAGCGTGGACTTTCCGGCGCCGTTGTCGCCGACGAGGGCGACCACTTCTCCGGCGTGGACCTCCAGTTCGACATCGGTGAGGGCCTGCACCGCACCGAATCGCTTGGAGACTCCGCGCAACGCCAGCACGGGCGTAGCGGACACGTTAACCATCTCCTTCGCCGCCTGACCGGCGGGGATGCCGCGCTTGGGGTAAGGCGCGGAGGGGTTGTGCTCGGGACACTCAGGCTCGTAGCACTCGACTGACGAGTTGTGTCGTGAGCACGGATTTACTAGTCGAACATGCGCGCGGCCGATGCCCCTTGGCAACGGCTGCGTCCGCCATGCTTCCGTCCGGCGCCCGCCCCGCAGCGGGGTATGAAGGCGGTGCGGGCGCCGGACAGGCTTGGTGCCGGCCTCGGGGCGGGTCCGTGGAAGAACGCGCCCCGGGCTCAGCGGGCCTTACTGAAGGCCGGCCTTCTTGCACGCGGCGGCGTAGTCCGCGGTGCAGATGTCGGTGACCTTGTACAGGCCGTCCTTGACGACCGTGTCCTTGATGTTCTTGACGGTCACCGAGACCGGGGTCAGCAGCTTCGCCTGGACCTTGTCGCCGGAACCGCTGGTGACCTGGGTGTCGGCGAGGGACTTGATGTCCTTGCCCTGGAGCAGGTTGACCGCGAGCTCGGCGGCGGTGTCGGCCTCCGGCTTGTAGGCCTTGTAGACCGTGGAGGACTGGGTGCCGGCGACGATCCGCTGGATGGCCGCGAGCTCGGCGTCCTGACCGGTCAGCGGGATGCCGCTGATGCCCGCACCCTTGAGGGTGTTGGCGATACCACCGGCCATGCCGTCGTTGGCGGCGTAGACGCCCGCGATCTTCTTGGCGCCCAGCTGGGTGATGGCCGCGGACATCTTCTGCGCGGCGACGGTGTCCTTCCACAGGCCGGACTGCTCGTAGGCGATCTTGACCTTGCCGTCGAGGACCTTGTGCGCGCCTTCCTTGAACTGGCCGGCGTTCGGGTCGGCGTCGTCACCGTTGATCATGACGACGTTCGACTTCGGGGTCGCCTTGGAGCCGAGGGCGTCGAGCAGGGCCTGACCCTGGAGCTCGCCGACCTTGACGTTGTCGAAGGAGACGTACGCGGAGACCGGGCCCTGGGCCAGACGGTCGTACGCGACGACCTTGACGCCCTTGTTCACCGCGGAGGCGATGGAGGACTTGATGGCGGCGGAGTCCTGCGCCGAGACCACGATCACCTTGACGCCCTTGGTGACCATGCTGCTCATCTGCTGGGCCTGCTTGGCCGGGTCGGCCGCGGCGTTGGCGTAGGAGACGGTGCAGTCGCTGCACAGCTCCTTGACCTTGGCCTCGAAGTACGGCTTGTCGAACTTCTCGTACCGCGCGGTGACGTTGTCGGGCAGGAGCAGGCCGATCGACTTGCCGCCGGAGCCGGAGCTGCTGCTGTCGCTGCCGCTGTTGTCGTCGCCGGCCTTGCCGCAGGCGGCGACCGAGACGGCGAGCGCCGAAATCGCTACGGACACGGCGGCACGACGCATGAGCGTGTTCACTTGAGAAACCTCCCTGACGAGGCCGCGTCGTTGCGGCCGAGGTGGCTGGAAGTCAACTCGGCCACACGTGCGACGTCAAGAAGTAAATACTTAACGAGATGGCAACGGCGTCCTGCGTTCTCTAAGTGAAGGCAGGTGCCGCTGCATGCAGCGTGCTGTCCAAAAGGGTCGAATCACCCATCTCGCTGAGTGCGAGGGCGAGTGCTCCGAGCACCTCCGCGCGTCCTCCAAGTGCCCCTGGAAGCACGGACAGTTGACGTGCCGCACTGGGGATCGCATAGCGGCCGACGGACTCCCTTATCGGCCCGAGCACCAGCTCACCGGCCTCGGCGAGATCACCGCCCAGGACCACTCGGCTCGGGTTCAGCAAGTTGCAGAGATTGGCGACTCCACTGCCGATGTGTCGGCCGACGTCGGCGATCACCCGACGGCAGCCAGGGTCTCCGTCCCGTGCGAGTCGAACAACGCCTTCCATGGTGAGATCGGTGCCGTGACTGGACTGGAGCAGCGGCAGCACATAGCGCGCGGCCGCGAAGGTCTCCAGGCAGCCACGGTTGCCGCAGCGGCAGACGGGACCGGACTCATCAAGAGTAATATGCCCGATTTCTCCCGCTGTGCCACCCGGACCGCGGTAGATCTTGCCGCTGATCACCAGCCCGGCGCCCACACCGCTGGCGACCTTGATGTACGCCAGGTCCCGCACCCCGCGACCGCTGCCCCAGACCAGCTCGCCCAGGGCGCCGAGGTTGGCGTCGTTGTCCACGTGCACGGGCACACCCAGGCGGCCCTGGAGCTCCTCGGCGGGCTTGGTGCCGATCCAGCCCGGCAGGATGGCGGAGGAGCCCAGGGAGCCGTTCTCCACATCGATGGGCCCGGGTACGCCGAGGCCCACCCCGGCGATCTTCGAGCGGTCCACGCCGGTCGCCTCGATCAGCCGGTTGACCAGCTGTTCCGCCCGGTCGAAGCCCTGCGTGGAGGAGGCGTCCACGTCCAGCGGTTCGGACTCCTCGGCGAGCACCTGGTGGGCGAGGTTCCCGACCGCGACGCGCAAATGGGTGTGCCCGAAGTCCACCCCTATGACGATGCCGGCGTCTCCGCTCAGCGAGACCGCGCGGGCCCGCCGGCCCCCGGCCGAGGTGGGGGTGACCTCGACGGTTCCGCCGTCCTTGAGCTCACGGACGATGTTGGAGACGGTCGCGGCGGACAGTCCCGTGGTCCGTGCGATCTCCGCCTGCGTGAGCGACCCGGCCAGCCGGACGGCTCGGACGACCCGTTCCAGGTTGGCCCGATGCAGTGACGACTGCGACCCCGGAGTCTCCACGACGACCTCCTGCGCGCGGGACCGCACCAATGAGGCCCCGTCTATGTCCAACTAGTGAACTCTAAGCTGAGCCGTTCGGGTCGCCTCCCGTCAAGAGGTTGAACACTATCCGCGCTCTTGCCCATGCCGAAGGGGCGCCGCCCGCTCAAGATCCGGATCTTGAAGGGGTGACGCCCGCGCGGGCGGCCCGAGATCTACTTCAGGGCGCCCGCCGTCAGCCCGGCCACCACCTGTCGCTGGAAGACGATGTAGGCCGCGAGGACCGGGATCATCGCCATGACCAGGCCCGCGAACAGGCCCGACCAGTCGCCCTTGTAGCCCTGGCTGGCCGCGAGCTGCACCAGCCCCTGGGTCAGCACCCGCTTGTCCGGGTCGGTGTTCAGCACCGTGGGCAGCATGTACTGGTTCCACTGGCCCAGGAAGTTGAAGATCCCCACGCTGATCAGGCCGGGCTTGGCCATCGGCAGCATGATCTGGAAGAAGGTCCTGGAGTGCGAGGCCCCGTCCACGAAGGCCGCCTCCGCCACCGAGGTCGGCAGCGTGCGGAAGAACGCGGTCAGGAAGAACACCGTGAACGGCAGCGAGTAGGCGATGTAGACGAGGATCAGGCCGTGGATGGTGTTGAGCAGGCCCATGTTGTTCACGACGTAGAACAACGGGACCAGCGCCAGCATGATCGGGAAGCTCATGCCGCCGATGAACAGGAAGTAGATGAACCGGTTGCCCGGGAAGTCGAACCGGGCCAGCACGTACGCCGCCATGGAGCCGAGGACCAGGGTGCCGATGAGCGAACCCGCCACCACCAGAATGGTGTTGAGGAAGTAGTCGCTCATGTTGGCGTCGGTCCAGGCCCGCGCCCAGTTGTCGAAGTGCAGCTTGTCGGGCAGCGCCCAGGGCGAGTTGAAGATGGAGCTGTCGTCCTTGAAGGACGTCATCACCGCCCACAGCAGCGGCATCACCACCATGAACGCCCAGAGGACCAGGACGCCGTGCGAGAAGACGTTGAGGACGCCGCCCTCCTTCTTCTCCTTCCGGGGCGGCCGGTCATGGGTGTCGACCTTGGCGACGGGAGCACCGGACTCGGCCGGTACGGGGGTTTCGGTCGTCTTCATCTGATCAGTACTCCAGCCGCTCGCGCCGGCCCAGCCGCATCACCAGGGCGGCGAACGCCAGCGTGACGACGAGCAGGGCGACGCCGATGGTGGTGGCATAGGCGGCCTGCCCGTCACGGAACGCCTTCTGGTACACGTACAGGACCATGACGGTGGTCGAGTAGTCGGGGCCGCCGGGCCCGGTCGTCATGATCTGTACGACCGCGAACGACTCGGCGCCGAGGGCCAGGATGCCCATGTAGACCCACCCGGACTGCACGGTGTCCCACAGCAGCGGCAGGGTTATCCGGAAGAACGTGCTGGCCCGCCCCGCCCCGTCGAGCAGCGCGGCCTCGTACAGGTCCGCCGGGATGGAGGCCATACCGGCGCTGAACAGGACCACGAAGAAGCCGACCGTGGACCACACGAGGACCGCCATCACGGCCCACAGGGCGAGGCTCGGGTCGCCCAGCCACAGGGGCTGGACGCTGCCGAGGCCGATTCCGCGCAGGATCGAGTTGATGGCACCGCTGTCCGGGTTGTACGCGAAGGCGAACAGCAGGGCGACGATCGCGATCGAGAGGACCTGCGGGAAGAAATACACGATCTTGTAGAAGGAGGAGCCCCGGACGCCGGTGACGACCGGCCCTCCCCTTCTCTTCCGTCCGCCGACATTGATCATGAAGGAGAAGAACAGCGCCAGGCTGATCGTCACCAGCGGCAGCACGAGCGCGAAGATCAAGCTGTGCTGCAGGGACTTCCAGAAGATCTCGTCGTCCAGCATCCTCCGGTAGTTGTCCAGCCCGACCATCTTGAATTCGGGGCTCAGGCCGGTCCAGTCCGTGAACGAGTAGTAGATGGACTGGATGAACGGCCAGACCACGAATAGCGCGTACAGTCCCAGGGGCAGCGCCAGAAACCCCACGATGAACCGGTACTTGCCGTGCTGCATCGCTGCTCCGTCGCCGTTACTGGTGCTTGTAGTGCTTGATCGACGAGTCCTTCGCGGCCGCGTCGGCGAAGCCCTGGATCTTCTTGATCGCCTCCGCCGGGGTGAGCCGCCCGGCCATCATCTCGCCGAGGCCCGCCACCCCGATCTGCTCCTTCTGGAGCTGGACGTACCAGTCCTGAAGACGCGGGTTCACCACGTTGTCGCCGGCCAGCTTCAGCGCCGCCACACCGGACTTGAGGCCCGGGGTGAGGGTGATGCCCTCGGTGCCGCCGTTGTAGGCGGTCAGCGACTTCACCTTGGACGTGAAGTTCTTCGAGGACGCCTCGCTGAGCATGATGCGCAGCTGCTCCATGCCGCCCGCGGTGTTCTTCGCCTTGGCCGGGACGATGAAGGGCTCACCGCCGGAGGCCCAGATGGTGCCGAAGGGCATCTTGTCGGAGGAGTCGATTCCGGTGGGCGCGGAGACGGCGAGGTCGAAGTCGGCCGGGATGACGTTCGCCGACTCGTTCTCCACCCAGGAGCCGTTCGGGATGAACAGTGCCTTGCCCTGGGCCCAGGCGGTCTGCGACTGGATGTGGTCGAGGCCGGGGGTGCCCTTGAGGACGTAGCCCTTCTTGTAGAGCTCGTAGTAGGCCTCGAAACACGCCTTGACCGCCGGGTTCTTCCAGGCGTTCGGCTCCAGGTTGTCGATCGCGTCGAGGACCTCGCGGCCGCCGACCTTGCCGATCATCGGGTACAGCGAGAAGGGGATGTAGTACGGGTACTTGCCCGCGTACGTCCAGCCCGCCATGCCCTTCTTCTTGGCCTTCTCGCACACGGCGAGCATCTCGTCCCAGGTCTTCGGGTACTCCGCGTCGAGGGAGTCGAGGGCCTTCTGGGAGTACCAGACGCCGTAGACCGTGTACGCGTAGTACATGATCCACACCGGGTCGCCGTCGAACTGGCCCATCTCGACGATGCCGGGGCGCAGGGTGTCGCGGACCTTCTTGTTCGGGTCGTCGTAGGACGGGGCGTCCAGGAGCGGGGTGAGGTCGGCGAGCTGGTTCTTGCCGACCAGGACGCCCATGTCCATCTGCTCGGCGCCGGAGTTGTCGATGAGGTCCGGCGGGGTGCCCTGGTTGAAGCGGGGCTGGAGCGTGGACTGGATCTTCTGGGTGGCGGAGAACTTCACCGTGGCCTTGGGGAAGTTCTTCTCGTAGATCTTCACGGCGTCCTCGGCGTACTCCTTGCCGAAACCGCCGTCGAACAGGACGAATTCCATCTGCGCGGTGTCGTTGACCGCGAGGGGGTTCTTCGCGGTCTTCTTGCCGGCCTTGGCCTTGTCGCCGCTGTCATCACCGCCGCTGCTGGCGCACGCGGACAGAAAACTCATCGTCGGGACGGAGATCAGTCCGAGCGCGGCCGACCGCTTGATCAGATCGCGGCGGCCTACACCCGCGCTGCCGTTGGTGCTGTTCTCGGCGGAAGTGGATCCCATGCTCAAGTCCTCGCCTTCTCCAGGACTCAGGCGGTGAACCGGATCCTCCCCGGCACCGCGGTCAGGTCAAGCAGGTTCGTGCAAGAGGTTCGTGTAGAGGTTCACGCAAGAGGGGTGAATCGCCGACAGGTATAGTCCACTTCCGGTCGGCGGAGCAAGATCGAATGCAAGGTTGGCCATGGGTGTTTTCGAGTTGAGACCTCGCGGAAATATGCGCGGCCTGTGCGAAGCTTGCCGGAAAAATCCGCGACATAGGCCCCGAATGCCGTAGCCAACACCCTTGACACCACTGACCACTTGGACCCCTACTGATCCTTGCACGGATTGTGTGACAACGTTGTCCATCCTTGTGCAGGGAGGGTACTCGCCGATGGATCGGTACAGAACTCGACTCAGACGGAGTACGGCGGCCGTGATCACGGCCGCCTTTTGCGTGACCGTGGGCTCGCAGGGCGCGGCGGTCGCCCTGCCCGAGGCCGCCGCCCGGGCCGAGCGAGGGTTCGCCTCCTCCTTCGAGGCGGGTGATCCCGCACCCGACTGGATCAACAGCGTCGACGGCGGCCGGGCGTCCGGTGTCGACGGCGGCTACAGCACCGGCATCCCGGGCAACATCACCGACCATGTCACGGACGTCCGGGCGAGCGCGGAGAACACCGGCGGCGGCGAGGTGAAGGAGAACCTCGTCGACGGCGAGTCCGGCACCAAGTGGCTGGCCTTCCAGTCCACCGGCTGGGCCGAGTTCGACCTGGACAAGCCGGCCAAGGTGGTCACCTACGCGCTGACCTCGGCCAACGACTTCGCCGAGCGCGACCCCAAGGACTGGACGCTCCAGGGCTCGACGGACGGCAAGGACTGGAAGACCCTCGACACCCGCTCCGGCGAGTCGTTCGACGAACGGTTCCGGACAAAGTCGTACGACATCGCGGATCCGGCCGAATACCAGCACTTCCGGCTGGACATCACGGAGAACAACGGCGCGTCCGGCATCCTCCAGCTGGCCGACGTGCAGTTCTCCACGGGCGGGAGCGACGGGCCGGTGCCGCAGGACATGCTCTCGCTGGTCGACCGCGGGCCGAGCGGATCGCCCACCGCGAAGGCGGGCGCCGGATTCACCGGAAAGAGAGCGCTGCGCTACGCCGGTCGGCACACCGCCGGCGGGCGGGCCTACTCGTACAACAAGGTCTTCGACGTGAACGTGCGGGTCGATCCGCTGACCCGGCTGTCGTACCGGATCTTCCCGTCGATGGCGGACGGCGACCGGGACTACGACGCGACCAATGTCTCCGTGGACCTGGCTTTCACCGACGGCACCTTTCTGAGCGGCCTCGGGGCGCGCGACCAGCACGGATTCCCGCTCTCGCCGCAGGGACAGGGCGCCGCGAAGGCGCTCTACGTCAACCAGTGGAACAACGTGGTCTCGCGGATCGGCTCGGTCGCGGCCGGGAGGACCGTCGACCGGATCCTCGTCGGGTACGACTCCCCGAGCGGGCCCGCGAAGTTCCGGGGCTGGCTGGACGACGTGACGCTGGAGCGGGCCGCGCCCGAGAAACCGAAGGCGCATCTGTCGGACTACGCGCTCACCACCCGCGGCACCAACTCCAGCGGTGGCTTCTCCCGGGGCAACAACTTCCCGGCGGCGGCCGTGCCGCACGGCTTCAACTTCTGGACGCCGGTGACCAACGCGTCCTCGCTGAGCTGGCTCTACGACTACGCACGTGCGAACAACGACGACAACCTGCCGACGATCCAGGCGTTCAGCGCGAGCCACGAGCCGAGCCCGTGGATGGGTGACCGGCAGACCTTCCAGGTGATGCCGTCGGCGGCCTCCGGCACCCCGGACACCGGCCGGGAGGCACGGGAGCTGGCCTTCCGGCACGAGAACGAGACCGCGCGGCCGTACTACTACGGGGTGCGGTTCGAGAACGGGCTGAAGGCGGAGATGGCCCCGACCGACCACGCGGCGGCCCTGCGCTTCACCTATCCGGGCGACGACGCGAGCGTGCTCTTCGACAACGTGACGGACCAGGCGGGGCTGACGCTCGACAAGGAGAGCGGGACCTTCACCGGCTACTCGGACGTGAAGTCCGGGCTGTCGACGGGGGCGACCCGGCTGTTCGTGTACGGGGTCTTCGACCGGCCCGTGCAGGAGGGCACGTCGAGCGGCGTCAAGGGGTACCTGCGCTTCGACGCCGGGTCCGACCGGACCGTCACGCTGCGGCTCGCCACCTCGCTGATCAGTCTCGACCAGGCCAGGGACAACCTGCGCCAGGAGATCCCTGACGGCACCTCCTTCGAGAGGGTCCGGGACCGGGCCCAGCGGCAGTGGGACCGGCTGCTCGGCAAGGTCGAGGTGGAGGGCGCCACGCAGGATCAGCTGACCACCCTGTACTCCAGCCTGTACCGGCTGTACCTGTACCCCAACTCCGGTTTCGAGAAGGTCGGTTCGACGTACCAGTACGCGTCCCCGTTCTCCCCGATGCCGTCTCCCGACACCCCGACGCACACCGGGGCGAAGATCGTGGACGGCAAGGTGTACGTCAACAACGGCTTCTGGGACACCTATCGGACCACCTGGCCGGCGTACTCCCTGCTGACGCCCTCTCAGGCGGGCGAGATGGTCGACGGGTTCGTCCAGCAGTACAAGGACGGCGGCTGGACCTCGCGCTGGTCCTCCCCCGGGTACGCGGACCTGATGACCGGCACCTCCTCCGACGTCGCGTTCGCGGACGCGTACGTCAAGGGTGTCGACTTCGACGCGAAGTCGGCGTACGACGCGGCCCTGAAGAACGCCACGGTCGTGCCCCCGTCCTCCGGTGTGGGCCGCAAGGGCATGGCGACCTCGCCCTTCCTCGGCTACACCGGCACCGACACCCACGAGGGCCTGTCCTGGGCGCTGGAGGGCTACCTCAACGACTACGGCATCGCCCGCATGGGACAGGCGCTGTACGCGCGGACCGGTGAGAAGCGCTACCAGGAGGAGTCGGAGTACTTCCTCAACCGGGCCCAGGACTACGTGAACCTCTTCGACAAGAAGGCGGGCTTCTTCCAGGGCCGGGACGCGGACGGCAAGTGGCGAGTGGAGTCGACGGGTTACGACCCGCGGGTGTGGGGCTACGACTACACCGAGACCAACGGCTGGGGGTACGCCTTCACCGCTCCGCAGGACAGCCGGGGCCTCGCCAACCTGTACGGGGGCCGCTCCGGGCTCGCCGACAAACTGGACCAGTACTTCGCGACGCCCGAGACGGCATCGCCGGACTTCGTCGGCTCCTACGGCGGTGTCATCCACGAGATGACGGAGGCGCGGGACGTCCGGATGGGCATGTACGGGCACTCCAACCAGGTCGCCCACCATGTCACCTACATGTACGACGCGGCCGGTCAGCCCTGGAAGACGCAGCGGAACGTCCGGGAGGTGCTGTCGCGGCTGTACGTCGGCAGCGAGATCGGTCAGGGCTACCACGGTGACGAGGACAACGGCGAGCAGTCGGCCTGGTTCCTGTTCTCGGCGCTGGGCTTCTACCCCCTGGTGATGGGCAGCGGCGAATACGCCGTCGGCTCACCGCTGTTCACCAAGGCCACGGTCCATCTGGAGAACGGCCGGGACCTGGTGGTCAGAGCGCCGGAGAACAGCGCGCGGAACGTGTACGTGCAGGGCCTGCGGGTCAACGGCCGGCCGTGGACGTCGACTTCGCTCCCCCACTCGGTCCTGTCCAGGGGTGCCGTCCTGGACTTCGACATGGGTCCACGGCCGTCCAAGTGGGGCACGGGGAAGCACGCGGCTCCGGTGTCCATCACCCAGGACGACGAGGTGCCGACACCGCGTGCGGACGTGCTCGCCGGGGAAGGGGCGCTGTTCGACAACAGCTCGGCGACCGACGCGCCCGTGACCTCGGTGGATCTTCCGGTGTCCGGTTCGGTCAAGGGCGTCCAGTACACGGTGACTTCCGCCGCGGACCGCACGAAGGCGCCGAGTGGCTGGACGCTCCAGGGTTCGGACGACGGGGCCACGTGGAAGACCCTCGACCAGCGGTCCGGTGAGTCCTTCGCATGGGACCGGCAGACACGGGCGTTCTCCGTGAGGTCTGCGGGTACGTACGGGAAGTACCGACTCGTGTTCGACGGCGAGGCGGTGGTCTCGGAAGTCGAACTGCTCGCCTGAGCAGCAGAGTTGGGGGTCACATGCAGGGTGTCGATCCGGCCTGGCTGCCGGACGGGGCGTTCCGGCCGATCGGCACCCGGCGGACCCTGATCCGCGGCTCGGGTCCGCTGGTGGACACGGTCCACGGGGAGGTGGCGGCGGCCTGCGACCGTTTCGGAGGCACCGTCTCGCGTGAACCAGGGTCGTACGACCTGGTGTTGGAGCTGGCCGGTGACGACGGCTCCGAGGGATTCGAGTACGGACGCCGGGACGGGTGCACGACCGTCACGGCGTCCGGCGCGCGGGGGCTCCTGTACGGGCTGTTCCACGTCGTACGGCTCGGGGAGTCGGCCTTTCACGGAGACACTCAACCTGCCACGCATGAACCTGCGTCGGGGCTTCGCATGCTCGACCACTGGGACAACGTGGCCGTGCACCCGGTGATGGGCCAGGTGGAGCGCGGGTACGCCGGAGGATCGCTGTTCTGGGAGGACGGGCGGGCACGCGGGCAGGTGGAGCGGGTACGGCAGTACGGCAGGCTGCTCGCGGCCTGCGGGATCAACGCCGTGGCCGTGAACAACGTCAACGTGCACGCGGCCGAGGCTCGGCTGCTCACCGACCGGGTCGGTGAAGTGGCGGACATCGCGGGTGCGTTGCGGCCGTACGGCATCCGCACCCATCTGTCGGTCACCTTCGCCGCGCCGATGGTGCTGGGCGGGCTGCCGACCGCGGATCCGCTGGAGGAGTCGGTGCGGTCGTGGTGGGCCGAGGCCACCGCGCGCGTGTACGCGGTGATCCCGGACTTCGGCGGGTTCGTGGTGAAGGCCGACTCCGAGGGACAGCCCGGGCCGTTCGCGTACGGGCGCACGCATGCCGACGGTGCCAACATGCTGGCCGCCGCGCTGGAGCCGTACGGCGGTACGGTCCACTGGCGGGCCTTCGTCTACGACCACCGTCAGGACTGGCGGGACCGCTCGACCGACCGGGCGCGGGCCGCGTACGACCATTTCGTGCCGCTGGACGGGGAGTTCGCCGACAACGCCGTCCTCCAGGTCAAGCACGGGCCGATGGACTTCCAGGTGCGGGAGCCGGTCTCCCCGCTGATCGGGGCGATGCCCGGTACCCGGCTGGCGGTGGAGTTCCAGGCGACGCAGGAGTACACCGGGCAGCAACGGCACGTGTGCTGGCTGGGGCCGATGTGGAGCGAGGTGCTGCGGTTCGGTATCGACGGGGAGTCCACCGTCGGCGGGTCGGCGCGCGGTGGGCTGGTCGCCGTGTCCAACGTCGGGGACGACCCGTTCTGGACAGGGCATCCGCTGGCCCAGGCGAACCTGTACACGTTCGGGCGGCTGGCCTGGGAGCCGGGCGCCGACCCGCATCGGGTCCTCGACGAGTGGATCGGGCTCACCTTCGGGACCGCGCCCGGCCTCAGGGCGGGCCTGCGCTCGGTGCTGGACGGTTCGTGGCGGACGTACGAGAAGTACACCGCTCCCCTCGGCGTGGGGTTCATGGTCCAGCCGGGGCACCACTACGGGCCGAGCGTCGACGGCTACGAGTACAGCCCGTGGGGGACCTACCACTTCGCCGACCGCGAGGGCATCGGCGTCGACCGGAGTGTGGCGAGCGGGACCGGATACGCGGGGCAGTACGCCAAGCCGTGGGCCGAGGTGTACGAGTCCGTGGAGAGCTGCCCGGACGAGCTGCTGCTGTTCTTCCACCACGTGTCGTACGGACACATGCTGCACAGCGGCAAGACGGTGATCCAGCACATCTACGACACGCACTTCGAGGGCGTGGAGGAGGTGGAGGCTGCCCAGGACGTCTGGGCCTCGCTGGTCGACCTCGTGGACCCGGCGCGCCACGCGCGGGGGGCGGAGCGGTTCGAGGAGCAGCTGCGCAGCGCCCGCGAGTGGCGCGATCAGATCAACAGCTACTTCTTCCGGAAGTCGGGGGTGCCGGACGAGCGGGGGCGGACGATCTACTGAAGCCGCAGGACCGCCACGCCTCGCGGGTCGAGGGCGAAGGGGGCGCCGGCCTCTGCCCGCTTGCCGGTGAGCAGGTCGGTGGCGGTGGTGTGCGCCCTCAACTCGACTGTCGAGTCGGTGTGGTTCAGGACGAAGAGCAGACGGGTGCCGTCGGGGGCGACCCGGGTGGCCGTCTCCAGTCCCTCGTGGCCGGCGTACGGGCCGATGAGGTCGTGGCGGGCCAGGACGCGGCGGACGATCCGGTCGACGCCCGGCTGGTCGAGGGCGGTGGCGACGTACCAGCCCTCGCCCTGCCCGTAGGCGTTGCGGGTCACGGCGGGGGTCCCGGCGTAGAAGTCCGTGCCGTAGGTGGCGATCGTCTCGGCGCCCCGGAGCCGCACGATCTCGAAGACGAGCCGTCCCGACGAGGTGAGTTCGGGGACCGGCTGGGTGAACTCCGGTGGGCGCGCGTCCCATTCGTCGATCCTGATGCCCATGAGAGGCGCGAGGGGGCCGGGCACGTCGGTGAGGAAGGCGCGGTCGTGCTCGTCGACGCGGCCGGAGAGGAAGGTGGTGAGGACCGTGCCGCCGCGTTCCGCCACCGCTTCGAGGCGGGCCGCGAGGTCGCCCTTGACCATGTGCAGGGCGGGGGCGAGGACCACGTCGTACGGGGTGAGGTCGGCGGTGTGCGGCACGACGTCCACGTCGGCGCCCGCCTCACGGGCGGCCCGGTAATAGGCGTGGACCACCTCCTGGTACTTGACCAGCCGGGATGGGCCGTCGGAGATCTCCAGGGCCCACCAGCTGTCCCAGTCGAAGACCAGGGCGGTGCGGGCGGGGGTGCGGGCGCCGAGGGACGCGTCGCCGAGCAGCGCCAACTCCTCGCCCAGCGCGGCCACTTCCAGAAAGACGCGGGTGTCGTCGCGACCCGCGTGGCCGATGACCGCCCCGTGGTACTTCTCGCAGGCTCCCCGGGAGGCGCGCAGCTGGAAGTAGAGGGCCGCGTCGGCGCCGTGGGCGATCGCCTGGAAGGTGGCGAGGCGCAACTCGCCCGGTCTGCGAAGGGGGTTGACGTCACGGCAGGCCGTGGTGGACGGGGTCTGCTCCATGAGCCAGAAGGGGGCGCCGTCCTTGAGGCCGCGCATCAGGTCGTGGGCGAGGGCGGGCCAGGTCGGCGGGGCGTCGAGGGGCGGGTAGTTGTCCCAGGACGCGAAGTCGAGGTGGGGTGCCCAGCGGTGGTAGTCGAGGGGGCGAAACATGCCCATGAAGTTGGTCGTGACAGGGGTGACCGGATCATGGGCGCGGATCACCTCCTTCTCGGCGAGGAAGCAGCCGAGCAGCGCGTCGGTGGTGAAGCGGAAGTAGTCGAGCGTCAAGCCCTGGAAGGCGGTGTGGTCGGGGCCCCGCCAGTGCTCGGTGAGGGCGTTGGGCGGCTCGATCTGGGCGAAGTCGGTGTAGCGGTGCGACCAGAACGTCGTCCACCAGGCGTCGTTGAGGGCGTCGAGTGCTCCCTCGTACTTGTCGCGCAGCCAGTCCCGGAACGCCTCGGCGCACAGCTCGCAGTAACAGACGCCGCCGTACTCGTTGTTGATGTGCCAGGCGAGCAACGCCGGGTGGTCCGCGTACCGTTCGGCGAGCCGGGCCGCCATCGCCGTGGCCGGCCTGCGGTACGCCGGTGAGCTGGGGCAGAAGTTGTGGCGCTGGCCGTAGCGGTGCCGTCGGCCCTCGAAGTCGGTGCGGTTGACCTCGGGATACCTGTGCGCGAGCCAGGGCGGCAGGGCGGCCGTGCCGGTGGCCAGACAGACCCGTCGGCCCTCGGCCGCCGCCCGGTCGAGGATGCGGTCGAGGACCGTGAAGTCGTAGGTGTCCTCGGCGGGTTGGGTGAGCGACCAGGAGAAGACGCCCACCGTGAGCGTGTCGATGCCGGCCCGGGTGAACAGCCGGTGGTCCGCGTCCCAGACCTCCTGGGGCCACTGCTCGGGGTTGTAGTCGCCGCCGTACGGGATCCCGGAGCTCGACGGGCTCATACGGTGAAGTCCTTCTGGGTCTCGGCGATCACCGGGCGGCTGCTGTGCAGCAGGGACAGCAGCAGTGGGGCCGCCAGCAGGGCGGGCAGGGCCTCGGTCAGTACGGCGGTCCCGGCGGCGGTCAGGACGAGCAGCGAGGCGGCGCCGAGGGTGGCGCCGGCGTGCCGGAACAGGAAGTAGCCGGCGAGGCGGGCGGTGTCGCGGGTCCGGAACGCGAACAGGGCGGTGAGCACGAGCGCGTGCGCGCCCCAGAGCAGCGAACCGGCGCCGATCGCCGCGAGCAGCACCGCCCACCAGGCGGGCAGCCCGGTGGCGGTGAAGTGGGTGAGCGTGAAGGCGATCACCGCGAGCCAGACCAGCAGCGGGGCCCACAGCCTGAGCGACGGCAGCGCGTTGAGCCGCCAGCCGCGCCAGTACGTCCGGGCCGGGTGCAGGTCGGTGAGGTCGTGGTCGCGGTGATGGAGGGCGTACAGGGCGGCGGCCGTCGCCGGGCCGAGGGGCAGCAGGCATACGGCGGCGAGGGGGAGGTTGGCGGGGGCGGGGCCCAGCAGGAGCAGCCCCGCCAGGCCCGGGGAGGCGGCGAGGAGGAGCAGGGCCTCGACGGTGACGAGGGTGTGGATGAGGGCTGCGGCGCGGGAGAGAGATCCGGTGCCGAAGGAGGCAGGGGTGGGCCGGGGGGCGCGGGCGGCTGCCCCCGGCGCTCGACTGTCCCGGCTCACTCCGCTCACTCCGCTCACTGTGGCTCCCTCCCCAGGAGTCGTCGTTCGTCCCACCACTCCGGTGCCTCCTCCGCGACCGGGCTCACCTCCACGAGCGTGATCTCGTGGCGGGCCAGCGTCAGGTCCAGTTCGGTGCGGTCGTCCTCGACCGGAAGGCGCAGGTGCCGGCGGCCGGGCTCGGCGGCCTCGTGGAGTACGTCGAGCTGGTGCGGGCCGGGTGAGCGCGGACTGCCCATCCGCTGCCAGGCCGTACGGGCGTTGCCGTGCTCCTCGTCGACCACGGACCGCCGTACGAACGCCTCCCGGGCGCCCGGCACCGGCACGGACAGCCGCAGCCTGTGGCGGGACGGCCCGGGGGTCTCGCCGCTCGCGTCGACCGGCGCCCAGGCGAGGACGGTGACCCGGCCGTCGGGGTGCCGGGTGACCAGGTGGTCGGTGCCGCGGGTGAGCAGGTCGGGGCCCATGCGGGCCATGAAGGCGTACAGGTGGTACGTCGGTTTCCTGATCTGTCGGTGGGTGAGCAGGCCGAAGCCGCCGTGGAAGAGGGCCGTGGGAGGCCCCTCCTCCTCGAACACGTCGCTGAAGGTCCAGTACGCGAAGGAGTCGACGCGATCGCCGCCGTGGGCGAGGACCGGAGCCAGGTACGCCGCGTGGAATGCGGTGTCGTGAATGGGGTTGTCGGGGCGGTAGGACGAGTTGAACTCGGTGATGTGGACCGGGAGTTCGCCCAGCCTGGTGCCCTTCAGACGCGCGCGGGGCGTGGCGAACTGGTCCAGGAGGTGCTGAGCGGGGGCCAGGACCTGATGGGTGCCGAAGGGGACGTGCTGGGCAGGGCCCGAGGTGTAGGCGTGCTTGGACACGAAGTCGACGGGGACATCGTGGTGTTCGGCGAACTCGGCGAAGCGGTCCAGCCACTCGTCCGAGGCGGGTGAGATCGCGGGACCGCCCACCTGGAGATCCGCGTCCACTTCCTTGACCGCGCCCGCGGTCACCTCGTAGAGGCGGTGGTACGCCTTCTCGTCCGCGCCCTCCCAGAAGTCGGCCAGGTTGGGCTCGTTCCACACCTCGATGGGCCAGGTGCGCACCTCGTCGAGGCCGTACCGGTCGACCAGGTGCCGGAGGGTCCCCCGGACCAGGCCGGCCCACTCCCCCATGTCCCGGGGCGGGGTGACGTTCCCGTGCCACCAGAACACGGTCTGCGTGCCCGAGGCCAACTCCTTGGGCATGAATCCGAGTTCGAGGAAGGGCCGGATGCCGAGCTCCAGGTAGGCGTCGACGACCTGGTCGACGTAGGTGAAGGAGTGGCGGACACCCCGGACGCCCTCGGGCCACTCGTAGGGCCGGTAGACGCCCATGCCGTCGCTCAGCAGTCCGTGCCCGCGGATGTGCCGGAAGCCGATGTCGCGCTGGAGGAGCTTCAGGGAGTCCTGGTAGTCGCGGCGCAGCGCGAGTTCGATCCGTCCGGTGCCGACGCAGTGGCGCCAGGCGTCGGAGAGGGGGCCGGACGACTGGGCGGGGATGCGGTGGATCACCCGTTCTCCTTCTTGAACCGCTCGTGTGCCTTGTTGTGCAGGTCGACGAGCTGCTGCATGTTCTTCGCCTTCAACTCGGCTATGTACGCGCCCCATTCGGACATGGGGCGCTTGCCGAGCACGAACTGGAGGGTGTTCTGGATGGCGTGGTCCTTGAGCGGGGTGTCCCAGAGCGTCGCCTGCTCCTGCTCGAAGGACTGCAGGGGGTGTGCCGGGTCGACGGGGAGTTCCTTGCGCTGGGACATGACGTCCTGGAACTTCTTCTCGTCCGGGCTGAAGTTGGAGGAGACCAGCTCCCAGCTGCCGCCGTAGGTGAACACGCCGTTGAAGAAGCCGAAGTCCTTCTGGAGGTCCTTCGGGGCGTCCGGGTCGGATCCCATCAGCGAGATGCCGGGCTTCAGCGTGTACTTGCCGCCGGACTCGGTGTAAGTGACGCCCTCCACGCCCCACTTGCAGAACTTCTGGCCCTCGTCGGAGTACCAGAGCCAGTCCACGAACTGCATCATCGCGACGAAGTCGGCGCTCTTGAGCGCCTTGCTGGAGATCATGACGCCGTTCTCCAGCCGGATGCCGCTCAGCAGGATCGGGCCGGCCGGGCCGAGCGGGACCGGGACCATCTCGATCTTCGAGCCCTTGACCTGCTTGCCCAGGTTGTAGCGGTAGTTCTGCACGAGCTCCTGCGGATTGGCGCTGATCACGTAGGACTTCTCGGCCAGCAGCTTCTGCACGGCCTGGTCGTCCTGCTGGGTGAAGCTCTCGGGGTCGAGGAGCTTCTCGGCGACGATCTTTCTCAGGTATTCGATCATCTGCCGGTAGGCGTCCTGGGCCGCGGTGAAGACGAACTTCTGCGCCTTGGTGTCGTAGCTGATGTTGTCGTACGTCCAGCCGGCCTTCACCCCGTAGGCCTGGCCGAGGTACTGGAACAACGCCCCGCACGGAAAGGGGGTGTTGGTGCTCCAGCGGTCGGTCCACGGGTACTTGTCGGGGTACTCCGCCTTGAGCGCCTTGAGGACGTCGTACACCTCGTCCCACGTCGTGGGCAGGGCCAGTCCGTGCTTGTCGAGGATGTCCGTGCGGAAGGACAGGGAGTAGCCGGACTTGGGCTTCTCGTGCAGGCCGGGCAGGAGGTAGTACTTTCCGTCGGACTGGCGGATGGAGTCCAGCTCCGGCTCCAGCTTCCACTTCTTCACCTTGTCGCGGAAGTTGGGCATCAGGTGCACGTACTCGCTGACCGGGAGGATCGCGCCGGAGGACACGAAGGGGACCTCACCGGGGTGGTACGTCTTCGGAATGATGAAGGGGGCGTCGCCCGAGCCGATGAGGACGCTGCGCTTCTTCTCGTAGTCGGCCAGCGGGACGTCGAGGGGTTTGATCGTGACCCCGGTGCGCTTGGTGACCTCCTTCCAGAACAGCCAGCTCTTCTTGAGGGGGTAGACCGGGTTGTCGTTGTGCAGCATGGAGAAGGACAGTGCCTTGGTGGCCTTGAACTGCTGACCGGCCTGGTACTCCTTCATCGCGCCGTTCTGCTTCTTGGACAGGTCCTTCGAGTCGCCTCCGTCCTCACCGCCGCCGCAGCCGGTGAGACCGGCGAGGCCGATGAATCCCGCGGCGGCCAGGATCTGACGCCGTGACAGCTGTCCGGTGTTCTCCACGGATACTCCCTTGTTCCGTAAGTGAATTGACGGGCTGTCAGCCCTTGACCGCGCCGAGCATCACGCCCGAGACGAAGTAGCGCTGGACGAACGGGTACACGCAGATGATCGGCAGGGCGGTGAGCACGATCGTGACCGCCTGGATGCTCGCGCCGACCTGGCTGAGCTCCGCGGTGCCGGCGCCCGCGTTGCCGCCGCCGGTGGCACCGGCGATGAGGTTGCGCAGATAGATCGTGACCGGCATCAGGTCGGAGTGGTCCATGTAGAGAAAGGCGCTGAACCAGGAGTTCCAGAAGGACACCGTGTAGAAGAGCACCATGGTCGCCACGACCGCCTTGGACAGCGGGAGCACGATCCGGAAGAGGATGCCGTAGGTGCTCAGGCCGTCGATCTGCGCGGCCTCCTCCAGCTCGGTCGGCAGGCTCTCGAAGAAGGCCTTCATCACCAGCAGGTTGAAGACACTGATCGCGTTGGGCAGCGCGATGGCCCAGACGCTGTTCTTCAGTCCGAGTTCGGTGACCAGGATGTAGTTGGGGATCAGACCGCCGGTGAAGAACATCGTGAACACCGCGATGCCGACGAGCACCCCGCGCCCCCTGAGGTGCCTCTTCGACAGGACGTAGGCGTAGCAGGTCGTCAGGACCATGGCCACGGCGGTGGAGACGACCGTGTAGAAGACGGTGTTGCCGTAGTTCCGCCAGAACATCGAGTCCTGGAAGACGATCCGGTACGTGGTGAGGTTGAACCCCTTGGGCCACAGGGTCACTTCACCGGCGCGGATCTGCCGCTCCCCGCTGAAGGACCGCGCGACGATGTTGACGAAGGGATACAGCGTCACCAGGACGACCAGGGTGAGGACCACCCCGTTGACGCCCTGGAAGACCCGGTAGGAACGGCTCGGCTTCACCACAGACTGGTCCCCACTGTGCGGCGCGAGAGCGTGTTGGCGGTGGTGATGAGGAACAGACCGATGACCGCCTCGAACAGGCCGATGGCGGCCGCGTAGCTGAAGCTGTTGGACTCGACACCGGCCCGGTAGACGTACGTCGAGATCACGTCGGCGGTCGGATAGGTCAGGGGGTTGTACAGCAGCAGGACCTTCTCGAAGCCGACCGCCATGAACGTGCCGATGTTGAGGATCAGCAGCGTGATCATGGTGGGGCGGATGCCGGGCAGGGTGACGTGCCAGATCTGCTTCCAGCGGTTGGCGCCGTCGATGCGCGCGGCCTCGTACAGGTCCTCGTCGATGGTGGTGAGCGCGGCGAGGTAGAGGATCGTGCCCCAGCCGGCGGTCTGCCAGATCTCCGAGCCGACGTAGATCGTGCGGAACCACTCGGGCTCCTGGATAAAGCGGATCTCGTCGTGCCCGAACCAGCCGAGAGCGTGGTTGACCGGCCCGTCGGTGGCGAGCATCTGCATGGTGAGACCCGCGACGATCACGATCGACAGGAAGTGCGGGAGGTACGACACCGACTGCACGAACCGCTTCAGTGAGCGCCGGCGCACCTCGTTGAGCAGGAGGGCGAGGACGATCGGGATCGGGAAGCAGAACACCAGCGTGAGCCCGCCGAGCCACAGGGTGTTGCGGAACACCTGCCAGAACGTCGGGTCGCTGAGGAACATGCGCACATAGCGCAGGCCCACCCAGTCCTCGCCGAACATCGAGCCGCCGGGCTCGAAGCGCCGGAACGCGATCACGTTGCCGATCATCGGCAGATAGCGGAAGACCAGGAAGAACAGCAGCGGCAGGACCGCCAGCGAGTAGAGCTGCCAGTCACGGCGCAGGGACCGGCGCCATCCGCCGCGCGGCGCGGGGCGGGCGGGGGCTCCGGGCGGGTCCTCGACGCTGAGTGGTGGAGAGGCCGACTTGACGGATGTGCTCACGCTCGGTCCTCTCAGACGGAGACACGGAACCGAAACTTTCGAGCTCTTACCGGTAACTGCGCGGCAACTTAGAGCCAGGGAGAAAGCGCTGTCAATGGGGTGTGCGGGAGATACCTGGGGCAGGAGTGGGGTAGGACAGGGAACGCCAACGCCCGGCTGTCCCCGCAAGTTTCACTACTTGGACCGACTCATGCGAGGTGTCCTGTGCCTGCGTTCGACCTGCCCGCCGACGAGCTGGAGCACTACCGTCCCGATGTCCAGGAACCCCCGGATTTCGACGAGTTCTGGCGTGACACCCTGAAGGAGGCGGCGCAGACAGAGGTGTTGGTGTCGGCACGCCCGGTGGAGAGCGGGCTGCGGCTGACACGGACCTGGGACGTCACCTTCCGGGGCTTCGCCGGCGATCCGGTACGCGCCTGGTACAGCAGACCCGCCGGGGTGCGCGAGCCGCTGCCCGCGGTCGTCGAGTACGCCGGTTACGGCCGCGGCCGCGGGCTCCCCCACGAGCGGCTGACCTGGGTGACCGCCGGATACGCGCATCTGCTGATGGACAACCGCGGCCAGGGCGACCAGTACGGCAACGGCGGCGCGACCCCCGACCCGCACGCCTCGGCACCGGGCGGCCCGGGTCCCGCGGCACGGGGCCTGCTCGACCCGCACACCTATCACTACCGTCGCCTGATCACGGACGCGGTGCGCGCGGTGACGGCGGTACGGGCACTGCCGGACGTGGACGGGGGACGCGTCGCGGCCGTCGGCAACAGCCAGGGCGGCGGACTGGCGCTCGCGGTTGCGGGGCTGGTGCCGGATCTGGCGGCCGTCCTGGCCACCGCGCCCTTCCTGTGCGGGATCCGGCGCGCTCTGGACCTGACCGACGCGAGCCCGTACGGCGAGATCAGCGCGTACCTCTCCGTGCACCGGGGTGCGGCGGAGGCCGCGTATCGCACGCTCGCGTACATGGAGGGCGTCTCGTTCGCCCGGCGCGCCACCGCCCCGGCCCACTTCGGGGTGGGCCTGCGCGACACGGTGTGTCCGCCGAGCGGGGCCTACGCGGCCTTCAACCGCTACGGCGAACTGACCGGCGTGGGCCCCCGCAAGGAGATCCACGCCTATCCGTACAACGGCCACGAGGGCGGTGACGCGGTGCAGGTGCGCCGCCAACTCGACTGGCTGGCCACGGTGTTGCCGATCAGCCGGTAGCCGGGGTGGACATGTGCCGGTGCGGGTTCGGTGCCGGTCCAGCCGTTTCCCCCAACTGATTTGACATCGTTGTCCGTTGGGGCTGTAGAGTCATGTATAGACCACTCGACAACGTTGTCGCGTGTCGGGTCGCCACAAGCCATGCACCATCCGCGTCGGCCATCACCCCCCCCCCTGCGCCGGCGCGGCTCGCGGACCCGGTGGCGCACAGCCCCACCGGGTCCGCCCCGAGCGGAAGGTTCGAGCACGTTCTGACGGTGATTCAGCCGACGCGGCAGGGAAGGGCCGTGGCCGTGTCGCCTCCGGAGCCGGTCACGACGTAGCCGAACGTCGTACTCTGCCCCGGACTGAGCGAGCCGTTCCAGTTGGCGTTGTGGACCATCACCGCCTGGCCGTTGTAGGTGGCGTTGCCGTTCCAGAGGCTGTCGACCTTCTGGCCGGACGGCAGGGTCCAGTCGACCATCCAGCCCAGCATCGGGACGTCGCCGGAGTTGGTGACGGTCACCTCGGACTGGTAGCCGCCGTTCCAACTGCCCGTGGTCTTACGGGTCGCCGTGCAGGTGCCCGGTACCGGTTCGGTCGGGTTGCCCGGCTCGTGGATGCCGGTGACCTCGCCGTTGCCGCCGTCGAAGACGACGTCGGAGCAGGAGTAGAAGGTCTCCGCACTGTCCGAGCGCTGCCAGACCATGTAGATGATGTGGCGGCCGGACTTGTTGGCCGGAAGCTGCCCGGTCCAGGAGTAGTTGGCCTCGACCGTGCCCGGGCTGCCGTTGAGCGGCGGGTGGTCGACGCTGAGGAACGGCTGGGCCTCCATGTCGTCCCAGGTGAGGGTCTTCTTCGGGTCGAAGCCGTCCTTGGTGACATAGACGTAGAACCAACCCGGGTGTGCGGCCCAGGCGTTGTAGGAGAAGTCGACCGTCTTGCCGGAGGTGAGATGGGTGAGCGGCCAGTCGTCGCGGGCAGCGTTGAAGCCGGTGAAGTTGGCGTTGCCGCCGCTGCACAGCTGGCCGTCCGGCACGAAGCCGCGGGTGCGGCCGGCGCCGTCCGAGCGGAGCACGGAGAACCAGTTGTAGAACGGCGTGGTGCCGCTGACCGCCTGCGCGTTCTTGCAGGCCGGGTTGATCGGCTTGATCTCACCGGTGTCGGTCAGCGCGTCCTGCCAGCACAGGAAGGTGCGGCTGGCGGGCTTCATCGGAGTGCCGTGGGCCTCCGCCTTGCCGCCGGTCGTGAGGACCAGGCTGAGGGCGGGGATGGTGGCGAGCAGGGAGACGAGGACCAGGAAGAGGACTCTGGGGCGGGTCACCCTCGATAACTTTGTCAGGATCATGACAGTCCAGTCCGTTCCTTGGGGTACGGGCCGTGCGGGGTGTGGGTGGTGTGAGGTGCGTGGTGCGTCATGCCGTGGGGCGGGAGCGGCGCGCGCGGGCGGGTTCCGGTCCGTCCGCGTGGGAGCGCTCCCACCCCACTTCTGCGGAAGATAGCGGCATGGGGCGCAGTTGTAAACGGCCCGCACTCCCGTCAATGGCGTGGCATGGCTTCACCGGAGATCGGATGGCGGCACATCCGACGGAAGCTTCGAGTTCCTGGCGTCCGGTTGGAAAGGAGCTGGCCTGGGCGGCCCTGGACGGCATGTGGGCCACAGTCCGTACCGGACGTGCGTGGACTGGACCGTGTGCAGGTCATCGAGCTACTCGCCGTCGGTGGTGAGGCCGAGGAACACTTCCGTGAGTGCTTCGGTCGGCCTCGCACGGCTGCGGCTCGAGCGCTACCAGAGCGTAGGCGTTTTCGGCTCGGGTGCTGTCTCCGATGTGGTCGCCGAGTACCAGCACCTCATCTGCGAGGCGGATCTTCGCCCGGTGCAGATCGTCGAGTCGAACCTTGAACGCCTCGGCCCCGTTCATCTCGGTCATGAAGCGGGTGGCGTCGCAGATCGCGACGATACGCGGGAGACTCAACAGCTTCTTCGCGTCGGCGGGCTTCTCCTCGAACTGGTCGCCCTCGCCACGACGCAGGCCGCACTCGGCTTCTCCTTGACCTCCTGGCAGCCGAACGCGAAACGGGAACGGCACCGAAGGCGCACACCCGGAGCTGTCATAGCACGCGTCATTCGACACATCCTCGCGCTGACCGCCTACGATCACTGACCCGAACGTCGACCAGCTCCACGTCCCCTTGTCTCGAACAGCGGTCGCCTCCCGTCTCGGGAACCTCACCCGAAGCGCGCGGACTTGGCGACCGCACCCCGTACACGTCGAGCGCCGCCTTTGTGCGCCGAGCGCAACTCGGCGCACCTATAGGGGGTTTCGTGCGCTCTTCGAGCTCCCGTGCTCCGACACCTCGGAACCGGAGCGCGTCTTTTCGGAGCACAAACAGCCGTTCCGGCGTTCTCTTCTACACGAGACGGCCCGCTCGGTCGCAGCTCAATGGGGCTCACAGGACTGCCGGCACCTCATCGGCACCAGGCCACGAACACGCTCCTGGCTTTGGCTCTATGCTCTTTGCTAGGGCCATAATGAGAGGAGCAAAAAGCTAGGAACTTTCTGTGCATGGCCGATCAGGTTCAGGGTACGTGCACGGGCGAAGGAGCGGCGATGACCCCCGTGGACCCCAGTCTGAACCGGCGCAAACTACGTCTCGCCCTGCGACAGGCGCGCGAGCGCGCCGGTCTGAGTCAGCGTGAGGCCGCCGAACAGGTGGAGTGGTCTCAGTCGAAACTGATCCGGGTGGAGACAGGTACGGTCAGCGTGTCCGTCAGCGACCTACGGGCACTGCTGACGCTCTATCACATCACCGACGCGACCCAGGTGCAGGAGCTCGAACAGGCGGCCCGGGGTAGCAAAGGGGCGAGTTGGTGGTCGAAGTATCACGACGTCGTCACCCCTCAGTTCGCCCAGTACCTGGGCTACGAGAGCGCGGCCACGTCCCTGCACGCATACCACCCCATCGTCGTCCCAGGCCACCTGCAGACCCGTTCGTACGCGGAAGCCCTCCTGGCCCCTCGCGGCCTCGCGCCCGAGCGGGCCGAGCGGGTCGTGGATCTGAGGATGGAACGGCAGAAGCGGATGTTCGACGGCTCTGGCAGGCCGGCCACGACGTTCGTTCTGGACGAGGCCGCAGTGCGACGACAGATCGGCGGAAAGGAAGTCCTGGATGGGCAGTTGGATCAGTTGCTCGACTTCGGCACACGCGACGGCATCACGATCCGCATCTTGCCGTTCGAGGCCGGGGCGCACTACAGCACTCTGGGCAGCTTCGTCCTGCTGAGCTTCCCCGACGACGACGACCTGCTGTACCTGGAACATGCCGCCGGCAGCATGACCGGCGGCGAGGACCTGGAGCTGCTGGCGCGTTACCAGGAGTGCTTTCATACGATCACGGAACTGGCACTCGGCGACACCGAGTCTCGCGACCTGATCGATCGCATCAAGCAAGACCTCGGGGCCCGCTAGTTCTGCGGCGCCCATGGCTGGCGGTGAAGCCAGGGGAGGACCGACGTGGTCGTCAGGTCGATATCTCAGGGCCTACAAGAGTGGGTCCGCACCTTTGTACAGGGCACCGCGGCTTCTGGATCGTCCGACGAGGACCTCAAAGCACAGGCCATCCAGGACCCGCAACAGACGAAGAATCTCATCGACATCGAGAACGCCCGTGGCGCCGTGAAGGCGAGGCTCGTGACGCGGATCGGCGTTCTCGCGCTCATCGGACTCGCGATGGTGGTCGGAGCGGTCCTCTTCGTCGTCGAGGCGGCCGGTGAGCTGCACCTCCCGTGGCACCGGATAGGTACCGTCGTGGTCACGTTCCTCGGCGCGTCCGGGATAGCCGGAGTCGTGAAGTGGTGGGTGATGCGCCGGATCAAGCGGCGCCGAGCATCGAGCCCGCCTACCGCGGAGCCCGTGTCCCAGAACCCTGCGGGAGGCGATCCGAACCAGGTCGGGACGGCGCCGCAGTGACATAGCCGGCCTTCCACACTCCCGCGCCGACGGCCATGGCGACCGCGACGGTCACCCACAGGATCCGCTTGGCGAGCACGCTGTCGACCAGCAGGGAGGCGAGGGCCGCGGCCAGCGTCGCCAACGCTCCGGCGCCCAGCGCGAACGCCACTAACCCTGTCGTGAGCGCGAACCGATTCCACGCCTTCTTCTCTGATTGCTGCACCGCAGATGCCTCGGCACCCATCCAGGCCCCCTACCTACTGCCGATGGCCGGTCAAGAACTTCACGAATGCTCTAACGCGTCCTGTATCACCGCGTGAAGAAACCGCGCCCAGACCGGAGCGGTGAACTGTACGGGCGAGCAGCAGGGTTCCTTGGAGTCACGGGCGAGCACTCGGTCCCCGAACACAGCGACCTCCACACAGTCCGACTCATTGCCACACCTACTGCTCCTGCGCCACAAGGGTTTCCCCCTATGCACCACCTCAGCCCTCCTGCTCCCCCGATGCGCCTGGGCAGTGCCCGTCCATGCTAGTGGGCGGCCACGCACTGCCGCAGGCAAGTGCCCCCGAACGTCAGGGCAAGGAACCACGCGCGGCACTCGCAAGACTACACACAGCTACTACATGCTCAGCCTAAATGATCCCAGTCCCCCACAGCCATACCCGAATCTGTCGATATGCCGTACGCCATTGCGACCGCCAGGTCTCACATCAAGTAGCCACTTCGTCGGCGTTCCCAACTGCCCTCCATGCAAACCGCTTTACATCTCCAATGGCTCAAGTACTGGCATTCCTTGGCTAGTTGGCATGGCTCAGCCCGCCAAGACTGTCGCGCAGGTGGGGGCCGTCCGGTGTGGAACGACGAAGGGCCGCACCCCCGTCACCGGGAGTGCGGCCCTCAGGCGCAGGTGTCCGTGCGGCCTACTTGCGGATCAGGCTGCGCAGCACGTACTGCATGATGCCGCCGTTGCGGTAGTAGTCGGCCTCACCGGGGGTGTCGATGCGGACGACCGCGTCGAACTCGACGCCCGTGTCGGTGGTGACCTTGACCGTGCTCGGCGTGGTGCCGTTGTTGAGCTCCTCGACGCCGGTGAAGGAGAAGGTCTCCTCGCCGGTCAGGCCGAGGGTCGCGGCGGACTGGCCCTCGGGGAACTGGAGCGGCAGGACGCCCATGCCGATGAGGTTCGAGCGGTGGATGCGCTCGTACGACTCGGCGATGACGGCCTTGACGCCGAGGAGCGCGGTGCCCTTGGCGGCCCAGTCGCGGGACGAGCCGGAGCCGTACTCCTTGCCGGCCAGGACGACCAGCGGGATGCCCTGCTCGATGTAGTTGCGCGAGGCGTCGTAGATGAACGACACCGGGGCGTCGTCCTTCGTGAAGTCGCGGGTGTAGCCGCCCTCGGTGCCCGGCGCGATCTGGTTGCGCAGGCGGATGTTGGCGAACGTGCCGCGGATCAT
The DNA here is from genome assembly GCF_042893155.1 of Streptomyces sp. NPDC001668. Lineage (NCBI taxonomy): Bacteria > Bacillati > Actinomycetota > Actinomycetes > Kitasatosporales > Streptomycetaceae > Streptomyces > Streptomyces sp. NPDC001668. Next base: position 329,910 of record NZ_JBIAUQ010000007.1, read on the forward strand.
GACCTCGTGGTTGCCTCGGCGGGAGCCGTAGGAGTTGAAGTCACGACGCTCCACACCGTGCTCGGTGAGGTACTTGCCGGCCGGGGTGTCGGCCTTGATGGCACCGGCGGGCGAGATGTGGTCGGTCGTCACCGAGTCGCCCAGCTTGGCCAGGACCCGGGCGCCCGTGATGTCGGAGACCGGGGTGGTCTCCATCGTCATGCCCTCGAAGTACGGGGGCTTGCGGACGTAGGTCGACTCGGCGTCCCACTCGAAGGTGTTGCCGGTCGGGATCGGCAGCGCCTGCCACTGGGCGTCGCCCGCGAAGACGTCGGCGTAGGACTTGTTGAACATGTCCTCGCCGATGGCGTTCGCCACGACGTCGTTGACCTCGGCCTCGGAGGGCCAGATGTCCTTGAGGAAGACCGGGTTGCCGTCCTGGTCGGCGCCCAGGGCGTCCTTGGTGATGTCCACCTTCATGGAGCCGGCGAGGGCGTACGCGACGACCAGCGGCGGGGACGCCAGGTAGTTCATCTTGACGTCGGGGTTGATACGGCCCTCGAAGTTCCGGTTGCCGGAGAGGACCGAGGTGACCGCGAGGTCGTGGTCGTTGACGGCCTTGGAGACCTCCTCCGGCAGCGGGCCGGAGTTGCCGATGCAGGTGGTGCAGCCGTAGCCGACGAGGTTGAAGCCGACCTTGTCGAGGTAGGGGGTGAGCCCCGCCTTGTCGAAGTAGTCGGTGACGACCTTGGAGCCCGGGGCGAGGGTGGTCTTGACCCACGGCTTGCGGGTCAGGCCCTTCTCCACGGCCTTCTTCGCGACGAGCGCGGCAGCGACCATGACGTACGGGTTGGAGGTGTTGGTGCAGGAGGTGATGGCCGCGACCGTCACCGCGCCGTGGTCGATCTCGTACGTCGAGCCGTCGGGGGCGGTCACGGTGACCGGGTTGGACGGGGCGCCGTTCGGGGCGACGGCCGGGGCGTCGGAGGCCGGGAAGGACTCCTTGCCGGACTCGTCGACGTCGTCGACGTAGTTGCGGACGTCCTGCTTGAACTGCTCGGCGGCGTTCGCCAGGACGATACGGTCCTGCGGGCGCTTCGGACCGGCGATGGAGGGGACGACCGTGGAGAGGTCGAGCTCCAGCTTCTCGGAGAAGTCCGGCTCGGCCTTCGGGTCCAGCCAGAGGCCCTGCTCCTTGGCGTACGCCTCGACGAGCGCGAGCTGCTGCTCGGAGCGGCCGGTGAGCTTGAGGTACTTGATGGTCTCGTCGTCGATCGGGAAGATCGCGGCGGTCGAGCCGAACTCCGGCGACATGTTGCCGATGGTGGCGCGGTTCGCGAGCGAGGTGGCGGCGACGCCCTCGCCGTAGAACTCGACGAACTTGCCGACGACGCCGTGCTTGCGGAGCATCTCGGTGATGGTCAGCACGAGGTCGGTGGCGGTGGTGCCGGGCTTGAGCTCACCGGTCAGCTTGAAGCCGACGACACGCGGGATGAGCATGGAGACCGGCTGGCCGAGCATCGCGGCCTCGGCCTCGATGCCGCCGACGCCCCAGCCCAGCACACCGAGGCCGTTGACCATCGTGGTGTGCGAGTCGGTGCCGACGAGGGTGTCGGGGTAGGCCTGGCCGTTGCGGACCATGACCGTGCGCGCCAGGTGCTCGATGTTCACCTGGTGGACGATGCCGGTGCCCGGCGGGACGACCTTGAAGTCGTCGAACGCGGTCTGGCCCCAGCGCAGGAACTGGTAGCGCTCGCGGTTGCGGCCGTACTCCAGCTCGACGTTCTGCGCGAACGCCTCGTGGGTGCCGAACTTGTCGGCGATGACGGAGTGGTCGATGACCAGCTCGGCCGGGGAGAGCGGGTTGACCTTCGCGGGGTCGCCGCCGAGCTCCTTCACGGCCTCACGCATGGTGGCGAGGTCGACGACACAGGGCACGCCGGTGAAGTCCTGCATGATCACGCGGGCCGGCGTGAACTGGATCTCCTGCGACGGCTGGGCCTGGGAGTCCCAGCCGCCGAGGGCGCGGATGTGGTCGGCGGTGATGTTCGCGCCGTCCTCGGTACGGAGCAGGTTCTCCAGGAGAACCTTGAGGCTGTACGGCAGGCGGGCCGAGCCCTCCACCTTGTCCAGCCGGAAGATCTCGTACGACTCGTCGCCCACGCTGAGCGTGGCGCGGGCGTCGAAGCTGTTCGCCGACACGACAGTCTCCTTCATTTTTGTGCGCTTACCACCGCATCCTGCCGCCACGCCGTCTTGGCCGATCCGCTAAGGTAAGGCTAAGTTAGGTATGCCTTACTGCCAGACCCAGCGAAAGCGTGCGACTGCGGTACGCCTCGGCAGATATCTCGATGTCGAGATAACTCTAGTACATGAGGCCCGGATGGTCATGCCCGGCCTCGGTGTGATGTCCCGGCGATCCGCGGATCCGCCGGCGAGCGGGGGCGCCTGCGGCATCGAGCCTCGCCGCGACCGACCCGCGCCGGTGACCTGACGGCGGCCGTTCGCGGGCTCCTTGCGCCTCGCCATGCCCGACCGGTCCCCGCCGGGAGGGCGGCCGCGCCCCCCGGGCCCGCGTCGGCCGGTTTGCCGACCTCGGCCACGGACACGGGCCGGGCCCCTGCCGCTCACCGCCGCGCAACCTGTCGCCGGGCAGCTCGCCCGAACCCGGAAGAGCGCGCCGGCCGGATGCCGTCCCGGCAGTACGACGGCATCCAGACGGCGCGCCGCCGGCACGGGCGTCGCGGGTGACGAACACCGCGAACGACACGCCCTGCCCCAACTCGCCCGCCACAGCGGGGCGGTGCGAACCCGACAGCCATCACTTCGCCGCGCCGGGGTATTCGAACAACGTCGAAAGCACGCGTCCGACCTTCAAGGGGAGGCCCCCATGCCGCTCACGTTCCGCAAGAGTTTCCGGATCCTTCCCGGGGTGCGGCTGAACATCAACCGGCGCTCCTGGTCCATCACGACGGGCGGCGGAAGCCACGGCCCGAAGCACACGCACAGCAGCACGGGACGTCGTACGACATCGGTTGATTTGCCCGGACCTTTCGGATGGCGTAAGACCCGCACCTCCAAGCGCCACTGACCTTCCCTCAGGCCCGTGCGGGCTTTCCCCCGAACGGACCTCCCGGAATGCGCCATCTCATATCTGAGATAGCCTCAACCTCATGGCAGACGACTACCTCGTACGCATCGGCAAGCTCATCCGTGACGCCCGGCAGCACCGGGGCTGGACACAGTCGCAGCTTGCCGAGGCGCTCGGCACCAGTCAGAGCGCCGTCAATCGCATCGAGCGCGGCAACCAGAACATCAGCCTTGAGATGATCGCCCGAATCGGTGAAGCGCTGGACAGCGAAATCGTCTCTCTGGGCTACGCGGGCCCGATGCATCTGCGGGTGGTCGGCGGTCGCCGGCTGTCCGGCGCGATCGACGTCAAGACGAGCAAGAACGCGTGCGTGGCCCTGCTGTGCGCCTCGCTCCTCAACAAGGGGCGCACGGTGCTGCGCAGGGTCGCCCGCATCGAGGAGGTCTACCGCCTTCTGGAGGTGCTGAGCTCCATCGGGGTGCGCACGCGGTGGATCAACGGCGGCGTCGACCTGGAGCTGATCCCGCCGGCCGAGCTGGACATGGACGCCATCGACGCCGACGCCGCCGTCCGCACGCGCTCGATCATCATGTTCCTCGGTCCGCTGCTGCACCGCATGGACGGCTTCAGGCTGCCGTACGCCGGCGGCTGCGACCTCGGCACCCGGACGATCGAGCCGCACATGATCGCGCTGCGCCGGTTCGGCCTGGACGTCGCCGCGACCGAGGGCCAGTACCACGCCCGGGTCGACCGGGCGGTCCGCCCCGACCGGCCGATCGTGCTGACCGAGCGCGGTGACACCGTGACGGAGAACGCGCTGCTCGCGGCCGCCCGCCACGACGGCGTCACCGTCATCCGCAACGCCTCCTCCAACTACATGGTCCAGGACCTGTGCTTCTTCCTGGAGGCGCTGGGGGTCAGGGTCGAGGGCATCGGCACCACCACCCTCACCGTGCACGGCGTGCCGCACATCGACGTCGACGTCGACTACTCCCCCTCCGAGGACCCGGTCGAGGCGATGAGCCTGCTGGCCGCTGCCGTGGTGACGGAGTCGGAGCTGACGGTGCGCCGGGTGCCGATCGAGTTCCTGGAGATCGAGCTCGCGGTCCTGGAGGAGATGGGGCTCGACCACGACCGTACGCCGGAGTACTTCGCCGACAACGGCCGCACCCGCCTGGTCGACCTCACGGTCCGCCCCTCCAAGCTGGAGGCGCCGATCGACAAGATCCACCCGATGCCGTTCCCGGGCCTGAACATCGACAACGTCCCCTTCTTCGCGGCGATCGCGGCGGTCGCGCAGGGCCAGACCCTCATCCACGACTGGGTCTACGACAACCGCGCGATCTATCTCACGGATCTGAACCGCCTGGGCGGACGCCTCCAACTCCTCGATCCGCACCGGGTGCTGGTCGAGGGCCCGACCCGCTGGCGCGCCGCCGAGATGATGTGCCCGCCGGCCCTGCGCCCCGCGGTGGTCGTCCTGCTGGCGATGATGGCCGCCGACGGCACGTCGGTGCTGCGCAACGTCTATGTCATCAACCGGGGTTACGAGGACCTGGCCGAGCGGCTCAACTCGATCGGCGCGCAGATCGAGATCTTCCGCGACATTTGATGTGCGGATGCCACCTCACCCCGTCTGACCTGCTCCTCAGCGAGTCAGGGAGGGGTGCGGTGGCATCTCTGGGACTTCTCCGGGACTTCTCTGGGACTTCGGGTCGTCGGGATGGCGTTGTCGGTGGGCTCTGCCAGGGTGTGCGTCGTGGAGGAACTGGTGGAGCGTGTCGACGATCAAGATCGAGTGCTGGGGAGGGTAGTCAGCCGCCGGCAAGCCATCCGGGAGGGTTGGCTGCACCGAGTCGCCGTGACGGTGTGTCGTGATGAGCGTGGACGAATCCTCGTCCACCGACGGTCGGAGCAGTTGTCGCGCTTCCCCGGGCTCCACGAGGTCGAGGTCGGTGGCGCGGTGCATGTCGGTGAGTCCTATGAGCAGGCCGCCGCACGAGAGTTGGCCGAGGAGCTGGGCGTTCGTGTGCTGCCGCGCTTGCTGTTCACGTTCCTCAACCGCAGCGGTCTGAGCCCTCACTGGCTCGGCGTGCACGAAGCCGTGGTGACGGATGCCGTGGTCCCCGATCCCGATGAGGTCGCCTGGCATGGCTGGCTGACCGAGCCGGAGCTGACGTCCGCCCTGCTGGAGTGGCGCTTCACCCCCGACAGCCACGAAGCCTTCAGCCGGTATCAGGCGTTCCGGACCGCGCACTCCTGATCGTCAAGTTTTCCCTGCGCATGGCGTGGCCGTTGGACGAACTCGTCGACGGCCGCTCCGATGCCGGCGCGCATCGCGTAGTCCGCCTTCCAGGGAGTGGCTCAGCTCGCCCTGCGGGCAGACGACCTGCTGGCGATCCTTCGCAGGTACTGAAGAGCAACGTGGTCCCAGGCGTGGTCGATGGAACGGGTCGCCGAGTACTACCAGCAGACGGGGAACGCACAGGCCAAGGCGGTCCTCGACAAGTGGGTCCCTCCAGTGGTCGGGCCGGCCCGACACCTGGAACGCCTCAAGTCCCGGCGCCAACAGCCAACTTCACGTCACCGTCGCCGACTACACCAACGACGGCGAAGACGATGGCGAAAGCGCTGCTGGACGGCATGTGGACCAACTACCAGGACAGCCTGACCTTCGCCTCGCTGCGGTCGTTCTGCAAGAGCGACCCGGCCTGGTCGAAGATCGAGGCGGACATCGCCCTGGCCATGGGCTCGTACACGGAACTCCTCGAGCAGCCCCTCGCTGAGACCGCGTGCGCGACCCCGTCACCCGGCGACGGGGCCACCAGCCGGACGGCCTCCGCCCCCTTGGGGGCCCACCTCGCATCACCAGCCGCTTCGGGAAGCACCTCAAGACACCCGAGCCGCCCTCCTTGTCAGGAACATGATCCTCTCCTACAGTCCCAGCGAGTCAAGGGTTTGGGAGCGCTCCCAAACCCTTGCAGAAGCCCTCGCCCCCCACATCCCTCGCGGAGGACCCGCATGCAACCCTCACGCCCCCAAGCCCGCAGGATGCGCGCGCTCTGCGGTGCGCTGCTGACCACGCTCGTCGCCCTGGCCGCGCTGCTGACCGGCGCCACGGACTCCCAGGCCGACACCACAATCTGCGAGGCGTTCGGCACCACCACCATCCAGGGCCGGTACGTCGTGCAGAACAACCGCTGGGGCACCAGCGCGACCCAGTGCATCTCCGTCACGGGCTCGGGATTCAGGGTCACCCAGGCCGACGGCTCGGTTCCGACGAACGGGGCCCCGAAGTCGTACCCGTCCGTGTACAACGGCTGCCACTACACCAACTGCTCGCCCGGCACGAACCTCCCGGCCCGGCTCAGCTCCATCTCGAGCGCGCCCACGGGTATCTCCTACAGCTACGTGAGCGGTGCGGCCTACGATGCCGCCTACGACATCTGGCTGGACCCGACCCCGCGCACCGACGGCGTGAACCGGACCGAGATCATGATCTGGTTCAACCGTGTGGGGTCCGTGCAGCCGGTGGGCTCGCCCGTCGGTTCCGCCACGGTGGCCGGACGCCAGTGGCAGGTGTGGTCCGGCAACAACGGCTCCAACGACGTCCTGTCCTTCGTCGCGCCGTCGGCGATCGACAGCTGGAACTTCGACGTGATGGACTTCGTCCGGCAGACCGTCTCCCGCGGACTCGCGCAGGACAACTGGTACCTGACGAGCATTCAGGCAGGCTTTGAACCGTGGCAGAACGGCGCGGGCCTGGCCGTGAACTCGTTCTCCTCCAGCGTGAACCTCGGCGGCAGCACCCCTGGCGGCCCCGGCACCCCCAGCGGCCCCACCGCATGCAAAGTGACCTACGGCACCAGCGTGTGGCAGGACGGCTTCACCGCCGACGTCACCGTGGCCAACACGGGTTCCTCCCCGGTCGACGGCTGGAAGCTTGCGTTCACGCTGCCCTCCGGGCAGCGAGTCGCCAGCGCCTGGAATGCCACCGTGTCGTCGTCGACGGGATCCGTGACGGCCGCCAACGTCGCGCACAACGCGTCCATCACGCCAGGTGGGCAGGTCTCCTTCGGGTTCCAGGGCACCTACAGCGGCAGCTTCGCCAAGCCGGCCGCCTTCAGCCTCAACGGCACCTCCTGCGCCACCGCGTAACCCACAGGAGGCTTCCTCCGCCCAGGGCCCGTTCGGTCGGCCGACTGCCGCCCCCCGGAAGGCGTGTACATGGTTCCCTCGGCCCGTAAGATCGGCTGTCTCGTGGGGGAGGTGGTCATGGGCACGCGACGCCCCGGCACGCCGACGCTGGAAGAGGTGGCCGCTCACGCCGGGGTGGGGCGGGGCACGGTCTCCCGCGTCATCAACAACGCGACGGGCGTGAAGGAATCGACGCGCCAAGCCGTGCAGCGGGCCATCGAAGAGCTGGGGTATGTCCCCAATCTCGCGGCCCGCTCACTGGCCGGTCAGCGAAGTAATGCCGTCGCTCTCGTCCTGACCGAACCCGACTGGCGCGTGTTCGCGGAGCCCTTCTTCTCTGAGATCGTCCGCTCGCTCGGGGACGCGCTCGCGGACACCGGCATGCAGCTGATGCTGACCCTGGTTCGCTCGGACGCCGATCGGAAGCGCTTCCTGGAGTACGCACGCGGCAGCCGGGTCGACGGAGTTCTCCTGCTGTCCGTGCGCGCCGGGGACCGGCTGCCGGACATGCTCGCCGAGGCGCGGTTGCCGACCGTGATGCTGGGGCGCCGCTCGGGCGACGAGTACGTCAGCTATGTGGACGCGGACAACGTGGGGGGCGCCCGCAGCGCCGTCTCCCACCTCGTGGCACGGGGCCGCAGGACGATCGCCACCATCACCGGGCCACTGGACATGGACGCCGCCCGGTGCAGACTGCGCGGCTATCAGGACGCTCTGACACTGGCCGGCCTGGACAGCGAGAAGTCTCTGGTTGCCGAAAGTGACTTCACGCAGGACAGCGGGCGCCGCGCCATGACCGAACTACTGGAGCGGCACCCGGAGATCGACGGCGTGCTCGCCGCGTCGGACACCACGGCCGCAGGGGCTCTGCAGGCCCTGCGCGCGGCAGGACGACGTGTGCCTCAGGATGTCGCCGTGATCGGCTTCGACGACTTTTCGCTGGCTCAGCGCACAAAGCCCCGGCTCACCACGGTGCGTCAACCACTCGAGGAGATGGGCCGGGCCATGATCCGGCTGCTCCTTGAGGACATGGAGGAGCCGTCCGTGGCCTACCGCCACGTCATCCTCCGTACAGCGCTGGTCGTCCGCGAGTCGGCCTGAGAAACGCCCACCGCGCTCTGCACCGGTCTTGACCGCCCATGGCTCGGGAGCGCTCGGCAACCTTTTCGCCGCGGGTGGCCACTGACCAGTGCACCATCGGCTCGATCCCGAACGGACACGTAATCATGACAACGAGGCAGGTCATGCGGCAACGCAGGCGCCGACGCAGACTCATGCTGGGCGCCACAGTGGCGGTTACCGCCGCGGGTGTCCTCGTGTATCTGGTCATGGCGTTGCTCCCCGGCCACAAGGTCGATGCGGGGCCGGCCGCGGCCACTCCCCTCGTGACCAGCCGGCCAAAGGTCGCCGACACCGTCGGCACGGCGTCTCCGAGCGCGACGTCCAGCCCGTCGTCAAGTCGGAGTGCGAGCAGCTCGGCCAGTCCGAAGGACACAGCAAGCCCAAAGGCGGCGAAGCCCTCGTCCAAGGGCGCCCAGAAGTCCTCGCGCGGATCGACCACTCCCCCGGCAGCGGGGCGGATCCGGCCCCACACGTCGTATCAGGGCGTCGCCACCGCCTACGAGGCCGGTGTCGGGGACGGGGCGTGCCTGTTCGGTCCGAGCCCGGACATGATGATCGCGGCGATGAACACCACCGACTACGAGACCTCCCGGGCCTGCGGAGCGTACGTGCTCGTCCGCGCGGCCAACGGCAGGTCGATCACGGTACGGATCACCAACGAATGCCCTCTGCCCTGCGCACCCGGGCAGATCGACCTCAGCCGGCAGGCCTTCGCCAAACTCGCCGACCTCAAGGTCGGCCGGCTCTCCATCACCTGGAGCCTGGTGAGCCCGAGCTCCATCGGCACGATGTCCATCAGGTACAAGACCGGCTCCAGCGCCTACTGGTGCGGCATCCAGGTGATCGGTCACCGCAACCCGGTCGCGCGCCTGGAGGTCAGCGCCGGGGGCGGCTGGCGGTCGTTGCCCCGCACCAGCTTCAACTACTTCGTCTCCGCTGACGGCAGTGGTTGCGGCAAGGCGATCAGAGTCACCGACCTCTACGGGGAACAGCTGACCGTGAGCGGCCTCGCGGTGCTGCCGAACGTCGCCCAACCGACACGAGTCCAGTTCACCCGACACTGAGCCGTGCCCCGTGCATCTCGAACGTGGGATCGGCGTAGTCGCCCGCCGCGATGGAACGGGCCGAGCGCGTCCGGGCGGCCCGGGAAGAACCGGTTGTACCGCGCGGTGTCGCCTTGCGCGTCGTCGCCGTCGCATGAGAACCGCTGTCCGGCACGGAGTTGACGCGTCGGCTCGGGGATCCCGCGGAGGTGCACGCGGTAGAGGTGCGCGAGCATGGCCCACCATGTTCCGCGGCCCGCGCACGGCACCGGCACCCCATCCGAGGTTCTGGCCACGATGCGTAACGATTCGCCTCTGGGCGCTCTCGCTCCACCAGCACGGCAACCCTGTGTACAGCGACTTCTCACACTCGGTAAGCATCGCCCGCGCCGTGACGGAGCGTCACCCATGCACAATGCGTGATCGGTTTCGCGGAAAACACTCGACACTTCCGGTGGGATTGACCTGTTGAAAAAAGCTCCGCGATGACCGATTCGAGCATTTCTCCCACTCATCTCACTATTCGAGATTTCGTTGGCGAAACTTGACCCCCGGAAAGCGCTCCTTGCATGATCGCCAGCGTCGGTGCCCGGAGTTGGTTTCGCAGGACCACGCGAATTTCATTCGGTATCGCGGCACTGCTAAACAGTAGGGAAACCGGGGGAAATGCATGTGTGGCATCGTTGGTCTTTTCACTGGCTGTACCGCGGTCAGCTACTGCCCCAAGCGGCTGCTGACCAAGGATTCTGAAGTCCCGGTCCCGGACAGCCCGGAATCTGTCGGCAATTATCGCAGCCCTTTCCGTGGCTGGGACAAGCGCGCCTCGGTACGTGCGACTCCCCGGCGAGAACTGCCGGACGAAACCGACGGGCAGTATTTCTTCTCGCCCGACCTGGTCCCCTTGGCACGCCACGAGCTGGTACGGGACCTCCGACCCGAACTGCTCGAACAGATACTGATCCAGCACCTCTACCGTTATCTGGATTTCACGGCGAAACTCGAACAGGTCGTCGTCAATCGCACCGCGCTCGGTATTGCTCAGGGAACAGTGAGCCTGCGCCTCCAGCCGGACATGCGGTTCGACGCCTATCGGATCTACTGCGACGAGGCATACCACGCTCTGTTCTCGGCCGATCTGATGAGACAGACGGAAGCCCGTACCGGTATCGCCCCGCGGCTGCCCGTCGAGCCGTATTTCCTGACCCGGCTGGCGATGATCCAGCAGGAGCACCCCGAGTGGCGGGCGCTGGCCGAGCTGGTCTTCGTGATCGTCTCCGAGACGCTGATCTCGGGCTCGCTCGGCGAGGTCCCGGACGATCCCCGGGTGGTGCCCACCGTTCGCGAAGTGGTGCGGGACCACGCAATGGACGAGGGCCGTCATCACACGTACTTCGCGCTCTTCCTCAAAGAGCTGTGGGCACAGTCGGACCCGACCGAGCGGCGGGTGATCGGGACCCTCGCACCGATGATGGTCGATGCCTTCCTCCGGCCCGATCTGCCCGCCCTGCGCGAGGAGTTGACCGGGTACGGGCTCGACCGGGACACCGTCGAGCAGGTGCTGGCCGAGGTGTTCCCGGAGAGCCTGGTCCGCAAGACCGCCCGGGACGCGTCCCAGCAGACGGTCCAGCACTTCCGACGGCTCGGGGCCCTGGACGACCCCGCGATCCGGGCCGCCTTCGAGACGTACGAACTGGTGTGACGATGAACGCTGTCGACAACGGACACCGCGCGGACACCATCAGTCAGCGGGCCGGCCGACAGATCCGTCGCCGGAACATTCGCCGGATCCGGTATGCGTGAGCGTCGCCCCACGGGACGCCAGCCAGCGGACCACGCCCGCCGTGTAGCCCGGCAACAGCTCCCGCCCGAAGTGCCCCCGGTCCCAGTCCTCCTCCAGGACCAGCGAGGCGTCGATGCACACGTAGACCAGACCGAGGCCGCCGCCTTCCAGAGGCAGGGCGCGAGCCTCGTACATCGGGCCCTCGTACACATCCAGCAGAGCACGCTCGGCAGGGTCCAGATCGGTCAGCAGGCACCCGGCGACCCGGCCCCCGGCCCGGGGCACCAGACCAGGGAAGACACGGTCCCGCAGGGCCGCGTTGCGCCAGCCGGTCACCGCCGCCGGGCGGGACTCGGGAAGCCGTCCCAGCAGGGCCCGCTGCACTTCGCCGAACGACAGGCTGCCGTAGACGAACAAGGGCAGCTCGCGCATCGGTTGATCGGCCATCGGCATCGCTCGCACTCCCGCTTGAAAAGGCAGCCGGTACTTCCTGCCGGAGCCTACGTCGCATGCCCGACACCGCCGGGCACCACCCCATCAGAAGGAGACCCCGCGTGACCACCGCCGCCCGTCCCGACGCCCCCCGTGCAACCGGCGGAGTCGCCTACGACCTCATCGACGCCGCCCTGCGCGCCGTACCCGAGTACCAGCGCTTCCGCGGCGGTCTGCTGAGCCGTGCCGCATACTCCTCCTGGCTGGGCTCCGGTCACCTGAGCCCCGAGGAAGTCGGGCTGAACGAGGACCAGTTCAATCTCTCCACCCGGTTCCCCGTGGACGAGCGCGCCTTCGTCGCGCAGGTTCTCGAGGGACTGGAGCAGGACGGCGTGATCGCCTCCACGGACTATCCGGAGGACGAGTTCGAGGCGCTCCGGAAGCGCGTCGCCGAGCAGTTCGCGCACGAGGACCGCGCCACCTACATCTTCCCGGAAGAGGCCCGGCTGCTCTTCGCGCTCTGCCATCTGCTGGCTCCCCGCCGCACCGTCTTCCCCGGCTCGTACTACGGCTACTGGGCGGTCTGGGCGCTGCCCGGCATCCACGCGGCCGGCGGCACCGCCACCCTGATCGACATCGACCCCGGCACCATGGCGCTGGCCGAACGCAACCTCACCGCCCTCGGTCTCGCCGACGGAGTCGAGTTCGCCACCACCGACGCCATCGCTCACGGCCGCACCCTCGACCCGGTCGACCTGTGCGTGCTGGACGCCGAGGGCCCGGCCCCGCATCGCGCCCCCGAGGGCATGGACCCGGACCTGATCGACAAGGCGATCTACTTCCCGATCATGGAGGCCACCACCCCCGCCCTGCGGCCCGGCGGCCTGCTGGTCGCCCACAACATGCTGCTCAGCAACCTCACCGAGAACCGCTACTTCGCCGGCCGCATCGCCAACAACCAGGCCCAGTACGCCCGTTTCCAGGGCCACCTGGACACCCATTACGACCTTCAGCGGCTGATCCCCAGTTCCGAGGGCGTCGGCATCTACCGCCGTCGCACCGACGCCGTCCTCGGGGAGGCCTCCCGATGAGCACCCCCGTCCTGCGGCCGCTGACCGAGGCCGATCTTCCTGAGGTACTGTCGACCCTCAACCACGCCATCCGGCACACCGACGCCACCATGGACCATGACGAGAAGGCCCTCGACGACCTGCACGGCTGGCTGGCTGCCCACCATGGCCGCTACCCCGCCCTGGCCGCCGAGCAGGACGGGCGGCTCGCCGGGTACGGCACCCTCAGTCCGTTCGCCTCGCGCAAGGGCTATCTGGCCAGCGCCGAGATCTCGGTCTACCTCTCGCCCGACGCGCGTGGCCGGGGTGTCGGCTCGGCCCTGTGCGTCCGGCTCACCGAACTGGCCGAGCAGGCCGGTATGTCCACGGTGATCGCCTTCATCTCCTCCGGCAACGAGCCCTCCCGCCGCATGGTGCTGCGCGCCGGCTACCGCCACGAGGGCGTCCTGCGCCAGGTCGGCTACAAGCTCGGCCACCTGACCGACCTGGACATCTTCCAGCGCACCTTCCCCGCCAACTGCGCCCGCTACGACGGCACCCCGCTCGACGACCTGCTCGCCGCCCACACCCCCGCGAAGGAGCCCGCCCGATGACCGCCCAGCCCCCCACCGCCCCGGACTCCGGCGGGTCTGCCGCCTACGACCGTCATGTCGCCTCCCAGCCCGAGGCCGTGGCCGCTCTCCTGGGGACCCCGGTCCCGGTCCTGGACCCCGCGCGTCCCCTGGTGTTCACCGGCATCGGCACCTCTCTGCACGCCTGCCGGACCGCCGCCGCCTGGGTCCGGCTGCTGACCGGCGGACGGGTACGGCCCGCCGCGCTCGACGCCCACGACCTGGCCCTCACCGAGGGCATCACCACCGCCGACCAGATCGTGGTGGTCAGTCACCGGGGCACCAAGGCCTGCCCCAACGACGTGCTCCGCCGCGCCGCCGAAGCCGGTGCCACCACGGTCGCCATCACCGGCGAGGGCCCGGCCGAACCCGTCGCCGACACCGTCCTGCGCACCTGCCCCCAGGAGGCGGCCAGCACCCACACGGTCTCCTACACCACCGCGCTGACCCTGCTCGGCCGGCTCGTCGCCACCGCCCTCGGCGAAGCGGGCGCCCCGCTGGCCGCGGCGCTCGGTCAGGTCCCCGAGGCACTGTCCCGCACCCTGGAACTGCCCGTCGCGCCGGAGGCCGTGGACGCCCTGGCCGACGCCGCCGGACCGGTCCTGGTCACCGGCACCGGACTGGACGCGATCACCGCCGCCGAGGCCGCGCTGAAGATCAAGGAAGGCACCTACCGCTGGGCCGAGGCCCTGCACACCGAGTTCGCCCTGCACGGCACCCCCGCCGTCTTCTCCGCGACCACCGCCGGCTTCCTCCTGCGCCCCGCCGGACCCGACGCCGGCCGCACCGCCGACCTGGAACGGGTCCTGCGCGCCCTGGGCGCCCCCGTCCACCACTGCGCCGACGATCCCGACGCCGCGCTTCCCTTCGCCGCCGTGCCCGAGCTCGCACGTCCGCTGGTGTCGGTCGTCCCCTTCCAGCGGCTGGTCTCGCTGGCCGCCGCCCGCACCGGCGCCAGCCCCGATCTCACCCACCTGGAGGCGGAGCCCTGGGCCTCGGCCATCCGGTCGGTGAAGCTGTGACGCCCGGACCGTCCACGGCACCGGAGCAGGCAGTGGCGGAGACCGCGGCGGCGCACGGCACCGCCGCTGCCGTCACCGAGGCATATCTCCGCGACCCCCGGCTCGCCGACGCCGTCCAGGAGACCGTCTATCCCCCGGCCTTCCAGGAGTGCTGGGGGGCACGCATGCTCTCACGGCCGCTCTTCGTGGACGGTCCTGAGCTGAGCCGTGCCGCGGCCGACGTCCAGGACCTGTTCGCGCTCCTGGTCTCGCTGCCGCAGCGCCTGTTCGGCGGGGACACGGCCCGGTACTGCGATGCCCTGGGTATCGCCCCCGACCGGGCAGCGGTGATCTCCCGTTTCGCCGACGCCCCCGGTCGGGCCACCCGTTACGGACGCGCCGACCTGTACCACGACGGCAGCGGCTTCAAGCTGCTGGAGTTCAACATAGCCAGCGACCTGGGCGGCACCGACCGCTCCCAGATGCAGCAGGCCCTTCTCACCCACCCCGCGTTCGCGGCCTTCGCCGCCGAGCACGGGCTGGAGCACGTCCACACCGGCGAACGCATAGCCGTCGCCCTGCGCGAGGCGGCCCTTCCCCTCACCGGTGGGGTTCGAGAGCCCCGTATCGGCCTGGTCTGCGCCCCGGGAGGGCTGGCCGCCTTCGGTCATCTGCTGCTCGCGTTCGCCGAGATGACGCGGGGGCTCGGCCTGCCCCTCGCTCTCGGCGAACTCGACGCCCTCACCGAGCAGGGTGGTCGGCTCTGCCTCGACGGCGATCCCGTCGACGTCGTCCTGCGCTTCTTCACCGTCGACGACCTCTGTGCCGACCCGGCCTCCGCCGCCCGCGCCGAACTCGCCTTCCGCGCCCACGAAGAGGGCCGCGCCGTCCTGTGGACGCCCATGGACAGCTCCCTCTACTCCAACAAGGGCGCCCTCGCGCTGCTCTCCGATCCCGCCACGCCGTTCTCCGACGCCGAGCGCGCCCTCGCCGACCGTCTTCTCCCGTGGACCCGGCTCCTCGCCGACGGCCCGCCCACGCCCGGCCCGGCCTCCGGTGAAACCGTCACCGATCTGCTGTCCTTCTGCCGGGAACACCGCACCGAGCTCCTCCTCAAGCCGCTGCGTGACTTCGGCGGCACCGGAGTGATCCCCGGCTGGGAATGCGAACCGGATCACTGGGCGCGCCTCCTCCGGGACCGTGTGTCCGACGCCGGCGCCCCCCTCACCGGCCTGGGCAACCGCTGGATCGTCCAGCGCCGCGTCCTGCCCCGCACCGAGCCCGTCCTCGACCCCGACACCGGCGCCCGCTCGCCCTGGGTCGCGGCCTGGGGCCTGTTCCTCACTCCGCAGGGCTATGCCGGCACCGACGTGCGGGCCGCCCCCGCCGCCGCTTCCGCCGTCGTCAACTACGGCTCCAACCCGCTGACCCGCACCACCGGCGTCTTCACCGTGGGAACCGCGCGGTGAGCTGTCTCACAGACACCCTCCCCACCGCTCGGAAGGATCACTGTCATGAGCACTGAGCCGACCGTCGCGCCGACCACCGTGCGCGCGTTCTCCCGGGCCGCCGACCTCCCCCGCGCCGACTGGGCCGAACTGCTGCGGCCCGAGGACCTCTTCCTCGGGGAGCGCTGGCTGGCCGTCGCGGAACGGACCGCGGGCTGCCCGATGACCTATCTGCTGGCCGACGAGAACGGCCGCCCGGTCGCCGGGCTCGCCACCGCCCTGGCCGACGACACCGCGCCCTGGGTCCTCGGCCGCCCGGACACGATGCTTCAGGCCAGTGCCGAGGCCGGTCGCGAGGGTGCCGCCGAGATCCTCTCGGCGCTGCCCGCGAGCCCGGCCGAGAGCCTGCTGCCCACGCTCGTGTGCGGAGGGCGGCACATGGGGCGCAGCCGGGTGCCGCGGCTCGCCGGCACCGGCCGGGACCAGGTGGAGGCGCTGGTCGCCGAGGCCGAACGGCTCGCCGCCGAACAGGGTGCGGCGTCGGTGGCGTACCCCTTTGTGGAGGCCGGCGACACCCTGCTGCGGGAGATCCTCGGCAACCGCGGCTATGTGAGCCACGAGTCGGGCCGCTACAGCTCGCTGCGGGTCGGCCCCGGCGGCTTCGACGACTATCTGACCCTGGTCTCCGCGCGCCGCCGCCGCCGGATCCTCACCGAGCGGCGCCGGGTGCGGGAGGCCGGCGTAGAGCTGCGGATCGAGCCGCTGAGCGCCGGCCTCGTGCCCCGGCTCGGCGCGTTGGAGGCGCAGCTGATGGCCAAGTACGGCCACAGCTGGACGGCCGGGCAGACCGAGCAGGTGCTGCACGAGATGATCGCCGCGTTCGGCACCGACGCCCAGGTGGCGCTGGCGGTCGGCGACGGCGACATCCGGGGCTTCGGGACCCTGCTGCGGTTCGGCACCCACTGGTACGCGCGTCAGGCGGGCTTCGACTACGCCTACCAGGACCGGCTCCCGCTGTACTTCGAGACCCTCTACTACTTCCCCGTCGAGGCCGCGGCCCGGCTCGGGATCGAAGCCATCCACTACGGCCTGGGCAGCGAGGAGGCCAAGCTCTCCCGCGGCTGCACGGCCGAGACCCAGTACTCCTATCTGCTGCCGCTGGCACGACGTCCGAGGAACACCCATGTCTGACACCCGGCCCGACGGGCCCCTGATCGCCGTGGTCGAGACCGGGCGAGGTGAGTACGGCCTCCAGCCCCTGCTGCGCGCCCGCGAGCTGGGGCTGCGCCCGATCCTCGTCACCGACGACCTCAGCCGCTACGCGACCTCCGAGGCCGCGCGCTCCCTCATCGAGCAGACCGTGCACGCGATCGTGGACGCCGACACCCGGGACAGCGCCTCCGTCACCGAGGCGCTGCGCCCGTACGCGGAGCAGGGCACCCTCGCCGGAGTCCTCGCGGTCATCGACTACTACGTACCCGTGGTCGCCGAGACCGCCCGCCGGCTCGGCCTGCCCGGCCTCGACCCCGAGGCCGCGCGGACCGCCCGCAACAAGCTGCGCACCCGCGAGGTCTGCGCCGAACTCGGCGTCCCTGCACCGCGGTTCAGCCGCGCGATGACCCGCGAGGAAGCGGTCGCCGCCGCCGGGTCGATCGGCTTCCCCTGTGTCGTCAAGCCGCTCACCGAGTCCGCGAGCATCGGGGTGCGGCTGTGCCGCGACACCGACGAGGTCCTCGCGCAGTACGACGAGCTGACGGCGTCCCCCGTCGACATGCGCGGCATGGCGAAGCCGGGCGGTGTGCTGGTGGAGGAGTATCTGACGGGCTACGAGCTGAGCGTGGAGGTGCTCACCACCGCCAAGGGGCCCCAGGTCGTCGGCGTCACCGACAAGGGACTCACCGCGCACCCGTACTTCGTGGAGACCGGTGAGACGTTCCCGACCCAGCTTCCCGATTCCGTGCGCGATGAGGTGACCCGGGCCGCGCTCGACGCGCTCAAGGCGATCGGCCACGATTTCGGTGCCGCGCATGTGGAGATCAAGGTGACCCCCGACGGGCCCCGCCTGGTGGAGATCAACGCCCGGATGGGCGGCGCCCAGATCGGCCGGATCATCCACGAGGCCACCGGCCTCGACCTGCTGCGGGAGGTCGTCCGGCTGCACGTCGGCCAGGAGCCCGAGGTCGTGGTGGAGCACACCGGAGCCGCCGCCTCCCGCTATCTGACGGCGGCCGAGGAGGGCGTACTGCGGGGGTTCGAGGGCGAGGATCTGGTACGGCGGCTGCCGGGCGTGTGCGCCGTCGACCTGTACGCGGCCCCGGGCAGCGAGGTGCGCCGGGCACGCAGCAACGCCGACGTCCTCGGCCATGTGGTCGTCCGCGCGGACACTCCCGCCGAGGCGGCCCGCTGGGCGGACACCGCGGCCGTCATGCTGACACCTGCCGTCGACGCGCCGTGCTGAACCGACTGCGCCAGGCCCTGCCCACGGGCCCCGGGGTGCCTGCCTTCGCGGGCGCCACGTTCGTCAACTCCGTGGGCATGGGCATCTATTACCCGTTCTCCCTGCTGTTCTTCCAGTCGGTCCTGGGCACCTCGCTGACCCGGATCGGCGCCGCGCTCACCGTGGCCGCGCTGCTCGCCCTGCCGCTGCTGCCGTACGTGGGGCGGCTGATCGACCGGTTCGGCCCCCGGCAGGTGCTCCTGGTCAGCACGGTGGTGCGGGCGTCCGCGTTCGCCGGGTATCTCCTGGTGGACTCGTTCTGGCCGTTCCTGGTGCTGAGCGTGCTCGTCGCGCTGACCATGCGCACCGAGCAGGCGGCCACCCCGGCGCTGGCGAAGGTCCTGGCGGGCGAGGAGCCGCCGGGACGCTGGATGGCACTGTCCCGGGCGCTGTTCAACGCCGGGTTCGGGCTCGGCGCGCTCGCGGCGGGTCTGACCGCGTCCGCGTCACCGGAGGTGCTGCACGGGGTGGGGGCGGGCAACGCCGTGTGCATCGCGCTCGCCGCCCTGCTGTACACCGCACTGCCCAGGTCCCGCCCGGCCGGGACCGGGACCGGATCCGACCCGGCGGACAAGACGCGGCCCTGGCGCAACCGCCGGTTCTGCGGGGTGGTCGCCGCGGGCGCCGGTCTGTGGATCATCGCGGTGAGCGTGGAGGTGGCGCTGCCGGTGCACCTGGTGCGCGACGTCGGCGCGCCCGCGTGGACGACGAGTGTGCTGTTCGCCCTCAACACGGTGGTCCTGGCCGTGTTCCAGGTCCCCGTGGCGCACCGGGTGGAGCGGGTGCGGCCCGCCGTCCTGGTCGCGGTGGGCGCGGTCCTGCACATCGCCATGCCCGCCGCCCTCGCCGCCGCGGCACACCTCGCGCCGACGCCCCGCACCGTCGCCCTGATCGCCGCCATGGTGATCTACACGGTCGGCGAACTCCTGGCCTCCCAGGCCGTACTGACCCTGCTGACAGCGCTGTCCCCGGACGCGCGCCGTGGCTCCTACCTGGCGTTCAACCAGCTGTTCATCGGCCTGGCCAACGCGATGACACCGCTCCTCGTCACCAGTGCCCTGGACCACGGGGCGAACACCCTGTGGTGGCTGCTGACGGGCTGCGCTCTGGCGGTGGCGGTGCTGATGACCGGCACGGTGCGCGGGGTACCGGCGGAACGGGGCGCGCCGGAACGCGGCGCGGCTGAACGGGACTTGGCGGACGGTGACGGTGACCTGCCGGGGACACCTCCCCGGACCCCCGGCGACGACCTGACCGCACGGCCTTGAAGGAGAGCTCTCACATGGCCCGCGCGACCACCCACGAGTCCACGCGCGCGATCAGCCCGCAGTTCGCCCACGCCGACCAGCGCCGCCTGGCCGATGCCGCCCTCGAACGGGCCTGCGAACTCGGCGTCCAGCACGCGGAGTTCCGCGCCGAGCACGTACGCGACGCGTCCTGGCGGCTGCGCGACGCCCGCCCCGCCGGCGCGTCCGACACCGTGTCCGCCGGGTTCTCCGTGCGGGTCCTGCACGAGGGGGCCCGCGGCTTCGCGGCACGTACCGCGGGCGGTGTCGACGCGGCCGTCGGCGCGGTCGACGAGGCGGTGCGGGCCGCCGAGGACGCCCGCCTCCTCACCGGCCGCCGCATCGACCCCGCACCCGAGCCGGTGCACGGGGAGCGGACCTGGATCTCCGCGTACGAGACCGACCCGTTCGAGGTGTCCGGGCAGGAGCGGACGGCGCTGCTCGCCGAGTACAGCGCGCGGCTCCTCGCGGCCCCCGGGATCCGGCACGCCGACGCCGCGCTCCAGGCCGTACGGGAGTACACGTTCCTCGCGGACACCGCGGGCAACCGCATCCTGCAGCAACGGGTGCGGGTGCTCCCGGAGTTCACCGCCCACACCGTCGCCCCGGCCACCGGCACCCTGGTGAGCCTGCGCAGCACGGCACCCTCCACGGGCCGGGGCTGGGAGTACCTGCTCGGCACCGGTTGGGACTGGGACCGTGAACTCGCCGAACTGCCCGGCCTGCTGGCCGAGAAGGCGGCCGCCCCGACGGTACGGCCGGGCACGTACGACCTCGTGATCGACCCCACGAACCTGTGGCTGACGCTGCACGAGACCGTCGGACACGCCACCGAACTGGACCGGGCCCTGGGCCACGAGGCCTCCTTCGCGGGCACCTCGTTCGCCTCGCCGGACGCGGTCGGCACCCTGCGCTACGGCTCACCCGCCATGAACGTCACCGCGGACCGCACCGCCCCGCACGGTCTCGCCACCATCGGCTACGACGCCGAGGCGGTGGCCGCGCAGCGCTGGGACCTGGTGCGCGCGGGGGTCCTGAGCGGGTTCCAGTTCGACCGGGCGGGTGCGTCACGCGCCGGACATCCGCGCTCCAACGGCTGCTCCTACGCGGGCGCCTTCGACCAGGAGCCGCTCCAGCGGATGCCGAACGTCTCCTTGGAGCCCGCCCCCGAAGGACCGGACACCGCGGAACTGATCTCCCGGGTGCAGGACGGCCTGTACGTGGTGGGCGACGGCTCCTGGTCCATCGACACCCGGCGGCAGAACTTCCAGTTCACCGGCCAGCGCTTCCACCGTATCCGCGCCGGACGCCTCGTCGGACAGGTCGGGGACGTCGCCTACCAGTCGACCACCACGGACTTCTGGCGTTCCCTGGAAGCGGTGGGCGGCCCCCAGACCTACCTGCTCTGCGGCGCCTTCCACTGCGGCAAGGGACGCCCGCTCCAGGTCGCCCCCGCCGGCCACGGCACCCCCGCGGCCCTCTTCCGTCAGGTGAATGTCCTCAACTCCCGCGAGGAGAAGCAACGTTGAACACCCCGCTGCCCGCGGAGGAGATCGTCGAGCGCGCCCTCGCGCTGTCCCGCGCCGCGCACTGCGACGTGATCGTCGACGAGACGGACGCGGCGTGGCTGCGCTGGGCGGGCGACGAGGTCACCGCGAACGGCGCGAGCGGCGTCCGCCGGGTCACGGTGATCAGCACCGGGGCGGGCGGCGGCGCGGCGGTCTCCGGGACCGTCGACGACCCGCACGACCTGGAAGGCCTGGTACGCGCCTCGGAGGCGCCGAACGACGCCCCGGCGGCGGGGGCGGCCGCGGCCCCCGAGCCGATCCGCGGAGACGGCGCGTTCGAGTCCGCCGAACTCCCCGAAGCCGCCCCCGCACGGGAGCAACTGTCCGCGCTCATCCCCGAGTTCGTACGGGCGCAGCGCCGTTCCCAGGGTGTCCTGCACGGTTTCGCCCAGCACCGGACCGGCACGGCATGGCTGGGCACCTCGGCCGGAGTCCGCAGCCGCCACCGCCTGGGGACCAGCACACTCGACCTCTACGCCCGCACCCCCGACGGCTCCCGTACGGCGTGGGCGGGCGCGGTCGCCGACGGCTTTCACGGCATGGACCTGCCCGGTCTCGAGGCCGCCACCACCGGACGCGTCCAACAGCCACTGCCGTACCGGGAGTTGCCGCCCGGCCGGTACGAGGTGCTGCTCTCTCCCGCCGCCGTGGCCGACCTGATGACCGCCGTGTACCGGGCCGGTGGAGCCGCCGACGCCAGCGAGGGCCGCACCGTCTTCGCGCGACCCGGGGGCTCCACCCGGATCGGGGACACCCTCGCCGCCCTGCCGCTGAACCTGCGCAGCGATCCCCGCGAACCCGGCCTGGAATGCCGCCCGTTCCTGCTGTCGCACGGCGCCGTGTCGGACGCCTTCGGTGACGCCGTGCAGGCCGGGGCCGACCCCGCGGACAACGGGATGCCGCTGCCGGCCACGTACTGGATGAAGGACGGCGTCCTCACCTCGCTGCTGGCCTCCCGCGCCGACGCGGCACGCCTGGGCCTCCCGGTCCGGCCGGCCGTGGGCAACCTGGTCCTGGACGGCGGCATGGACCGCTCCCTGACCGAGATGATCCGGACCACCCGACGGGCCCTGGTCATCAACTGCCTCTGGTACATCCGCCCGACGGACGCGGGCACCCTGACCCTCACCGGTCTGACCCGGGACGGCGTCCACCTCGTGGAGGACGGGCACATCACCGCGTACGTGAACGACTTCCGCTTCGCCGAATCCCCCGTCTCCCTCCTGTCCCGCGCCGTCGAGGCGGGCCGCACCGAACGGGCACCGGCCCGCGAGGCCGGCATGACGTTCCCGCGCACGGCCATGCCTCCCCTGCGCATCCCGGACTTCCGGTTCACGACGAAGGCCCCGTCCGTGGACGACGGCCGGTGATCAGCCGTACATCTGGCGCGGGATCGTGCCGGCCGCCTCGGGGTGGTCGAGCGCGCGCTCCCAGCCGGCTGTCGCGCTCCCTCGACCCGGCCGTCCGCGCTGCGCGCATCCGGCGAACGCGCCGTCGCCCCAGCTCACATCCCGGCGCCCCAGCGGTTCCAGAGCGTGTGATGCCATTCGCCGGAGTCGATGCCGGGAGGCATCACCGGCGGCAGCGGCCCTGGGCTGGTCTCGATGAGGTGCAGCAGTGACCAGGCGACGCCGTAGCAGTCATCAGGGCCGAAGGAGGCGGCCAAAGCATGCGCCTCGTCGGGGGTGACAGGCGTGGAGATGGCTTCGAGTTGTCTGACTCGCCGGTCGATCTCCTCCTCGTCGGCATCCCGGTCGGGCAGAGGGCCGTCGGCGACAAAGGTCTGGACTTCGGGTCTCATCCGTGAATGATCGACTGCTGCGGGCGACTTGTGAAGCGTTGAGGCTATCGTCCGACGCTCCGGTGCCATCGGATCTCGCCTTCGTGCCATTCGTCCGTGGGGGCAAGCCCGGCGGCGGTGGCGACGGCGGCGGATGCCCGATGTCCGGGGTGGATATGGGCGATGACGGTGTGCACCGACTGCCGGCCGAGCCAGTCGACGAGCCCGCGGGCTGCTTCGCCGGCGATGCCTCTGCCCTGCCATGGAGTCCCCACCACCCACGCGATCTCGGCGATGGGGCCGTGGCCGGAGGAACCGACCGTCGCCTGAACAGTGCCCGTCAGACAGGACTCGTCACGAAGCTGGATCACCCAGTTCAGCCAGGTCACGGTCGGATCGGGGGAGCCCGCGGTCATGCGCTGGTAGCGCGAGCGCAGGGCCTGGGGAGTGTCCGGCGTGCCGCCGATGAAAGTGTGCAGGGCCGGATCGGACAGCACCGCGGCCATCTCCTCGGCGTGCCCGACGTGCAGTGGCAGCAGGTCCAGCCTGCTGGTGGTGATGACCTGGGCCGCGAGGATGCTCACGCTGCGCCCGCCTCGGGGCGTTCGAAGCGGGCGCCTGCCCGGACGTGGGCGCCGAGGCGGGGTGCGTTCACGACCCGCCACCGCTGCCGGGCGGACTCGACGGGTGTGAACCCCATGGCCGAGGCGGCGGTGCGGGAGCCGGCCCCGTCCTCCCCGATCGACGGCATCGTCCGCGACCGCGCCCGGCCGATGCCGGCGTTCACTGCGCTGAGCACGGGCGCCCCTTCCCGGCCTGCGCGGCAACGCGGGCCTGGTCGATACCGGTCGATCGATCACTCGGAAAGGTACGCCGGACAACCACCCTCACTGGCCTCTGCCCGCATCTGACCACGACGGAGCCGGTCAGGCCACCGTGTTCAGCAGGTCGGCCAGGACGTCGGGCCGTTCCAGTGCGATGAAGTGGCCCGCTCCTCGCACCTGGGTGAAGTGGGCGGTGGGCAGCAGGTGTTTGTTGGCCTCCCGGTCCGAGGGGCGGGACCAGTCCTTCTCGCCGTAGACGAGGTGGATGGGGGCCTTGACCTCGGGGTAGCGGGAGCGGGCCGCGATGAGGCTGGGCAGGGCCTGGTACACGGCCCGGGCGACGGTCGGGTAGCCGGGACGGCGTCCCACCTGGAGCAGTTCGTCCACGTAGTCCTCGCGCAGGGCGCTCTTGTCGCCCAGGCCGCCCTGGAGGATCTTGGTGAGCGCGGGTTTGGGTTCCACCCCGGCGATCACGGGGCCCACTCCGGGGGCGAGGACGCCGCTGACCACCACGCGGGCGAGGAGGCTGGAGCGGGCGATCCCGCCGGCGAAGTCGTATGTGTTCACCGCGACCACGCGTCGCACGCGCTCGGGGAGATCGGCCGCGGTGGTCAGAGCGAGGACCGCGCCCATGGACTCCCCGACCAGCGTCACGTCGGTGAGGTCGAGTTCGGTGAGGAGCCGTTCGACACCGGCGCGCATCGCCGGCTCGTCGTACGACGCCCCGGGCACGATCTCGGAGTAGCCCATCCCCGGGAGGTCGAGGGCGTACACCGTGTACTGGTCGGCGATGAGCGGGATGAGGGAGCGGTAGTGCTCGGCCTGGGTGCGCACGGTGTGCAGCAGGACCAGCGGGGCGCCGGTGCCGGCCTTGAGGTAGCGCAGTGTGCCCTCGTGGCCGCTTCTCCCGGTGGGGGCGATGGTGTGGGTGGTGGTCCCGGGGATGGTGATGGTGGGACGTGCGTCCTGACGGGGCATCTCGCCGACTCCTGGTGTGTGAACCGCTGAGGGGGACGGGGGGTACGGTCCGGCGGAGCCACAGTGGGAAACCGGCCGGTTTCCAGCACAGTAAACCGATCGGTTTCCAAGCGCAAGCGCCACGCCCGTCGATCGACCGAACGGCACCCGAATGACACCCGCAGACACCACCCCCTCGCTTGCGTTGCGGAAACCGATCTGTTTTCCTGAGTGGAAACAGATCGGTTTTCGATCGGTGTCCGGCTACCCATGACCAGCGACAAAGGGGAAAAGTGAGTACCACCTTCGACCGCAAGGCGCCCGCCCCCGGCGCAACAGACTCGGGCCGCCGCGGCTCACATGCCGTGCGATGGTGGGTGCTTGTCGTGCTGGGCACGGCGCAGCTCATGGTCACGCTCGATGCGACCGTCGTGAACATCGCGCTGCCCGCGGCACAGCACGACCTCGGTTTCAGCGACGGCAGCCGGCAGTGGGTCATCACCGGGTACGCCCTGGCGTTCGGCAGCCTCCTGCTGCTCGGCGGCCGGCTCGGTGACCTGTTCGGCCGACGCACCACGTTCGTGACCGGTCTGATCGGTTTCGCGGGCGCGTCCGTCGTCGGTGGCGCGGCCACCAGCTTCGACATCCTCGTCGGGGCCCGCGTGGCCCAGGGCCTCTTCGCCGCGCTGCTCGCGCCCGCCGCCCTTTCGCTGCTCAGCGTGACCTTCACCGACCCGTCCGAGAGGCCGAAGGCGTTCGGCATCTTCAGTGCGCTGTCCGGGGCGGGCGCCGCGGTCGGGCTGCTGCTCGGCGGCATGCTCACCGAATGGACGTCGTGGCGCTGGGTGATGTACGTGAACGTCGTGTTCGCGGCCGTAGCCCTGCTCGGCGCACTGCTGCTCCTGGCCAAGCCCGCGATCACCGAGCGGCCCTCCATCGACATCCCGGGCACCCTCGCGGTCAGCGCGGGGCTGTTCGCCATCGTCTACGGCTTCGCGCACGTCGAATCCACCAGCTGGACCGACCCTGTCACCCTCGCCTTCCTGATCGGCGGCGTGGTGCTGCTCGCGGTGTTCGTATGGCTGGAGTCCAGGGCCGCGCATCCGCTGCTGCCGCTGCGCCTCGTGCTGGACCGGACCCGCGGCGGCTCGTTCCTGGCGGTGTTCGTCCTGGGCATGGGGATGTTCTCGATCTTCCTGTTCCTGACCTACTACCTGGAGGCCAGCATCGGCTACTCGCCGATCGAGGCCGGCCTGGCGTTCCTGCCGATGGTCGCGGGCATCGTCGCCTCGTCGACCACGGCGCCTTCGCTGCTGCTGCCCAGGGTCGGTCCGAAGATCGTGATCACCGCCGGCTTCCTGGTAGCGGCGTCCGGCATGGCTCTGCTGACCCGGCTCACCCTGGACAGCACCTACGTCGCCCACATCATGCCCGGCATGATCCTGCTGGGTCTCGGCATCGGTGCGGTGATGACCACCGCGTTCCAGGGTGCGACCTCGGGCATCCACCACGAGGACTCCGGTGTCGCCTCGGCACTGATCAACACCAGCCAGCAGGTGGGCGGCTCGATCAGCACGGCGCTGCTGACCACCGTCGCCTCGTCGGCCGCGACCGACTACCTGTCCTCGCACAAGCCCAGCGCGCTGACCGCGGCCCAGGCCGGGGTCGAGAGCTACACGGCCACCCTGGCGTGGGGCTCCGGGATCTTCGTGGTCGGTGCGGTGCTCTCGGCCTTCCTGATTCCGAACCGGGCTCTGGCCCCGTCGGAGGGCGAGCCGGTGATCGCTCACTGATCCTGGCCCGGCCGAGGCGCGGCACGCCGGGCATGGTGGGCGCGGACACCGTCTTCGTGACGGACCCGCCCACCATGCCCGCACGCGCGCCCGCCATGCCCGCACGCGCGCCCGCCATGCCCGCGTGCCCGCTCGGCTGCCGACGGCAGTGAGGGTCGCCGCGACCAACATCGAAAACCGATCGGTTTTCTTTTTGCCGGATTCGAGTTAACCTCACAGCATGACCACCGATGTGAAATCAAGTTCCAGGGAGCGCCTGCTGGAGGCGGCGGCCACCCTCACCTACCGAGACGGTGTCGGCATCGGTGTCGACGCTCTGTGCAAGGCGGCGAAGGTGTCCAAGCGCTCGATGTACCAGCTGTTCGACAGCAAGGACGACCTGCTGGCGGCAAGCCTGGAGGAGCGGGCCGCCGCCTTCGTGGCCGGACTCCTGCCCCCGGACGACGACCGCCCCCCTCGCGAGCGGATCCTGTACGTCTTCGACCAACTGGAGTCACAGGCGGGTGCGCCCGACTTCCTGGGCTGCAGATACCTGACCGTCCAGATCGAGCTCAAGGACCAGAGCCACCCCGCGAGTCAGGTGGCCCACCGGGTCAAGGCCAACCTGACGACCTTCTTCCGTGCCGCGGCCGAAGAGGGCGGGGCGAGCGACCCGGACCTGCTGGCCCGGCAGTTGATCCTGGTCTTCGACGGCGTCAGCGCCCGCACAGGGATCAAGGCCGACACCCCGGCCGGGCTCATCGCGCCCACCGTGACCACCCTGCTCCAGGCGGCGGGCATGCGCTGAGGCCCCGCACCCACGGACAGCTCCGGCGACCGGCGACCGGCAAGCACGGCACGTACGTCGGCGCCGGATCCGGCCACTCCGCTCCGCCTCCGCCCTCCGACCTTGCATCCGGAAACCGATCAGTTTACAGTGGCGAAACTGATCGGTTTCTCGCCGTGGAGGCGGGGCTCACGACGAGACTCACGAGGAGTGGCGGATGACGACCACCGGGCACGGCACCGAGGGGCAGCCGGCGGAACCCAGGCTTCCCGCGAAGCTGGCCGCCCACCCGTCGGTACAGGCCGTCCTCGCCCGACGTCGAGCGGGCGAGTCCACGAAGGCGCCGGCGGTGATCGACGCGGCCTGGCTGCGCGAGCTGTGCCTGGCGTCCGGCGCGGACGACGCGGCCGCGGTGAGCCTGGACCACCCCGACCTGGCCGGTGAGCGCGAGTACGCGCAGTCCGCGTTGCCGGGCACCCGCACCCTGATCGCGATGGCGGTCCGGATGAACCGCGACAACTGCCGCTCCCCCGCCCGCAGTGTGGCCAACCAGGAGTTCCACCAGGCCGACGAGCAGGCCAACCACGCCGCCCGCCTCGTCACCCGGGCCCTTCAGGACGCCGGACACCGCGCGCTCAACCCGTCGGTCGGCTTCCCCCAGGAGATGGACCGCTTCCCCCGCGAACGCATCTGGGTGGTGGCGCACAAAACGGTCGCCGTCGCCGCCGGGCTCGGCGTGATGGGCTTGCACCGCAATGTGATCCACCCGAAGTTCGGCAGTTTCGTCCTGCTGGTCACCGTCCTGGTGGACGCCGAGGTCAGCGAGTACGGACAGGCGCTGGACTACAACCCGTGCATCGACTGCAAGTTGTGCGTCGCCGCCTGCCCGGTCGGCGCCATCAAGAAGGACGGCGAGTTCGACGGGCTCGCCTGCACCACGCACAACTACCGTGAGTTCATGAGCGGGTTCACCGACTGGGCCCAGACCGTGGCCGACAGCGAGGACGCCGCCGACTACCGCTCCCGGGTCACCGATTCCGAGAACGCCTCCCTGTGGCAGAGCCTGAGCTCACCCCCCGGCTACAAGTCCGGCTACTGCCTTGCCGTCTGCCCCGCCGGCGAGGAGGTGCTGGGCCCCTACCTGGACGACCGCAAGGGCTTCATGGACACGGTCCTGCGACCGCTCCAGGACAAGAAGGAAACCCTGTACGTCCTTCCGGGCTCACACGCGCAGGAATACGCCCGGCGCCGCTTCCCGCACAAGCCGGTCAAGGAAGTCACCGGCGGCTGGCAACCCCCGGCGAAACGCTCCGCGTCGTCCTGACCGGCGCTTCGGCCGACGCCGTCAGGGCGGTCGCTGACCCCCGTGACGCCGTGACGCCCGTAACGGCCTCTCGTCGGCCGAAGGTCTCCCCGGCGGAGAGCCCCGTCGCCGTAGATCGCCTATCTTGGCGCGTATGCAGTCCTACACGATCGGCCAGGCGGCCCGTCTGCTCGGGGTGAGTCCGGACACCGCGCGGCGGTGGGCGGACGCCGGGCGGGTGCCCACACACCGGGACGAGGGCGGGCGGCGCCTCATCGACGGGAAGGATCTGGCCGCCTTCTCCGTGGAGCTGGCCAAGGGCGACGGCGGTGAGGAGGGCGTCTCCCACACCTCCGTCCGCAACGCCTTCCCCGGCATCGTCACCGCCGTGAAGCTCGGCGATGTCGCGGCCCAGGTGGAGATCCAGGCGGGCCCGCACCGGCTGGTGTCGCTGCTGACGCGGGAGGCCGTGGAGGAACTGGGCCTGGAAGTGGGCGTGGAGGCCACGGCCCGGGTGAAGTCGACGAACGTGCACATCGACCGCACCTGAACGCCGCCGCTCCGGCCACCGCCCGGTTCAGAGCGTGAGCAGTTCCTCGTGGAAGCCGCCGAACCCCCGCTCGGTGTCGATGAGATGGATCTCCAGGATCCAGTGGCAACGACGTCCGGCCCTGTCGGCGCGGCGCAGGGGCGTGTCGTTGGCCGGGGCGATGTACGACTCCATGTCGGCGCCGTCGATCGACTCGTGCGGGAACTCCCCGACCAGGTGACCGGCGTGCCAACCCCCCAGCCTCCAGCCGGACTTGGCGGCGAGTCGCTCGACCTCGGCGTACAGTCGCGCCCCGGTGATGTCCGGGTCGGCCTCGAAGTGGCGCCGGCCCGCGGCGAAGATCTTCGGCAGGTCGTCGCGGAGGCGATGCTTGACGGGGTCGTCGCCGAGGACGAAGGTCCGGCCGAAGTCGGCCTCGTACTCCTCGAAGATCGGGCCGAAGTCGGCGAAGACGATGTCATCCGTGCCGATCACGCGGTCCGGCGGGTTCTCCCGGTACGGCATGAGCGTGTGGGGTCCTGAGCGCACGATCCGTCTGTGCCAGTGCCGGGTGGTCCCGAACAGCTCGTTCGCCAGGTCCCGGATCCGGTCGCTGACCGCCCGCTCCCCCTCGCCCGGCGCCACAAGACCGCTCTCCTCGATCTCCGCGAAGAGCCGGGCGGCCTTCGCCTGGGCGTCCAGCAGCTGAGCCGCGCGCGTGGGTTCGTCATCCGCCATGGTCCCGAACCTAGTCACCCGGATCATGTCCCGGCAACGCACATTGATCGGTGCGAACGCACATACCAACCCAATGGATCACACCTCCCGCTCATGCGATGCCACAGGTGACTTTTGCCTCGCACCTGCGTCACTATGATCGAGGTGGGGCCCATCCGGGCCCGCTAGCGACATGTGTCCGTATGCGTCCGTCAGGACCAAGAGGGAGTGGCCCCGTGATGACCCGTACCGTGCTTCGGAACCGCCGGAGCCTGCAGGTGGCCGGTACCGGTCTCGTCGCGCTGCTGGCCCTCAGTGCCTGCTCGTCGTCCGACTCCGACTCCTCGTCCTCGGCGTCGGCATCGGGGTCGGGGTCGGGGTCGGCCTCGGAGCAGCTCTCCGGCACGGTGACCGTCTTCGCGGCAGCCTCCCTCAAGGAGAGCTTCACGACGCTGGGCAAGCAGTTCGAGAGGGCCCACCCCGGCACGAAGGTCACCTTCAGCTTCGGCGGCAGCGACTCGCTGGCCGCGTCCATCACGGGCGGCGCGCCGGCGGACGTGTTCGCCTCCGCCAGCCCCAAGACGATGAAGATCGTGACGGATGCCGGGGACGCCTCCGGTACGCCCGTCACCTTCGTGCGCAACCAGCTGGAGATCGCCACCCTGCCCGGCAACCCGGACAAGGTCACCTCGCTGAAGGACCTGACCCGCTCGGACCTGAAGGTCGTCCTGTGCGACAAGGAGGTGCCCTGCGGCGCCGCCGCCCAGAAGGCCCTCGACGCGAGCAGGCTGAAGCTGACCCCGGTCTCCTACGAGCAGGACGTCAAGGCCGCGCTGACCAAGGTCGAACTGAAGGAGGCCGACGCGGCCGTCGTCTACAAGACCGATGTACACGCCGCGGGTGACAAGGTGGAGGGCGTGGAGTTCCCCGAGTCCGCCGACGCCGTCAACGACTACCCGATCACCCTGCTCAAGGACGCGCAGCACACCGACGCCGCCAAGGCGTTCATCGCGCTGGTGCGGTCCGCCGAGGGCCAGAAGGTCCTGACCGGGGCCGGGTTCCTGAAGCCGTGAGCGGTCCCTCCCCGAGCAAGGCCGAGGGCAAGGCCGATGCCGCGGCCGATACCCTCCCGGGCGGGCCGCGGCGTCGGCGCGCCCGGACGGGTGGGGGCGGGGGCGGCCGCAGTGGTGTGCCGCTGCCGCTGCTGGTGCCCGCGCTGATCGGTCTGGCGTTCCTGACCGTGCCCCTGGTGGCTCTTCTCGTACGGGCGCCCTGGCGGAGCATGCCCGAACAGCTGACCAGCGCCGACGTGTGGCAGGCCCTTCAGCTGTCCCTGGTCTGCGCCACGGCCGCGACCGCGGTGAGCCTGGTCATCGGGGTCCCGCTGGCCTGGCTGCTGGCCCGCGTCGAGTTCCCCGGCCGCGGGCTGGTCCGCGCCCTGGTCACCCTGCCGCTGGTCCTCCCCCCGGTCGTCGGCGGTGTCGCGCTGCTCATGGCGCTGGGCCGCAACGGGATCGTCGGCACATGGCTCGACACCTGGTTCGGGATCACGCTCCCCTTCACCACGGCCGGGGTGGTGGTCGCCGAGGCGTTCGTCGCCATGCCGTTCCTCGTCATCAGCGTGGAGGGCACCCTGCGGGCCGCCGACCCGCGCTACGAGGAGGCGGCGACGACCCTGGGCGCCACCCGCTTCACCGCGTTCCGCCGGGTCACCCTGCCGCTGATCGCACCGGGCATCGCGGCGGGCGCCGTACTGGCCTGGGCGCGGGCGCTCGGCGAGTTCGGCGCGACGATCACTTTCGCCGGCAACTTCCCCGGCCGCACCCAGACCATGCCGCTCGCCGTCTACCTCGCCCTCCAGAGCGACCCGGAAGCCGCCATCGCCCTCAGCGTGGTCCTGCTGGCCGTGTCCGTGGCGGTGCTGGCGGGGCTGCGGGACCGCTGGATGACGGCGAGGTGAGGGCCGGTGCCGATCAGCTGGTCGAGACGCCGGCCCGCCCCACGGCGGCAACGGCACGGCGAAACGGTCCGCCCGCCCACCGAGACCAGTGACAGCCCGCCGACGCAGCCCGAACCCAGCCGGTGTACGACGGCGACCGGAGCCCCCGATGAGTGAGAACACCCGAGCCACCACCCCCGGCCCCCGCCCAGCCCCAGTCCCCGCCCCCACCCACGACGGCCTCGACGCCCGTCTCGTCGTGGACCGCGGTGCGTTCCGCCTCGATGTGTCGCTCACCGTCGCCCCCGGAGAGGTCGTCGCCCTGCTCGGGCCGAACGGTGCCGGGAAGACCACCGCCCTGCGCGCACTCGCCGGTCTGACCCCGCTCACCGAGGGTCATCTACGGCTGGACGGCGCGGCGTTGGAGCGTACGCCGCCGGAGTCCCGTCCCGTCGGGGTCGTCTTCCAGGACTATCTGCTCTTCCCGCACCTCACCGCCCTCGACAACGTCGCCTTCGGCCCCCGCTGCCAGGGCGCGACCAAGGCGGAGGCCCGTACGCGGGCCGCCGAGTGGCTGGACCGGATGGGTCTCGCCGCCCACGCCGGTGTGAAGCCCCGCAAGTTGTCCGGCGGCCAGGCCCAACGCGTCGCCCTGGCCCGTGCCTTGGCGACCCGCCCCCGGCTGCTGCTCCTCGACGAACCCCTGGCCGCCCTCGACGCCCGCACCCGACTGGAGGTGCGGGCCCAACTCCGGCGCCACCTGGCCGAGTTCGAGGCCGTCGCCGTACTCGTCACGCACGACCCGCTGGACGCCATGGTCCTCGCCGACCGTCTCGTGGTCGTCGAACACGGCGAGGTCGTCCAGGAGGGCGCCCCGTCCCACATCGCCCGCCATCCGCGCACCGACTACATCGCCCAACTGGTCGGCCTGAACCTGTACCGGGGCGAGGCCGACGGCCACACGGTCCGCCTCGAAGAGGGGCCCGCCCTCACCACCACGGAAGACCTCTCGGGGCCGGTGTTCGTCGCCTTCCCGCCGAGTGCCGTGACCCTCTACCGCGAACCCCCCGCCGGCTCCAGCGCCCGCAACCACTGGCGCTGCGAGGTGGCCGGTCTGGAGACCCACGGCGACCAGATCCGCGCCGACCTCACCGGCGAACTCCCCCTCGCGGCGGACCTGACGACGGTGGCCGCGGCCGAACTCGATCTGCACCCCGGCGCGGAGGTGTGGGCGGCGGTGAAGGCGACCCAGACACACGCCTATCCCGTCTGAGAGCGCCCCTTCTGAGAGCGCCCCGTCTGAGAGCGTCCCGGCGAGAGAGAGTCCCGGCGAGGCGGACCGACACCGCCCCATCCGCCCAGCCACCCGTCCGTCCACCCGCCCACCGTCACCCGAATGGCCGTCCGGAGGGGCCGCCCGGCCCGGCCGTTCGTAGCGTGGTGAACGCATGCGGGAGCGGGGCGTGGGGGTGCCCGTTCGCCCCACGCCCGCCGTCGGACCGCAGGAGGAGGAGCCCATGATCCTGGCCACCCTCGAACGCACCTCCGACGCGAAGACGGTCGTCCGGTGACGGCCTCGGCCTCCACGCCCCCGCTGCGGTGCGCGAGCCGGCACTCCGGCCCGCGGGACGGGGAGGAGTGCGGGGCCCGCGCCCGCTTCCAGATCGCCTGCCATGCCCGGCCGCCCCTGGTCGTGTGCCCTCAACACCTGGGCCCCGCCCTGCTGTTGGCCGAGGGCGTGCTGTGGCCACCGGAGATCACACTGGTGCGGTGAGCGTGGCCCGCCGGCCCGGATGGGCCTCGCTCAGCCCTTCGTCAGCGTGATGTCCCGCTGCCCGACCGCGTGGAAGCGGGGCAGCGGCAGGCCGCCCTGGAGGCTGAGTTCCATGAGAGTGGCCTCGACGTGGGCCTCCCCCGGTTCGAGGGCGCCCGGGGTGGCCTTGCCCGTGTTCTCCCAGCCGTGCTCCACGCCGTCGCACACCGCGCGGGTCCCGCCGATGCCGTACCGGAGCGAGGAGGAGCGCCCGCCGACGGAGGAGCTCACGAAGACGGGGCCCGTGCCGCTGGTGCAGCGGTAGGTGCCGGACAGGGTCACGGTGCCGTCCTCGGCGATACGGCCGACGGGGTCGACGGTGACGGTCTCGTACGGGTCGGCATTCGCGGGCAGCGCGGGGGCGGCCAGCAGGAACAGCGCCACACCGGCAGCGGCGGCGAGAGCGGGGCGAACAGGCATGGGGATGACCTCCCGGTAACGGTGGAGTGGGGGCCTCCACTGCTACCGGGAACGCGCGCCGACACCCGTGATCGTCACTCCTTCGGTGGCGAGTCCGCACCGAGCGTCGTGGAACCGTCCGAGAGTTGTCCGCGTGTTGTCACGCTTCATGTCGGACGGTTCCGATGAGTTCGCGATGAGAGCATGGTCTACACATACGGACACGGACCCCATACGGCCGGTCCCAGCACTATGGAGGTGCGCCATGTGTTCCCACCAGTCTTCGTGCGCTTCGTCCGACAGCACAACCCCGCACATCGTGGCGGCCCATCCCGAGCAGGGCTGGAACCTGCTGTGCAACGGCGCGATCGTCTTCGACGACACCGGCGAGCTGCTGCCCGACGGCCGGATCGTCGCACCGCACCGCGTGCCGGCCGACCGGCTGGCCGTCGCCGCCTGATCTGCGCGGGGCCGTTCCCGGGTGGATCGGGACGCTAAGGCAGCACCGCGAACCCGTCGAGCTCCACCGAGGCCTGGTCGTCCCACAGCCGTACGACCTCGACGACGGCCATCGCCGGGTAGTCGCGACCCGCCAACTTCCGCCAGATGCGACCCACTTCGCGGGCATGGGTGCGATAGGCGGCGATGTCGGTGGCGTAGACGGTGATCCGGGCGAGGTCGGACGGGGTGCCTCCGGCGGCCGCGAGGGCGGTGAGAAGATTGGTCAGCGCCTTCTCGAACTGCTCCGGAAGGGAGTCACCCACCACCTTGCCGTCGGCGTCCAGGGCCGTCTGCCCCGCCAGGAAGACGACACGTGAGCCCGAGGCGACGACCGCGTGCGAGAAGCCGGTGGGCGGGGACAGTTCGGGCGGGTTGATGCGCTCGGCGCTCACGACACCTCCAGGTCCGCGTACAACTCCTTGGCGATGATGCCCCGTTGGACCTCGCTCGCCCCTTCGTAGATGCGCGGGGCGCGCACCTCCCGGTACAGGTGCTCCAGCAGATGCCCGCGTTGCAGGGCACGTGCGCCGTGCAGTTGGACCGCGGTGTCGACGACGTACTGCGCGGTCTCGGTGGCGAGCAGCTTCGCCATCGCCGCGCGCTTGGGCACGTCCGGGGCGCCTTCGTCGTACGCCGTCGCCGCCGCGTACACCATGAGACGGGCCGCGTCCGTGCGCAGGGCCATCTCGGCGACCGTGTGGGCCACGCTCTGCAGGTCCCTCAGCTTGCCGCCGAAGGCGTCCCGTCGGGAGGTGTGTGCGAGGGTCGCGTCCAGCGCGGCCTGTGCCATGCCGACGGCGAAGGCGCCGACGCTGGGCCGGAAGAGGTTGAGCGTGCCCATCGCGACCCGGAACCCGCGGTCGACCTCACCGAGGACGTCGTCGGCGCTCACCGGTACGGCGTCGAAGGCGAGGGCGCCGATGGGGTGCGGGGAGAGCATGTCGAGGGGGGTGCCGGTGAGTCCGGGACGGTCGGCGGGCACGAGGAACGCGGTCACGCCCCGGGCTCCGGCGCCCGGTGTGGTCCGGGCGAAGACGGTGTAGAAGTCGGCCTCGGGGGCGTTGGAGATCCAGCACTTCTCCCCCGTGAGCCGCCAGCGGGAGGGACCGTCGGACTCGGCGACGGGGTCACCGGTACGCGTCCGGGCCTCCGCCGCATCGGCCGACGACGACCCCGCAGCCGCCGAGCCCGACGAGTCCCCCGACCGCGATCGCCCCGACCGCGCGCCCCCCGGCACCGCCCCCGGCGCACCACCTGACACCCCGCGTCCTGAACCCGCCGTTCCCCCCGCCCCAGCGGCCTCCGGATCGGGGCCTGGCAGGCGCGCCCCCGCAGCTCCCGCCCCCGACCCCGAACCCGACCTCGGCGACCCGCCCGTCCCAGCAGTCTCCGCCCCCGCCCCGGCCATACCGCCCGTCACGGCAGCCCCTGGCCCCGCACTCGGCCGCAGCCCCGGACCCGGCCCGCCCACGGCGCCCGCCTCAGCGTCCCCCGCCCCCCAGGAACTCGTGGACCCGGCACCTTCCCCCTCCGCCCGCAACCCCAGCGCCGCCGCGTCCGACCCCGCGCCCGGCTCGCTCAGCGCGAACGCCGCCACCGCGGTGCCCTCGCTGACCGCCGGCAGCCAGCGGTCCCGCTGGGCCGGGGTGCCGTGGGCGCGGACGGGGTGGGCGCCGAGGCCCTGGAGGGCGAGGGCCGTCTCGGCCTCCGTGCAGGCGTATGCGAGGGACTCCCGCATCAGGCAGAGGTCGAGGGCACCCGAGGTGAACAGCCGTTCCAACAGTCCCAGCCGACCGAGTTCGGCGACCAGCGGGCGGTTCACCCGGCCCGGCTCGCCCTTCTCCGCCAGCGGGCGCAGCCGTTCCGCGGCGAGGGCGCGCAGT
Source organism: Streptomyces sp. NPDC001668 (assembly GCF_042893155.1). NCBI lineage: Bacteria > Bacillati > Actinomycetota > Actinomycetes > Kitasatosporales > Streptomycetaceae > Streptomyces > Streptomyces sp. NPDC001668. Next base: position 366,239 of record NZ_JBIAUQ010000007.1, read on the forward strand.
TCCGCACAACGGGCGGTCCGTGACGGTTCGAGCGAGAATGCGGGCATTGCCGGTCCCCTCTCGTCGACAGGGCCCTACGACAGTATCGCGTGCCGTTGACTGTCGTCACCAACACGATACGCTCCTTGTGCGAGCCCACCATCGACGCACACAAGGCGGCCCACGCGGCCCACGCGGCCCACAAGGCAAGGGGGCGACCCGCCATGAACGTCTCGGCCCACGTCGACACCTTCGCGCGCGACCACCTCCCGCCCCCCGACCAGTGGCCGGAGCTCCGCTTCGACCTCCCGGAACTGCGGTACCCCGATCGGCTGAACTGCGCCGCCGAACTGCTGACGGGCCCGCCCGACGACCGCCCGGCCTTCCACACCCCGGCCGGGGACACATGGACGTACGGCACACTCCGCGCCCGGGTCGACCGGCTCGCCCATCTCCTCACCGGTGACCTCGGAGTCGTCCCCGGCAACCGTGTGCTGCTGCGCGGCCCGACCACGCCCTGGCTCGCGGCCTGCTGGCTCGCGGTGCTGAAGGCGGGCGCGGTCGCCGTGACCGTGCTGGCCCAGCAGCGGCCGCACGAGCTGGCCACGATGTGCGAGATCGCGCGCATCGAGCACGCCCTGTGCGACATACGCGCCGTCGACGACCTCGCCAAGGCCGAGATACCGGGCCTGAGGATCACGACCTACGGCGGCGACGCCCCCGACGACCTGCTGAACCGTGAGGCGCCCAAAACGCCGTACCCCGCCGTCGCGACCGCGGCCGACGACGTGGCGCTGATCGCCTTCACCTCGGGGACCACCGGGCGCCCCAAGGGCTGTATGCACTTCCACCGGGATGTGCTCGCGATAGCCGACACCTTCTCCAAGCATGTGCTGCGACCCCATGTGGACGATGTGTTCGCAGGCAGTCCCCCGCTCGGCTTCACCTTCGGTCTCGGCGGCCTGGTGATCTTCCCGATGCGCGCGGGCGCCAGTTCCCTCCTCCTCGAACAGGCCCACCCCAAGCAGCTGCTGCCGGCCGTCGCCGAGCACCGCGTCTCCGTCCTGTTCACCGCGCCCACCGCGTACCGCGCCATGCTCGACGAGCTCGACGCGTACGACATCTCGTCCCTGCGCCGCTGTGTCTCCGCGGGTGAGAACCTGCCCGCGGCCACCTGGCGGGCCTGGCGGGAGCGGACCGGCCTGCGGATCGTCAACGGCATCGGCGCCACCGAGCTGCTGCACATCTTCATCTCCGCGGCCGACGAGCACATCCGGCCCGGGACGACCGGGGTGCCCGTGCCCGGATGGCAGGCGCGCGTGGTCGACGAGACGGGCCGCGAACTGCCCGACGGCGCACCGGGGCTGCTCGCCGTACGCGGTCCGGTCGGCTGCCGCTACCTCGCCGACCCGCGGCAGCGCGAGTACGTGCGGCACGGCTGGAACATCACCGGCGACACATACATCCGGGAAAACGATGGGTACTTCCGCTATGTGGCCCGCGCGGACGACATGATCATCTCCGCCGGGTACAACATCGCGGGACCGGAGGTGGAGGACGCCCTGCTGCGGCACCCGGATGTGGTCGAGGCGGCCGTCGTGGGGCGGCCCGACGAGGCGCGCGGGCAGGTCGTCGTCGCCTTCGCCGTCCTCAAGGAGGGCGCGGAGCGGGACGCCGACGCGCTGCGCGCCTTCGTCAAGGGCGAACTGGCGCCCTACAAATGCCCGCGCGAGATCGTCTTCCTGGACGCCCTGCCGCGCACGGCGACCGGCAAACTCCAGCGGTTCAGGCTGCGCACCGATGGTGACCAGCAGTGATCCGCACGACCTAAGATGATCAACGTGTCCGACCAGCATGCACCACGGTCTCTCATCGTCACGCTCTACGGAGCCTACGGCCGCTTCATGCCGGGCCCCGTGCCCGTCGCCGAGCTGATCCGGCTGCTGGCCGCGGTCGGCGTGGACGCCCCCTCCGTACGGTCGTCGGTGTCCCGCCTCAAGCGGCGCGGGCTGCTGCTGCCAGCCCGCACGGCACGCGGCGCGGCCGGGTACGAGCTGTCGCCGGACGCCCGCCAGCTGCTCGACGACGGCGACCGGCGCATCTACGCGGTGACGCCGCCCGAGGACGAGGGCTGGGTACTCGCCGTGTTCTCGGTGCCCGAGTCGGAGCGGCAGAAGCGGCATGTGCTGCGCTCACGGCTGGCCGGGCTCGGCTTCGGCACGGCGGCCCCCGGGGTGTGGATCGCCCCCGCACGGCTGTACGAGGAGGCCCGGCACACGCTCCAGCGGCTGCGCCTCGAACCGTACGTGGACTTCTTCCGCGGCGAGCACCTCGGTTTCGCGGCGACCGTGGAGGCCGTCGCCCGCTGGTGGGACCTGGCCGCGATCGCCAAGGAGCACGAGGCGTTCCTGGACCGCCACGCGCGCGTGCTGCGCGACTGGGAGGGCCGGGCCGACACCCCGCCCGAGGAGGCGTACCGCGACTACCTCCTCGCCCTCGACTCCTGGCGCCATCTCCCCTACGCCGACCCCGGCCTGCCCGCCGCCCTGCTCCCCGCCGACTGGCCGGGGGAGCGCGCGGCGGCGGTCTTCCGCGGCCTGCACGAACGGCTGCGGGACGCGGGGGCCGCGTTCGCCGGCCTGTGACCCCGGACTCTCAACTCCCCAGTGTGAGCCGGGGCTTGGGGGCGTCCGTACGTCCGGTCTGCGGCCGTCGGCTGCCCGCGCGGTACGGGTCGGGCCAGAGGACGCCAGGACCGTCGTACCCCTGCTCGGCGGCCGCGTGCAGGGTCCAGTGCGGGTCGTAGAGATGCGGCCGGGCCAGCGCGCACAGGTCCGTCCGTCCGGCCAGGATAAGTGAGTTGACGTCGTCCCAGGAGGAGATGGCGCCGACCGCGATCACCGGGACGCCGGTCTCGTGGCGGATCCGGTCCGCGTACGGCGTCTGGTACGACCGCCCGTACTCCGGGTGCTCCTCGGCCACGACCTGACCGGTCGACACGTCGATCGCGTCGGCGCCGTGCGCGGCGAAGGCGCGGGCGATCTCGACGGCGTCCTCGGCCGTGGTGCCGCCCTCGGCCCAGTCGGTGGCGGAGATGCGGACGGTCATGGGCCGTTCCTGCGGCCACACCCCCCGGACGGCGTCGAAGACTTCGAGCGGGAAGCGCAGGCGCTTGGCGAGCGAGCCGCCGTAGCCGTCGGTGCGCCGGTTGGTCAGCGGGGAGAGGAAGGAGGAGAGCAGATAGCCGTGGGCGCAGTGCAGTTCGAGAAGGTCGAAGCCGGCCCGGGCGGCCCGCCAGGCGGCCGCCGTGAACTGCTCGCGGAGGTCGGTGAGTTGGGCGCGGCCGAGCTCGCGCGGGGTCTGGTTGAAGGGCTTGTACGGGATCGGGGACGGCGCCACGACCGGCCAGTTGCCCTCCGGCAGCGGCTCGTCGATGCCCTCCCACATCAGCCTGGTCGAGCCCTTGCGGCCACTGTGGCCGAGCTGCACGCCGATCGCGGTGCCCGGGGAGTGCGTGTGCACGAAGTTCGTGATGCGCTTCCAGGCCTCGGCCTGTCTGCCGTTGTAGAGGCCGGTGCAGCCGGGCGTGATGCGGCCCTCGGGCGAGACGCACACCATCTCGGTCATCACCAGCCCGGCGCCGCCGAGCGCCCGGGCGCCCAGGTGGACGAGGTGGAAGTCGCCGGGGACGCCGTCGGTGGCGGAGTACATGTCCATCGGGGACACCACGACCCGGTTGCGCAGGGTCAGACCGCGCAGCCGGAACGGGGTGAACATCGGGGGCGTGCCCGGCGGGCAGCCGAACTCGCGTTCCACGGCGCCGGTGAAGCGGGCATCGCGCAGGCGCAGGTTGTCGTGGGTGACGCGGCGGCTGCGGGTGAGCAGGTTGAAGGCGAACTGGCGGGGCGGCTGGTCGAGGTACAGGCCGAGGTTCTCGAACCACTCCAGGCTGGCGCGGGCGGCGCGTTGGGTGGAGGCGACGACGGGTTTGCGTTCCGCCTCGTAGGCCGCCAACGCCCTTTCCAGCGAGGGCTGTTCCTCCAGGCAGGCAGCCAGGGCGAGGGCGTCCTCCACGGCGAGCTTGGTGCCGGAGCCGATGGAGAAGTGGGCGGTGTGGGCCGCGTCGCCGAGCAGCACGGTGGTGCCGTGCGACCAGCGTTCGTTGACCACCGTGCGGAAGGTGGTCCAGGTGGAGTTGTTGGAGCGCAGGGTTCGGCCGCGCAGCGCCTCGGCGAAGATCTTGGCGCAGCTCTCCGTCGACTCCTGCGGGGTGACCTCGTCGAAGCCGGCGGCCCGCCAGACCTCCTCGCGCATCTCGATGATCACGGTGGAGGAGTCGGGCGCGTAGGGGTAGCCGTGGAGTTGCATCACGCCGTGTTCGGTCTCGGCGATCTCGAACCGGAAGGCGTCGAAGGGGAAGTCGGCCGCGAGCCAGATATAGCGGCAGTGGTGCGGGGTCACATGGGGGCGGAACACATGGCTGTGGCGTTCGCGTGTGGTGCTGTTGACTCCGTCGGCGCCGATGACGAGGTCGTGCGTCTCTTCCAGGCCGGCCGGGGCCTCCGTACGAAAGCGGAGGTCCACTCCGAGCGCGCGGCAGCGGGTGTGCAGGATGTCGAGGAGCCGTTTGCGGCCCAGTGCGGCGAAGCCGTGACCTCCGGAGGTGTGCCGTACGCCCCGGTGCACGATGTCGATGTCGTCCCAGCGGACGAAGTCGGACCGCATCGCCTCGTACACCACGGGGTCCGCGTGCTCGATGCCGCCCAGGGTCTCGTCGGAGAGGACCACGCCGAAGCCGAAGGTGTCGTCGGGGGCGTTGCGTTCCCAGACCGTGATCTCGCGGGCCGGGTCGAGACGCTTCAGCAGGGCGGCCGCGTAGAGTCCGCCCGGACCACCGCCGACGACGGCCACTCGGAGGGGGTTCACCGTCCGCTCCATTTCGGCGGCCGCTTCTCCGTGAACGCCGCGTGGAACTCCCGGTAGTCCTCGCCGTTCATCAACAGGGCCTGCGTCGAGGCGTCCAGTTCCACCGCGGCCGCGAGCGGCATGTCCAGCTCGGCCGTCAGCAGCGCCTTCGTCTGGGCGTACGCCAGTGCCGGGCCCTCGGCCAGGCGGTGGGCCAGGGCTCGGGCGGCCTCGTCGGCGCCGCCTTCCGCCGTCAGTTCGCTGATCAGGCCGATGCGCTCGGCCTCGGGCGCGCGGACCGGTTCGCCGAGCATGAGGAGGCGGGTGGCATGGCCGAGGCCGACCACGCGGGGCAGCAGATAGGCCGCGCCCATGTCACCGCCGGACAGTCCGACGCTGGTGAAGAGGAAGGCGAACCGGGCCGAGGGGTCCGCCACCCGGAAGTCGGCCGCCAGGGCGAGGACCGCTCCCGCGCCCGCCGCGACCCCGTGCAGGGCCGCGATCACCGGGAACGGGCACTCCCGTACGGCCCGCACCACCTGGCCCGTCATCCGGTTGAAGTCGAGGAGCTGGGCGGTGTCCATGGCCAGGGTCGCGCCGATGATCTCGTCGACATCGCCGCCGGAGCAGAAGCCGCGGCCCTCGCCGGCCAGGACCAGGGCCCGGACGGAACGCTCGCGGGACAGCTCGGCGAGCAGGTCGCGCAGGTCGGCGTAGGCGCCGAAGGTGAGCGCGTTGAGCCGGTCGGGGCGGGCGAGGGTGACCGTGGCGACCCCGTCGGCGAGGTCGACGCGCAGGTGCTGCCAGTCGGGGGTGCGGGCGGCGGAGCCGGTGAAGGGGCTCATGTCGGTGCGGCCTCCTCGTGCTCGGTCTGGGGGCGAGGGTCGAGGTGCGCTCTGCCCTTCGAAGTTATCACCCATCTTTGACTGTCGTCATGAGTGCGCGATAGAGGTGGGACAGAGGCATAGGGATCACGGGGACGGCATACCGATGTGACCTGGCCCCGTCACATCCGTCACGGCTCGTCGACAGACCGGCAACGGCGGGATCAGCGGTGCGAGGCAAGCCGTTGCTACGGGTAAGCCGCCTGCCAACGGGGCCGACGGTCCCGTACGGTGCCCGCCGGTCGACTCAGCCGGCGGCGCCGTACCATTCATACGGTTGAAAGCAGGACAGCCTGCTCATGAACGGACCCGCCTTGCAAGATCGCCCCTCAGCCTCCGCCTCCTGGCGCATCGCGCTGCCGCATTCCGCCGCGGCCGTGCCCGTGGCGCGCGCCCTGGTCCGCACCGCGCTGGCCGAGCTGGAGCACGGGGCGGACAGCGACACCGCGGAGCTGCTGACGGCCGAGCTGGTGGCGAACGCGGTGGAGCACACGGCCGGTGACACGCCCATAGAGCTGGTCGTGGAGCTGCTGCCGACCGGCTGCCAGGTGGAGGTGCACGACCCGGACCCGGCACCCCCGGGGCATCTCACCCAGCCGGACACCCGGGACCCGGACCCCTGGCAGGAGCACGGCCGGGGTCTGCTCCTGATCAGGGCGCTCAGCTCGTCCTGCGGCCACCGCCCCACCGAGACCGGCAAGGCGGTGTGGTTCCGCCTGTCAGTGGTGCCGCCGCAATGGCGTCCGGCGTGACGACCGGGCCTGGCGCCGCCCCCGTGCGGCACCCGGCGTGACGCTCAGGCCAGCGTCGCGACCAGCACCGCCTTGATCGTGTGCAGCCGGTTCTCCGCCTCGTCGAACACGACCGAGTGCGCCGACTCGAACACCTCGTCCGTGACCTCCAGGGACTCCAGTCCGTGGGCCTCGAAGATCTCCTGCCCGACCTTCGTGCCGAGGTCGTGGAAGGCGGGCAGGCAGTGCAGGAACTTGACGTCCGCGTTGCCCGTGGCCCGCAGCACGTCCATGGTCACGGCGTACGGCGAGAGCGCGGCGATCCGCTCGTCCCACACGTCCTTCGGCTCGCCCATGGAGACCCAGACGTCGGTGGCGACGAAGTCGGCTCCCCGTACCCCCTCCTCCAGGGACTCGGTGAGGGTGATCCGCGCCCCGCTGTCCACGGCGAGCGCACGCGCCCGCTCGACGACGTCCTGCGCGGGCCAGTAGCTCTTCGGCGCGACGATCCGCACGTCCATGCCCAGGAGGGCACCGGTGACGAGATACGAGTTGCCCATGTTGAACCGCGCGTCGCCGAGGTAGGCGAAGGCGATCTCCCGGACCGGCTTCGCGCTGTGCTCGGTCATCGTCAGCACGTCGGCCAGCATCTGGGTGGGGTGCCAGTCGTCGGTGAGCCCGTTGTACACCGGCACTCCGGCGTACGCGGCCAGCTCCTCCACCTTCTGCTGACTGTCCCCGCGGTACTCGATCCCGTCGTACATACGGCCGAGCACGCGCGCGGTGTCCCGTACGGACTCCTTGTGCCCGATCTGCGAGCCGGACGGGTCCAGGTAGGTCGTCGAGGCGCCCTGGTCCGCCGCGGCGACCTCGAACGCGCAGCGGGTGCGCGTCGAGGTCTTCTCGAAGATCAGCGCGATGTTCTTCCCGCTCAGGTACCGCGTCTCGGTGCCGGCCTTCTTCGCGGCCTTCAGCTCGGCGGCCAGCTCGACGAGGCCGAGGAACTCCTCCGCCGTGAAGTCGAGCTCCTTGAGGAAGTGGCGCCCGGCGAGGGCGGTGGGGACAGTCGCCATGGGGGCGCTCCAGAGGGACGAGAACAGGACCATGGAAGTCTATACGATATTCAGCATTTCTATACAGCCTCCCTCTCCACCGGACAGCTCATGCAGCGCGGCCCGCCCCTCCCCCGCCCGAGCTCGCTGCCCGGGATCTCGATGACCTCGATGCCCTGCTTGCGCAGATGGGTGTTGGTGGTGGCGTTGCGCTCGTACGCGACGACGACACCCGGCTCGACGGCGAGGACGTTGCAGCCGTCGTCCCACTGCTCGCGCTCGGCCGCGTGCACGTCCTGGGTGGCGGTCAGGACCCGGATCTCGCTCAGCCCGAGCGCGGCGGCGATCGCGCGGTGCATGTGCTCCGGCGGGTGGTCGGTGACCTTGAGTTCCTTGTCGCCGACGCCCGGTTCGATGGTGTACGACCGGAGCATGCCGAGCCCGGCGTACTGGGTGAAGGTGTCGCCGTCGACCATCGTCATCACGGTGTCCAGGTGCATGAAGGCCCGCCGCTTCGGCATGTCGAGCGCCACGATCGACTGCGCCGACCCCTCGGCGAACAGCTTGTGCGCGAGCATCTCGACGGCCTGGGGCGTGGTCCGCTCGCTCATGCCGATGAGGACCGCGCCGTTGCCGATGACGAGGACGTCGCCGCCCTCGATGGTGGACGGGTAGTCGGCCTGCCCCTCCGACCAGATGTGGAAACTCTCGTCACGGAAGAGCGGGTGGTGGCGGTAGATCGCCTCGAAGTGGACCGTCTCGCGCTGCCGGGCGGGCCACTTCATGGCGTTGACGGAGACCCCGTCGTATATCCAGGCGGAGGTGTCCCGGGTGAAGAGGTGGTTGGGCAGCGGGGCGAGGAGGAAATCGTCGAGGTCCATGACATGGAAGCGCACGGAGGTCGGCTCTTCGTGCGCCTCCAGGAACTCCCGCTTGGTCATCCCGCCGACGAGGGCCTCCGCGAGCTCCGCCGCGGGCAGCGTCTCGAAGGAGGCTCGCAGATGGTCGGTGGCCAGCGGGCCGTACTCCTTCTCGTCGAAGACGCGGTCGAGCACGAGGGAGCGGGCCGCCGGGATCTCCAGGGCCTCGGTGAGCAGGTCACCGAAGAGGTGCACGGCGACCCCGCGGTCGCGCAGGACGTCGGCGAACCCGTCGTGCTCGGCGCGGGCCCGGCGCACCCACAGCACGTCGTCGAAGAGCAGTGCGTCCTTGTTGCTGGGGGTGAGCCTTTTGAGCTCGAGATCCGGCCGGTGCAGGATGACGCGGCGCAGCCGCCCGGTCTCGGAGTCGACATGGAATCCCATGCCTCCATCCTGACCAACGGGGGACCTCTTGACCCCTCCGTCCGCACGGGTTTCTTGTTCTCGTCCCCTTGACGACAATCCCGCCTCAGGGTTATCGTCCAACAGACGAAAAGAGGGGGTTCGATGGCCGACATCACCCGGCGCCTCGGTTGGCGCCATCTGCGCGGCGCGCCCACGGCGCACATCCGGCACCACCGCGGCGGCAAGCTGCTGCACGACGGTCCGGGGCTCAGCTTCTGGTTCCGCGCGCTCACCGCCGCACTCTCCGAAGTGCCGGTGGACGACCGCGAGTTGGCCATGACCTTCCACGCCCGTACGTCCGACTTCCAGGACGTGTCGGTCCAGGCGACCGTGACCTACCGGATCGGCGACCCGGCCCTCGCCGCCGCCCGCCTGGACTTCTCGATCGACCCGGACACCGGGGTGTGGCGGGGCGCCCCTCTGGAGCAACTGGGCACGCTGCTCACGGAGACGGCCCAGCAGCACGCCCTCGACGTGCTGACCCGGACCTCCCTGGCCTCCGCACTGGTGGACGGAGTGTCGGCGGTGCGCGAGCGGATCGCGGCGGGGCTCGGCGCCGAGCCCCGGCTGCCGGCCACCGGCATCGAGGTGGTCGCCGTACGCGTGATGGCCCTGCGCCCCGAGCCGGAGGTGGAACGGGCGCTGCGGACCCCGGCCCGCGAACAGATCCAGCAGGAGGCCGACCGGGCGACCTACGAACGGCGCGCCGTCGCCGTGGAGCGCGAGCGGGCCATCGCCGAGAACGAACTGGCCAGCCAGATCGAACTCGCCCGCCGCGAGGAGCAGTTGGTGGAGCAGCGGGGCACCAACGCCCGCCGGGAGGCGGAGGAGCACGCGGCGGCGGACGCGGTACGGGCCGAGGCGGAGGCGACCCGGTCGGTACGGCTGGCCCGCGCGGAGGCCGAGGGAGTGCGCGCGGTCGGCGACGCGAAGGCACAGGCCCAGGCCGCCTGGCTGAAGGTGCACGAGGACGTCGAGGTCGCCACCCTGCACGCCCTTGCCGGGACCCGGCTCGCGGAGAACCTGCCGAACATCGACAGCCTGACGATCTCGCCGGACGTGCTGACCGGGCTGCTGGCGAAGCTGGGCGCACGGGAGCCGGAGTGAGCCTCGCGCCGCGGGCCGTCCTGGTCCACCGCACCACGGAGTACGAGGAGTTGGTGGCCCACCACGGCACCCACGGCCAGGCCGCCTTCTTCCTCTCCTCCCGGGGCCGGGACATCGAGGAGGTCGCCGAACGCCACGAGCGCACCCGCCGGGCGCTCGCCGAGGTGACCTCCGCGATCCCCCTGACCTGGCGTCAGGCCCGGGTGGAGCGGGCCGACCTGGACCGCTTCCTGTTCGCCCCCGAGGACGTCGTGGTCGTGGTCGGCCAGGACGGCCTGGTGGCGAACGTGGCCAAGTACCTCTCCGGTCAGCCGGTGCTGGGCATCGACACCGAGCCCGGCCGCAACCCCGGTGTCCTGGTACGCCACCGCCCGCGGGACACGGCGGAGTTGCTGGCGGTGGCCGGTGCGAGCGTCGCCGAGCTGACGATGGTCGAGGCCGTCGCGGACGACACCCAGCGGCTCGTCGCACTGAACGAGATCTACCTGGGCGCCGCCGGTCACCAGACGGCCAGATACCGCCTGGGCCTGGAGGGCGACGGGGGTGTCGTCGAGGCCCAGGCTTCGTCCGGGGTGCTGGTGGGGACGGGGACCGGGGCCACGGGCTGGCTCCGGTCCGTGTGGCAGGAGCGGGGCGGAGCCCTACGGCTGCCGGCCCCGACGGAGAACCGCCTGCTCTGGTTCGTCCGCGAGGCCTGGCCCTCCCCGGCCACCGGCACCTCCCTGACCGCCGGCGAACTCCCCGCCCCGGCCCGCCTCCGCCTCACCGTCGAGTCCGAACGGCTGATCGCCTTCGGGGACGGGATGGAGGGGGACGCGGTGGAGCTGACGTGGGGGCAGACGGTGGAGGTGGGGGTGTGCGGGGAGCGGTTGCGGTTGGTGGGGTGAGGCGGGCCCCGCCGCGCGCGTCATCCGCTCGGCAGCGGTGGGAACAGTTCCGGGCGGGCCAGCATCCGGCGAGCCGCACGGCCGGGTTCGAGGGCAGCTCGGGCCACGATCCAGCCGGCGAGGGTGTGCGGTTCGGCCGGGTCGGCGGCGAGGGCGTCGGCATAGCGGGCGAACGCGGCGGCAGGGTGGTCGGCGGCGAGGTGCTCGTCGGCGGTGCGCGGGGCGGACGGGCGGGTGGCGAAGGCGTGGGTGCGGACGTCCGGCCAGGAGACCCGGTCGGGACGCAGGCGCGGGGTGGCCGGGTTCGGTGCGGGGGCGGGGACCACGTTGCGCAGTCTCCACTCGGTGCGGTGCAGCGCCGCCGCGGTACGGGCCCGGCCCAGAGCGGCCCGGGGGACGGGCTCGCGCAGCCAGCCGTCGAGGGTGCGGACGAGCCCGGTCACCAGGGCGTGTCCCTGCGGGGTGAGACGACCGCTGGTCAGCAGGGTGCGGGCGACGAGCCGGCTCTGCAGCCGTCGTAACGCGAAGTGGTAGCCCGCCTCGTCGGCCGCCCGGCTGTCGGGGGCCTCGGCCAGCCGGTGCCGCCAGAACCCCGCGACACCGGTGAAGGCGTACGCGCCGTGCAGCAGCCCGGTGAGATGGCGGGGATCGGCTCGCCAGGGGGCGTAGTACCGCTCCGCCCGGTCGTCGTCGAGCAGCGGGAAGAGGTGCAGAAGGGCGGCGAGCTTGCTGTGCTGGAACTCGTGGACGAGCGTTTCGGCGAGGGCAAGGGCCGAGGAGGGGCGGGCGATCACCATGCCCCCGAAGGAGTCACCGCTGGAGGCGGAGAGCAGAACGGTGGGCGGGGCGGGCCGCAGGGCGCTGGTACGGCCCCAGGGGACGATGGCGCGGATCGCCGCCGGGTCGAATCGGCCCGGGCCGCAGTAGCCGGGCTCGCCACAATCCGCCGTCATGAGCAGTCCGGCGGCCTCTTCGAACAGCCCCTGCCAGGCTTCCGCCTCCGCCTCGTCGAGCCGTGCCGGAGGCAGGGGGTCGTCGAGGTCGCGGTAAGGGTCGAGGTCGTCGAGCGGGATGGCGACAGAGGCGGTGGGGGTCCGGAGGGTGAGGGTGCGGAGGGCTTGCCAGGAAGCGTCCGGCTGGACGGCGCTCCCCGCCCCGACTCGTCCACCCGGCAGCGAAACCGTAGCCGGACGGATGACCGAGGAAACCGGACTGCCACTCGCCCCGGGTCCGGTGAGGGTCAGCCGTCCCTCTCTGGTACGGGCCCGACCGACAGTCAGCCCCGGTTCGGGCTCCTGGAGTCGGGCGAGCCCCAGGCCGGGGAGGAGCAGGGCGCCGTCGGTGAGAGGGATCCGCAGATCCGTCTCGGTGCCGGCGTGCAGGGATGCCGTGACCGCCAGGGCGTTCAGGTGGCCTGCTTCCGCCCACAGTGGCGGCCCCGCCCCCGTGCCGTGCAGCCGACGCAGCACATGAGCGATCCAGCCTCCGGTCGCCGACGCGAGCAACAGCCGGTCGACCGGCTCGGGTGCCCGCTCGGCTGCTTCCTTCAGGGCGCACCAGGCTTCGGCGGCCGGAGTCAGCGGCGTGGGAAGTGTGTCCAGGCGGTCCAGCAGCGTGCGCAGAAGCAGCAACCGGCGCGCCCGCTCCGCCCGTTCGAGGAAAGCAACCGCTTCTGCGGATCCGCCTCCGGCGGCGAGTTCCGCGAAGAGCCGCTGCGGCATGCGGAAGGGGGCGAGGGGCGGCTCGCTGGTCATGGGCCGGGTCCTCCGTTCGAGGGGGCGGGCCTTCAGGCCCCGGGTGGGCACACGGGAACCTCGTCAGAGGCCGCCGACGTACAGGCAGGACCGTTGGCTATTCGGCCCGGGCGCCGCCTCCACCGCCCTCGCCCCCACCCCTCATACTGCTGCGTGCCCGCAAGACTTCCTCAAGAAGGCGGGCGGTCGGCTGGAGCGGAGTGAGACCGTCCACAGAGGCCAGCGGCAGCTCCGCGACGTCAGCGAGATCCGACTCCCAGGCACGGGCACCCGCGGCGGGGGCCGAGTCGGGGACGGCGGTTTCGGCGTTGCGCAGAGCGGTCGGCTGCTCCACGGTGTCTCCCCCTTCGTGGTTCATGGTGGCACGCGACGTGCCTCGGCCGGTCCGAGGCCCGGCGACCGCCAGATCATCGCATACCGTCGGCGGTACCTCCGCCGGGACCTCGCGGGTGGACCAGTTCACGCAGGGCCGCCGCGAGTTCGGCCCCGCGTGCCGGATCGTCGTCCAAGGACCGAATGGCGTCGTACAGCTCCCACAGGGACTCGGGCTGTCTGCGGGCGAGCGCCGTGAGCATGCCTGCGGCGTCGGTGCGGGCCTTGCCGTGCCTCGGCAGCGTCCCGGCGACCGAAGGGCTCAACGCGGCTACGACGGCCTGCCGTTCGGCCGGGTCGACCATCAGGGGATAGGCGAGCAGGGCCTCCACGGCACGGCCCAGTGGGGACACGGGCCGCTCGCTCGGTAGGGGTACGGGTGCCTCCACCACCTCGGTGCGCTCGGGGCTGCGCAGTTGTATCCCGGGAAGCTGGAAAGTGCGGCCACCTTCCCTCAGAGCGGCGATCCGTTCCCTTACGGCGGTGAAGAGTTCCTCCGCGTCGGGCAGTGCGGGCAGGCCGGACGAAGGGACCGCCAGCAGGTCGAGGAGCACATTCGAGAAGAGGCCGGTGGCCCGCACGGGGTCGTTGACCGCTCGTCGGCCGCGGCCCGCCGCGCGCAGCAGCGTCTGCCGGTGTGCGAGCGTACGCCGTCCCGCGGGGAGAGCGTCGGAAGGCAGCGGGTCGCGGAAGGCAAGGGCTTCCTCGAACGTCTCGCACGCGTCCACGATCCACAGTTGCTCGGTGAATCCGGACACGGCGTCGCTGGAGTAGCGGGCGAGTGCGGATTCGAGATCGATGGAAACCTTGTCGTTCGTGGTGGCGTCGGCGCAGAACAGCCGGAGATGGCCGGCCCGATCGAGGACGCCGTGACCGCCCCACCACACCCAGAGGATGTCGCCGTGTGCCTGCGGCAGTTCGCGTACCAGGGCTCGGCGCAGCGTGGCCTGGTCGGCGGGTTGATAGCGGATGCCGGGCGCGAAGGGGTGCAACGGAGACAGGTGGACGTGCAGTTGAGTGTCGGGTACCCCGGCCGCGCGAAGCAGCCGATGGAAGGCCACCGCGTCACGGGCGGGCCCGGCCAGGTCCCAGGCGGCACCCGCCTCGTACGCCTCGATGCCGACGATGAAGGCGTGTACCCGGGCGGGGTTGACTCGGTCCCCGGAGCCTCCTGCGCCGCTCAAGGAAGGCGCTCCGTGATGAGCCGATACACGTCCGGGTTGGTCCAGTACGCACTGTGCGCGGCGGGAAACGGCTGGCGGTTGTCGACGGCCTCATCGGTGACCCGGCCGGGAAAGAGGCCGCCCCCGAGGTAGCTCAGCAGGTCGCGTGGATCGTAGAGGTTCAGCCAGTCCGGTACATGGCGCGGCAGCGGGTCGGGGTGCGAGAGGGAGGGCAGGGAACCCGACTCGTAGAGAAAGGGTCCCTGGGAGCCAACTGTGACCAGGAGCCGGACCTGCGGCAGCTCGGTGGTCACCAGCGTGTCGAGGGCGATGACCCCGCCGAGGCTGTGCCCGACCAGGGTCACCGGTGGTTCCAGGCCGGCGACCAGTGCACGGAGATCGGCACGGACGGGCTCCCCTCGGCAGAGATAGCGCAGTATGTCCCCCGCCGCCGGATGGACGGCCTGGGTGAGGACGCCCCGGCGACGTACGGCGGCGCGCGAGGCCAGGGCTCCCGCCACGCCCCATACCCAGGCCCGCACGGTGCGTTCCGTGCCCCTCGGGGCCGCCCCCAGGTGCTGGGCCAGGCGGTCGACGAGATCGTCACGGGCCTGGCCGTCCGGGACGAGCGGGTTGCCCCGATCGAGGGCGTCGGCGATGACTCGGGCCACCAAGGCCCGGGCGACAAGTAGCGCAAGATCCTCCGGAGCGAGGGCTCCGGCAGCGGCTCCGAGCAACGGATGGAAGCGCAGACGGTGCACGGCCTCCTCCATTCCGGCGCCCAACCCGGGTGCGAGATCGTCGCTTTGAGCAGCCAGGGCGCTGAGGGAATCCTGAATGCGCTGTTCCGGGATGTCGGCCCCCGGTGGTCTCTCGACGGCGTCGCGCCCCGCCGCGGCCGCGAGGGCGAGTTCGACGTCGGGGTCGTCATACAGGACTGCCCACCCGGCCGTCTCGTCGTCCAAAACCGCCGCGAGGGACTCGCCCACCCCGCGGTCCGTGCCTGTTTCGGGGGGCAGGCTGGCACCACCTGCCGCAAGTGTGGCGCCGTGGGTTCCGCCCCAGTAGTACGGCACGATGCGCAGTCCGTCCCGCACCGCGGTGAGTCCGGCGGTGACATGTCCCGCGAGCGCCGAGAACCCCGCCCCGCGTACCCCGGTCCCGTGAATGAGGACAACCGTAGACATGGGCCCTCGCCTTCGAGCGGGAGGAGCGTCCTCCCGGATAGTGGTCGTTCCTGTCGGTGTCTAGAGCGGGACAGGTGCCAAGTCGCACTCGATGCGTCGGCGGTGGCGGGCGGCGATCAGCCAGGGGTTGTCGGCACGGACCACGCCCGTGAATCCGTCCACCGCACGGCGCTGCAGTTCGTCCGCCTCCGCCCCGCGGCCGAGGCCCCGCAGGTCGAGGGCAAGGTTCGCGGTGCACGAGGACGTCAGGGGATGGCGCGCGCCCGCGACCTCCGTGAGCAGGGGCAGGTTGGCCCCGTCGATCTCCTTGGCACGCTCGAAGTCCAGGCGGGCGTAAGCCGTGTTGGCCCGGCCGACGGCGACGGTCAACGTGATGACGTGGCGCGGGCCCACCGTCTCACCGAGTCTGCGGGCCGCGTCGTCCTCCAGTTCCTGCGCGTGGTCCAAGTCGCCGAGCGCACGAAGGGTCCCTGCCAGGTTGGCCTTCGTCAGCAGGGTGTACGCGTGGTCCTCACCAAGACGCTGCTGATAACGCCGCAGGGTTTGCTCGCCCAGCCAGCGGGAGTTCTCGAGATCCCCAGCCAGGCGCTGGTCCACGGAAAGGTTGTTCGCCGCCTGCAGCGAGTCGAAGTGGTCCGCCCCGTAGCGGGCGACGAAGCGTTGCAATGTCACCTCGGAGAGTTCGGCTGCCTCGGCGAGCGCTCCGTCACGGCGTCGGCCGACCGCCAGGGTGCGGGCGATGCGTAGCGTGAGGGGGTTGTTGTCGCCGAGCGCGGTACGCGCCCGGCGGTACACGTCCTCCTGGAAGTCCCGGGCGCCCGGTACGTCGCCGGCCTCCAACATGTCGATGGCCAACGCGTTGAGGCTGTTGAGCGAGAAGAAGCTCGCGTGTCCGAACAGCAGCTCACGCTGCCGGGCGTTCTCCTGGTCCAGAGGCACCGCCTCGGTGAACTGTCCGCAGAGCCTGAGGTCGACGCCCCAACTGTGGGCGCCGCGCAGCGTGGCGGGGTCGTCGGGACCGAACAGGGATCGGGCCAGCTCGGTGGCCTCCTTGCTCAGGTCCCGCGCTTCCTGGAACCGGCCCTGGTATCGGCGGGCGTCGGCCATCTCGCACAGCGAGTCGATCAACTCCTCGGGGTCGACCTGGATCCGGCGGGACACCTCCAGTGCCTTCTCGCTGAGCGGAACGGACTCTGCGACCTGCCCGATCTGACGCAACAGGAACGAAAGGCTCTTGGACACGCGGATGACGTGGATGTTCTCCTCCCCGGAGGCGCCGAGCCAGGCGCTCCAGGTCTGCCGTGCGAGCTGTGCGGCCCCCAGGTGATCTCCCCAGTAGTAGAGGAACCACACCGTGTCGTGGACCAGTTCGCGCACATAGGTGTCGACACTGGTCACCGCCTGCGAGGTGAGGATGTGGGGCAGCAGCGCCTGGTACGCGCGCCATTCCAGCGACGAGCCGTAGGGTCCCGGTTTGGCTGCGGACAGCAACTGGTGTGCGGCGTCCCGCATTCGCTCCCTCCCCTCGGGGCTGAGCTTGGCCAGGAGCACGGTCTGCAGCAGGCGGTGCATCTGCAGAGTGTCGGACCGCGGGTCGACCTTGACCAGGGAGAACTGACTGAGATCGCGGATGGCGCGGTTGAGTTTGATCGACTCGCGCAACATGGGGTCGATCTCGGGCGTGATGCTGACCCCGCGGCTGCCACGCAGCATGGACCTCGGAATGGGCTCGGGGGCCATGCTGGCGCAGATGTCGAGGAGCTGCCGCGCGCCGGGGTTGTTCTCCCTGAGTCGCTCCAGCGAGATGTCCCATGCGGCCGCGACGGAAACGGGGTAATCGGGGGCGGGATCGAGTTCGAGGATCTCCGGGCTGCGCAGGTCGAGCAGTTCGAGGTACTCGTCAACCTGCATGCCGGTGACGGCGTGCCAGGTGCCCGCCTGTTCCACCGCGAGAGGCAGATCACCGAGAGCCTCGGCAAGCCGGCCGGCGCCCTCGGCCGACAGGTCGGGCGAGCGTTTCTGGAGGAGCTCGATGGACTCCTCGCGCTCGAAGACGGTCACCGGCAAGGGCGTGGCCACACGCTCCCAGGCGCGGTTGCGGGAGGTGACGATGATCTTCCCTGGGCCGTTGGCCGGGAAGAAGCCGCGTACCATCTCGACGTCCTCGGCGTTGTCGAAGACGAGCAGCCAGTTGTCGTACGGCACCCCGGTGCGCAGCGCCTCCAGGGCCGCGGGTACCGCTGTGCCCGCGGCGGGCGCCCCTACGCTGTCTTGTTCCGTCGGGGCGACACCCAGCTGTGCCCCCAGGGTCGCGAGCGCGGCGAGGATGAGGCTCTCCCGCTCGGCGGGGATCCAGCAGACCACCTTGTAGTCGTGCTGGTGGGTGTAGACGTACTCCAGCACGAGCTGGGACTTGCCGACACCGCCCATGCCGTGCAGCGCGTGCGGCAGCACGGCCGCGGTGTCCTGGGATCCGAGCTGCTCCTCCACAGACCGCAGCAGCGCCTGGCGGCCGACGAAAGTCGTGTTCCGCAAGGGAACGTTCACCAGCAGGACAGGGGTTTCCATCTGCTTCCTGGTCATGCCCGTCCGTGCCTCCGTCGGATGCTGGGGCGGTTCGGTATGTTCTGTCGTCGGATCATTGCCGGACAGCTCGCCGGCGGACGCGCGCGTCCACGGCATCTGCGGAACTGCCGTAGCGCTGTTCGCGCTCGTTTCGATCCGGAGGGCTCGTTCGACATACGGTCCCGCCAGTGCGCGCATCACCGCCAGCTCGCTGCGTACCCAGCCTCCTTCTGCCGGGTCGGGGAGCGAGGCCGTCGTCGGGTTGCGAAGGGCGGCACGCAGCGCGACGCCCCGTCGGCCGGCTGCGGGCAGTTCACCCACCAGGGCGACCGTGCGGGCGAGTTGACTGCGGGTCGTGGTAGCCAGCAGTGCCTCACGCACCCCTTCCGCGAAGTCGGGACGGCCCTTGCCGCCGCTGTCCCAGTCGATCAGTCCGCCCATCAGGATCTCGGCCAGGTGGTCGGGCCCCGTCTCCGGCATGGTGCGCCGCTGCAACTGCTCCACGAGCTCGAACTCAAACGGGATGACGGCGAGTTGGGTGGCCAGTCGGCGCGCGTGCGGAGTGGCGAGGGTGAGGAAGCGGCGTACGGCGGCACTCGGGGAGCGGGGAACACGCAGACCGGGCGCGGGCACGGTCTTTCCGAGGGTTCCCACGACGACGGCCGGAAGGTCACGGCGCACTCCGCGTTCCCCGGTAACGAGGTCGGCCCAGGCCGCGATGGACCCGGGTTTGAGGGACAGCACGGGCACGGCAAGGGATTCGTCGTCCGCCGCGGGCAGCGGCCGCAGCGGATCGGCACCGCCAGGGGGCGTGAAGTGGGCCAGGGCCTGGTTCGGGGCTCCGAATCCGGCGGCCTCGAGAACGGCCTGGTACGGGTAGAGCGAGGAGCGGTGGCGAAGATGCGGCGGCAGCAGATGTACCACAGCGGTGGGACCGGCCCGACCGAGGCGGCCGAGGAGGCGTTCGGCGGCGGGTGCGGTCCAGCCGTGGCCCAGTCCATCGGTGACGACGAGGAAGATCCGGTCTCCTCTGCCGTTGAGGATCTCCCCGGGGTCCGCGGTGGCTGGGGAGGCTCCCCACCTCAGCCTCGGTCCCCCCGACATCGGCACGACGGCCTTGACCGTGCGTACGGTCCGGAACGCGCCGCTGTGTTCGGCCGCGGTGGCCAGGCCCGCCGTCTGCTCGCCCCAGATGGCCATGGTGGGAGCGTCGTCGACGAGGATGACCAGGTCGAACGCCGTCGCGTCAGCGGGCCGGAACCACGGCATCCACGACTCGTCGAAGACGCCCCGCTCCGCCGTGGCCTCTTCGTCGAGTTGTACGGCGTCACAGGACGGCACCTGACGGGCAAGCCTGTGCAGCGCGCGGGCGAGCCCCGAGGAGCCTCCGTTCGGCGCCGGCCGACCGCGCTCCGGCCGGGGAAAGGCGGGTAGTCCCAGGTGGACCTGGTCCGGGCCCTCCGGGTCGGGCGTGAACGACGGCCGCACGGCGGTTTCGTCCGGGCTGAGCGGCTCGGGCCGCTCGTCACGTGGTCGAGGGGGTGCCGCGGGCACCGGTGCGGGACCCACGTGCTCACCGGGGTCCGGTGGGCTGTCCGTGGCGGGTCGGCCTGCGAGGGTCCAGTGAGCGCTCAACCAGACCGCGTCGGCCAGTTCCTTCCAGTCCGGAAGGGACTCCGGCACCGGCCCAGGCGCGCGCTCCCGGGGGAGACCGTCCATTCAGCGGCCCTTCGCGAGGTCACGCAGCAGCATCTCCAGGAGCTTGCGCCCTCCTTCGTCGGCCCGGAACGTACCCACGGTGGTCATCTCCACGGCGTTGAGGAGCTGGTCCAGCGAGTGTGTTCCACCGGCCTGGACCTGTTTGACGAACTGATCGACCAGGAGCTCGGCATCCGGCGGTCGTACCCGAAGATGACTGTCCACGATGGCCAGCAACTGTTCCCGCGTAGGAGTCGGCATTTCCAGCGGCAGGCAGCGCCTGCGGAAAGCCGCCGGGAACTCCCGCTCCCCGTTGCTGGTGATGACGACGACCGGGAACTCCCGGCACTCCACCCGCCCTTGGCCCACCTCCGCAAAGCCGCCCGGGTCACTGGTGTGCACGCGCGCCCTGCCGGCCGTGTCGCGCACCAGCTCGGGTATCTCGTAGCTGCCGTTCTCCAGGACGTGCAACAAATCGTTCGGCAGGTCGATGTCGCTCTTGTCGAGTTCATCGACGAGCAGGACGCGCGGACGGTCGTACGGCAGCAGCGCGGTGCCCAGGGCGCCCAGGGTGATGAAGTCGCCCAGGGTCGGCGCCGGCCGCCCTTCCTCGGTCCGGTCGTCAGCGGCGGGCACCGCGGGGGCAGGCAGACCGGCACGCCAGGCAGCGATGGCCTGGGCGCGCCCGAGGGCGTCGTGGGAGTAGAGGCCGTCGCGGAGACTGGTGCGACTGACGATGTTCCATTCGAGCACGCGTCCGAGGCCGAGTTCTCGAGAGATCAGATAGGCAAGTGTGGACTTCCCGACCCCCGGGGCTCCGGTCACGAGCAGCGGACGGCGCAGCAGGAGCGCCGCATTGACGATGTCGATGCTCACCGGATCGAGCTGTGGCACGGCGTCGACCGCTCCGAGCCGGCGCAGGGCGGCTTGCTCGTCATCGGGCGGCGGGGACTGTACCGGGCCGCCGCGGAAGCGACGCCACGGCGGTGCGGGCCGCAGCCGGGGGGCCGGCCCGTCCGGGGCGGCACCTGTCGCGCGGAAGGCGCGCCATTCCTCCGGCTCCGCAGTCTCCGGCCCGCTCATACTGGAGTCTCCTTGCTGTCGATGGTGCCCGTGCCGTCCGGGTGATCGATGCCGCGCCCGTGCTCGAGGACGTAGTCGTCTGCCGTTTGAATGTCGACCAAGCGGTTCGGGTCATCCCAGAAGAAGGCGATATGTCTTCCCAGCAGCAAGGGACCGGCGGCGTGGAGTTCGGCCCTGCGTCTCAGTTGCTGTATGACGACCGGAAGCCGGGCGGCCTTGTGTACGGCGGCGAACACGGCCGTCACCACTTCCCTCCGCTCCTCCGGGAACTCACCCCTGCGGTCCCAGACCGCGAGTCCGATCCCCTCCGCGATGGCGGCCTTGAGCGCTTCCGTCGCCGGGCCGCCGTCCGGGGCGTCGAGCACCGCGGCGGTACGGCCCGGTTCGGCAGCCAGCGTGGCCTGCCACTCGTGCAGCCCGCCAGAGTCGGAGGCTCGCCAGCCGTGGACCGTGATGCCCTGGTGCTGCAGAGTGGTCCAACGCTCCTGCCACTGCGCCCTGACCAGGAGGTCGTCGGCACGCATCCGCTCCAGACTGCGTAGATGCACTCCGTACTTCAGCCCCAGGGGCAGTGGTTTCCCGTCCCCCAGTCGGACCGCCAGGCCGGCCACGTTGTGGTTGAGCATGTCGTAGGGCAGCACGAACTCGACGTAGGGAGGCGGGAGTTCGGAGCCTGGCACAGTCGGCTCGTGCGGTGTACCGGAGAGCCGGAACACTTGGCGCAGAGCGCGCTCGACCGCGCTGCCGAGTTCATCGAGGCTGGTCGTCTCGGGTGGGGCCTGTTGGGGACGCCAGTAGCCGGGGACCGTGTTCAGCCACGGGCGGACGACGATGTCCCCGGAACCGTCACGAGCCGGCTCGACGGCCACAACCAGGCATCTGGGGATCGTGGGGTCGGGGGCGGCGCCCGCCCGGTCGGCCCGGCGCTGTGCCAGCCGGCTGTGCAGCCCGTTCCGTTCCGCCCAGCTGTAGGCCCATGAGGACAGGGCGTCTCGCCAACCTGATCGGGTCAGCTCGGCGGCCTGGTCCATCAACAGCACGGCAGGCGGAAGGCCGTCCGGTTGCACGTTCAACTCCATGACGAAGAAGAAGAGCTGACGAAGCGAGAGGCCGATGGGCAGCTCGTTGTGCAATTCCGTCGCGAGCCTGTCACGCAGTCGGGTCTCGGACAGATGCCCCTCGACGGCATCCAGGAGTTCGAGCCCGGAATTGACATCCCCCTGGGTCAGGGGACCGCGCAGCGGTTTGGTGAAGACGGTCTCGCCACCGGAGGTGAGCAGTAGCTCGAGCTCGGAAGCGGCGGAGGCGCCTTCGAAGACCCTGACCACGTCGACCAGAACGTGCTCGCCCTCGCGAACGTTCAGCGCCGCTTGTACCAGAGCGACGACGTCCTCGCGCTGCTTGGTGCCACGCAGGTCGACATGCGCCCGCAGCTGGTCCGAGAGCATCCTCGCGAAGAGGTTGCGTCCCGCCTGATCCTCCAGACAGCCGAGCTCACACAGCGCCTCTGTCAAGCGGAACAGCAGGTCTCTTCCCGGCGCACGCCCGAACTCGCCTAATCCTGCCGCTGTCTCCACCGACCTTCCCCCACGAGCCGGTACACCTGACTGACCAGCGAACGTAGCACGCCAACTCCCGGCTATCCAGGCCGCCTCGTCACCAGCAGTCACGGACACCGACGTGTGGCAGGCGGGCAGCACGCGCCGCCCGCCTGCCACCGCTCAGGCCGACGCACTCACAACCGCGGGTCCACCGGCTCCGACTCCAGCGCCAGCACCCCGAACACCGCCTCGTGCACCCGCCACAGCGGCTCGCCCTCCGCCAGCCGGTCCAGGGCCTCCAGGCCGAGGGCGTACTCGCGGATCGCGAGGGAGCGCTTGTGGTTCAGGAACCTCTTGCGCAGGCGGTCGAGGTTCTCCGGGCGGGTGTACTCGGGACCGTAGATGATCCGCAGGTACTCCCGGCCGCGGCACTTGATGCCGGGCTGGACCAGGCGGCCCTCCGTGCTGCGGACCACCGCGCCGAGCGGCTTGACGACCATGCCCTCGCCGCCGCGGCCCGTCATCTCCAGCCACCAGTCGATGCCCGCCCGCACCGACTCCGGGTCACCGGTGTCGACGTAGAGGCGCCGGGTGGTCTGGAGCAGGCCGGTGCCGTCGTGCTCCACCAGGCGGTCCAGCAGGGCCAGTTGCTCGTCGTGCGGGAGGCCGGCGAGGCTGCGGCCCTGGACCGCGAGGATCTGGAACGGTGCCAGGCGGACGCCGTCCAGGCCGTCCGTGGTCCAGCAATAGCGGCGGTACGCGTCGGTGAACGCGCTTGCCGCGTCGGCCCGTTCGCGCTGGCGGGCCAGCAGGTCCGTCACGTCCACGCCCCGGTCCGCGACGCCCTGGAGCGCGGCCAGCACGCCCGGGAACACCGCTCCGGACGCGGCGCCGACGGCCGCGTACTGCGACCGCAGCAGACCCGCGGCCTTCAGGGACCACGGCATCAGCTCCGCGTCCAACAGCAGCCAGTCCGTGTCGAGTTCGGACCACAGGCCCGACTCCCCGATCGCCGTGCGCAGCCGGTCGAGGATCGCCTCGGTCACCGACGCGTCGTCGAAGAACGGGCGGCCCGTGCGGGTGTAGAGGGAGCCCGTCGGGCCGTCCACGCCGAAGCGCTTGGCGGCCGCTTCCGCGTCCCGGCACACCAGGGCCACCGCCCGCGAGCCCATGTGCTTCTCCTCGCACACGACCCGCTCCACCCCGTCCGCGGCGTACTGCGCGAACGCCTCGGCCGGGTGCTCCAGGTAGCCCTCGACACGCGAGGTCGCCGTCGGTGCCATGGTCGGCGGCAGGTACGGCAGCAGCCTCGGGTCCACCGCGAAGCGGCTCATGACCTCCAGGGCCGCTGCCGCGTTCTCCTCGCGGACCGCCACCCGGCCCTGGTGCCGGGTCTCGACCGCCCTGCGGCCGTACACGTCGGCCAGGTCCAGCGGGCGGCCGTCCTGGCCACCGGGCGCCTCCGACTTCAGCGGCTTCACCGGCTCGTACCAGACCCGCTCCGCCGGTACGTCGACCAGCTCCCGCTCCGGCCAGCGCAGCGCCGTGAGCTTGCCGCCGAAGACGGCGCCGGTGTCCAGGCAGATGGTGTTGTTGAGCCAGGTCGCCTCCGGGACCGGGGTGTGGCCGTAGACCACGGCCGCCCGGCCGCGGTAGTCCTCCGCCCACGGGTAGCGCACCGGCAGCCCGAACTCGTCGGTCTCGCCGGTGGTGTCGCCGTACAGCGCGTGCGAGCGGACCCGGCCGGAGGTGCGGCCGTGGTACTTCTCCGGCAGACCGGCGTGGCACACGACCAGGCGGCCGCCGTCCAGGACGTAGTGGCTGACCAGCCCGTCGATGAACTCCCGCACCTCGGCCCGGAACTCGTCCGGGACGCTCTCCATCTGCTCGATGGTCTCCGCGAGGCCGTGCGTGTGCTGGACCTTGCGGCCCTTGAGGTAACGCCCGTACTTGTTCTCGTGGTTGCCCGGCACACACAGCGCGTTGCCCGACTTGACCATCGACATCACGCGGCGCAGCACACCGGGACTGTCCGGGCCGCGGTCGACGAGGTCGCCGACGAAGACCGCGGTACGGCCCTCGGGGTGGACGCCGTCGACATAGCCCAACTTGCCCAGCAGCGACTCCAGTTCCGAGGCGCAGCCGTGGATGTCTCCGACGATGTCGAAGGGGCCGGTGAGGTGGGTCAGGTCGTTGAAGCGCTTCTCGGTGACGACGGTGGCGTTCTCGACGTCCGCCACCCCGCGCAGGACGTGCACCTTGCGGAAGCCCTCGCGCTCCAGGTGGCGGAGCGAGCGCCGCAGTTCGCGGATGTGGCGCTTGATGACCCGGACCGGCATGTCGGCCCGGTCGGTGCGGCCCGCGTTGCGCTCGGCGCACACCTCCTCGGGCACGTCGAGCACGATGGCGATGGGCAGCACGTCGTACTGCTTGGCCAGGTCGATCAGCTGCCGTCGGGAGTCGGACTGCACGCTGGTCGCGTCGACGACCGTGCGGCGGCCGGCGGCCAGGCGCTTGCCCGCGATGTAGTGCAGGACGTCGAAGGCGTCCTTGGTGGCCTCCTGGTCGTTCTCGTCGTCGGAGACCAGGCCCCGGCAGAAGTCCGAGGAGATGACCTCCGTCGGCTTGAAGTTCCGGCGGGCGAAGGTGGACTTGCCGGAGCCGGAGGCGCCGACGAGGACGACGAGGGAGAGGTCGGTGACGGGAAGGGTCCGTCCCGTGCGCGGGGTCTCGGTCATGCCGCCTTCGCCTCCTTCTCGGTCTTCGTCACTGCTGTGCTCCATTCGAAAACGGCCATCTGGGTGGGCGGGCCGACCTCCGGGTCGTCCGGTCCCACGGGCACGAACTCCACGTCGTAGCCGTGCCGTTCGGCCACCGACGACGCCCAGGTGCGGAACTCCGCACGCGTCCACTCGAAGCGGTGGTCACCGTGCCGGACGTGCCCGACCGGGAGCGACTCCCAGCGGACGTTGTACTCGACGTTCGGGGTCGTCACGAGGACGGTCCGCGGGCGTGCCGCGCCGAACACCGCGTACTCCAGGGCGGGCAGCCGGGGCAGGTCGAGATGCTCGATCACCTCGCTGAGCACGGCGGCGTCGTACCCCTTGAGCCGCTTGTCGGTGTAGGTCAGCGAGCCCTGGAGCAGCTGGACGCGGGAGGCCGTCCGCTCCCCCATGCGGTCCAGCTTCAGCCGCCGGGAGGCGATGGTGAGCGCCCGCACCGACACGTCGACACCGACGATCTCGGTGAACTTCGGGTCCTTGAGCAGCGCCTGCACCAACTGGCCCTGCCCGCACCCGAGATCGAGGACCCGGGCGGCACCGGCGGCGCGCAGCGCCTCCAGGATGGCCTCGCGGCGCTGCACGGCGAGCGGGGTCGGCTTCTCCTCCGTCTCGGTCTCCGCCTCGACGGCGTTGTCGATCTCCTCGACCTCGCTGTCGTCGGCCTCGGCGAGCCGCAGCAGCTCGAGGCGTTCCATCGCCTCGCGCGTCAGCGACCAGCGGCGGGACAGATAACGGCTGGTGATCAGCTTCTGCTCCGGGTGTGCGGGCAGCCAGCCCTCACCCGCCCTGAGCAGCTTGTCGACCTCGTCGGGGGCCACCCAGTAGTGCTTGGCGTCGTCGAGGACGGGGAGGAGGACGTACAGGTGGCGCAGGGCCTCGGCGAGGGTGAGGCGCGTGGACTCCAGTTCGAGGCGGACGTAGCGCGAGTCGCCCCACTCAGGGAACGCACTGTCCAGCGCGACCGGTTCGGCGGTCACGGTCCAGCCGAGCGGCTCGAACAGACGGCGTACGACTTCGGCGCCGCCGCGGGCCGCGACGGCGGGCACCTCGATGCGCAACGGCCGTGGCTGCGAGGGGAGTTCGGGCTTGGCCGTGCACACCCCGCGCATCGCGCTGGAGAAGACCGCGCTCAGCGCCACCGCGAGCAGCGAGGAGGCCGCGTAGGGGCGGTCGTTGACGTACTGCGCGAGCGCCGAGTCCGGGGCGCCGCCGCGTCCCTTGCCCTTGCCGCGCCTGACCAGCGCCACCGCGTCGACCTCCAGCATCAGCGCCGCCGTGCAGCGCTGATCGTCCGCCTCGGGATACAGGACGTGCGCCCTGCCGTAGGAGGTGGAGAACGCCTGCGCCTTGTCGGGATGCTTGTGCAGCAGGAAGCCGAGGTCGGTGGCGGGGCGCTCGGGAGTGCCGGTGGTACTGATCGTCAGAAACATGCGAGTGGCCTCTCCGGCCGGTGGACGGGACGGGGTGCCGTGCGCGCGAAAGCCCCCGAGACGGTGATCCCGGGGGCTCGGCAGGACGACGCCCTCAGCTTCGCACAGGGCTCCGACCAGCGCCTTCGATTTACGGCAGCTGCGTCTGCACCTGCGCGGAGATCAGCTCCAGGTGGTCCAGGTCGTCGAGGTCGAGGACCTGGAGGTAGATCCGGCGGGAGCCCGCGTCGGCGTAGCGGCCGATCTTGTCGACGACCTCGGCGGGGGTGCCGGCCAGGCCGCTGGTCTTGAGCTCCTCGACCTCACGGCCGATCGCCGCGGCGCGGCGGGCGACCTCCTGGTCGTCCTTGCCGACGCAGACGACGAGGGCGTTGGAGAAGGTGATCGCGTCGGCAGCGCGGCCCGCCTCCTGGGCGGCGGCACGGACCCGGCCGAACTGCGCCTCGCTGTCCTCGGCCGAGGCGAACGGCACGTTGAACTCGTCGGCGTAGCGGGCGGCGAGGCGCGGGGTGCGGGTCTTGCCGTGGCCGCCGATCAGCACGGGGATCTTGTCCTGGGCGGGCTTGGGCAGTGCGGGCGACTTGGTGAGCTCGTAGTGCTCGCCGTGGAAGTCGAAGGTCCCGCCGGGCTCGGTGGCCCACAGACCGGTGACGATCTCCAGCTGCTCTTCCAGGCGGGGGAACTTCTCCTTCGGGAACGGGATGCCGTACGCCGTGTGCTCCTCCTCGAACCAGCCCGCGCCCAGGCCCAGTTCGACGCGGCCGCCGGACATCTGGTCGACCTGGGCGACCTGGATGGCGAGGACGCCGGGGAGGCGGAAGGTGGCGGCGGTCATCAGGGTGCCGAGGCGTATGCGCTTGGTCTCCCGGGCGAGGCCGGCGAGGGTGATCCAGGCGTCGGTGGGTCCGGGGAGGCCGTCGGCGTCGCCCATCTTGAGGTAATGGTCAGAACGGAAAAAAGCGTCGAAGCCGAGGTCCTCGGTGGCCTTGGCGACGGTGAGGAGGGTGTCGTAGCTTGCGCCCTGCTGGGGCTCGGTGAAGATGCGGAGGTCCATGCCTCCATCCTGCACTCAGGGGTTCACCGTGGTCCCACCGGTCCCCGTGGCCCCACTCGTCCCCGGGCGGGTGAAAATCCGTCAACGGGGTGCGTGCGGGGTGACCGCGCCAGTGACCGTGCCCTTCGGTGATCGTTGGCTCGGGCGGAACCGGCTTGTCGTCGCCGGTGCGTCATCCGTTACCCGCGTCGGCCCCTTCGCCGGGGTCCTTTGGCCGAGGAGGCCGTCATGTCCGAGGAAACCGTGCCGCTGACCGCGGGGGGTGGGCAGCCGAAGGGGTTGCTTCAGCAGATGGAGGAGTTGATGGCGGCGCTGAACGCGGACCTGTCGGCGCTGGACGCGGATCTTCAGGGGGCCGGGGGTTCTGGGCGCTCGGTCGGTGAGGAAGAGGCCGGCTGAGGGCGGTCTTCGGCTGCGGGCGCGTCGTGGCTGGTCGCGCCCCGCGGCGGAGCCGCTGATGGCACAGCCCCGCGCCCCTGGGTGGGTACGGTCGAAGCCGGTGCAGCCGCACCCACACGGGGACGCCGCGCGTTCGCAGCCGGAGAAATCACCCCGCCTCCGGCAACTCCTCCCCCCGGTCGGCGAGTCTTCGCAGCATCTGCAGCACCCGGTCCCGTGACTCGTCCGCCGCGTCGATCGCCTCCATGCACTGCCAGTACGTCGTCTCGTCGTCCGCCGCGCAGGCGAGGCCGACCAGGGCGATGCCGACCTCACCGAGGAGGCCGCCGAGGTAGAGCAGGGCCTGGCGGGCGTCGCCGAGTTCGGTGAGCTGGGCGGCCCGCAACTCCGCCAGGGCGATGTCGGGGCGCTCCAGGACCCCGCAGCCCCGGCCCGCGAGCTCGGTCAACCCCAGGGCCTCGCCCCGCAGTTCGGGCGGTCCGGCGACCGCGAGGCGGCTCCCTATCGCCTGGGCCAGCGCCTGCGCCTGCCACACCTCCGCCATGACCTGAGGCGCCTCGCCGCCCCCGGCCAGGGCACGCCTGCTCGTCACGATGAGCCGCACCGCGTCCATCGGCTGCCCCCGTCTGTCGCCCGAACTCCCTTGTTCACTACCCAGAGTGAGGTCACTCCGAACGAAAAGCCAGAGGTAGGCGGAAATTTGTGGACAACAAATCGATTTCAGACCATGCTTTCATCACGGAGAGTGAAAGAGGACTGAACCCTTCCTCACGGCGCGGGAAACCTCCGCTCGTTGCGGTCGATCTTCGCGTCCAGCGCGGCCAGCGGGTCGACGCCGAGCACCTCGCACAGCTGGAGCAGATACGCGAGCACGTCGGCGATCTCGTCCGTGACGCGGTGCGCGGTGTCGGGGTCGTGCATGACCCGCGCCGACTCCTCGGGCGTCAACCACTGGAAGATCTCGACCAGTTCGGAGGCCTCCACACTGAGCGCGGCGACGAGGTTCTTGGGGGTGTGGTACGGCTGCCAGTCGCGCGCCGCCGCGAAGTCGGCCAGCCGGCGCTGCAGTCCCGCCACGTCGAGAGGTTCTGTCACGGCTCCAGGTGTACCACCGTGGCCCCGTCCACCCCGGCGGCCCACGAGGCGTCGCTCACCGCGCCGACGAGCCGGATGTGCCCGCGCTCGCACATCCGCAGGGCCAGCCGCAGCAGTTCGTCCCGCTGCCGTGGGTCCAGGCTCCGGTCGAGGTTGTCGGCGAGGACGGTGAGCGTCTGCATCGCGGCGGGCACCTCGCCGGCCGGGTCGACCTCCAGCACCCCGGGCCCGGTGAGCAGCACCAGGGCGAGGGCGAGGTACCTCAGCTCGCCGTCGCCGAGTCGCCCGAGCTGCGTGCGGCTGCCGTCCCCGCGGTCGAGCAGGGCGCGGACCGTCCCGGTGGGCAGGGTTTCGGCGAGCACGTCGGCGACGGGCCCCGCGCATCCGGCGCGCACCGCGGCGACGAGCTGCGCGTGGCGTCGGCCGCACTCCGCGCGGGTGCGCCACAGGACGTCGGCGAGGTTGTCGCAGCCGCCGAGGAGTCGTCCGGTACCGGTGGGGACGGGCAGGCGCATGCGTCCGGGCCGCGGATCGCAGCCGAAGACGGAGCGCAGGGCGACGACCATCTGCTCGGCGGCGGCCAGGACGCGCCGCTGTCCGTCCGTCTTGCCGGCCACGCGCAACGGCAGCAGAGCGGTGCCGAGTTGGTCGTCGGGCAGGGGGGCGCGGGTGACCGGCGCCGTGCCGGCCGTGTGCCAGGCGGCCTGTACGGCCCGGCGGGAGGGGTCGCGCAGGGCGGTCTCCAGCAGGACGAGGCCGCCGGAGGTCAACCGCTCTCCCACGACGCGCAGTTCGGGCTCGGCCTGGACGGCGATGTCGAGCCGGACCGGTCCCTCGGGGCCGTCGGCCGTGCAGCCGATCCGGAAGCCGCGGCGGCGCTGTGCGTCGGGGCGGGCGCGGTCGGGGACGCAGGAGGAGGGGTGAGGGAACACCTCGCCGAGGGCCGCGCCGGCACCGAGCCGGGCGAGCGCCTCGTAGGCCCGCAGGGCGCTGGTCTTGCCGCTCCCGCTGGGCCCGGCGAACAGGGTCAGCGGGCCGAGCGGTAACCGGGCCCGACGGTGCACGGCGTACGCGGACAGTCGTAGCTCGGTGAGACAGGGCCGGTCGGGACAGCGTTCACCGCCCTGCACGAGCTCCGCGCGCGGAGGCGCCGACTGAGCGGGGACGACAGCAGATGTGGGGGGTACACGCATATCCGGACCGTAGGACTCCGCCAGCGGCCGAACCGTTCCTGCCCGCGGGCCTTCCTACGAACGAGCGAACGGCACCCCCGCCGAACCTGACGCCCACCCGCACGGGCCTGCTCGCGCACCGCCCGCGACGGGCCCGCTCTCCCACCGACGACCAGGAGCCGGCCCCCGGGCTAAACCCCCGGCACCCCCACCCCCTCCATCAGCCCCGTCACCTCGGTCCCCGCCGGGGTCAGCAGGAAGACGTTGCGGTCCACGCGGTGCATCCCGCTGGCCAGGCCGAACACGACACCCGTGCTGAAGTCGAGGACGCGCTTGGCGACCTCCGTCTCCGCGCCGGTGAGGTCGAGCAGGACGGGGACGCCCGCCATCAGGGTCTCGGCGACCTCGCGGGCGTCCGCGAAGACGTTGATCCGCAGGACGACGAAACGGCGCCGGGCCTCGGTCTCCGCCTCCGGCACGGACCGGTGGTCGACCGCGGACGGCCACGCGTCCCGGCCTCGCAACGGAACGACCTGGGCGAGCCCCTCCCACTGTTCATCGGTGACGTCGTACCTGTTCACCGGCTCCCCCCGATCCGACTCGCCTTCGATGCCTGCACCAGCCAATTCTTACGCCAAGTCACCCGTTCGGCCCAACAGCGACACGGTCCGCGACGGACTCGGCGGACACATCACGTCATCCCCCACCGTGACGAAAGGGTCTTACCCCCCTCACACCGGACTCTTGGCCTCCGTCGCCACCTCGCTCACCGGGTCCCATTAGCGTCCGATGCCGTGCTCCTGGCAGATACTCAGCTGTCGGCACCCGGCCGGCCCACCCAGCCGGCGGTGTCCACCGCCCCGGAAACCCCCACGCAGTGGCATCGCGTCCTGACGCTGCTCGCGGACGTCAGCCTCTTCATCGGCACGCGCGAGGTGTGGACCCAGGCGGCCACCCACCGGCCGGCCGTGGCCGCGGTCATCTCGGTCTGCTACGCGTCGATCCTCGTCTGCGGCGTCCTCGCGCTGGTGGTGCGCGGCCGGCGTTCCCTCGCGCGCGTGGACCTGTGCGTGCTGGTGACCGGTCTGACGCTCGCTCTGTGCGCTTTCGTCCTGTTCCACCGCGGCTCCGACGAGTCCGTCCTCACCGCCCAGGCGGCGCGCGACCTGGTGGCCGGACACGGGATCTACGGCAACCCCTGGCCCTGGCTCTTCGGCGGCAACGGCATCGCGCTGACCCCGACGGTCACGGGCGGCTACGACTACACGTACGGCTATCCCCCGCTGGCCCCGCTGCTGACCGCTCCCCTGCTGTGGCTCGGCCACGGCGGGCTGCCGGCCATAGCGATGAGCACGGGCGCGCTGCTCGTCGGCACGGTCGTGCTGTGGTGGCTGCTGCCCACGCCCTGGCGGCCGGCGGCGACCATGGCGTGCCTGGGGTTCTCGATGATCACGATGTACGGCCGTCTCGGCTACCCGGCGATCCTGGCGCTGGCCCTGCTGGTGCCGGTGGTGGTGCGCTGGCCCCGGATCGGCCGGGGCGGGCGGCTGGGGCCGGCCGGGATCGCGCAGGCGGCCTTGCTGGGCGCGGCGTGCGCGGCACAGCAACTGCCGTGGTTCCTCGCGCCGTTCCTGCTCGCCGGGATCTACGCGGTACGGCGCGGGGAGCTCGGGGCGCGGGCGGCGGGGCTGCTGGTGCTGCGGCTCGCCGGGGTCGCCGCCACCGTATGGCTGCTGATCAACGCGTACTTCGTGGTGAGCCAGCCGGTGGCGTGGCTGAAGGGGATCGCGCTGCCGCTGATCCAGGGCGCGGTGCTGCACGGCCAGGGGCTGGTGGGGGTGTCGCTGTATCTCACGAACGGCAGTGACCGGCTCGACTGGTACGGGTACGCGAGTCTGCTGCTGCTCGCCGGTCTGCTGGCGCTGTTCGTGCTGTTCGTGCGGCGGCTGGGTCCTGCGGCGACGGTGCTGCCGTGGCTGGCGTTCTGGCTGGCGACGCGTTCGCAGGACGGCTACTACCTGATGATGACCCCGCTGTGGCTGGCGGCGGCGGTCACCGCGCCCGCCTCGGAGTTCGCGGGGGCCTGGCAGCCGTTCGCGCGCGGGCTCGCCGGTCCGCGCCGGCAGCCGGCGCGGATCGCCGCCGCCGTGCTGCTGCTGAGCCCGGCGCCGGCGAGCGCGGTGCTGGCGGCCACCGGCTCACCTCCGTTGCAGATGCGGGTCACGGCCGTGCGCCACGACGTCCGCGCGCTCTCCCGGCTGACCCTGCGGGTCACCAACACCGGCGACGACGCACTCACCCCGCACTTCACGCTGACCCGCGGGCAGGGCATGTACCCGTACTTCTCGGTGCTGCGCGGGCCTGCCACGCTGCCCGCGCACACGACGGCGACGTACGAGCTGCGGCCGCCCGGGGGGACGTACGCCCTGCCGCACCGGCATCAGCAGGTCCGGCTGCGGGTCTTCACGTCGTCGCCGCAGACGCTGTCGAGCGCCTGGATCACGCTGCCGACCGCTTGAAGCGGAGCGAGGCGGTGACCGTGGTCAGGCCGCGGATCATGCCCAGCTGGTTCCCGTCCAGGCCGAAGTGCTCGCGGTCCACCGAGAACTCGGCGTTCAGGGTGACCGCGTCGGCGCTCACGTCGGCGAGCCGCGCGGTGAAGGACTGGGGGCGGCTGATGCCACGCGCGGTGAGCTGACCGATCACGTGCACCTGGTCGCCGTCGCGCAGCTCGGCGCTGCGCACCGCGAAGGTGATCTCGGGGTGGTTCTCGACGTCGAAGAAGCCGGAGCCCCGCAGGTGTTCGTCGCGCTTGGCGTGCTTGGTGTCCAGGGAGGCGGCGTCGAGGGTCACGGTGCCGACGGCGGACCCGTCGGCCCGCACCTCGCCCTGACCGTCCACGGTGGCGAAGGCGCCCTTGACCGTGACCAGGCCCCACAGCGTCTTGTGCTTGAGCGCGACGGTGGTGGCGGTCCGGTCGAGCTGCCAGGTTCCGGTTTCGACGGCGACGGTCATGATCCCTCACTTATGTAGTCCAAATTTGAATGACAGCACGCTAGCTCATTCTCCAAATTTGAACAACAGCTACACTCGAAGCATGGCCGATGCATCCGAATGTCCCGCCGCGTCCAGCAGGCTCCTGCCCCCTGAGCTGCACGCCTGGATGCTGATGCTGGCCGCGACGGGAGCCGTCGAGCAGGAGCTGCGGTCCGTCGTCAAAGAACGGCTGGACGTCTCGCACGACGAGTTCCTGGTCCTGTGCCTGCTCGCCGCGGACCCCGGTCAGGCCCTGCGCATGACGCGGATCGCCGAACTGCTGGGCCGCCCGAAGACCCGCCTCACCTACCAGATCGCCTGCCTCCAGCACGCGGGTCTGGTCACCCGCAGGTCGGTCTGCGGCGACAAGCGGGGCGTCGAGGTCGCCCTGACCGAGAAGGCCCGGGGGCTGCTGAAGGAGGCCTCCGGGGTGCTCGCCGAGACGGTCAAGGAGGCCCTCGGGCGCTTCATGGGGCCCGCACAGCGCCAGGCACTGTGCGCGCTGATGCCCGACTTCGCCACGGAGGCGGCCCCGGAGTAGTCACCGGTGCGGTCGCGGGTACCCGGCCGGTGCCCGCGCCGACACCGAAGGAGGGGTACATGGCAACCTCCGACCTGCCCGTTCCTGTCGTACGACGGCCCGCCGCACCCCCACCGGACACGGCGGCCCTGGAGCGCGCCCTGCGCAGGCGCGTCGACGGCGAGGTCCGCTTCGACGCCGGAAGCCGGGCCGCCTACTCGACCGACGCCTCGAACTTCCGCCAGACCCCGATCGGCGTGGTCGTGCCCCGCACCCCCGAGGCGGCCGCGGAGGCGCTGGCCGTGGCCCGTGAGCACGACGCGCCGGTGCTGTCCCGGGGCGGCGGGACCAGCCTCGCCGGGCAGTGCACCAACACCGCCGTGGTGATCGACTGGTCGAAGTACTGCACCCGCGTCGAGTCCGTGGCCGAGGACGCCCGCACCTGTGTCGTCCAGCCGGGCATCGTGCTCGACGAACTCAACCGTCAACTCGCCCCGACGGGGCTGCGGTTCGGCCCCGAGCCCGCCACCCACGCCAACTGCACCATCGGCGGGATGATCGGCAACAACTCCTGCGGGGCCACCGCGCAGGCGTACGGCAAGGTCGTCGACAACATCGCCCGCCTGGAAGTGCAGTTGTACGACGGCACCCGGTTCTGGTGCGGGCGGACCAGCGACGAGGAGTACGCCGGGATCGAGCGGCACGGCGACCTGCGGGCCTCCCTGTACCGGCAGTTGCGCGCCCTGCGCGACACCTGCGCCGACGAGATCCGCGCCCGCTTCCCGGACATCCCGCGCCGGGTCTCCGGCTACAACCTCGACTCCCTGCTCCCGGAACACGGCTTCGACGTCGCCGGGCTGCTGGTCGGCAGCGAGTCGACGCTGGTCACGGTGTTGCGCGCGGAACTGGAACTGGTGCCGGTGGTCAAGGAGCGCACCCTGGTCGTCCTCGGGTTCCCCGACATCGAGTCGGCCGCCGACGCCGTACCGACGATCCTGCCGTACGAGCCGATCGCGCTGGAGGGCCTCGACTCACGGCTGCTGAAGGACGAGCGGATCAAGCACCTCAACCCGAAGGCCCGCGCCGAACTCCCCGAGGGGAACGCCTTCTTGATGGTGCAGTTCGGCGCGGACACGGTTCAGGAGGCCGACGAGGACGCCCACCGCATGCTCGACGGCCTGCACGAGTCCGAGCACGACCCCGACGTCGCCTTCCTCGACGACCCGTCCCACGAGCAGGAGTTGTGGCAGGTCCGTGAGGCCGGGCTCGGCGCCACCGCGCACATCCCCGGCCGCCCCGACACCTTCGAGGGCTGGGAGGACTCCGCGGTCCCGCCCGAACGGCTCGGCGACTACCTGCGCCGGCTCAAGCGCCTGTACGACGAGTTCGGCTACCTGAGCGACACCGGACCCAGCCTCTACGGCCACTTCGGGCACGGCTGTGTGCACACCCGGATTCCCTTCGACCTGTACTCCGCCGACGGGGTGGCCGCCTACCGGCGGTTCATGGAGCGGGCGGCCGACCTGGTCGTCGAGTTCGGCGGCTCCCTGTCCGGCGAGCACGGCGACGGGCAGAGCCGGGGCGAGCTGCTGCCCCGCATGTTCGGGGAGCGGCTGGTCACCGCCTTCGGTCAGGTGAAGGCCCTGTTCGACCCGCTCGACCGGATGAACCCCGGGAAGGTCGTGGCGCCGTACGGGCTCGACGAGAACCTGCGCCTCGGCGCTGACTGGGCGCCGTACGACCCCAGGGACCTGCACTTCCGCTTCCCGCACGACGGCGGGTCCTTCGCCCAGGCCGCCAACCGCTGTGTGGGCGTGGGGAAATGCCGTCAGCACACCACCGAGGGCGGCGCCGTGATGTGCCCGTCGTACCAGGTCACGCACGAGGAGGAGCACTCCACGCGCGGGCGGGCAAGGCTGCTGTTCGAGATGCTCGACGGCCACCGGGACAGCGCGGTCCAGGGCGGCTGGCGGTCCGAGGCGGTCCGGGACGCGCTCGACCTGTGTCTGGCCTGCAAGGGCTGCAAGAAGGACTGTCCTGCGGACGTCGACATGGCCACGTACAAGGCGGAGTTCCTCTCCCACCACTACGAGGGCCGCTGGTGGCGCAGGCCCCGCGCACACCTCTCCATGGGCTGGCTGCCCGCCGTGGCGCAGCTCGTCGGACGCACCCGAATCGGGCCCGTGGTCAACGCGTTGACCCACACCCCGCCGCTGTCCAGGGCGGCCGTGGCGGTCGCCGGCGTGGAGAACCGTGAGGTCCCGCTGTTCGCCGGGGAGACGCTCCAGCAGTGGTTCGCACGGCACGAGCCGTACGGCGACGGGGCGCGCGGCAGCGTCCTGCTGTGGCCGGACACCTTCACCAACCACTTCCACCCGCACGTCGGACAGGCCGCCGTGACCCTCATGGAGCACGCGGGCTGGCGGGTCGTGCTGCCCGAGGAGCCGCTGTGCTGCGGGCTGACCTGGATCTCGACGGGACAACTCGGTACGGCAGAGCGGGTGTTGGGCCGGACCGTGCGCAGGCTCGCCGAGCATGTGCGGGCGGGCGGTCTGGTGGTCGGCCTGGAGCCCAGCTGCACGGCCGTGTTCCGCTCGGACGCACCCGAACTGTTCCCCACCGACCAGGACGTACGGCGGCTGCGCGACCGGACGGTCACGCTCGCCGAACTGCTCACCGAACACTCCCCCGGCTACGAACCCCCGCACGTCCCGGAGTGCTCCGCGAAGGCCCTCGCCCAGGTCCACTGCCACCAGCACGCGGTGCTGGACTGGCAGGCCGACCAGAAGCTCCTGCACCGCGCCGGCGTCGACGCCGAACGACTCGACTCCGGCTGCTGCGGCCTCGCGGGCAACTTCGGCTTCGAACCGGGTCACCTGGAGGTCAGCGAGGCGTGCGCGGAGCGCGTCCTGCTCCCCCGTCTGCGCGAGGAGCCTCCCGAGACGGTGGTCCTCGCCGACGGCTTCAGCTGCCGCACCCAGATCCACGAGTTCGACAGCGCCGGCCACGAGGCGGTGCACCTGGCGGAACTGCTGGCGAGCGCGCTGCCGGGGGCACCGGGCAGCGCGTACGGGGTGGCGCCGGGGGCGCGGCCGGCTCCGCCGAGCCGGAGGGCGAGGGCACTGGCCCTGACGGGAGCAGGCTTGGCGGGCCTGGTGGTCGCGGTGGCAGGGGCCCGGTTCCTCCGGAACAGGCAGTGACGGTATGGCTTTTAGGGGGCGGGGCTGTATCGAGTGTGCGGCTACCGCCGCGTGGGCGCGGCCAGCCACAACGCGCCCGCACCCGCCCACGGACCTCAGCCCACCAGTTCCATCAGCGCCGCCCTGGCCCGCGCCACGCGAGACCGCACCGTCCCCACCGGACACCCGCTCACCGCAGCCGCCTCCTCGTACGACAACCCCAGCAGCTGCGTGAGCACGAACGCCTCCCGCCGCTCGTCGGGCAACGCCCCCAACAGGTCGGCCAGCACTATCCCGTCGTCGAAGCCGGGCACGCCCCGCGGCTGAGCCCGTTCGGCCGCGTCCTGCCAGTCCGGACCGTCGTACCGGCGGGGCCGGGCCGCCGCGTGCCGGAAACCGTCGATCACCGCGCGCCGGGCGATGGACAGCAGCCAGGCCCGCGCCGAGGACCGCCCCTCGAAGCGGTGCAGACTGCCGAGCGCCCGCAGGAACGTGTCCTGGGCGAGGTCGTCCACGGCCTGGGGGTCGGCGCACAGGTGGGAGACATAGCGCAGCACGTCACGGTGCAGGGCGCGCACGAAGTGGTCCACGGCGTCGACGTCACCGGCGCGGGCGGCGAGCGCCCAGGCGGTGGCGGAGGCGTCGGCGGACTCCCGTCGAGCGCGGGGGTCGGCCGAGGTGGGCGGGGCGGAAGCGATCACGGGATGTCCTTCTCGGGTCAGCCGGAATCCGGCCCGCGCCGGCACACAGGGGGTGCACGGCGGTCCGGTGAGGGAAGTCGGCCGTACAGCACCGCAGAGGGCGTACGACCGGGCCCGAGGCGCACAGGGGCGGCCTCGGGGCGACGGCTGTCGTCAGGCGACAGCCGTCCCCAGAGGCGGACCGCGATGGGTGATCGCGTGGACGAGAAGGACCAGCCGCGGCGCCCGCTCGGAGCGGGCGCGGCGCACCCGCACCCGCGGGCGGTGCGGGGTCGCGGGCAGGGCGGACAGCAGCAGCCTCAGCGGGGCGACCAGCCATCCGGCCACGGCCCGCAGGATGCGGAAGGCCGCCCGCTCGCCGTACGCCAGCCAGAGGCCGGTGAGGAGCGCGGCGAGCAGGTGGGCGGCGTACATGCCGAACGGCAGCAGGAAGGCGAGGGCGTCGACACCCGACGAACTCCCCATCTGGGCCGTGTCCATGGGGTCCATGGCGTCCATGCCGCTCGTGTGCATGAGCCCCATGTGCATTCCGCCCATGTCCTGCGCTGCCGGAGTGGATTGCGCGAGGGAGAACGCCGAGTGGAGGGCTGTCTGGGCTGCGACCACGACGGCCACGATCAGCGGCAGCCCGCGTTCACGGCCGGCCAGACACCAGCCCGCGCACCCGGTCACGACCAGGCCCGCGGCCAGTGTCCAGCCCGGCACGGGGGTACCCGACATGAGGACGTGGCCCAGGGCGGCGAGCAGCACACAGACGGCCGCGAACACCGCGGCCCGTACTGTGCGGGCGCACCACCCAGCTGTCATGGCTCCTCATCCTTCCATCCGGGCACCGGAGGTCACCTGTGGGTACGGAAACCCGCAGGTTCCCGCTCACCGCGCACGGCGGCTCCGTACGACGCCGAAGGCGCCGGCCGCGAGGCCCAGCACGCCCACGACCAGCCCCGCGACGCCGAGTCCGCGGGCGGTGGAGTCGCTCGCGGAGGCCTTGGAGGTGGCCGCCGGCGTCCCCACGGCGGCCGAGGTGCCGGCGGCCGAGGTCAGCTTCAGGACCGGCGCCGGGTTCTCCGGCTCCTCGTCCCCCTGGGAGGCCGCCTCGATCCAGCGGACGACCTTTCCGTCGGAGTAGGTCTGGAGGGTCTTGAAGGTCAGCCGGTCGGTGTCGTCGGGCAGTTGGCCGAAGGCGACATCGAAGTCCTCGTAGTGGCCGGGGCCGGTCTTCCCGCCGGTCCAGGTGATCTCGGAGACCGCGTCGGTGATCGTGCCGTCGTCCGTCTTGACCGGTGTCTTGAGCCTGGTGTCGGTGACCTTGGCCGTCCAGCCGTCGTGCGGGGAGACGA
Organism: Streptomyces sp. NPDC001668; assembly: GCF_042893155.1. Classification (NCBI taxonomy): domain Bacteria; kingdom Bacillati; phylum Actinomycetota; class Actinomycetes; order Kitasatosporales; family Streptomycetaceae; genus Streptomyces; species Streptomyces sp. NPDC001668. The sequence goes on from NZ_JBIAUQ010000007.1 coordinate 405,181, forward strand.
GCACGCCGAGCAGGGGGTGGTCGGTGGGCAGGAACAGCTGGACCTCGGTGGTGCTCGCGGCGTCGCTCTCGTCCGGGACCCGGAAGCTCAGGACGCCGTCGGTGGCGCCCTTGGCGTAGCTGTCGGGGTGCACGGTGACATGCGCGGAGGCGACACCGGCAGCGGCGAGGACCGCGGTGGCGGCGAGGGCGGTGCAGAGGCCGGCTCGGCGCAGGGAGGTGCGGGGCAGAGACATGTGTGCTGAGGACATGGGTGAGGGATCTCCGTACTGACAGAAAAGGGGTGAAGGGGTCAGATCGTGTACGGGATCGTCGTGGGCGGTCCGCGCCGGTGGACCGTGTGGCGGAGCAGGAGGGGGCGGGGGGTGCGCGGGCCCTCGACGGGCGGGCGCACGGGATCCGGGGCGACCGGTTCGCCGTACCCCTGCCACCAGGCCGCGAGGCCGGGCACGAGGGCGACGGCCCGGCGCAGGAGGGACCACAGGGCCGCCTCGCCGCGCCGCAGCCACCATGTCAGCAGGAGGGCCGCCGAGAGGTGGGCGGCGGTGGCGTGCGGGGTGAGGGCGTGGACGTGGGTGTGGGTCATGCGCATGCCGTGCATGACCATCACGGTGTGCGGACGGGCCGCCCCGAAGACCGTGTGCAGTCCGCCCTGGGAGGTGAGGGTCGCCCCGCCGATGGCCCCGAGGGACCGCTCCCGGCCGGCGAGCAGCCACCCGGCCGCGAACACCGGCACGAACCCGGCCACCTGCGTCCACACCGGGGGTGCCATGCCGGTCGCCAGGGTGTGGCCCCCGGTGGCCAGCAGCACGCAGAGCGCGGCGAACACCGCCGCGCGCAGGCTCCGGACCGCAGGGGACGCCCTCATGGCGACCGATACTCCCACGTGTGGCCGGGGCCCGGCCCATGGGTTCCATCAGTAGATGTCACGCACATAGCGCTTCTCGGTGGCGAGTTGCTTCACATAGGCCGCCGCGCCCGCCTCGTCCAGGCCGCCGTGGAGGACGGCGATGTCCCTGAGCGCCCGGTCGACGTCCTTCGCCATGCGGGAGGCGTCGCCGCACACGTAGAAGTGGGCGCCGTCCTGGAGCCAGGACCACAGCAGCGGCCCGTGCTCGCGCATCCGGTCCTGGACGTAGACCTTGGCGCGCTGGTCGCGGGAGAAGGCGGTGTCCAGACGGGCGAGGGTGCCGTCCGCGAGGAAGCCGGTCAGCTCCTCCTCGTAGTAGAAGTCGGTCGCCCTGTGCTGTTCGCCGAAGAACAGCCAGTTCGGGCCCCGGTGGCCGAGAGCCCGGCGCTGCTCCAGGAAGCCGACGAAGGGCGCGACACCGGTTCCGGGGCCGACCATGACCATGGGCGTGGCGGAGTCGGCCGGCGGGCGGAAGTGCGGGGAGCGCTGGACGTGGACGGGCACCGGGGTGTCCGCGGGGGCGTCGGCCAGGAAGGGTGAGCAGACGCCCTGGCGGGGCCTGCCGTGCAGGTTCTCGTAGCGCACGACGGAGACGGTCAGCGAGACCAGGTGCGGGTCGGTCAGCGGACTGGACGATATGGAGTACAGGCGCGGCTGGAGACGTCCGAGCGTCTGCACCCAGTCCTGCGGGGCGGCCTGCACGGCGTACTCCGTGATCACGTCCACGGCCTGGCGGCCCCAGCCCCACTTGGCGAGCTCGTCCTTGTTGTCCGGGCGCAGGAGCTTCTTCAACTCCCTTGGGTCCCGGGTGCGTTCGGCGACGAACCGAAGCAGGCCCGGGGTGATCCTGGTGATGTCGAGGTGGCGCAGGAACGCCTCTGCGAGCGGTACCTCGCCCACGCCGTTCACGTCCACCACGGCTCCGGCGTCCAGACCGGTGACCGCGAGCCACTCCTCGACCAGGTCGGCCGAGTTGAGCGGCCGGATACCGAGGGCGTCGCCCGCCTCGTACAGCAGCGGGCGCTCGCCGTCCCTGGTGTCGAAGGTGAACCTGCGGACCTCCTTGCCGGCACCTGGCAGGCTCAGGAGGCGGTTGCCGGTGAGGCGGGCGAGGACGGGGGCGGGCTTCTTGGGGCGGGCCAGGGCGGTAGGGGCGGCAGGGGCGGTGGGACGGACCGGGGCTCCCGACGGAGTGAGGGCGGGTGCCGGCTGGAACAGGGCCGGCGCCTGCTGGACCCCGACGGGCGCCGACCACGCCTCGATGGGCGCCGACTGGGCTGCGGCGGGGGCCACTTGGACGACCCCGGACACCTGATTCCCCGCGCCGTCGCCGGAGCCCGGCTGGTCGGACAGTGCCGTCAGAACCTGGTCCAGCCACCCGTGCGCCGCGTCCTCGAAGTCCGGCTCGCAGTCCGTGCGCGGGGCCAGCCGCAGCGCGCCCAGTTCGTCGAGGCGCTGGTCGAGACGGCGGCCGTGCCCGCAGAAGTCGTCGTACGACGAGTCGCCGAAGGCCAGCACCGCGTACCGCCTGCCCTCCAGACGAGGGGTGGCGGGATCGGCCAGGGTCTCCCAGAAGCCGCTGCCGTTGTCGGGGGCGTCGCCGTCGCCGAACGTGCTGGTGATGAGCAACAGGTCGGCGCCGGGCGGGAGTTCGCCCAGGTCGGCCTGGTCCATGCCGACCAGGGACGCGCTGTGGCCGACGGTGGCGAGCCGCTCGGCGGTGGCGGCGGCGAACTCCTCGGCGTTGCCGGTCTGCGAGGCCCACAGGATGACGACCTCGCGGCGCAGGAGGCTCACCGAGGACTGTGTGAGCGAGCGCTGTGTGAGCGAAGGCTGTGTGCTCGTCGCCCGGGAGTACATCCCGGCGAGTGTGCCGTTCACCCACAGAGCGTGTTCGGGGCTGAAGGGCGCGTCGGGCGGCAGCACCGGCACCCCGGGCGCACCGGCGGGAATCCCGGCGAGGAACCCGACCAGGTACTGCCGTTCCTGAGCGGTGAGGACGGGCGGCGGGACGGGGTCGAGACCGAAGACCGACGCGGCCGCCTCCACGGAGGCCACGGGCGCGACCTCGGCGACCTCCGGCACGGCCGGCACAGCCTCCACGGCGGCCGCAGCCGCCGGAGTCCGCACGGTCACCGGCGTGGGCACCTTGGTCAGCGACACCGCGCACACCTTGAACTCCGGCTGGAACGACAGCGGATCCACCGCGTCGCTCGTCACCGCGTTGACGCTCAGGTACTCCCCGAACAGGTCGTTCCAGTGGAAGGGCGCGAAGCAGCACCCCGGCCGCACCCGGTCCGTCACGACGGCGGGCAGCACGGCCCGGCCACGCCGGGAGGCCACCTCGACGGAGTCACCGTCGACCACGCCGAGCGCCGACGCGTCCTCGGGATGCAGTTCCACGAAGGGCCCGGGGTTCAGCTTGTTCAGCTTCGCCACCTTCGCCGTCTTGGTCAGCGTGTGCCACTGGTGCTGGAGCCGCCCGGTGTTCAGGACGAAGGGGTAGTCGTCGTCCGGCATCTCGGCCGGCGGGATGTGCGGGCGGGCATGGAAGACACCACGCCCGCTCGCCGTGGGGAACTTCAGCGACCCGTCCTCCCCCACGTACCGGATCGGGTTGCGGTCGGGCCCGTCCGCCGTCGCCGCGGGCCACTGCACGGGCGTCTCGCGCAGCCGCTCGTAGGAGACCCCGCGCAGGTCCCATCCCGTCTTCGGGTTCCAGGCCCGCTTGATCTCCTCGAAGACCTCCTCCGCGCTGTCGTACGAGAACCCCTTCTCGTACCCCATCGCGCACGCGACGGCCGCGATGATCCGCCAGTCCGCCATCGCCTCGCCGGGCGGGTCGGCCACCGCCGGGGTCAGCGTGAGGTTGCGCTCGCTGTTGACGAAGACGCCCTCGCCCTCCGTCCACAGGGCGCCCGGGAGCACGACGTCGGCGTACGCGTTGGTCTCGGTGTCCGCGAAGACGTCCTGGGTGACGACGAACTCGGCGGCCTCCAGGCCCTCGATGACGGTACGGCGGCCCGCGACGGAGGCGACCGGGTTGGTGCAGATGATCCAGCAGGCCTTGATCTCGCCGTCGGCCATCTTCTGGAACATCTCCACGGTGCCCTTGCCGACGCCGTCGGCGCGCAGGGTGTCCGGGGGCAGCTCCCAGAGCTCCTCCATGAAGGCCCGCTCCTCGTCGACGAGGACGGAGCGCTGGCCGGGCAGGCCGGGGCCCATGTAGCCCATCTCGCGGCCGCCCATGGCGTTGGGCTGGCCGGTGAGGGAGAAGGGGCCGCTGCCGGGGCGGCAGATGGCGCCCGTGGCGAGGTGGAGGTTGACCAGGGCGTTGGTGTTCCAGGTGCCGTGGGTGGACTGGTTGAGCCCCATGGTCCACAGGCTCATCCACTCACCGGCCTCGCCGATCAGCCGCGCCGCCTCCCGGATGTCCTCCTCGGCGAGGCCCGTCATCTCGGCCACCGCGGCGGGCGGGTAGTCGGCGAGGAAATGCGGCATCGCCTCCCAGCCCTCGGTGTGGGCGGCGATGAAGTCGGGGTCGGTGTGGCCCTCGGCGTGCAGCAGGTGCAGCAGGCCGTTCAGCAGCGCGAGGTCGGCGCCGGGCTTGATCTGGAGGAACAGGTCCGCCTTCGCGGCCGTGGCGGTGCGCCGCGGGTCCACGACGATCACCTTGGCGCCCGCCGACTTCACCCGCTCCATCATCCTGAGGAACAGGATCGGATGGCAGTCGGCCATGTTGGAGCCGATGACGAAGAAGAGGTCGGCCTTCTCGAAGTCCTGGTACGAGCCGGGCGGCCCGTCCGCGCCGAGCGACAGCTTGTAGCCGGTGCCGGCGCTGGCCATGCAGAGCCGGGAGTTCGACTCGATCTGGTTGGTGCGGAGGAACCCCTTGGCGAGCTTGTTCGCCAGGTACTGGGCCTCCAGGCTCATCTGTCCGGACACATAGAGCGAGACCGCGTCGGGGCCGTGCTCGTCGATGATCTCCCGCAGCCGCCGGGCCGTCTCGGTGATCGCCGTGCCGACGGCTTCCGGCACCGGCTCCTCGCCCCGCTCGGGCCGTACCAGGGCCGTGGTCAGCCGTCCGGGTGCGGCGAGCAGGTCGGCGGTGGTCGCGCCCTTGGTGCAGAGCTTGCCGAAGTTCGCGGGGTGCTCCTTGTCGCCGGACGCCTTCAGGACCGTACGCCGTCCGTCCGGGCCCATGCCGATGTCGAGGACCAGGCCGCAGCCCACACCGCAGTACGAGCAGACCGTCCGCACCACGGGCACTCCTCCAGACCTCAGCCGGTTCGATCTCCACCGACCGTACGAAACACCCATTACGCAGATGTCTCCCGAGCCGTTCATCAGGAGTTACACCGCCCGCACACCTCACAGGCGAGTCTTGTGAGCGGCTGCGGGGCCCGAACCGACGCGACACAGACTTGGAACGGTTCCATTTCTTGAACCATTCGTGTTTGTGGGGGTAGGTTGGTCGCATGACCGCCCCCCAGCTTCCGAACACCGCCGCTGAGCTGCGCGGTGCCGGCCTGCGGGTGACGGCCGCGCGCGTCGCACTGCTCGAGACCGTCCGGGCCGGTGACCACCTCGCGGCCGACGCGATCGCCACGGGAGTGCGCGACCGCCTCGGCCACATATCCCTCCAGGCCGTCTACGAGGCCCTGCACTCGCTCACCGCGGCGGGTCTCGTGCGCCGTCTCGAGCCGCCCGGCAGCCCGGCACGGTTCGAGGGACGGGTCGGGGACAACCACCATCACCTGGTCTGCCGGTCGTGCGGGGCCGTCGTCGACGTCGACTGTGCCGTCGGTCACGCGCCCTGCCTTACGGCTTCCGACGACCGCGGCTTCTCGATCGACGAGGCCGAGGTCATCTACTGGGGCCTGTGCCCCGCCTGTTCCCCCCAAAGGCTTACTTCAGCACCGTGATCCACCCAGTTCGGAAGGACTGACATGTCTGAGAACCACGACGCCATCGTCACCGACTCCAAGCCCGAGGGCACCGGTGGCTGCCCGGTCGCGCACGGGCGCGCCCCGCACCCCACCCAGGGCGGTGGCAACCGCCAGTGGTGGCCGGAGCGGCTGAACCTGAAGATCCTCGCCAAGGACCCGGTCGTGGCGAACCCGCTCGGCGCGGACTTCGACTACGCCGAGGCCTTCCAGGCCCTTGACCTGGACGCCGTGAAGCGGGACATCGCCGAGGTGCTCACCACCTCGCAGGACTGGTGGCCCGCGGACTTCGGCAACTACGGCCCCCTGATGGTCCGGATGGCCTGGCACAGCGCCGGCACCTACCGCATCAGCGACGGCCGCGGCGGTGGCGGCCGTGGCCAGCAGCGCTTCGCGCCGCTGAACAGCTGGCCGGACAACGGCAACCTGGACAAGGCCCGCCGTCTGCTGTGGCCGGTCAAGAAGAAGTACGGCCAGTCCATCTCCTGGGCCGACCTCATGATCCTCACCGGTAACGTCGCCCTGGAGACCATGGGCTTCGAGACCTTCGGCTTCGCCGGCGGCCGCGCCGACGTCTGGGAGGCCGACGAGGACGTCTACTGGGGTCCCGAGACCACCTGGCTCGACGACCAGCGCTACACCGGCGACCGCGAGCTGGAGAACCCGCTCGGCGCCGTCCAGATGGGCCTCATCTACGTCAACCCCGAGGGCCCCAACGGCAACCCGGACCCGCTGGCCGCGGCCCGCGACATCCGTGAGACCTTCCGCCGCATGGCGATGAACGACGAGGAGACCGTCGCCCTCATCGCCGGTGGCCACACCTTCGGCAAGACCCACGGCGCCGGCCCGGCCGACGCGGTCGGCAACGACCCCGAGGCCGCCTCCATGGAGGAGCAGGGCCTGGGCTGGAAGTCCACCTACGGCACCGGCAAGGGCGGCGACGCCATCACCTCCGGTCTCGAGGTCACCTGGACCACCAAGCCCACCCAGTGGAGCAACGACTTCTTCGACATCCTCTTCGGCTACGAGTGGGAGCTCACCCAGAGCCCCGCCGGCGCCAACCAGTGGGTGGCCAAGGACTCCGAGGAGATCATCCCGGACGCCCACGACGCGTCGAAGAAGCGCCGTCCCACGATGCTCACCACCGACCTCTCGCTGCGCTTCGACCCGATCTACGGCGAGATCTCCAAGCGCTTCCACGAGAACCCGGACCAGTTCGCGGACGCCTTCGCCCGCGCCTGGTACAAGCTGACCCACCGTGACCTGGGCCCGAAGTCCCTGTACCTCGGCCCGGAGGTCCCGGAGGAGACGCTGCTGTGGCAGGACCCGCTGCCGCAGGCCGAGGGCGAGCTCATCGACGCCGCCGACATCGCGGCCCTGAAGGCCAAGGTCCTGGAGACCGGCCTCACCGTCTCGCAGCTGGTCTCCACCGCGTGGGCCTCGGCGTCCACCTTCCGCGGCAGCGACAAGCGCGGCGGTGCCAACGGCGCCCGCATCCGCCTGGAGCCGCAGCGCGGCTGGGAGGTCAACGACCCCGAGCAGCTCGCCCAGGTGCTGCGTGTCCTGGAGGGCGTCCAGGCCGAGTTCAACACCGGCGCCAAGAAGGTCTCCCTGGCCGACCTGATCGTCCTCGCGGGTGCCGCGGCGGTCGAGCAGGCCGCCAAGGACGCCGGCTACGACGTGGAGGTCCCCTTCACGCCGGGCCGTGTGGACGCCACCGAGGAGCACACCGACGTCGAGTCCTTCGCGGCGCTCGAGCCGGTCGCGGACGGCTTCCGCAACTACCTCGGCAAGGGCAACCGCCTGCCCGCCGAGTACCTGCTGCTCGACCGCGCCAACCTGCTCACCCTGAGCGCCCCGGAGATGACCGTCCTCGTCGGCGGTCTGCGCGTCCTCGGCGCCAACCAGGGCGGCACGGCGCACGGCGTCTTCACCGACCGTCCGGGTGTCCTGAGCAACGACTTCTTCGTCAACCTGCTCGACCTGGGCACGACGTGGAAGTCCACCTCCGAGGACCAGACGGCGTTCGAGGGCCGTGACGCGGAGACCGGCAAGCTGAAGTGGACCGGCACCCGTGCCGACCTGGTCTTCGGCTCCAACTCCGAGCTGCGCGCGCTCGCCGAGGTCTACGCGAGCGACGACGCGAAGGAGAAGTTCGTCAAGGACTTCGTCGACGCGTGGGTCAAGGTCTCCAACCTGGACCGCTTCGACCTGGTCTGAGCGTCTGAATGAGCCGGGGGCCGGTCCGCGCGGACCGGCCCCTGTGCCCACCACCACTCGTCGAGTTCAACCAGGCAGCGATCCACGTCGTGGACCGCGTATCCGCCCGGCTCAAGACACGGCATCGTCACCGGCCTCAGCCGCCACCCCGACAGGACTCCAGTCCTTCAGTACTCGCGTGCCCACTCCAGCGGGCCGGTGGATCGGGCCGGTCATCCGCGTCAGTGGCCGGCCCGTGCCGTGGTTGGCCCGGGCGATGATCTCCGCGGTGATGGAAACGGCCGTCTCCTCAGGTGTGGAGGCTCCGAGGTCCAGGCCGATCGGGGAACGCAGCCGCGCCAACTGGTCGTCGTCGACGCCCTCTTCGCGCAGGAGGCGCACCCGCTCGGCGTGGGTGCGCCGTGAGCCCATGGCCCCCACATAGGCGACGGGCAGGTCGAGTGCCAGGCGCAGCAGGGGGATGTCGAACTTGGCGTCGTGGGTGAGGACGCATACGGCGGTGCGCTCGTCCACCTCGGTGTGTTCCAGGTAGCGGTGGGGCCAGTCGACCACCACGTCGTCGGCGTGGGGGAAGCGGGCGGGGGTGGCGAAGACGGGGCGGGCGTCGCACACGGTGACGTGGTAGCCGAGGAAGCGGCCGGCCTGGCTGAGGGCGGCGGCGAAGTCGACGGCGCCGAAGACCAGCAGGCGCGGCCGGGACGCGTGCACGTGGACGAGGACGGACAGCCGTGCGGCGCATCCGTCCCCCTCCCCGCCGATGTCGACGCGGGCGGTGCGGCCAGTCCGCAGCAGGGTCCTGGCCCGGCCTGCGATCACCCGGTCCGCCGGGCCGTCGTCCACCCGCCCGTGGGTGGCACGGTCACCGCCGAGCACGCTCAGCGTGGCGCCGAGGAGGTGCTCCGGGCCGTCCACGACCTGCGCCACGGCGGCCGGTCGCCCTTGTGCGATCTCGGAGAGGGCCGTGGCCAGGTGTGGCTGGGCCGCGGAATCGATGTGCTGGACGAAGACGTCGAGTTCGCCGCCGCAGGTCAGGCCCACGGCGAAGGCGTCGTCGTCGGAGTAGCCGAACCAGGCCCGCTGCGGAGCGCCCCGGTCACGGAGCACCTGCCGGCACAGTTCGTAGACCGTGCCCTCGACGCAGCCGCCGGAGATGCTGCCGATCGCGGTACCGTCCTCGTCCACCGCGACCGACGTACCGGCCGGCAGGGGTGCGCTGCCGTGCACGTCGACGACGGTGGCCAGGGCGAAGGGGCGTGCCTCGCGGCACCAGCGGTGCAGTGTGTCCGCGATGTTCAGCATGGCAGTTCTCCACGGCAGGAGCGGATCGGAAGGTGAGCGGGCCGCCGCCACGGCGCCGGGGAAAACGTCACGCGGCGGCGGCCCTCGGAAGTCCGGCAGCCGGACGGGGGCAGGCTGCCGGACGAGTGGTGTGCACTTCGCCGGGCCGAAGCGTACGGGTCAGAGCAACGCCTCGGCGGTGATGGGCAGTTCGCGGATGCGGCGGCCGGTGGCGTTGAAGACCGCGTTGCCGATCGCGGCCGCCACCCCCACCTGGACGACCTCGCCGAGCCCCTTGACGCCGAGCGCGTTGCCGTCGTTGTCCTCGCCGTCCAGGTAGATCGCCTTGACCTCGGGAACATCGGCGTTCACCGGCACGAGATAGTCGGCCAGGTTCGCGTTGACGATCCGGCCGTCGCGGTGATCGGTGGCCGTGTGTTCCAGCAGGGCGGTGCCGATACCGCCCACGATGCCGCCGATCGCCTGGCTGTCGGCGAGCTTGGGGCTGATGATGCGGCCGGCGTCGTACACGCCGAGCATGCGCCTGACCCGTACGAGGCCCAGGGTCGCGTCGACGGCGACCTCGGCGAAGGTGGCGTTGTAGGCGTGGTAGGAGTGCCGCGCGGGACTGGGTGGCCCGGTGTAGGAGCCGTTCGCTTCGAGGTGGGTGCGGTTGTTGCGGGCCAGTAGCGTCCGGTACGTCTCGCCGCGGGCCGGGTTGCCCTTCATGTGCAGTCGGCCGCCGCGTACGACCACGTCGTCCGCCGCCACCCCGTACAGCGGTGATTCGCGGTCCTCGACGGCCAGCTTGATCGCCTGCTGCCGCACCTGGGTGCAGGCGTCGTGGACGGCGGTGCCGACGCTGGCCATGGTCGACGAGCCGCCGTGCGGCGAGGTCGGCGGGTAGCGGGAGTCGCCGAGCCGGAAGGTGACCGTGCGCATGGTCAGCCCCAGGGCGTCGGCGGCCACCTGGGTCTGGGCGGTGTAGGTGCCCGGCCCCATGTCACTGGTGGCCGCCTCGACCACAGCGGTGCCGTCGGCATCGAGGCGGGCCCGGGCCTGTCCGGGGTAACGCCCGGGGTCGTAGACGCCGGCGGCCATGCCCAGGCCGATCAGCCAGTCGCCCTCGCGCCTCGACCGTGGCCGGGCGGAGCGGCGCTGCCAGCCGAACTCGCGGGCGCCGACGGTGTAGCACTCGCGCAGCCGACGGGTGGAGAACGGCAGGCTGTTCGACTCGTCCTCGTTCGGTTCGTTGCGCCGGCGCAGCTCGATCGGGTCGATGCCGAGCTGGTGCGCGAGTTCGTCCATGGCCGACTCGATCACGAACGACGCCGAGGCGAAGCCGGGACCGCGCATCCAGATCGGGGTGTTCACATCCAGGGGGACCGTCCGGTACGCCTGGCTGACGTTCGGCATGCTGTAGAGCATCTGACCGGCACCCATGACGGCCTCGGTGAACGTCTCGTACGAGGAGGTCTCGGCGTCGATGTCGTGGATCGCGGCGGTCAGCCGGCCGCGCCGGTCACTGCCGAGGCGCAGCCGGTACTCGTACGACGGCCTGAAGCCGGTGCCGAAGTACATCTGCTTGCGGCTCAGCACCAGCTTGACCGGGCGTTTCGTCTCCCGCGCGGCCAGGGCGGCGACGACGCTGTGCGGCCAGCAGCGCAGCCCGCTGCCGAAGCCGCCGCCGACGAACGGGTTGATGACGCGCACCGACTCCGCGGGCAGGTCGAACACGGCCGCGAGCTCGTCGTGCGTGCCCATCACCCACTGCGTCTTGTCCCACACGGTCAGCTTGTCGCCGTCCCAGCGGGCGATGGTGGCGTGCGGTTCCATCGGATTGTGGTGATTGCGCGCCAGCTCGTAGGTCAGGTCGAGCCGTACGGGAGCGTCGCTCAGGCCCGCTTCCGCATCGCCGCGCGCGTAGTTGGTCGGCTTGTCCCGCTCCGCGTCGTGCAGGTCGGTCGAGAGCTGTTCGGCGTCGTACTCGACCTTGACCAGGCTCGCGCCGTGCTGTGCGGCCTCGAGGGTGGTGGCGACCACGACGGCGACCGGCTGGCCGTGGAAGCGGACGCGGTCGTCCTGGAAGACCCGCTGCCGCCGGCCCGGCGGGTTGTTCGACCCGGCGTTGTCGCGGTACGGCAGCTTCGGTGCGTTGCCGTGGTGGATCACCCGCAGCACGCCCGGGTGGGCCTCGGCGGCGTCCGTGTCGATGCCGGTGATACGCCCGCGGCCGATGCTCGCGTCCACGATGACGGCGTGCACCACCCCGTCGACATCGAACTCGGCGGCGTACCGCGCCTTGCCCGTGACCTTCAGCCGGCCGTCCACCCGGGACAGCGGCGCACCCACGGCTGCCTGCGGCTGGGGGCTCACTTGGTACCTCCTACGATGCGCAGCTGGCGTTCGACGGTCCGCTTGAGCAACTCGACCTTGAACCGGTTGTGTTGCAGGGGACGGGCACCTTCCGCCGCCTTGGCGGCAGCGGCCGTCCACAACGCGTCCGAGGGGCGCTCGCCGACGAGGTGCCGCTCGACGGCCGGCAGCTTCCACGGCACCGTGCCCACTCCCCCGGCGGCGACCTTCGCCACGTGGATCACCCCGCCCTTGATGTGCAGCGCGACGGCCGCCGAGGTCAGGGCGAACTCGTAGGACTGCCGGTCCCGCACCTTCAGGTAGCCCGACTTCAGCGGGCGCGGCACTGGGGGGATCTCCACCGCCGTAATCAACTCGCCCTTCCCGAGGGCCTGTTCACGGTTCGGGGTGCTGCCCGGCCGCAACAGGAAGTCGGCGAAGGGGACCTGGCGCTCCCCGTCCGGCCCCAGCAGGCGCACCTGCGCCTCAAGCGCCGCGAACGCCACGGCGACGTCGGAGGGGTGGGTGGCCACGCAGGCGTCGGAGGTGCCCAGAATGGCGTGCGTACGGTTGACGCCCTCCAGCGCCGCGCAGCCGGAACCGGGCTCGCGCTTGTTGCAGTCGGCGGTCACATCACGGAAGTAGGTACACCGGGTGCGCTGCATGATGTTGCCGCCGACGGAGGCCATGTTCCTCAGCTGGGCCGACGCGCTCAGCTCCAACGCCTCGGAGATGACCGGGAACAGGGTGCGCACCTTGCGGTGGGCGGCGGCCTCGGACATGGTCACCAGCGCACCGATACGCAGCCCGCCGCGCTCGGTGACGGTGATCTCGTCCAGCGGCAGACCGCTGATGTCGACCAACGTCTCGGGGCGCTCGACGGTCTCCCGCATCAGGTCGACCAACGTGGTGCCGCCGGCGATGTAACGCCCGCCGCTGCGACCGGCGTTGAGGGCTTCCCGCGTGTCGGACACGCGGGTGTAGGCGAAGGGATGCATGACGGCCGCTCCTTACTTCCGGGCGGCGGTCTGCTCGACCGCGCGCACGATCTTGACGTAGCAGCCGCAGCGGCAGATGTTGCCGCTCATCCACTCGCGGATCTCCTCCGGCGATCCGGTGTGGCCCTCCTGGATGCAGCCGACACCGGAGACGATCTGGCCGGGGGTGCAGTAGCCGCACTGGAAGGCGTCCTGGTCGATGAACGCCTGCTGCAGCGGGTGGAGTTGATCGCCGTCGGCCAGGCCCTCGACCGTGGTGACCTCCGCGCCCTCCATACGCACCGCCAGTGTCAGACAGGAGTTGACCCGTCGGCCGTCGACCAGCACGGTGCACGCGCCGCAGGCCCCGGCGTTGCAGCCCTTCTTGGAGCCGGTGAGGCCGAGGTGCTCGCGCAACAGGTCCAGCAGGGACGTGCGGTTGTCGACCGTCACGGTCCGGCGGGTGCCGTTGACCGTCAGGGACACGCGGCTGGAGGGCGGCGCCTCAGCGGCGGCCACCTCCTCCGGGGCCGCGAGGAATGATCCTCCGATCACGCCGCCCGCGACGACCGCACCACCGACCGCCGTGCTGGTGGCGATGAAGGTGCGCCGCGTGGGCGCCGGGGAGGGCTCGCCGGCTCCGTTGGGGGGCGGAACGGCGGACTCGGGGAGTTCAGTGGACATACGTACGCCTTCATCTCGCGGACGGATCGGCCGTACTCGACAGGGGGACGGGAGACTGGAACGTCGTCACCGCGGGGAACGGGGCAACCGTGCGCCCTGGCAGCGGCGACCGGCCATGAGGAGTCTTGCACCACCGGCAACGCTCGTGGCAGGGAGACTTTCCTCCCCCTTTACGCTCCGTCAGGAGCGAATGGCCGACGTCATCGGGGGCACGTCCTGAGTCGGGCCGGCCTGCGTGATCGAGGGGCCGGGGCTACCGGTTGCGGGTGCGGGAGCCGTTGTACTGCCGGTCGGTGACCGGCTCGGCCCAGGTGGTCTCGGGGGTGCCGTCGTCTGTGCCCTCCCACATGGCGATGTGCTCCATGAACCGGTCGGGGGCGGCGCCGTGCCAGTGCTCCTCGTTCGGCGGGCAGGCGACGGTCTCGCCAGGGTGGGCTTCGAGGATCGTGCCGTCGCGGGTGCCGATCAGGGCGATGCCGGAGACGACGTGCAGGGTCTGGCCCACGGCGTGGGAGTGCCAGTTGGTGCGGGCGGCCGGGGAGAAGCGGACCAGGTTGGCGCGCATCCTGGACGGGGCCTGGCCGGCCACGATGACGTCCCACCACACGTCGCCGGTGAACCAGTCCGCCGGGGCCTTGCTGCTGGGCTGCTGCTTGATGAATTCCATGCTGTCTCTCACGTCCCTTTCGTGCGTGGGCTGTTGCTAGCGGGCGACGTGGCCGCCGTCCACGGGGAGGGCGACGCCGACGACGAAACCCGCCCCCGGGCCGCACAGCTGACCATGGGTGTGTCGATGGTTCCGGGGCAGACGGCGTTGACGCGGTCGAACCTCTCGGCGGGTTCGTCGGCGGCGTCGCCGGGCGGGATCTGGATGCCGGCGTTGTTGTACGCCATGTCGAGGCGGCCGAAGGTCTCCACGGTGCGGTCGACCGCGGCGGCGACCTGGTCCTCGTCGCTGACGTCGCAGGTGAGGGCGAGGGCTTGGTGGCCGGCGTCCGCGAGTTCCTTCGCGGCCGCGTTCAGGGCCGCTTCGTCGATGTCGGTGAGGGCGACGGCGGCTCCGGAGGCGGCGAACGCGCGGGCGGTCGCCAGGCCCATGCCGGCGCCTGCTCCGGTGACGAGGGCGACCCGTCCGGTGAAGTCGTAGCTGGGGTTCATGCCGGGTTGCCCCTTCGAGCGTTGAGGCGGGGCGGGGCGAGCAGGAGGGGGCCGCTCGATGAACGTCGGCGGCACGGCGTGCCTCTGACGGATCATCAGAGGAATCCGGCGCCGCCCGCTTCCTCGGAGTCCCCTCGCTTGCGTCAGTAGTGCTGTGACGGCGCCTGCGCGGGGTCGTCGCGTCGCGCGTGGGTGGGCGCGGTGCGCTGGGCGACGATCCGCGTCCTGCGCGGGGTGCCGGTGACGGCGAGGGCTGTCAGCGGGAGGAGGGTGAGGGCCGCGATGGCGGTGCCCACCAGGGGCGGGCCGGTCAGTCCGAGGGAGGAGTCCAGGGCCGCACCGGCGATCGCCGATCCGGCGGCGACGCCGACGTTGAAGGCGGAGGTGGTCAGCGCCGAGGTGAGGGTGGGAGCGTCGCCCGCGAAGCGCATGGCGAGGGCGGTGACGACCGGGTTGACCGTGAAGCCGGTCAGGCCCATGAGGAAGACGAGAGCGGTGACCGTCACCGGGTTGGTGGACAGCGGGATCATCAGGAGCAGGACCAGGGCGGTGGCCGTGGCGGCCGTGATGGTGGTGACCATCGGGCGTCGGTCGCCCAGGCGGCCTCCGGTGGTGGTGCCGCCCAGGGCGCCGACGCCGAAGGCGATGAGGACGAGCGGGACGGCGCCCGCGGGGATGCCCGCGCGGTCGGTCAGCAGCGGCGTGACATAGGTGTACGTCGCCAGGACACCGCCCATGATCAGCATCGCGGCGCCGAGCGCCAGCCACAGCCGGCCCTGCCGCAGGGCCCGGACCTCGGCCCGGAGGGACACCTCGGCGCGCTGCTCCTGGGCCGGGATGAAGCGGCCGATGAACACGGCGGCAAGCCCGGAGAGAGCGGCCAGGGCCCAGAAGGGGCCGCGCCAGCCGGTGAACTGGCCGGCGAAGGAGCCGATCGGCACGCCGACGACGTTGGCCAGGGTCAGGCCGCCGATCATGACGCCCGTGGCACGGGTGGCGTTGTGCGGCCCCGCGGCGGTGGTGGCGACGACGAAGCCGACGGACCAGAACGCTCCGGTGGCCAGAGCGGTGACGACGCGGGCGGCGAGGACGATCGTGAAGGACGTGCTGAAGGCGGCGACGAGGTGTCCGAGGCAGAACACGGACAGGGCGAGGATCAGCGTCTGGCGCTGAGGCAGGCGCAGGGTCGCCAGGGCCATGGTCGGCGCCCCGATGATCATGCCGAGGGCGAAGGCGGTGATCAGCAGGCCGGCGTGGGAAACGCTGACTCCGAGGTCGGCGGCCAGCTCCGGCAGCAGACCGGCGACGACGAACTCGGTGGTCCCCATCAGGAACGTGCCGGCGGCGAGCACCCAGACGACGAAGGGAAGCTTGCCGGGGGTGGTCCCGGACGCGGAAGGCATAGGTGTGTTCTCTCCTTGAGCAGAAGTCGGTGGTGGTGGCGGGGCCGTCCCGGCGAAGGGGACGGCGCGGCCACGTCCTTCACCGTTCCATGGAGCGAAAGAGAGTGAAAGGGGAGGATCTTCTCCCCCCTTCTCGGGTGAGCGTCCGCGTGAGGCGAGCGGTGCGGTAGGGCGGATCAGGGCGCGGCTTCGATGGTGATGCGGTCGGCCCCGGCGAGGCGGTCGGTGTCGGCGTCGATGTGGCCGAGGATGAGCAGGTCGGCGTTGGCGGAGTCGCCGTCGCGGTAGAAGAGGGCCAGGTTGCCCCAGGGCGCGTAGTAGGTCAGGTCGCCGGGCTTGGGCGCGGCCGGTTCGGGAGCGCCGGAGGTGGTCAGCCTGCGCGGCAGGTCGGCGATCCGCTCCGTCTGGTGGAAGTCCTCCAGGTCCAGGGTGAGCGGGAGCAACTCGACGAAGTCGCGGGCGGCAGGGCTGTCGTTCAAGGTGGCGTCGACGGAGTGGCCGTCGAGGGTGACCCGGATGTCCATGGCGGTGTTCCTGTCGGACGGTGCGGTGTTCCTGTCGGGGGGTGCGGTGTTCCGGTCGGGGGGTGCGGTGCTTGCCTCGGCCGTCGGTGTCTGCTGCCGCGCGGGGGATGCCGCACGAGGGGAGGCGGGCGAGGTGTCGGTGCAGGCCGTCACGGTGAGCAGGACAGCGGCGGCCGTGGCGGCGCGAGCGAGGGCACGGAGGGCGGCCGCGTTCATGGGTGTCGTCCCTGGGATCAGTCGGGCAGGGGCTCGGAGTAGTGGCGGAAGCCGTCCCACTGCCGGTGGATGTCGTACAGGCGCTGGGCCAGGGCCTCGGGGCTGCTGTGCTCGGCGTCGGGGCGGATGGCACCCGGGATGATCAGCTGAGCGGCGTAGATGTTCTCTGGGGCGAGCGCGTAGTGGAGCATGTGGGCGTAGGCGCTCTCCGCGGCGAAGGCGATCGAGGTGCCGGCCACCTTCGGGTTCGGTCGTACGGCGCTGGAACCGTTGACGAACAGCACTGTGCCGCGGCCGAGTTGACGCATGCCGTGCAGGACGGTGTTCACCGCGGCGCTGGGGCCCTTGACGGAGAAGGCGAGCGGGGCGTCGAGGTCGTCGGCGCTCGTGTCGAGGACCGGCTTCATGAAGTCGGCGCGCGGCACCGGGCTGTACTGGAGGATCTCGACGGGCCCCAGGGCCGCCGCGGCCGCGTACAGGGCCGCGGTCAGCGACTCGACGTCGAGGACGTCGGCGGGGAAGCCGCGAGCCTGGATGTTGTCACGGGCGAGTTCGGCGGTCAGGCCGTCCAGCTTCTCCGCGTCGCGGGAGATCAGGGCGACGGTGTGACCGGCGGCTCCGAAGCGGCGGGCGGTGGCAAGCCCGAGGCCGGGGCCGGCGCCGACGAGGGCGAAGGTCGTCATGGTCAGTCCTTGGGTGAGCGGGCGGGGAGGGTTTCGGCCCGATGCCGCACCGCCTGGGTGCGGCCCCTGGTGTGAAGGCGTGTGTGGTCAGGGCTTGAGGAGGGCCTTGATGGCGCGGCGCTCGTCCATGGCCCGGTAGCCCTCGGCGACCTGGTCCAGGGGCAGGGTGAGGTCGAAGACCTTGCCGGGGTTGATCCGGCCGGTCAGGACGCGGTCGATCAGGTCGGGCAGGTAGCGGCGGACGGGGGCGGGGCCGCCGCGCAGGCCGACGTGGGAGAAGAACAGTTCCTGGCCGTCGATCGCGACGTCGTGCGGGACGCCGACAAAGCCGACGTTGCCGCCGGGCCGGGCGCAGTGCAGGGCCTGCCGCATGGCCTCGGAGGTGCCGACGCACTCCAGCACCGAGTCGGCGCCGACGCCGCCGGTGAGGTCCTTGACGCGGGCGATGCCTTCGTCGCCGCGCTCACTGACGATGTCGGTGGCACCGAACTCCAGGGCAAGCCTTTGCCGGGACTCGTGCCGACTCATGGCGATGATCCGCTCGGCGCCGAGCTCCTTGGCGGCGATGACGCCGCACAGCCCGACCGCTCCGTCGCCGACGACGACGGCCGTCGAGCCCGGCTGTACTTCCGCGGCGAGGGCGGCGTACCAGCCGGTGCCCATCACATCAGAGACGGCGAGCAGGCTGGGCACCGCCTCGGCGTCGGGCTGCTCGTCGGTGGCGACGAGGGTGCCGTGGGCGTTGGGGATACGGACGTAGTCGGCCTGGCAGGTGGTCATGAACTCGCGGTGCAGGCAGTTGGACTGCCAGCCGTTACGGCAGTTCACGCAGGTATTGTCCGAGGTGGCGAACGAGCCGACCACGAACTGGCCCGGCTTGACGTGGGTGACCTCGCTGCCCGCCTCCACGACGATGCCGACGTACTCGTGGCCCATCGGATGGGGTTCGTCCACCGGCTCCGCGCCGCGGTAGGGCCACAGGTCCGAGCCGCACACGCAGGTGGCGACCGTACGGATGATCGCGTCGGTGGGCCGGGTGATCTCCGGGTCGTCCAGGGTCTCGAAGCGCACGTCGCCGGGGGCGTGAATGACTGCTCCGCGCATGATGGGGTGCTTCCTTCAGTACGAGGGTCTGGAACCGCAGCCGGGGATCCGGGACGGCTGCTCGGCATCGAGCCTCACACGCGGGGGCAGGCACGAAAAGCGGAGAGATCTGTCCCGGGAGGGAAACATCCTGGGAGGAAATTCTCCCCCCTTCGCCAGGTGCGACCGGTGTCATGCTGGGCAGCATGACCAGCAACGTTCCCCTCAATGAACTGGGAGAGTTCCTCAAGAAGCGCCGCTCGGAGCTGAGCCCGCGCACGGTAGGGCTGCCCGAGACCGACAGGCCCCGCCGGGTCGACGGCCTGCGCCGCGAGGAAGTCGCCCAGCTCGCCAGCATCAGCACCGACTACTACACCCGCCTCGAACAGGGCCGCATGCAGGCGTCCGCGCCCGTGCTGGACGTCCTCGCCCGTGTACTCCATCTGGACGACGACGAACGCGGCTACCTCTTCCAGCTCGCCGGCAAGACCACCACCCGCACGAGGCGCCGCGGCCGGCAGAAGGTCCAGCCGCAACTGCAGCGGGTCCTGGACGACCTCACCGCCACTCCGGCCGTCGTGCAGGGCCGGCGCGGCGACATCCTCGCCTGGAACGCACTGGCCGCCGCCCTGGTCACCGACTTCTCCCGCGTCCCCGAAAAACACCGCAACTACCCCCGGATCATCTTCACTGATCCGGCCATGCGCACCCTGTACGCCGACTGGGAGAGCTCCGCGCACATCGCCGTCGCCCAACTGCGCATGGAGGCCGCGAAGTATCCCGAAGACCCGCGCCTGATCGAGCTGGTCGGTGAACTGTCCATGCGCGACAAGCAGTTCGCCCGCTGGTGGGGCGAACACCACGTCGCCGCACGCACCGTGGGCACGAAGACCCTCGATCACCCGGTCGTCGGCGAACTCGTCCTGGACTGGGACACCCTCACCGCCAACACCGATCCCGACCAGCACCTGACCGTCTGGACCGCCGCCCCCGGCTCCCCCACCCACGAACGGCTGCGCATCCTCGCCTCCTGGGCCGCCGACCAGCACCTGCCCGCGTCGGCACCACTCACCTGACCCGGGCAAGCGGCCCCTGTACGCCGTCGTCACCGGCCTGGTCCTCTACAACGCCTCGGTGCTCGGTACTCCAGGACATCGACCTGACGATCGCCCGCGGCGAGGTCGTCGTGGTGCGCTTCCGGGTGTGTGGCGGAGGTGTGGCGATCGAACCCGTGTCGATCGTCTCCAGGCGGTTGATGGTGCGGCACAGAGGGGACTTCCCGGACCGGGAGGGTCCGATGAAAGCCGCTTCCACGACGTCGGCGGAGGCGTTCGGCCGATGGCCTTCACCGAGCCCCTCACCCGTGCCGAGCCTTGATCCGTCTCCCGTCCCAGGACGTCAGGGGGAATCGATTCGGGGTCCGCGACGTCGAGTACGAGCCCGTCGATGCCCGGGTGCTCGGCCGTGATCTCGTCGAGGAGTTCCTTGCGCCGGCCGGCGACGACCACCTTGTTGCCGGTCTCGTGCAGGCGCAGGGCCAGGCCGAGGCCGATGCCCGAGGTTCCGCCGGTGATCAGGATCGTATTGCCGGTCATCTTCATGGGGGGGCTTGCTCCTTCGGTACGGCGGGCCGGTGAGCGCCCGCAGCCTCGACCATAGGGGCGCCCGCACAGGGGCGGGAGAGGAAGGTTCATCCATGGATCGGCGGTCCCCGGCTGAGCCGTAGAAGGCGCCACAGCCGGTCAGCGCCTCCAGACCAGGCACAGCGAGCGGCTGGCAGGAGACCCCCGACCCGGTACACCTGACCACCGGAAGGTTTCCTGCCCGGCCCGGACGACGGTCGGCACCGTGGCTGCGGTTGTGGACCTCGCTGCACGGCATTACGGGCATGAGTCCCGTCGGGTCGATGACAGGTGCCTGTTTCTGACCTCCGCTCGACAAGCGGTGGCGGGGGCCCTGGGCGTGGTGCGTTTCGGCTGGATGCGCTCGGGGACACGGTGGGCGGAGGCCGCGTCGCGTGCCGGTTCGGCAGTGAGCCAGCGTTCAATTCGTCCGCCCGCCCTGCCGTCCGGCTGAGACAGCGGACGGCAGAGTTGTGCCTTCAGTTGGTCCGCGCGGCAGTGATCGCTCGGTCCAGAGCGGTGCGGATCTCTTCGGGCAGTTGTTCGCTGTGGACCCAGTCCACGAGCTGTTCGGAGATCTGCCGCAGTTTGATGTTGGTGTGCTGTGAGACCTCGCGGAGGACTTCGAAGCCCTGGTCGGGACGCAGGGTGCCGAGGGTGATGACCACGCCGATCGCTTGGTCGATGACGGCGTGGGAGACGATGGCCTCCTGCAGCTGGCCGATCTCGTCCTGCAGATCGCTGATCTTGGTCAGGAGGCCTTCTCGTCCCGGGACCGTTGGCACTGTGGTCCGCACGGGTGTGCCGTTCAGCGGTTTGTCCATCGTGATCACATCCCAGACCGCGGGTTCTCCGCTCGGGTCGCTGATGCCGGAGCGGAACTGCAAGGACGACAGTCCGACTTCTACCCCGGAACGCCGGTTGTGTGCACCCTGTTTGCCTGGTGGTGTCCTTCCTGCGCGAGGGGGAGGACACCATCCGGGTGATGACACCGACCGGTTGGGTCCAGCGGTGGGAGGGGCTCGAAGGCCGGATGGTGATCTCGCGGGGAGACTGCTGACCGTCAGTGCTGGGCCCGAGCTTCGGCGGTGACGCGCCTGCTCATGAGAGTGACTCCTGGGCAAGCAGGTCGTCCGTACGCAAGGGCGATGTGCGATCTCGTTCGCCTGGTGGCGGTTCGGCGGTCAGCGGTCAGCGGTCAGCGGCTCTGCTCGTAGGTGAGTTGCTTGACATGCCGCAGGGTCAGGGCGGTTTCCACGGCGCTCATGCTCGGGCCGGCGACGGTGGCGATGAGGTTGGCCTGGCCAGTGGTGGCGCCGACGAAGCGGACCTCGTGGTGTTCCGCCAGCTTCCGTCCGGCGGCATCGAGTGCGGAGGGGGCGACGCTGAGCCAGAACATCGCGCTGATGCCGTGTCCGGGGGACTCGCGGTCGTGGCCGCCGTCTCCACCGCCCTCGCCGGCGCCACTGGCGGCTCCAGCTCCGGCTTCGTCGTCTCCGCCCCCGGCAACCCCGTCCTCGCCCTCACCGCACCGTCGTCCAGCCAATGGAGGCGGTGCGGTGGATCAGCTGCGGTGCCACGCCGGTGCGATTACTTCCCGTCGCTGTTCGATGGCGCCGTCGCTGTCGGCTCCGTTTCTTGGGCAGTCGCTTGCTTGTGCTCGATGAGGGCCGTGGTACCGGCTACCACCGCGGAAAGAGCCACGGCGGCGGACAGCATGGTCGAGGTACGGCTGACGTCGCGCCGCAGGCCCGCAGCCAGGAAAGCGGCGGCATCGACCGAGTCCATGACGATGTTCACCGCAAGAAACTGCTGCTGCTGAGGCCGGGTGAGACTGTCCATCCGTTGCAGTCCGAGCCCGAGAGCAGCATTGCGGATCGCGAACATCCGCGCATAAGGGATCGCGGGGGTACCGCTGGCCGTGAGCTGGAAAACCCGCGCGGCCAGCCGCGGGGTGAACAAGTGGGTGGCCGCGACGATGAAACGCCCGGTCGTCAGCGCCCTGCGGGAAGGAACCAGGTGGAGGGGGAATCTGGACATGGAGAACCCTTTCAATCCGGAACGGGCCGGCCAGTTGTGTTTCATGGGGTTCAGAGCTCAGCGACGGTGCGTCGCAGGAAGCCCGGCGCGATGCGCAGCATGGCGGGCATGACTTTCGTCTGACCGGGGAACGCCATGTTCCGCCTCCGTCGAAGAGCCTTCATCGTGACCGCGGCCACCTGCGCGGGAGTCAGTTTCTTCCCCGTGGCTTCGGCGTTCATGGGCGTGTCCGTGGACGGTGGGAGGACCTCGAGGACATGGGTGCCCTTCGGGGCGAGTTGACGGCGCAGGCCGTCCGCAAAGCCGTGCAGGCCGGCCTTCACCGCGCCGTGGGTAGGCGCGCGAGTGGGCGAGACCAGAGCGAACCCCGAGGTGATGAAGACGATCGCATCGGGCTCTGGCCACCGCTCGAGCACTTCACCCGTCAAGTGGATGGGGGCGGTGAGGTTCAGCGCCACCTCGTCGTCGAGGGTCGCATTGGGGTTCTTGCCGGCTGCATAGTCTCGTTCCTCGAACGTACCGGCGTTGTTGACCAGCACGTCCAGACGCCCGAAGCGATCAGCGACTGCTTGCAGCAACGCTGCGCGGTCAGCTGCGTCCGTCACATCGGCCCGCACGGCCAGCGCCTGCGGGTGTGCCTGCGTGAATCGGTCGAGCGCAGCCTGCGAACGTCCGCAGACGACGACAGACGCCCCGAGCTCGACGAATGATTGCGCGAGGCTCAAGCCGATGCCTGAGGTTCCGCCAGTGATGAGTACGGTCTGTGACACGATGTCACCTCTCTGTTCAGCGTACCGATTGGTACGAAACACGTTAGCACAACCCGTACCGATCGGTACCGAAGGAGTAGGATGAAGAAATGACCTCGACGACACCGGTCCCTCCGGGCAGACCTCGCGCATTCGACATCGACGAGGCACTCGATCGTGCAGTCCTGGTGTTCTGGTCAAAGGGTTTCGAGGGTGCCAGCCTTGACGACCTCACCGAGGCGATGGGCATCAGCCGCCCCAGCCTGTACAGGGCGTTCGGCAGCAAGGAAGACCTCTTCTACAAGGCACTGGAGCGCTACACCGAGGGCTTGACCGCCTACTTCGCCCGAGCCGTAGCAGAGCCCACAAGTGCAGCAGTGGCTACTGCCGTGCTCCACGGGACGGTCGAGGCGGCAACCATGCCGGGATTCCCCACGGGCTGTCTTGGCGTGCAGGGTGCGTTGGCTACCGGGGATGACAGCCGCCCAGTCCGAGACGCGCTCATCGCATGGCGTGAGGATGGGATAGCCCACCTGACGCGCCGGTTTCAACAGGCGGTGGACGCCGGTGACCTTCCGCCTTCCGCAGATCCCCGTCTTCTCGCGCTCTACCTGAGAACAGTCGCCAACGGGATTGCGGTCCAGGCCGCGAGTGGCAGTTCCCGCCCCGAGCTGCTGCAAGTCGCGGACCTCGCGCTGGGCAGCTGGCCAAAGCCGTAGTCAGCCGGCGGCCGGCCCGGACCTGATGTCGACGCGGCAGACAGGCGGGAAGAAGTCAACCCGCCGGAACCCGTACGAGGAGGAGGCCGTCCGCCAGCCGGCCCTCGAAACGACTCCCTGCGCAGCGGCGGCACCGTTCTTCCGC
Organism: Streptomyces sp. NPDC001668; assembly: GCF_042893155.1. Taxonomy (NCBI): domain Bacteria; kingdom Bacillati; phylum Actinomycetota; class Actinomycetes; order Kitasatosporales; family Streptomycetaceae; genus Streptomyces; species Streptomyces sp. NPDC001668. Next base: position 428,892 of record NZ_JBIAUQ010000007.1, read on the forward strand.
TGCCCACCCGCAGCACGCCCGCGCCGTCCTGACTCCGACACCGGCCCCGGAGTCGTCCGGCGGGCGAAGGGGGACGCCGGGCGTGGCGCCCTCGCCCCCACCGGCAGTCGTCACACGGCTAGGGTCCGGCGTGCCCGAAAGCCGCCTGACGCTCCATCAGAACGAGCGTCCAATGAGCGTCACGAGCGTCATTTCAGCGTCAGGACATCGCCCGTAACGCCCGCACCGCACATAACACGCACGCACAAAACCGCAGGTCAGAAGCCCTTCGCTACCGGCTCAAGGATCGCCACGCACTCCACATGATGCGTCATCGGAAACAGATCGAACACCCGAAGCGTCCGCACCCGATACCCCCCCTCCCGGAAGTACCCCAGATCCCGAGCCAGCGCAGCGGGATCGCAGGCGACGTACGCGATCCGCCGAGCCCCCAGCGACGACAGGTGCTCGACCGTCTTCCGTCCCGCCCCCGCCCGCGGCGGGTCGAGGACGATCAGGTCGACCTCGGTGATGCCGGTGCGCGGCAGGACGCTCTCGACCTTGCCCTGTTCGATGCGGACCCGGTCGAAGGCGGCGAGGTTGTGCCGGGCGTCCTCGACCGCGCGCTTGCCGGACTCGATGCCGAGGACCGCGCCCTGGTCGCCGAGGCGGTCGGCCAGTGCGCCCGCGAACAGGCCGACACCGCAGTACAGGTCGAGCGCCATGTCGCCCTTGCGCGGGAGCAGGCCCTGCATGACCGCCTTCACCAGGGTGTCGGCCGCCTGCGGGTGGACCTGCCAGAAGCCGCCGCTGCCGACCCGGTGGGTGCGGCCGTCGGCCCGCTCGCGCACGAAGGCGCGGCCGTGGACGCGGTGGATGCCACCGTCCTTCTCCTCGACGCGCATCACGGACACGGGCTTGTCGAGTTCGACGAGGGGCAGGCGGGCACCGGGGCGGGGCTCCAGGATGACCATGCGGTCCTGGGAGCCGGTCGCCGCGATCGCCTCGACCGAGGCCATCCCGGACCAGTCGCGCTCCTCGATGCCCAGCTCGCTGACGCCCGGCGCCGCGATCATGCAGTGCTCGATGGGCTCGACCTCGTGCGAACGGTGGCGGCGCAGACCGGCGTTGCCGTCGGCGTCCACCGCGTACTGCACGCGGGTACGCCAGGCGGGCACCTCCCCGGCGGGCAGCTTGTCGCCCTCGGCCGGCATCACCGTGCCGTCCCAGCCGGCCTCCTCCGGGGTGAGACCGGCGAGCCGCTTCAGCTGCTCGGCGACGACCTCGCCCTTGAGGCGCCGCTGCGCGCCGGGCTTGGCGTGCTGCCAGTCGCAGCCGCCGCAGCGGCCGGGGCCGGCGTAGGGGCAAGGCGCCTCGATCCGGTCCTTGGACGCTTCGAGCACCGAGACCGCGTCGGCCCGCAGGAACCGCGCGCCCTCCTCGCCCTCGGTGACCCGGGCCACGACCCGCTCACCGGGCAGCGTGTGCCGGACGAACAGCACCTGGCCGTCGGCCGTGCGGGCGATGCAGTGCCCGCCGTGGGCGACGGGGCCGACCTCGACCTCGTATTCCTCCCCGACCAGCGATTTCTTCGGTTCTGCCTGCATGGCGGGGTGACTCCACAACGTCAAGGGAAGAGGCGGGACGACAACCCCGCCAGGACAACAGCCGACCAGTCTACTTCGGCGCCGACGGCTCCTTCGCCCGCTGCTCGGCCGGCCCGCGCCGCACCGCACCCGGCGCGCTCCACTCCTGCCGCCTGCGAGCGCGGTTCTTCGCCGCCTCCGAGGACTGGAGCTGGTACGGCACGGAGGTGACCATGACGCCCGGCGTGAACAGCAGCCGGCCCTTGAGCCGGAGCGCGCTCTGGTTGTGCAGCAGGTGCTCGTACCAGTGGCCGACCACGTACTCGGGGATGATCACGGCCACCGCGTCGCGCGGCGACTCCTTCCTGAGCCCCTTCACGTACTCGATGATCGGCCGCGTGATCTCGCGGTACGGCGAGTCCAGGACCTTCAGCGGTACGTCGATCCCGCGCCGCTCCCACTCGGCGCGCAGTGCCTTGGTCTCGGCCGGGTCCACGTTGACGCTCAGGGCCTCCAGCGAGTCCGAGCGCATCAGCTTGGCGTACGCCAGCGCCCGCAGCGCCGGGCGGTGGATCTTGGAGATCAGGACGACGGAGTGGACGCGGGACGGCCGCAGGGTGTCGTCGCTCGGGCCCTCGGGGGCGGCGAGCTCCTCGGCGACCCGGTCGTAGTGCTTACGGATCGCCGTCATCGTCGCGTAGAAGATGCACATGCCGAGCAGGGCCACCCAGGCGCCGTGGGTGAACTTGGTGACGAGGACGACGACCAGGACGAGCCCGGTGAAGAAGGCGCCGAAGGCGTTGATCGCGCGGGAGCGGATCATGTGGCTGCGCTTGGCGGCGTCCTTCTCGGTGGCCAGGTGGCGGTTCCAGTGCCGGACCATGCCGGTCTGGCTGAGCGTGAAGGACACGAACACGCCGACGATGTAGAGCTGGATCAGCCGGGTCGAGTCGGCGCCGTAGATCCACACCAGGAGTCCGGCCGCGCCGGCCAGCAGCACGATGCCGTTGGAGAAGGCGAGGCGGTCGCCGCGGGTGTGCAGCTGGCGCGGGAGGTAACGGTCCTGCGCGAGGATCGAGCCGAGCAGCGGGAAGCCGTTGTAGGCGGTGTTGGCGGCGAGGAACAGCACCAGCGCGGTGGCCGCGGCCAGCACGACGAACAGGAAGCTGCCCTTGCCGAAGACGGCCTCGGCGACCTGGGAGATCACCGGGTTCTGGACGTAGTCGGAGCCGAGGGGGACGCCGTTGTGGATCAGGTCGACGGCCGGGTTCTCGGCCATGCGGACCTTGGTGTCCATGGCCAGGGCGATGATCCCGCAGAACATGGTGACGGCGAGCAGGCCCATCATCGCGAGCGTGGTCGCCGCGTTCTTCGACTTGGGCTTGCGGAAGGCCGGCACGCCGTTGGAGATGGCCTCGACGCCGGTGAGCGCGGCGCAGCCGGAGGAGAAGGCGCGCAGCAACAGGAAGACAAGGGCGAATCCGGCCAGACCCTGGTGCTCGGCCTTGATGTGGTAGTCCGCCGTCGGTGCCCGCATGGTGTCGCCGAGCACCAGGCCGCGGAACGCACCCCACGCGATCATGATGAAGACGCCCGTGACGAAGACGTACGTCGGGATCGCGAACAGCGAGCCGGACTCCTTCATGCCCCGCAGGTTCATCAGCGTGAGCAGGATGATCACGGCGATCGCGCAGAACACCTTGTGCTCGACGACGAACGGGATCGCGGAGCCGAGGTTCTCGATGCCGGAGGCGATGGAGACGGCGACCGTGAGGACGTAGTCGACGAGCAGCGCGCTGGCGACCGTGAGGCCGGCCTTGGGGCCGAGGTTGGTGTTGGCCACCTCGTAGTCGCCGCCACCGCTCGGATACGCGTGCACGTTCTGCCGGTAGGAGGCGACCACCGTGAACATCAGCACGACGACCGCGACGGCGATCCAGGGGCTGAAGTGGTACGCCGACACACCCGCGATGGACAGGACCAGCAGCACCTCGCCCGGCGCGTACGCCACGGACGACAGCGGGTCGGAGGCGAAAACGGGTAGGGCGATGCGCTTCGGCAGGAGCGTTTCCCCCAGCCGGTCACTGCGCAGTGCGCGCCCGATCAGGATCCGTTTGGGCACGTCGGTCAGTTTGGACACAACAGAGAAGCGTAAGCGTTCGAACGGGCGAACAACCACCCGGCACCCCGCATCTGCTCTCCGGGTGAAATCGGCGACCGCCCCGGCTGCGGATTTCACAGGTGGCCGGATCGGCATGCCTATATGACAAGACCCCGCCCCTACTGCTCCCGGAGGTCCCATGCACACGCCCGCAGAGCTGATCGGCGCCGCTGCCGCCCTCGTCGGCCTCGGAATCCTCACGCTCGCCAGCGTCCGCAGCATCAGCCGCCGTTGAACGGCACGAAGTCGGGGCAACCGTGCACAGGGGTGCCGTCGTCCTACCGCGCGTGTGTAGCTTGGGCGTCGGTCTGAGACCCTGATGTGGCTGAGCAGTACTTATTGACACCGGAAGGACGGTCGTGCACATCGTCATCATGGGCTGCGGGAGAGTGGGTTCCGCTCTCGCCCAGACCCTGGAGCAACAGGGGCACACGGTCGCCGTGATCGACCAGGACCCCACCGCCTTCCGACGACTGGGCTCCGGTTTCGGCGGTCGTCGAGTCACCGGAGTCGGCTTCGACCAGGACACCCTGCGTGAGGCGGGCATCGAGGAGGCCGGCGCCTTCGCCGCGGTCTCCAGCGGCGACAACTCCAACATCATCGCCGCCCGGGTGGCCCGCGAGATGTTCGGCATCGAGAACGTCGCGGCCCGGATCTACGACCCCCGGCGCGCCGAGGTCTACCAGCGCCTGGGCATCCCGACGGTGGCCACGGTCCGCTGGACCGCGGACCAGATGCTGCGCCGGCTGCTGCCCTCGGGCGCCGAGCCGCTGTGGCGCGATCCCACCGGCGGCGTCCAGCTGGCCGAGGTGCACGCCTCGACCGCCTGGGTGGGCCACAAGATCAGCAGGATGCAGGAGGAGACGGGCGTCCGCGTGGCGTTCCTGACCCGCCTCGGCGAGGCGATCCTGCCCACCTCGCAGACCGTGCTCCAGGAGGGCGACCTGGTCCACGTGATGATGCGTACGGACGACATCGAGAAGGTCGAGGCGTCCTTCGCCGAGGGCCCCGAAGAGGAGGGCGGTCACTGATGAGGGTCGCCATTGCCGGTGCCGGCGCGGTCGGCCGCTCGATCGCGGGCGAACTGCTGGAGAACGGCCACGAGGTCCTTCTCATCGACAAGGCGCCGACCGCCATCTCGGTCGAGCGCGTCCCGCAGGCGGAGTGGCTGCTCGCCGACGCCTGCGAGATCACCTCCCTGGACGAGGCCGCGCTCCAGCGCTGCAACGTCGTGATCGCCGCGACCGGCGACGACAAGGTCAACCTGGTCGTCTCCCTGCTGGCGAAGACGGAGTACGGCGTCCCGCGGGTCGTCGCCCGGGTGAACAACCCGAAGAACGAGTGGCTGTTCAACGAGTCCTGGGGCGTGGACGTCGCCGTCTCCACCCCGCGCCTGATGTCCGCCCTGGTCGAGGAGGCGGTGAGCGTCGGCGACCTGGTCCGTCTGCTCCGCTTCAGCCACGGCGACGCGAACCTGGTCGAGCTGACCCTGCCGGAGGAGTCGGCCCTGGCGGGCACGACGGTGGGCGACGTGGAGTGGCCCGAGGACACCTCCCTGGTCACCATCATCCGCGGCACCCGCGTCCTCACCCCGTCCCAGGAGGACTCGCTGGAGGCCGGCGACGAACTCCTCTTCGTGGCCGCCCAGGCCCGCGAGGAGCAGCTGGAGGACCTGCTGTCGGTCCGCAAGGAAGAAGCTTCCTAGTCGGTACGACGACGGAGGGCGCCCTGAGAATCTCAGGGCGCCCTTTCCAACTCAGCCCGTCCGGCGTTTGAGGACGAGGCCCCTTCAGGGCCGAAGCGGGGATCCGGGGGCGGCAGCCCCTGGCGACGTCCGCGCCGACTCCGGAACGGCTAGGCCTCCCGGCGGTGACGACCCCCGGCCGTTTCCTCGCGGGCCGCGCGCTCGCGCTCCTCCTCGGCCTTCTCCTCGGCCTCCATCTCCGCGAACACGTCGATCGGCGTCGGCGCCTTCGCGAGGAAGACCCAGGTCAGCCACACGGCCAGCAGGAACGGCGGGATCTTCAGAGCGACCAGGACCCAGCCCAACTGTGCCGGGTCGGCCCAGAAGTACAGCGGGAAGAGGATCGCGCACTTGGCGAGCAGGATGCCGCCCCAGGCGTAACTGGCCTTGGCGTACGCCTTCTTGCGGCCGGGGTTGCGGGTCCGCCAGGAGAGGTTCTCCTTGAAGACCGGGCCGAGGATGAGCCCCATCAGCGGCACGCCGGCGAGCGTGGTGATGACGTACGCCAGGCCCAGGCCCAGCGTGTACAGCATGCCTGGCAGATAGAAGTTCTTGGCGTTGCCCGTCATCATCGCGAAGACGACACCGAAGGCGACGCCGAAGACACCGCTGAAGGCGTGCTTGACGGTGTCCCGCATGACCAGACGGACCACGACCAGCAGCAGGGACACCGCGAGCGCGGCGATCGCCGACAGGTGCAGGTTTTTGTTGATCGTGAAGATCGTGACGAAGAGCAGGCCCGGCAGAACCGTCTCGACCATGCCCCGGACGCCACCGAAGGCCTCGAAGAGGGCGGCCTCGGTCACCGCCCGTGCGTCGTCGGCCTGAGTGTCTTCGGTCGGCTTGTCGAGAGACGTCACCGGCTACTCCCGTCCCACGGGTCGGAGTTCGTATTTCGGATTGAACAGCACCCGGCGGCCCCGGCTCAGCGAGATCCGGCCCGACGCGATCAGCTTGCGCCCCGGCTCTATCCCGACGATGGAGCGTCTGCCGAGCCACACCACGTCCAGGGCGGCGGAGCCGTCGAACAGCTCGGCCTCCAGGGCCGGGACGCCCGCACGCGGCCGCAGGGTGACCGTGCGCAAGGTACCAGTAACGGTCACGATCTGGCGGTCGTGACAGTCGCCGATCCGCGTGCAGCCGGCGGTCGCGGTGTCCTCCCGCAGCTCCTCGGACTCCAGGTCCTCCTGCGACGAGGAGAGCCGGCCGAGCATGCGCCGGAACCGGCCCACCGGCTTCTCGGAACGAGGAACAGCACTCATATCCGAAAGCGTACCGGGGTGCGCCGACAGCGTTGTACCCGCAGCACTAGCGTTCGAACCGGTATCCCATCCCCGGTTCCGTGACGAAGTGCTTGGGATGCGAGGGGTCCGCCTCCAGCTTCCGCCGCAGCTGGGCCATGTAGACCCGCAGGTAGTTCGTCTCCGTCCCGTACGACGGCCCCCAGACCTCCTGGAGAAGCTGCTTCTGGCTGACGAGCCGGCCCGTGTTGCGGACCAGCACCTCCAGCAGGTGCCACTCGGTGGGCGTGAGCCGGACGTCCTTTCCGTGCCGCTGGACCTTCTTGGCGGCCAGGTCGACGGTGAACTCGTCGGTCTCCACCAGGACGTCGTCCTCGTCGCCCCCGGTGGGCTCGGCGCGGCGCACGGCGGCCCTGAGGCGGGCCAGGAGCTCGTCCATGCCGAAGGGCTTGGTGACGTAGTCGTCGGCGCCCGCGTCGAGCGCCTCGACCTTCTCGTCGGAGGAGTGCCGGGCGGACAGCACGAGGATCGGCACCCGGGTCCAGCCGCGCAGCCCCCTGATCACCTCGACGCCGTCCATGTCGGGCAGGCCCAGGTCGAGGACGACCACATCGGGGTGGCGGGCGGCGGCGAGCCTGAGGGCGGTGGCGCCGTCGTGCGCCGCGTCCACCTCGTACTTGCGCGCCTTGAGGTTGATCACGAGGGCGCGCACGATCTGCGGCTCGTCGTCGATGACCAGCACTCTGGTCATGTGGCCTGCCTTTCGGGTTCCGCCTCGTCGAAGGGGTCTACGAGGAGCTGTGCGTGCGTGTCCGCCGCGCGGAGCGTCAGCACCATGGTGAGGCCTCCCCCGGGCGTGTCCTCGGCGTTGAGAGTGCCGTTCATGGCCTCCGCGAAACCCCGGGCCACCGCGAGCCCGAGCCCCACCCCGGCGCCGCGCGGGGCGTCGCCGTAGCGCTGGAAGGGCGCGAAGATGCGCTCCTTGGCCTCGTCGGGGACGCCGGGGCCGCGGTCGACGACCCGTACCTCGACCCGGTCGGCGATGGCGCTGGCGGACACCCGGACGGGGGTGCCGGGCGGGCTGTACTTGACGGCGTTCTCGACCAGGTTGGCCACCGACCGCTCCAGGAGGCCCGGGTCGACGGCGACCATCGGCAGCGACTCCGGTACGTCCAGTTCGACGCTGCCGTCGGGGACCCCGCCGAGCGCCATCGGCACCACCTCGTCGAGGTCGATCTCGCGGATGATCGCGGTGACCGTGCCGGTCTGCAGGCGGGACATGTCGAGCAGGTTGCCCACGAGGTGGTCGAGCCGGTCGGCGCCCTCCTCGATGCCCTCCAGGAGCTCGGCCCGGTCCTCCTCGGACCAGGCCACGTCGTCGGACCTGAGCGAGGAGACGGCGGCCTTGATCCCCGCCAGCGGCGTCCGCAGATCGTGCGACACGGCGGCCAGGAGCGCCGTACGGATGCGGTTGCCCTCGGCCAGCGTGCGGGCCTGGTCGGCCTCCTCCTGAAGCCTGCGGCGGTCCAGGGCTACGGCGGCCTGGGCGGCGAAGGCGGCGAGCACCCGGCGGTCCTCGGCGGGCAGCACCCGGCCGGTGAGCGCGAGCGCCATGTGGTCGCCGACCGGCATGTCGACGTCGGCGTCCTCCGGCCGCTCCACGGGCGGTCCGAGCCCGGCCCGGCCCGCGCAGGTCCACGGCTCGACGTCGCTCGCCCGCTCCAGCAGGGCCGCCGACTCCATGCCGAAGGTCTCCCGGACGCGCTCCAGGAGCTCTTCCAGGCGGGTCTCACCGCGCAGCACGTTCCCGGCGAGGAAGGAGAGGATCTCCGACTCGGCGCGCAGCCGGGCGGCCTGGTGGGTCCTCCTGGCGGCCAGGTCGACGACGGAGGCCACGGAGATGCCGACGCCGACGAAGATCACGATGGCGACGATGTTCTTCGGGTCGGCGATGGTCCAGCGGTGCAGGGGCGGTGTGTAGAAGTAGTTCAGCAGCAGCGAGCCGACCGCGGCCGAGGCGAGCGCGGGGAAGAGTCCGCCGAGCAGGGCCGCCGCGACCACGACCGCAAGGAACAGCAGCATGTCGTTGGCGAGGCCGAGGTCGACGGTGGTGAGCAGGACGGTCAGGAGCATCGGTGCCGCCACGCCGACCAGCCAGCCCCACAGGATCCGGGCCCGCCCCAGCCGGGCGCCGCGTGCGACCGGCAGGCCGCGTCCCTTGGCGACCTCGTCGTGGGTGACGATGTGCACGTCCAGGTCGGGTCCGGACTCCCGGGCGACGGTCGCTCCGACGCCGGGGCCGAAGACGTACTGCCAGGTCTTGCGGCGGGAGGAGCCGAGGACGATCTGGGTGGCGTTGACCCCGCGCGCGAAGTCGAGCAGGGCGGCGGGTATGTCGTCGCCGACGACGTGGTGAAAGGTTCCGCCAAGATCCTCGACGAGGGTTCTCTGGACGGCGAGTTCCTTGGGCGAGGCGGAGGTCAGCCCGTCGCTGCGGGCTATGTAGACGGCGAGCACCTCACCGCCCGCGCCCTTCTCGGCCAGCCGCGCGGCCCGCCGGATCAGGGTCCGCCCCTCCGGCCCGCCGGTCAGCCCGACCACGATCCGCTCCCTGGACCCCCAGATCTTCGAGACGCGGTGCTCGCTGCGGTACTGCTTGAGGTACTCGTCGACCCGGTCGGCCACCCACAGCAGCGCGAGTTCGCGCAGGGCGGTGAGGTTGCCGGGCCGGAAGTAGTTGGACAGGGCCGCGTCGACCTTGTCCGGCTGGTAGATGTTGCCGTGCGCCATGCGCCGCCGCAGCGCCTGGGGCGACATGTCGACAAGCTCGATCTGGTCGGCCCGCCGCACGAACTCGTCGGGCACGGTCTCCTGCTGGCGCACCCCGGTGATCGACTCGACGACGTCGCCTAGGGACTCCAGGTGCTGGATGTTCACGGTCGAGACCACGTCGATCCCGGCCGCCAGCAGTTCCTCCACGTCCTGCCAGCGCTTGGCGTTGCGCGAGCCCGGGATGTTGGTGTGCGCGAGTTCGTCCACCAGGGCGACGGCGGGGGCCCTGCGCAGTACCGCGTCGACATCCATCTCGGCGAAGACGGAGTCCCGGTACTCGATCTCGCGGCGCGGGATCTTCTCCAGCCCGTGCAGCATCACCTCGGTGCGCGGCCGTCCGTGATGCTCAACGAACCCCACGACACAGTCGGTGCCCCGCTCGATCCTGCGGTGCGCCTCGGACAGCATCGCGTACGTCTTGCCGACGCCCGGTGCCGCACCGAGGTAGATCCGAAGCTTGCCGCGTCCCATGAGCTCATTGTCTTCCGGTCACCACTGCCTACGCAGCGCCGACCTTACGGCCAACAATCCCGACAAAGGGGGCCGACGGCGGCGTGGGCCCGCTCTTTGACACAACCCTGACGGGGGGTGGGTAGGAACGGGTCGGGGCCCTGCCCGGCAGCGCGGGGGGGCGATCCTTGCCATGCAGACCTTGCCGACGCCAGGGGCCCGGCCCGCCTCGCGGGACACGTACGGCAGCGCTGGGCGATCTGCACACGGTCCGCCTCGAGCGCGGGACTCGCGTCACGTCCCACGGCGGCGTTCCCTGCCCGACGGCTCATGCAGACGCCACGGACCCGGCTCGCCTCAGCGACATGTCCGGCAGCACAGGGGCGACCCTGCACAGGGTCCGCCTCGGAACGCGAGGCTCCCCAGCCCGGCAGCGATCGCTGCCCACACTTGCGAACGGGCCTGACCGCGCAGTGACCACCCGTACGCGCGTGGCCGGCCCACCTCAGACAGACCTGGCCACGCCGGAACAGCCCTGCACGCGCAAAACCGCCCAGTCAACACCCCTACGCCCGGCCGGCCCACCCGCCACGTCCGCACCGCTCATCAGAGCAGCGCACCCAGCCCAGGCGGAACATGCCGACACCACAAGCCCGGCCCACCTCGCACAGGCCCGGCCACGCTGGACCAGCCACACCCCCGAGCCCTTGCACGCACAAAACCCCGGCCACGCGCCGCGGCAGCAGCACCACAGGACCCGCGGCCCAATTCCGAACGGGCCCGACCGCCCAGCGAACGCCCCCCGGCCGGCCCACCCGCCACGTCCGCACCGCCCACCACAGCAGCCCCTCCAGCCCAGCGGAACACGCCGACACCAGAAACCCGGCCCACCTCGGACAGGCCCGGCCACGCAGGAACAGCCCTGCACCCGAGCCGTCGCACGCACAAACCCCCGGCCAGACGCCACGGCAGCAGCACCCCACGCCCCTCGACCCGATTCCGAACGGGCCCGACCCCCAGCGAACACGCCCGGCCGGCCCACCCGCCACGTCCGCACCGCACCGCACCGCCCCTGGCAGCTCACGCGAACCCCACGACCCCCCGCCCCACTCCCGAACAGGCCCCACGGCACAGTGGGCAGACCCCCACACGCCACGAGCACCCGTAGATCCCGCCCCAACAGGCGAGAACCCCCTCAACCCCCCACGATCTCCCCGTCCCCCACCTCAAGCACCCGGTCGGCCAGGTCCAGCAGCGTCGCGTCATGTGTGGCCACCAGCGCCGTGACGTTCTCGCTGCGTACGACGGCCCGCAGCAGCTCCATGACGGCGTGACCGGTCTCCGCGTCCAGTTGGCCGGTCGGCTCGTCGGCGATGAGGAGGGAGGGGTTGTTGGCGAGGGCGCGGGCGATGGCGACCCGTTGCTGCTGGCCCCCGGAGAGCTCACCGGGCCGCTGCTTGGCGTGGTCCGCGAGGCCGACCAGGGCCAGCAGCAGCTCGACGCGCTCCTCACGCGCGCGTGCGTCCATCCTGCGCAGCCGCATCGGCACGCCGACGTTCTCGGCGGCCGTGAGGATCGGGATGAGCCCGAAGGACTGGAACACGAAGCCGATCCGGTCCCGGCGCAGGGCCAGCAGCCCGTCCTCGTCCAGCCCGGCCAGGTCCACCCCGTCGAGCACGACCCGCCCCCGGTCGGGCCGGTCGAGCCCGCCGACGATGTTGAGGAGCGTGGTCTTCCCGGAGCCCGAGCGCCCCTTGAGGGCGACCAGTTCACCGCGCGGCACCTCGAAGGAGACCCCGCGCAGCGCGTGCACCGCGGCGGCCCCCTCACCGAACGACCTGTGGATGTCCTCGACCCGCACCATGGTCTCGGTGACCACCTGAGTCATGCGTCCTCCCCCGTGAGCCCTTCAGCCCTTGAGCCCTTGAGCCCGTAAAACCCTGGAGCCCGTAACCCGTCAGACTCGTGAAACCGGGCGCCAGTATCACCGTACGGCGCCCGGCCTTCAACGCTTCAGCTCGGGTTGTCCCCATGGGTGAGGGTCTCCCACGCCACGAACAGGTTGTTGCTGCCGGCCGGGCGGTTGCGCTCGGTCAGTGCCTGCGTGTTGGTCATGCCCATGCCAAGCCTGTTGTGCAGCGCGTTGTACCCGACCTCGGTGACCGGCCCCAGCCCCAGCTTCAGCGACCCGCCGCACAGCCGGCTCGGCACGGCCGTCCCCAGCTCGTACTTCGCCTGGAACCCCAGCGCCTGCCGCAGCCGTTCGCCCACGTCCGTGCCGTAGAGTTCCTGCCCCTGGATCCGGCTCGTCTCGGCGACGTGCGAGATCGCGGAGATGCCGTACCCGGTGTGCGTGAGGTCCCGGCAGGTCTCCTGGGTGAGGCCCGTGACGAAGGTGGACTGCCCCTGCCAGTAACCGACGATCTTGTCCCGGGTGTTGAGGTTCTGGCTCGGCACCGTCTTCGGCAGCTCGCCGTCGGAGTCGAGGTAGACATAGGCCGCGGTACGGGTGCGGAACTTCCCCATGGCCTTGTCGTACGACGCCTTGTCCTCCAGGAAGACGGAGATGCCGACGGCCGCCTCCATCATCGACAGCTCCCAGTTCCCGTTGGAGTTCGAGCCGTTGATGACCTCGGGCAGATAGACGTTCCGCAGCATGGTCGCGAAGCGCCCGGAGTTCGGCCAGCTCCCGGTGTACGTGTACTTGATGATCTCGGCGGCCCTGGGCCACGAGGAACCGGCCCAGCCGGTCTGCAGCGGCGCGTTGCTGTTGGTGTGGTCCGTGATCACCGCCGACCAGGCGTCCATGAGCTGGACGGCCTTCCTGGCGTACCGCTCGTCCCGGGTGATGTACCAGGCGAGGGCGTCGGTGTAGGCGGCGATCGCGTCCTCGCGCTCGTCGGTGCAGCCATGGTCGGGGTTCGAGTACGACCCGCACTCGACGACCGCGCGCGGCCTGGGCGTGCGGTTCAGATCGGCGTACTTGCTCGCCAGCATCTTGTCGAAGGCGCCCTTCCAGGGCTGGGCACCCGCGTTCACCTTTCCGCGGACGAAGTCCAACTGGGCCTGGGAGACGGTGACTCCGGGGTGGACGAAGGCGGCGGGAGCGGCCTCGGCGGGTCGTGCGAGGACACCCAGGGTGAACGCGGTGACGACCACCAGCCGTACTGAATGATGCATAGCGGCTCCGTTCTCGTATGTGAACGTCAAGCGCCTCTATGAACATAGGCGTTGGCGGATGACCGTAGGTACAGACCAATGCACCGTCAAGACTCCGCGCACGAAAAAGGGCCGCACCCCTGACGGGGTACGGCCCTCGACGTCGTACGACTACGACTACCGGACCTCGGTGATCTCCGGTCCGCGCTGGAGCTGACCCATGCCGCCGGAGAAGCGGGAGCCCTCGTCCTGCTGCTGGACGCCCTCGGGGACCATCTGGGCGTCGTTGGGCAGCTTGAGGACGATCGGGTCGCGGGGCGCCATCGGGCCCTCGCCGCGGACCACGACCGTGTCCCGGAAGATCTGCTCCAGGAGCCCGGCCGCCTGCGGCTGCACCGCGCCCTGGCCCGAGATCACACCGCGCAGGAACCAGCGCGGGCCGTCCACACCCACGAACCGCACGACCTGGAAGCCGCCCGTGCCGTCCGGCAGCTGCACCGGTACCTGGGCGCGCAGCTCCCAGCCCAGCGGACCCTCGACCTCGTCGACGATCCCGCCCTGCTGGGTGATGCCGGAGCCGATCTCCTCGCGCACCTCGCCCCAGATGCCCTCGCGCTTGGGAGCGGCGAAGGCCTGGAGCTGGATGGCGCTGTCGCGCAGCACGACGGTGGCCGCGACGATCGCGTCGCCCGCGACCTCGACCCGCAGCTCCATGCCCTCGACGCCCGGTACGAACAGACCGCCCAGGTCCACGCGGCCCTCGGCGGGGTCGCGGACCTCGGTGTCGTCCCAGGGCCCGTCGGGGCGGGGCTCCGGCTCCAGCCGTACGCGCTCGCGCTCTACGTCGTCCGCCTCAGCGTCGACACTGTCGACGACCTGCTCGGCCTCGCCGGCCGCGTCCTCGGCGGCACCCTTCTTGTTGCGACGTCCGAACACGTCACTGTCCTTCCCGGTCGGATACGACCGATGCGTATCGATTCCCACCCGTTGTGCCGCCCAGGGCGGCCTCAGCGCTTGTATCGCCCCCGTCGCCCACGGCGGCGTGACCGCCGGTGGACCCGAAGCCCCCCTCGGCCCGCGCCGAGTCGGGAAGCTCCGCGACCTCCTGGAAGCGGACCCTCTCGACCTGCTGGACGACGAGTTGGGCAATCCGGTCGAAGCGCTCGAACCGCACCGGCTCGTGCGGGTCGAGATTCACCACGATCACCTTGATCTCCCCACGGTACCCGGCATCAACCGTCCCCGGGGCATTCACGAGAGCGACACCGCAGCGGGCGGCGAGACCGGATCGGGGGTGTACGAAGGCCGCGTACCCCTCCGGCAGCGCCACAGACACCCCCGTGGGCAGCACGGCCCGCTCCCCGGGCTTCAGTTCACGGCTCTCGGTGGTCCGCAGATCGGCGCCCGCGTCACCGGGGTGCGCGTACGACGGGAGCGGTACGTCGGGGTCGACGCGCCGGATCAGCACGGCGAGTTCTTGACGGGGGTCACGGGTCACGGGTTCACCTCGAAGGCACGGGCACGCCGGACCTGGTCCGGGTCGTCCATGGCGGCCCGGATCTCCTCCGGGCGGCCGTTGTCGATGAAGTGGTCGACCTTGACCTCGACGAACAGGGCGTCCGCGCGGACCGCGACGGGTCCTTCGGGGCCGCCGATCCGGCCGGTGGCGGTCGAGTAGATCTTCCGCCCGGCCACCGCGGTCACCTCGGCCTCCAGATGCAGCGCCGTGCCGACCGGCACCGGCCGCACGAAGTCGGTCTCCAGGCGCCCGGTCACGGCGATCGTGCGCAGCAGCCAGTTGAGCGATCCCAGGGTCTCGTCGAGGGCGGTCGCCAGCACCCCGCCGTGCGCGAGTCCGGGAGCACCCTGATGGGCGGGGCGCACGGTGAACTCGGCGGTGACCGAGACCCCCTCGCCTGCCCGCGCCTCCAGGTGCAGCCCGTGAGGCTGCTCGCCGCCACAGCCGAAACACTGGCCGTAGTGCGCGCCGAGCAGCTCACCGGGCGCGGGTGCGTCCGGGTGCCGCACAGGTGGCGACGCGTCGGCGGGAGGCTGGAGAGCCGGGGAAGTACCACTCACAGGCGCAGACCTTACCCGCGCGTCGGCTCTGTCAGGACACCGTGCCAAGCTTGGTTTCATGCAGCCCTCCGCCGTCCCGTACGACGAACGCCTCACCGCCCCCCGCTCCTGGTGGCTGATCTCCCTCCTGGTCGGGGTGTCCTTCGCCCTGATCCTGCTCCCGTTCGGGACGCTTCCGCTGCTCGGCGGCCTGGTCGGCGGCACCGCCGCCGCGGCGGTCGTCGCGAGCTCCTACGGCTCGCTGCGCATCCGGGTCGTGGGGGGTTCGCTGATCGCGGGCGAGGCGAAGATCCCGGTGTCCGCGCTGGGTGAGGCGGAGGTCCTGGATCCGGAGGAGGCCCGCGCCTGGCGGACCCACAAGGCCGACACCCGCGCCTTCCTGCTGCTGCGCGCCTACATTCCCAGGGCGCTGAAGGTGGAGGTCATCGACCCGGACGACCCGACGCCGTATCTGTATCTGTCGACGCGGGAGCCGGAGCGGCTGGCCGAGGCGCTGGAGTCGGCTCGAACGGCCGCCGCCTAGAACGTTCGTGCAGAGCTTCACCCGACGGTGGGGCCCGGGCCCGGAAGTCACACGGAAGTCACACGGAAGTCTTACCCCTCCAGCTCCAGCGGGTTCGCCGGAGTCTCCAGGGTGGGCAGTCGGGACAGCTCGTCCCACGGCACCTGGATCCTCCGCAGGTCCTTGCGGACGTGCTCGGCGAGTCTCCTGGTGTCCCGGCGGTTCATGACCGCCCCCACGGCCGCGCCCACCATGAACGGCATCAGGTTCGGCAGGTCACGGATCATCCGCTTCATGATCTGCTGCCGCAGCTGCTGCTTCATCGGGCCGTTCAGCGCGCCGCTCACGGTCGACGGCTTCTTCACGTCGATCCCGCGCTCCCCCGACCAGGAGTTCAGGTACGCGGTGCTGCGCTCCTTGAGGTTGCCGGGCGGCCGTACCCCGTACACCTCGTGCAGTTCGGCGATCAGTTTCAGCTCGATCGCGGCCACACCGGTGATCTCGGCGGCCAGTTCGGTCGGCATCGCCGGCGGCACGGGAAGCATCGCCGCCGCGCCGACCCCCGCTCCGACCGTCGCCGTGGCGCTCGCGGCGCCGGTGACGAGCTTGTCCGCGATCTCCTCGGGTCCGAGTCCGGGGAACTGGCGGCGCAGGGTCGCGAGGTCCCGTACGGGCACACGCGGGGCTATCTCGATGATCCGGTCAGCGAGGTACGACAGGCCCGCCCTCGCCCGGCTGCCGCCCTTGCGGACCCCTTCCCGGGCCTTGTCCCGGATCGCCGACACCCTCCCCCGCTCTCGACTTCGCTCGAGCGGGGGGACCCCCAACCCGGCGACGGGCGCGGGCGTCCTGGTCGAATCGGCCGGCACCGGGAGGTCAGCCCGGTCGCCCACCGGTTCGAGCGAGGCTCCCTGATCGGAAGAGCCCCGCTCGTCGTCACGCGCGCGATGGGGGCCGTCGAACGGCCCCTGGTCCGCCCCCTTCCGGGGAGAGCGGCGCTTCCAAGGAGGGGTCGAGCCAGTCATGCCCGACCCGCCCTCAGTCGCAGTCGCGGCAGATCGGCTGGCCGTTCTTCTCGCGGGCCAGCTGGCTGCGGTGGTGCACCAGGAAGCAGCTCATGCAGGTGAACTCGTCCTGCTGCTTGGGAAGCACCCGGACGGCCAGCTCTTCGTTCGAGAGGTCCGCTCCGGGCAGTTCCAGGCCTTCGGCGGCCTCGAACTCGTCGACGTCCACTGCGGATGTCGACTTGTCGTTCCTACGCGCCTTGAGCTCTTCAAGGCTGTCCGAATCGACGTCGTCGTCGGTCTTGCGTGGGGTGTCGTAATCCGTTGCCATGTCGCTCTCCCCCTCTGGGTGTCTGCGGTGTCTCCAGCGCACGTAACGCGTGAGAGGCCGGACTTGTGCCCGACCCGAGGCGGAGATTTTGCCTCACATCAAGGTCTGTTACTCAATCGACACCCAACCGGACTCCTCTTGAGTGATCGGGTTGGATGGCGATCGGGACCGTACACGGTCCGAATCCCGCACTTCAAAGGCGTCTCACCGTGTACTTCCCGTGATCAGGACCCCTGAAAACCCGGATTATCCCGGCTTTCCGACAGGGTGCATGATCACGGAGAGTGGATGGCTGGAAATTCTCCCTTGTGATCGATCACACATGGGGTGGTTCTCCAGGTGCCCAGAAAATTCCGCGCAAAGCGAACATCCCTGTATGTCGATCTCAGTGCGGGGGCCATGGTCTCAGACCGGAAGGGTGACTCGCATCACGAGCCCACCCCCTTCGCGTGGCTGAGCGGTGATGTGGCCGCCGTGCGCCCGCGCCACGGACCGCACGATGGACAGACCGAGACCGACGCCCTTGTCACTGCCGGTGCGGTCGGCGCCGCGCAGCCGCTTGAAGGGCTCGAAGAGATTGTCGACCTCGTAGGCCGGCACGACCGGGCCCGTGTTGGACACCGTGAGCACCGCCTGGCCGTGCTGGACCTCCGTGGTCACCTCGACCCAGCCGCCTTCCGGAACGTTGTAGCGCACGGCGTTCTGCACCAGGTTCAGCGCGATCCGCTCCAGCAGGACGCCGTTGCCCTGGACGACCGCTGTCTTTTGCTCACCGCGGATCGCCACGCCCTTGGCCTCGGCTTCGCGGTGCACCTGGTCGACCGCCTGCCCGGCGACCTCGGCGAGGTCCACGGGCTTGCGCTCGACGATCTGGTTGTCGCTGCGGGCGAGCAGCAGCAGGCCCTCCACGAGCTGTTCACTGCGCTCGTTGGTGGCCAGCAGCGTCTTGCCCAGCTGTTGCAGCTCCACAGGTGCCCCTGGATCCGACAGATGCACCTCCAGGAGCGTGCGGTTGATCGCCAGGGGCGTCCGCAGCTCGTGCGAGGCGTTGCCGACGAAGCGCTGCTGGGCCGTGAAGGCCCGCTCCAGGCGCTCCAGCATGTCGTCGAAGGTGTCGGCCAGTTCCTTGAGCTCGTCGTCCGGGCCGTCCAGCTCGATACGGCGGGAGAGGTCCGAGCCGGCCACCGAGCGCGCGGTGCGCAGGATCCGGCCGAGCGGCGACAGGACGCGGCCCGCCATCGCGTAGCCGAAGGCGAAGGCGATGATCGCGAGACCGAGCAGGGCCAGCAGCGAGCGGCTGAGGAGGTCGTCCAGGGCGTGCTGGCGCTGGTCGTTGACGCACTTGTCCATCGCCTTGTTCATGACCTCGGAGGTGCCGCTCGAGGGCAGGTTGCTGCAGATGTCGCTGGTGACATTGCCCGAGGTGATCTTGAAGGGCAGTTCGCTGCCGACGTTCAGCGCCTGGGCCGCGATCAGGTAGATGATCGACAGCAGCAGGATGCCCGCGATCAGGAACATGCCGCCGTACAGCAGCGTGAGCCTTATACGGATGGTGGGACGCAGCCAGGGCAGCTGGGGCGCCGGCCGCCTGGGGTCCCAGGTGGGCTTCGGAGGTGCCTGGGGAGGTGCGGGTGTCGAGGCCACGGGGTATCAGATCCGGTAGCCGGAGCCGGGGACGGTGACGATCACCGCGGGTTCGCCCAGCTTGCGGCGCAGGGTCATGACGGTCACCCGCACCACGTTGGTGAAGGGGTCGGTGTTCTCGTCCCAGGCCTTCTCCAGGAGCTGCTCCGCGGAGACGACGGCGCCCTCGGAGCGCATCAGCACCTCGAGCACGGCGAACTCCTTGGGGGCGAGCTGGACCTCCTTGCCGTCGCGGAAGACCTCGCGGCGGTTGGGGTCGAGCTTGATCCCGGCGCGCTCCAGGACCGGCGGCAGCGGCACGCTGGTGCGCCGGCCGAGGGCACGCACGCGTGCCGTCAGCTCGCTGAACGCGAAGGGCTTGGGCAGATAGTCGTCGGCGCCGATCTCCAGGCCCTCGACGCGGTCGCTGACGTCGCCGGACGCCGTGAGCATCAGCACGCGGGTGGGCATGCCGAGTTCGACGATCTTGCGGCAGACGTCGTCGCCGTGGACCAGGGGGAGGTCGCGGTCGAGGACGACCACGTCGTAGTCGTTGACGCCGATGCGTTCCAGAGCGGCCGCACCGTCGTACACGACGTCGACGGCCATGGCCTCCCGGCGCAGTCCGGTGGCCACCGCATCGGCGAGCAGCTGCTCGTCCTCGACGACGAGTACGCGCACGTCGCTTGTCCTTCCTGTGTCCACCCGCGTAGCGCGCTCGGGCGCACGGGCAGGAGTTCGGGTGAGTGTCGGTCTCCATCCTGCCCTTTTCGGCCATAAGTCGGCGGTAAGGCGGATGAGGGGCGCCTGAAAGACAGGTGTGAGAGCGGGAATGCGGGATTTTCTCGCGCGGTTGAGGTTTCCGTCGAAGGGAGCGGGGGGAGGACGGCTTTACACCCCGCGATCACCCTCTGCATGTGCCG
Source organism: Streptomyces sp. NPDC001668 (assembly GCF_042893155.1). Lineage (NCBI taxonomy): Bacteria > Bacillati > Actinomycetota > Actinomycetes > Kitasatosporales > Streptomycetaceae > Streptomyces > Streptomyces sp. NPDC001668. The sequence goes on from NZ_JBIAUQ010000007.1 coordinate 448,506, forward strand.
TACCACCATGCGGCACGCTGCGATCCGCTTCCGCAGAGCGGGCGTGGGTGTCCGGCACCGTCGCCGCCCAGCAGGGCAGCGCTGGGCACCTGCAGGAGACGTGATCGCCCCTTCCGATCGGCACACCCCCGTGCCACCGACCCACGACCCAGGACGAGGGGGCGCAGCATGGACGCATTCACCGCAGGACTTCTGCAGCGCATAAGGGCGACCGAGACCGATCTGACGCGGGCTCTTGACGAGGGCGACGACTTCCTCGTCGAGGTGGAGCAGGGCGAGCTCGACGACCTGCGCCGCCTCGCCGCCGAACACGGTGTGGAGGTCAGCGCCTAGCGTCTGATCGGCTTCGCGGCACGACAGCGGGCCCCCGGCGAATCCAGCGCCGGGGGCCCGCTGCGTCGGTGTCCGGGGTTGTTCACGGTGTTCGCCCGGAGTCGGCCCGTCAGTCGTGCCAGGCGCCGAGGTCCTCCAGGAGCCGTTGGAGGGGCTCGAAGACTCCCGGCGTGCCGGCGACGGTGAGGCCGGGGTTCGGGCGCTCTCCGGGGCGGCCACCGGTCAGGACGCCCGCTTCCCGGGCGATGAGGTCGCCCGCCCCGTAGTCCCAGGCGTTCAGGCCGCGCTCGTAGTAACCGTCCAGGCGGCCAGCGGCCAGGTCGCACAGGTCGACCGCCGCCGAACCGCCGCGGCGGATGTCGCGCACGAGGGGGATCAGCTTCTGGGCCACCTCGGCCTGGTGGGTGCGGACCTCGGTGACGTAGTTGAAGCCCGTCGACACCAGGGCCTGCTCCAGGGGCGGCGCCGGGCGGCAGGTCAGCCTGCGCTCGCCCTCCCACGCGCCGGTGGCCCAGGCGCCCTGGCCGCGGACCGCGTGGTACGTCTCGCCGCGCATCGGCGCCGCCACGACCCCGACGACGGTCTCGCCGTCCCGCTCGGCCGCGATGGAGACGGACCAAGTCGGCAGCCCGTACAGGTAGTTGACCGTGCCGTCGAGGGGGTCGATGACCCAGCGGACGCCGCTGGTGCCCTCGGTGGAGGCGCCCTCCTCGCCGAGGAAGCCGTCGTCCGGGCGGTGCCCGGAGATCAGGTCCGTGATCAGCTTCTCCGCCGCGATGTCCATCTCGGTCACCACGTCGATGGGGCTGGACTTGGTCCTGGCGACGGCGAGGTCGGCCGGGCGGCCGTCCCGCAGCAGGGCGCCGGCGCGTCGGGCGGCCTCCTGGGCCAGCCGAAGCAGTTCCGCGGGCAGGGGGTCGGTCACGGGGCTCCTCACGCGTAGGGGCTGTCGACGCCCGCGGCGGCGGGCTTGGCGGCGCGGGCCGGGCAGCAGCCGACCGGGCAGACGTTGTGGTCGGCCCCGAGCGCGCCGAGGGCGCAGGGCGCGACCTCCTGTCCGCGCTCCACGGCGGCACGCTCCAGGACCAGGTCGCGCACGGCGGCGGCGAAGCGCGGGTCGTCGCCGACGGTCGCCGAGCGGCGCATCGGCAGGCCGAGCTCCTCCGCCTTGGCCTTCGCCTCGGTGTCGAGGTCGTAGAGGACCTCCATGTGGTCGGAGACGAAACCGATGGGCGCGATCACCACGGCCGGGACGCCGGATGCGTGGCGCTCCTCCAGGTGGTCGCAGATGTCGGGCTCCAGCCACGGGATGTGCGGGGCGCCGGACCGTGACTGGTACACCAGCTGCCAGGGGTGGTCGACGCCGGTGCGCTCACGGACGGCGTCGGCGATCAGCCGGGCGACATCCAGGTGCTGCGCCACGTACGCGCCGCCTTCACCGTGGCCCTCGACCGGCCCGGAGGTGTCCGCGGACGCGGTCGGGATCGAGTGGGTCGAGAAGGCGATGTGGGCGCCGTCGCGAACCTCCTCGGGAAGCTCGGCGAGCGACTCGATCACCCCGTCGATCATGGGCTCCAGGAACCCGGGGTGGTTGAAGTAGTGCCGGAGTTTGTCGATCCTCGGCAGCTCCAGGCCCTCGGCCTCCAGGGCGGCCAGTGAGTCGGCGAGGTTCTCGCGGTACTGGCGGCAGCCGGAGTACGAGGCGTAGGCGCTGGTGGCGAGGACCAGGATGCGGCGGTGGCCGTCGGCGACCATCTCGCGCAGGGTGTCGGTGAGGTAGGGCGCCCAGTTGCGGTTGCCCCAGTAGATCGGCAGCCCCAGGCCGTGGTCCGCGAAGTCCTTGCGGAGGGCGTCCAGCAGGGCGCGGTTCTGGTCGTTGATGGGGCTGACCCCGCCGAACCGGAAGTAGTGCTGTCCGACTTCCTTCAGGCGTTCCTTGGGGATGCCACGCCCGCGTGTCACGTTCTCCAGGAACGGGACCACGTCGTCCGGGCCCTCGGGGCCTCCGAACGAGAGCAGGAGCAGGGCGTCGTAGGGGGTGGCGTCGAGCGCGTCTCGCATGGGTCGATCCTGTCATCCGGTACTGACAGCCGGGAAACGGCGGGGTGACCACCCGGGTTCCCCGGCCGTTCGTACATGTGTCCAAGCGGGTGCGTTAGGGTCGCCTCACTCGTAAGCTGTATGGGGCGTGTTCGCGCCTTACCGCTGCTCGAGCCGTACTCACCGGCCCACCGGAGACCCCTGTGCCCAGCCCCTACCGCGCCCTGTTCGCCGCCCCCGGCTCCAAGGGTTTCGCCGCCGCGGGCTTCGTCGGCCGGATGCCGCTGTCGATGATGGGCATCGGCGTGGTCACGATGATCTCCCAGCTCACCGGCAGGTACGGCCTCGCGGGCTCACTGTCGGCCACCATCGCGCTGGCGGCCGCGGCGATCGGCCCGCAGGTCTCCCGGCTGGTGGACCTGCACGGCCAGCGGCGGGTGCTGCGCCCGGCGACCCTCGTCGCGCTGGTGGCGTCCGCCGGGATGCTGCTCGCCGCGCACTTCGGCTGGCCGGACTGGGTGCTGTTCGTGTGCGCCGTCGGCATCGGCTCGGTGCCGAGCCTCGGCGCGATGATCCGGGCGCGGTGGGCGGCCCTGTACCGCGGCACCCCGCAGCTGCACACCGCGTACTCCTTCGAGTCGGTGGTCGACGAGGTCTGCTTCATCTTCGGGCCGATCATCTCCATCGGGCTGTCCACGGTCTGGTTCCCGGAGGCGGGTCCGCTGCTGGCCGCCTGCTTCCTGGCGGTCGGCGTGTTCTGGCTGACCGCTCAGCGGGCCACCGAGCCGGCCCCGCACCCGCGCGGGCAGGACGGCGACCGTACGGCACTGCGCGCGCCGGGCCTCCAGGTCCTGGTGGCCACCTTCGTGGCGACCGGGGCGATCTTCGGGGCGGTGGACGTGGTCACCGTGGCCTTCGCCGACGAACAGGGTCACAAGGGCGCCGCGAGCCTGGTGCTCGCCCTCTACGCGGCGGGTTCCTGCGTCGCGGGCCTCGTGTTCGGGCTCCTGCACTTCGGGGGACGGCCCGAACCTCGCTGGCTGCTGGGCATATGTGCCATGGCCGTGAGTATGATCCCCCTCCTACTGGTCGGAAACTTGCCGTTTCTGGCCGTGGCGCTGTTCGTAGCGGGCCTGTCCATCGCTCCCACGATGATCACGACGATGTCCCTGATCGAGCAGCACGTACCACGCGCGCAACTGACCGAGGGCATGACCTGGATCAGTACCGGGCTCGCGGTCGGGGTCGCGCTCGGCTCCTCCGTGGCCGGCTGGGTGATCGACGCGGCCGGTGCGCGCGCCGGGTATGGGGTTCCGGCGGTGTCCGGGGCCGTCGCGGTCGCGGTCGGTTTCCTGGGGTACCGCCGGCTCAAGAGGCCGGATCCACGTCGGGGAGGCAGCGTTGAGCACGGCAGCGAGCGCGAGGAACGGCACGTGGCGTAACTGGGGCGGCAATGTGTCCGCGCGTCCCGCGCGGGAGGTCACGCCCGCCTCGGTCGACGAGCTGGCGGCTGCCGTGCGCAAGGCCGCCGAGGACGGTCTCAGGGTCAAGGCCGTCGGCACCGGGCACTCCTTCACGTCGATCGCCGCGACCGACGGTGTGTTGATCCGTCCTCAACTGTTGACCGGTATCCGCAACATTGACCGGGATGCCATGACCGTCACGGTGGAGGCCGGCACCCCGCTCAAGAGGCTCAACATGGCTCTCGCGCGCGAGGGGCTGTCGCTCACCAACATGGGCGACATCATGGAGCAGACGGTCTCCGGGGCCACCAGCACCGGCACACACGGCACCGGCCGCGAGTCCGGCTCGATCGCCGCGCAGATCAGAGGACTCGAACTCGTCACGGCCGACGGCTCGGTGCTCAGCTGCTCCGAGAAGGAGAACCCCGAGGTCTTCGCGGCCGCCCGGATCGGCCTGGGCGCGCTCGGCATCGTCACCGCGATCACCTTCGCCGTCGAGCCGATCTTCCTGCTCACGGCCCGCGAGGAGCCCATGAGCTTCGACCAGGTCACCAGCTCCTTCGACGAACTCTGGGCCGAGAACGAGCACTTCGAGTTCTACTGGTTCCCGCACACCGGCTCCACCAACACCAAGCGCAACAACCGCAGCGCGGGCCCGGAGAAGCCGGTGCCGCAGCTCCAGGGCTGGTTCGAGGACGAGTTCCTCTCCAACGGCGTCTTCCAGGTGGCCCAGTGGGTCGGCCGGGCGGCTCCGGGCACGATCCCCTCGATCGCGCGGATCTCCAGCAAGGCACTGTCCGCGCGGACGTACACCGACATCCCGTACAAGGTCTTCACATCGCCGCGCCGGGTGCGGTTCGTGGAGATGGAGTACGCCGTCCCGCGCGAGGCCGTCGTCGAGACGCTGCGCGAACTGAGGACGGCTCTCGAGCGTTCCGGGCTGCGGGTCAGCTTCCCCGTGGAGGTGCGCACCGCGCCCGCCGACGACATCACACTGTCCACCGCCTCGGGGCGCGACAGCGCGTACATCGCCGTCCACATGGTCAAGGGGACGCCGTACCAGGCGTACTTCACGGCCGCGGAGCGGATCTTCACGGCGCACGAGGGGCGCCCGCACTGGGGCAAGGTGCACACGCGTGACGCCGAGTACTTCGACGGCGTCTACCCGCGCTTCGGGGAGTTCACCGCGCTCCGGGACCGGCTCGATCCCGACCGGCGGTTCCAGAACGACTACCTGCGGCGGGTGTTGGGGGCGTAGCGATTTCGTGAAGTACGCCACTTTCAAGATCGCGAAAACCGCTCAACGGACGGCCCGGGATCGCTTCTTGAACGAAGTTGAGTAGCGCGCCAATCCACGCTCGTGGCCCAAATGGAGTACTGTTGCGAGCCCTGGGTCCGGTCTCCCGCCAGGGCGTCCGTGGCCTTCAAGGGCGGCCGGGAGGGGGCCAGTTGCACAGGGTGACGGAGTTGGTCACTTAGCGTTGCGAATAGGTAACCGTGCCATAACGGCGATCCAGGGCCCGTGCCCGACACGCCGGGCAACTCGGCAAGGTTGTGGCAGGCTGCACCCGGGCAGGCCACACTCGACTAGCGGAAGCAGCGACGCACGTGACGTCGGCAGGCACCACCCGGGAGGTCCCCATGCCCGAACTGCGTGTCGTGGCCGTCTCCAATGACGGCACACGGCTGGTGCTGAAGGCTGCCGACTCAACGGAGTACACGCTTCCGATCGACGAGCGGCTGCGCGCGGCGGTGCGCGGCGACCGTCCCCGCCTCGGTCAGATCGAGATCGAGGTCGAAAGCCATCTCCGTCCCCGCGACATCCAGGCGCGTATACGCGCGGGTGCCACCGCGGAAGAGGTAGCCCAGCTCGCAGGTATCCCCGTAGACCGTGTTCGGCGCTTCGAGGGCCCCGTGCTCGCCGAGCGCGCCTTCATGGCCGAACGAGCCCGCAAGACCCCGGTCCGCCGGCCCGGCGAGAACGCCGGACCGCAGCTCGGCGAGGCCGTGCAGGAGCGGCTGTTGCTGCGCGGCGCCGAGAAGGACACCGTCCAGTGGGACTCCTGGCGCCGTGACGACGGCACCTGGGAGGTCCTGCTGGTCTACTGCGTGGCGGGCGAGCCGCACTCGGCGAGCTGGACCTACGACCCGCCCCGGCGGCTCGTCCAGGCCGTCGACGAGGAGGCCCGCTCGCTGATCGGCGAGTCCGAGGACCTCGGCGCGCCGGAGCCCAGCTTCCCGTTCGTGCCGCGCATCGCACGGCTGCCGCGCGACCGTCCGCTGGACCGCGCCCTCGACCGGCCGAGCCTGCCCCCGGCCGAGCCCGCCGAGGAGGCCGTCGGTGAACGCGACTCGCTGACCAGCCTCTTGGAGGCCGTTCCGAGCTTCCGGGGCGACATGGTCGTTCCCGAGCGGCCGTCCGAGACGGCGAGCATCGAGGAACCGCCCGCCCTCGAGGAGGAGCCCGAGGTGGAGGAGCCGCCGGCCCCGGCGGCCTCGGCCGGTTCCGCCTACGCGGATGTCCTCATGCCGCGTTCGGTGGCCAGCCACCGCGACCGCCTGATCGGCGCGACCGACCGCCAGGCCGAGGCCGACGGCGTCCGCCCGGGCCGCAGAGCGGCGGTCCCGAGCTGGGACGAGATCGTGTTCGGGACGCGGCGGAAGAAGCAGGAGTAGCCGTTCCACGGCTGTGAGGGCCCGCCTCGGGCAGAGGCGGGCCCTTGCGCTGTGTGCCTACTGGGGATCGGGGCCCACGGCCACCGGGCGCTCCGGGTCCGAGGACCACTCCGACCAGGAACCGACGTACAGCGCGGCCGGGATGCCCGCGACCGCCAGGGCCAGGACCTCGTGGGCGCCGGAGACGCCGGAGCCGCAGTAGACGCCGACCTCGGTGTCGTCGCCGGCGCCGAGGGCCTTGAAGCGGGCGCTGAGCTCCTCCGCGGGCAGGAAGCGGCCGTCCGGACCGACGTTGTCCGTGGTGGGCGCGGAGCGGGCGCCCGGGATGTGCCCGCCGACCCGGTCGATCGGCTCCACCTCACCGCGGTACCGCTCCCCCGCGCGTGCGTCCAGCAGCACCCCCGCGCGGGCCAGCGCGGCGGCCGCGTCGGCGTCGAGCAGACCGGTCGCCGCGGGCACCGGCTCGAAGTCGCCCTCGGCGAGGGCGGGGCCCGGCACCGAGGACTGGAGCGGCCCCTGCCAGGACGGCAACCCGCCGTCGAGGACTAGCACGTTCGGGTGACCCGTCCAGCGCAGCAGCCACCACGCGCGGGCGGCCGCCCAGCCCTGTCCACCGTCGTACACGACCACCGGCCGCGCCGAGGAGACACCGGCCCGGCGCATCGCGGCGCCGAACTCCGCGAGGTCGGGCAGTGGATGCCGGCCGCCGGTGCCGGCCGGACCGGCCAACTCCCGGTCCAGGTCCACGTAGACGGCGCCCGGGATGTGCCCGGCCGCGTACTCGGCCCGGCCGTCGAAGGGCGCCTCGCCCGCCGCCTTGGCCACGCTCAACTGCCAGCGGACGTCGAGCAGGACGGGCGGGTTCGGGCCCTCCAGGGCGCTCGCGAGTTCGGATGCGGAGATGATGGCGTTCATGGCCACCATCCTCGCGCACGGGGTGGCCGCGTCGTCCAGGTCCGGCTACTGTGCTCCGCCGGACCGGCCCAATCACGAGGTGTACGGGAACGGGCACATGCTGTACCGCCGATCGACATCCGTGGGCCATCGCCTGGCAACGGCCGGGCAGCCGCGTGGCAGGCACCCTCCTGGCACGGGAGGCCGTGCGGCGGCGCGCCCGGGGCGCGCGGCACCGCGGGTGGTGCGAGCATCGGCACGGAGGTCCGGACACCGGACACGACACGGCCACCGCGAGGGGCCGAGGAGAGAGTGACCATGACCGAGGCAAGGGGGTCGGCCGCCCCGCCCGCTCGGCACACGCCCGGTACACCCTGCTGGGTGAGTCTGATGGTGCACGGGATGGCCGCGACCCAGGAGTTCTACGGCTCGCTGTTCGGCTGGGAGTTCATGCCGGGCCCGCAGCAGCTCGGACCCTACGTCCGGGCCCTGCTGGACGGCCAGGAGGTCGCCGGGATCGGCCAGCTGCCGCCCGACCGCCATCTTCCGGTCGCCTGGACGCCGTACCTCGCCTCGGACGACATCGACCTGACGGCCGAGACGGTGCGGCTGTGCGGAGGCACGGTGGGAGTGGGCCCGCTGGAGGCCGGGGACGCCGGGCGGCTGGTGATCGGCTCGGACCCGTCCGGCGCCGTCTTCGGCGTGTGGCAGGCGGCCGCGCACCTCGGCACGTCCGTCGCGGGCGTACCCGGCACTCCCGCCTGGCACGAACTGCTCACCTTCGAAACGGTGAGCGTCACCAAGTTCTACGAGACGGTGTTCGGGTGCGAAGGGGAGCCGGTGGTCTCCGCCGACTTCGACTACGTCACCCTCCACGTCGGCGGCCGCCCGGTGGCCGGTCTCCACGGCGTCGGCCATGCCCTCCCCCGCGACCGGGGGCCGCACTGGATGACGTACTTCGAGGTGGCCGACGCGAGCGCGGCGGCCCGCCTCGTCGTGGACCTCGGGGGTCATGTGCTGCGGCCGCCCCATGACAGCCCGCACGGCCGTGTGGCCGCGGTGGCGGATCCCGAGGGGGCGCGCTTCTCCCTGATCGAGAACCCGCGCTGAGGCCCTCCGTCAGACGTGCGCCCCGGTCTGCTCGACCGGCAGGACGTCCGGGGAGAGCGCGGCCGCACGGGCCGTTCCCGCGGTCATACGGCGGCGGTGGTGCCGCCGGCACAGGACCTCGTAGCCGATGTCGTCGGCCTGGTTGACGTCGCCGACGACGACTTGCGCGCCCTCGACGACCATCTCGCCGTTGACCGTACGGGCGTTGTGCGTGGCCCGGGCGCCGCACCAGCACAGCGCCTCGACCTGGAGGACCTCGACCCGGTCGGCCAGTTCCACCAGGCGCTGGGAGCCGGGGAACAGCTTGGAGCGGAAGTCGGTCGTGATGCCGAAGGCGTACACGTCCAGTTCCAGGTCGTCGACCACGCGGGCGAGCTGGTCGATCTGCTCCGGCGCGAGGAACTGCGCCTCGTCCGCGATCACGTAGTCCGCGCGGCCGCCGCGGGAGAGGTGGTCGACGAGGTAGGCGTACAGGTCCTGGCCGTCCTCGACCTCGACCGCGTCCGTGACCAGGCCGAGCCGGGAGGACAGCTTGCCCTCGCCGGCCCGGTCGTCCCGGGTGAAGATCATGCCCGTCAGGCCGCGCGCCGAACGGTTGTGCTCGATCTGGAGAGCCAGCGTGGACTTCCCGCAGTCCATGGTTCCGGAGAAGAACACCAGCTCGGGCATGGGAAGTCGAGCACCTTTCGGTTTCTGTGGGGGTTGCGGGCGGATCGGCTTCAGGAGCGTACTTCGAGCAGCGGGACGAGCTGCTCGGCGGGGGTCATCGAACCGTGGTTGCCGACCATCGCCGACTCCTTCGGTTCCCGCTCGGAGGCGATGAGCAGCACGTCGTCCCGGGCGGCGGCGATCACGTCGCCGATCCGGTCGTACACCCGCTCGTCGACGTGGTCCGGCGGCCCGAACCAGCCCGCCGCGATGGCCTCGTCCCGCGAGGCGACCCAGAACTGCTCGCCGAGCACCTCGCGCCAGCAGGTCAGCACGTCGCCCGCGGCACCGGGCACCGCGTAGACATGGCGGGCCCGGCCCTCGCCGCCCAACAGGGCGACCCCGGCGCGCAGTTCCCAGTCCTCGTCGAAGTCGATGCGGTGCTGCTCGTCGAAGGGGATGTCGATCATGCCGTGGTCGGCGGTGACGTACAGCGCGCTGTCCGGCGGCAGTTGCTCGGCGAGGCGCTGGACCAGGCGGTCGACGTACATGAGCTGGCCGCGCCAGGTGTCGGAGTCGACCCCGAAGCGGTGCCCCGCGCCGTCGACCTCGGCGTAGTACGTGTAGACCAACGAGCGGTCACCGGCGGCGAGTTGCTCGGCCGCGAGGTCCATGCGGTCCTCGCCGGACAGCCGCCCGTGGAACGTGCCGCCGCTGAGCGCGACCTTGGTCAGCGGGGTGTTCTGGAAGGTGGGCGAGGAGACCTGCGCCGTGTGCACCCCGGCCTGGTCGGCGAGTTGGAAGACGGTGGGGTACGGCTGCCAGACCCGCGGCGCGGTCCAGGGCTGCCAGCGCAGCTGGTTCATCAGCTCGCCGGTGGCCGGGTTGCGCACGGTGTAGCCGGGCAGGCCGTGGGCGCCCGGCGGACGGCCGGTGCCGACCGAGGCGAGGGAGGTCGCGGTGGTCGCCGGGTAGCCGGTGGTCAGGGGGCGGCCGGTGCCGCCGCGCGAGCTGGCCAGCAGGGAGGTCATGAAGGGCGCCTCGTCCGGGTGCGCCTTCAGCTGCTCCCAGCCGAGGCCGTCGATCAGGAACACGCAGTTCCGGTCGGCGGGCGTGAGCTCCTGGATCGCGGCGGTCGTGCCCGGTACGGCCATGCCGGCGGCCAGGGTGGGCAGCAGGTCGGCGAGGGAGCCGGTGCCGTACTCGGGGACGGGCGCGGTGTCGAGGGCCAGGGGTTCCGGGTGGTCCCAGGCGGAGGCGGGCTGCACCATCAGCGGGTGACGTCCGCGGTCGCCTCGGAGATGGCCTGCGCGAAGGCGAGCGCCTGGCGCACGGTGTCCGGGCCGTCCCCCGCCTCGCTGACCCGCAGGCTGAGGTCGTCCGCCGTGGAGCTGCCGGTGTAGCCGTGGTCCGCCTCGCAGTTGGGGTCGCCGCAGGCGGCGGGCTCCAGGTCGATGCGGGAGACGGCGCCCCAGCCGATGGTCAGCACGACCTCGCGGGGCAGGGTGCCCGGCTGGTACTGCTCCGGGTTGGCGACGACCCTGCTGACCACGACCGACGAGATCCGGCCGAGCTTCACGGACTCGGTGGAGGTGGTGGCGTACGGCGTCGGGGACGTGCTGTCCGCGGCCTGTTCGTCGGTGTGGCTCACGATGAAGCGGTTGCCGGTGAGGACGAGCACGGTCACGTGCCGTCGCACCTCGTTCTGGTCGAACGTCGTCTCCTGGTGGACCAGGTACGACCGGATGGGCTCGCCGCCCAGCGCGGCCTCCACCGCCTCGGCCACGAGGGCCGGGTAGTAGCCGCTGCGCTCGATCGCCGCACGCAGCCCCTGGGTCGTCGTACTGGTCTTGGCCATGACGTCCATCCTACGGTGGACCACTGACTGCGAGGCACCGCTCGCCCCCGCTCAGTACGCGGGAAGTGTCCGGGGGCCGAGGTCGTCACGGGCGGGCGGCGGCGCGAGCCGTACGGAGGCGCCGAGGACGCTCAGGCCGCGCGGGGCGACGACGACCGGCTCCAGGGTGACCGCGACGACCTCGGGATGGTCGTCGACCAGCCGGGACACCCGAAGCAGCAGCTCTTCGAGGGCGGGTGTGTCGACCGGGGTGGAACCGCGCCAGCCGAAGAGGAGCGGCGCTGTCCGGATCGAGCGGACGAGGGTCGTCGCCTCCCGGTCGGTGACCGGAATCAGCCGGTGCGCGGTGTCGCCGAGCAGCTGGGAGGCGGCCCCGGCGAGCCCGAAGGACAGCACGGCGCCGGCGGCGGGGTCGATGACGGCCCGGATCACCGTGTCCACCCCGCGCGGAGCCATGCTCTGCACGACGGGCCGCAGTTCGTCGGGGGTGCCGAACAGCTCGGTCAGCTCCGCGTACGCCCGCCGCAGCTGCTCCTCGTCCGCGAGGTCGAGGCGTACGCCGCCGAGGTCGGCGCGGTGGCGCAGGTGCGGGGCGGTGGCCTTGAGGGCGACCGGGTAGCCGAGGGTGGCCGCGGCCTGTACGGCGGCGTCGGCGGTGCCGGCGGGCAGGGCCCGGTGGACCTGGATGCCGTACGTGCCGAGCAGCCGGCAGGTCTCCTCGGTGCCGAGGGTGAGGCCCTGCCCGCGCGTGAGCAGTCCGTCGATCAGCGCGGCGGCGCCCTTCTCGTCGATGTTCTCGTACTCGGGCACCTTGCCGGGTTCGGCGGCCTCCCGGCGCCACTGGGCGTACTCCACGGCATCGGCCAGGGCCCGCACGGCGCGCTCGGCGGCCGGGTTGGCGGGGATGAGGCGGTCGCTGTTCTCGGGGACGGCCGGTTCCTTGGGGCCCGGCGTGGCGCGCAGCCGGTCCAGGGCGCGGAACGGGTGGTCGGCACGGATCTTCGGCGGGCCCGCGGCGGCCTGGGGTGCGGTGCTGGTCGCCGCCGACAGGGCCTCCGCGAGGCCGCCGAGCTCGACGTGGACCACGAGGACGGGTTTGCCGGGGACCTGCTGGGCCGCGGACCTGAGCGCCTCGGCGAGGGCGGCGTCGCCGGCCGATCCCTCGCCGACCGCCGGGATGGCCGTCACGATCACCGCGTCGTACGCGTCGTCGGCCAACACGCGCGCGAGGGCGGCGTGGAAGTCCTCCGGCGCGGCCGCCGTGGTCAGGTCCAGCGGGGTGGACGGCTTGAGTCCCTCGGCCACGCAGGCGTCGTAGGTGAGCAGGCCGAGCGACTCGGAGTTGCCGAGGATCGCCACCCTGGGGCCGGTGGGGAGCGGCTGGCGGGCCAGCAGCAGGCCGGTGTCGACGAGTTCGGTGATGGTGTCCACGCGGATCACTCCGGCCTGCCGGAGCAGCGCGGAGACGGTCGCGTGCGGCAGGCGGGTGGCGCGGACGGCGTGGCCCTGCGGGGCGGTGCCCGAGCCCTGCACGACGACCAGGGGCTTCGCAGCCGCCGTACGCCGGGCGAGTCGGGTGAACTTGCGGGGGTTGCCGATGGACTCCAGGTACATGAGGACGACGTCGGTGTCCGGGTCGTCGTACCAGTACTGCAGGACGTCGTTGCCGGAGACGTCCGCGCGGTTGCCGGAGGAGACGAAGGTGGAGACGCCGGTCACGCCGGTGACGCCGCCGCCGCGCCGGTGCAGCCGGGAGAGCAGGGCGATGCCGATGGCACCGGACTGGGCGAACAGGCCGATCCTGCCGGGACGGGGCGTCTCCGGGGCCAGTGAGGCGTTGAGGCGGACGTCCGGGGAGGTGTTGATGACGCCGAAGGCGTTCGGGCCGATGATCCGCATGCCGTACGCGCGTGCGTGCCGCACGAGTTCGCGCTGGCGCTCGCGTCCCTCGGGGCCGCTCTCGGCGTACCCGGCGGAGAGCACGACGAGTCCCTGCACGCCGTGGGCACCGCACTCGGCGACGACCTCGGGGACCTGCTCGGCCGGCACGGCGACGACCGCGAGGTCGACGGGGCCGTCGATGTCCCGCACCGAGCGGTGCGCGGGGATCCCGTCGAGCTCCTTCTGCTCCTCGGGGAACGCCTTGTTGACGGCGTACAGGCGGCCGGTGAAGCCGTAGTCCCTGATGTTGCCGAGCACGCTGCGGCCGACTCCTCCGGGACTGCGGCCGACCCCTACGACGGCGACGGAACCGGGCGTCAGCAGCCGCTGCACGGACCGCGACTCGGCGCGCTGCTCGCGCGCGTACTGCACGGCGAGCGAGCGGTCGGTGGGCTCCAGGTCGAACTCCAGCCGTACGACGCCGTCCTCGAAGCTGCGCTTCTGGGTGTACCCGGCGTCGGTGAACACCTTGATCATCTTGACGTTGGCGGGCAGCACCTCGGCGGCGAAGCGCCGGATGCCGCGCTCGCGGGCGACGGCCCCGATGTGTTCGAGGAGGGCGGAGGCGACGCCGCGCCCCTGGTGGGCGTCCTGGACGAGGAAGGCGACCTCGGCCTCGTCGGCGGGGGCGGAGGCGGGCATCCCGTCGGTGCCGATGCGGTCGTAGCGTACGGTGGCGATGAACTCGCCGCCGATGGTGGCGGCGAGCCCCACCCGGTCCACAAAGTCGTGGTGCGTGAAGCGGTGGACGTCCTTGGCGGACAGGCGTGGGTAGGGCGCGAAGAAGCGGTAGTACTTCGACTCGTCCGAGACCTGCTCGTAGAAGCTGACCAGGCGATCGGCGTCGTCGACGGTGATGGGCCTGATGCGCGCGGTGCCGCCGTCGCGCAGCACCACGTCGGCCTCCCAGTGGGCGGGGTACTCGTGCCGGTCCGACGCGCTCTGCATGGGCCCCAGAGTACGGCTCGCGTACGACAACGGCGCGAGGCAGTCTGTGGAGAACGCGCAAGAAGGCACAGGGACGGGAGTCGGGCCGAGGCCGCGGTCCGACGACTCACCCCGGAAGGGACTTCGGGTCCTGTCCGGAGACGCTTCACGTGTGGGAAACTGGTCTAGACAACCCTGAACACCGAAGGGCAGCATCACATGGCTGAGCGCCGCGTCAACGTCGGCTGGGCCGAGGGCCTCCACGCCCGCCCCGCTTCCATCTTCGTCCGGGCCGCCACGGCCGCAGGTATCCCGGTGACGATCGCCAAGGCCGACGGCAACCCCGTCAACGCGGCCTCCATGCTGGCCGTCCTCGGTCTGGGCGCCCAGGGCGGCGAGGAGATCGTCCTCGCCTCCGACGCCGAGGGCGCGGACGCGGCCCTCGACCGGCTCGCGAAGCTGGTCGCCGAAGGCCTCGAGGAACTTCCCGAAACCGTCTGAGTACGGGTGCCCTGAAAAGCACCGAGGGGCTCGTCCGAATTACCGGTCGAGCCCCTTCGCTTTTCCCTTTCACGGGCAGCAGAAATAATCCCCCGCGAATTACTCCTCTTTGTATACGGCGCCCGTGTTAATGCCGCACACCCGTCACGTTTACAGGATGTTGCGAGGTCCTCACACGATCGGTGCGCTCCGGCCCTGAGGTGAACCGCAGCCGGTGCACCGCACCCGAGCGCTCGGTGTGCAGCGCCGTGATCGCCCGCGCGCGCTCGCCGTCGCCGCGCGCCACCGCGTCCACGATCGCGCCGTGCTCCGCCCAGGTCTCCACGGGGTCGGCCGGCGCGTCCACGGCGTACATCCAGGCGATCTTGTGCCGCAGCTGGGTCAGCATCGAGGTCATGGCGGGGCTGCCGGAGGCCTGTGCGAGCGTCTCGTGGAACCAGCCCCCCAGGGAGCGCAGATCGTCGCTGTTGCCCCGCCTGGCCCGCTCCTGGCCCAGCCGGACCAGGCCGCGCAGCACCTTCAGGTGGGCCTCGGTGCGCCGCTGGGCGGCCCGGGAGGCGCCGAGCGGTTCGAGCAGCATGCGCATCTCCAGGAGGTCGGCACCCTCCTGCTCGGTCGGTTCGGCCACGCACGCGCCCGCGTGCCGCCGCGTCACCACGAAGCCCTCGGCCTCCAGCGTCCGCAGGGCCTCCCGGACGGGGACGCGGGAGACGCCGTAACGGCGGGCGAGCAGTTCTTCGGTGAGCCGGCTGCCGCGCTCGTAGACACCGGCGACGATGTCGTCCCGGATCGCCGTGCATACCGAGTGCGCCGGAATACGCATGTCCGACCTCCGTCTTAATCCCCGTGAAACGTCTCCGATTGACGTGTGTTCAGTGACTCTATTGCAATGAGCGCGAATTTCCGACGGCGGACTGGAATCCAGGGATATTTTTTGGACAACGGGGCCGCGGAAACGACGAAACCCCGGCTCGGGGAGCCGGGGTCTCGCGGAGATCGTGCGACGGGTCGTCAGACGTTCACACCGTGCGAACGCAAGTAGGCGACGGGGTCGATGTCCGAGCCGTACTCGGGGGTGGTGCGCGCCTCGAAGTGCAGGTGCGGGCCGGTGACGTTGCCGGTCGCGCCGGAGAGGCCGATCTGCTGGCCGGGGGTGACCGACTGGCCGACCGAGACGCCGATGGACGACAGGTGGCCGTACTGGGTGTACGTGCCGTCGGCCATCCTGATCACGATGTTGTTGCCGTACGACCCGCCCCAGCCGGCCTCGACGACGGTGCCGCGGCCGACCGCGTGCACGGAGGTGCCGCTGGCGGCGTGGAAGTCGACACCGGTGTGGCTGCCGGAGGACCACAGGGAGCCGCCGCTCTTGTAGCCGGTGGAGATGTAGGAGCCGGAGATCGGGGCGACGAAGGCGTTGAGGCGCTTGCGCTCGGCCTCGCGGGCGGCGCGCTCCTTGGCCTCGCGTATCTCCTTGGCGCGCGCCTCGGCCTTGCGCTTGGCCTCCGCGGCCGCCTTCTTCTGCGCGGCGGCCTCGGCCTGGGCCTCGGCCTGGGCGTCGAGCTGGTCGGCGAGGGAGTCGCCGACGCTGACGACGGGCATGAGACCGGTCTGTTCGACGGAGTTGTCGGCGGCGAGCGCCGGGGCGGCGATGGTGCCGATGACGCCGGTGGTGGCGAGGGCCGCGACACCCGCCGCGCGGGCGGTGGTGCGCTTGATGCGGCTGGGACGACGGTGCTTCCCGGTGGCGCAGGTGAACGCCATGTAGTGGCTGGTCCTTTCCTTCCCTCTCGCCTACCGGGTTAGCTGACGGGTTCGGAGCAGGAAGGTCTCCTACGGACCCCCTCGCGGTGCGCGGGCGTCCGATTCACCCCAGGGACTTGTGGTGTGGGTCCCCGGCTCCCCTGGCTCGCGCCATGCGGGGACTCGGCGATGACTGTCCGGTGCCGCGGGCGCGGCGCAGTGCCTGACGGACAGCCCAGAGGACGCTAAGCGGGGCCGCTTTCAATCCCCAAACCGATCAGGGTGTTTGTAGCGCATCCCACAGGGCAGACAGGCAACCTCCTGCCCAATTCGGACATCTAAGAGAGTCGGGTGCCGAAGGGGCCCTGGCGACGCTGCCGTCACCAGGGCCCCTCGGTCATGCTTCCGCTACTCGGCCGACACGACCTTGACCTCGCCGATACCGAGGGCCTCGACGGGCTCCTTGATGGCCGCCGCGTCGCCGACCAGGATCGTCACCAGCCGGTCCACCGGGAAGGCGTTGACGACGGCGGCGGTGGCCTCGACGGTGCCGGTCGCGGCGAGCTGCTGGTACAGCGTCGCCTGGTAGTCGTCGGGCAGGTGCTGCTCGACCTGGTCGGCCAGCGTGCTCGCCACGGCCGCCGCGGTCTCGTACTTGAGCGGCGCCACACCGACCAGGTTCTGTACGGCGACATCGCGCTCGGCGTCGGTGAGACCGCCCTCCGCGAGGGTGCGCAGCACCTTCCACAGGTCGTCCAGGGCGGGACCGGTGTTCGGGGTGTCGACCGAGCCGCTGATGGCGAGCATCGCGGCTCCCGAGCCGTCCGGGGCGGACCTGAGGACCTGCCCGAACGACCGTACGCCGTAGGTGTAGCCCTTCTCCTCGCGCAGGACGCGGTCCAGGCGGGAGGTGAGGGTGCCGCCGAGGCAGTACGTGCCGAGCACCTGCGCGGGCCACACGCGTGCGTGCCGGTCGGCACCGATACGGCCGATCAACAGCTGCGTCTGGACGGCGCCGGGGCGGTCCACGATGACGACCCGACCGGTGTCGTCGGCGGTCACCGCAGGCACCGGACGCGGCTGCGCGGTGGAGCCGGTCCAGGCTCCGAGGGTGTCGGCGAGCAGCGCGTCCAGGTCGATGTCGGTGAGGTCGCCGACGACCACGGCGGTCGCGGTGGCGGGGCGCACATGCTTCTCGTAGAAGGCGCGTACGGCCGCGGAGTCGATGTTCTCGACCGTCTCCTCGGTGCCCTGGCGCGGGCGCGACATGCGCGAGTCCGCCGGGAACAGCTCCCTCGAGAGCTCCTTGGCCGCGCGGCGGGACGGGTTGGCCAGCTCGTGCGGGATCTCGTCCAGGCGGTTGCGGACGAGCCGCTCGACCTCGCTGTCCGCGAACGCGGGCGCCCTGAGCGCGTCGGCCAGCAGACCGAGCGCCTTGGCGAGCCGGGAGGCGGGCACTTCGAGGCTGAGGCGGACGCCCGGGTGGTCGGCGTGCGCGTCGAGAGTGGCGCCGCAGCGCTCCAGTTCGGCGGCGAACTCCTCGGCGGAGTGCTTGTCGGTGCCCTCCGAGAAGGCGCGCGCCATGATCGTGGCGACGCCGTCCAGGCCGGCCGGTTCCGCGTCCAGGGGCGCGTCCAGGAGCACCTCGACGGCGACGACCTGCTGGCCGGGGCGGTGGCAGCGCAGCAGGGTCAGGCCGTTGTCGAGCGTCCCGCGCTCGGGGGCGGGGAAGGCCCAGACCTTGGGCTCGCCCGCCTGCGGCTGCGGGTGGAATTCCATCGCGGCGAGCTCCGTCACTTGGCCGCCTCCTCGTTGTCGTCGCTGGCTTCTACGGTCGCCGCGGCCTGCGGGTCCTCGGCGGCCTCCTCGGCGCTGTCGGCGATCTCCGCCGGGGCGGTGGGCTCGTAGACGAGCACCGCGCGGTTGTCGGGGCGCAGTTTGGCCTTGGCGACCTCCTGCACCTCCTCGGCGCTCACCTCCAGGACGCGCTGTACGGCGGTCAGGGCGAGCTGCGGGTCGCCGAACAGGACGGCGTACCGGCACAGTTCGTCGGCGCGGCCGGCGACGGTGCCGAGCCGGTCCAGCCACTCGCGCTCCAACTGGGCCTGGGCGCGCTCCATCTCCTCGGCGGTGGGGCCCTCCTCGGCGAACCGGGCGAGCTCCTCGTCGATGGCGGCCTCGATGACCGGCACCTCGACGTCACCAGAGGTCTTCACGTCGAGCCAGCCCAGGGAGGGCGCACCGGCCAGGCGCAGCAGGCCGAAGCCGGCCGCGACGGCCGTACGGTCGCGCCGTACGAGCCGGTTGTAGAGGCGGGAGGACTCGCCGCCGCCGAGGACGGTGAGGGCGAGGTCGGCCGCGTCCGCCTCGCGGGTGCCGTCGTGCGGCAGCCGGTAGGCGGCCATCAACGCGCGCGCGGGGACCTCCTCCTCGACGACCTCGCGCAGCTGCTCCCCGATGATCTCGGGCAGCGAGCCGTCGCGGGGCGCGGGCTTGCCGTCGTGGGAGGGGATGGAGCCGAAGTACTTCTCGATCCAGGCGAGCGTCTGCTCGGGGTCGATGTCGCCGACGACCGACAGGACGGCGTTGTTCGGCGCGTAGTACGTACGGAAGAACGCGCGCGCGTCCTCCAGCGTGGCCGCGTCCAGGTCCGCCATCGAGCCGATCGGCGTGTGGTGGTAGGGGTGGCCCTCGGGGTAGGCGAGCGCGGTCAGCTTCTCGAACGCGGTGCCGTAGGGGACGTTGTCGTAGCGCTGCCTGCGCTCGTTCTTGACGACGTCGCGCTGGTTCTCCATCGACTCGTCGTCGAGGGCGGCCAGCAGCGAGCCCATGCGGTCGGCCTCCAGCCAGAGGGCGAGCTCCAGCTGGTGGGTCGGCATGGTCTCGAAGTAGTTGGTGCGCTCGAAGCTGGTGGTGCCGTTGAGCGAGCCGCCCGCGCCCTGGACGAGCTCGAAGTGCCCGTTGCCGTGCACCTGCTTGGAGCCCTGGAACATCAGGTGCTCGAAAAGGTGAGCAAGGCCGGTACGCCCCTTGACCTCGTGGCGCGAGCCGACGTCGTACCAGAGGCACACCGCCGCGACCGGGGTCAGGTGGTCCTCGGAGAGCACCACGCGCAGGCCGTTGGCCAGGCGGTGCTCGGTCGCTGTCAGGCCCCCGGTGCCTGCCTGGTCTGTGGCCGTGTGACCCATGGGCATGTACGTCCCTTCGATCGCGGTCGCGGTCGTCGAAACCGCGGTTTTCCTGCCGGTCCTGCCACTGTATGCAAGCGTGCGGACCCTCGGTGAAGTTCCCGGGGCGCGTACGCCCACAGCGGATCGCGTAGCCTGCGGGCAACCGTGAGGGAGGCGCCGTGCGGTCGCCGTGCAGGGCGGCCCAGCCGGGTCCCGGCCCGGACTGTCAGTGCCGCGGTCCACAATGGTCCGCGTCAGATCCCGTTCACGCTTCAGCAAGAGTGAGCCAAAGGGCCGACGTGAGCGACCCGTAGGCGAGCGACCAGAAAAGAGGAGCCGGCAGCGATGGCCCGCCGCAGCACGAAGACCCCGCCGCCCGACGACTCGTACGAGGAGCGGATCCTCGACATCGACGTCGTGGACGAGATGAAGGGCTCGTACCTCGAGTACGCGTACTCGGTCATCTACTCCCGCGCGCTCCCCGACGCCCGCGACGGCCTCAAGCCGGTGCACCGGCGCATCGTCTACCAGATGAACGAGATGGGCCTGCGTCCCGACCGCGGCTATGTGAAGTGCGCCCGCGTGGTCGGCGAGGTCATGGGCAAGCTGCACCCGCACGGCGACGCGTCGATCTACGACGCGCTCGTGCGCATGGCCCAGCCCTTCTCGATGAGCGTGCCGCTGGTCGACGGCCACGGCAACTTCGGCTCGCTGGGCAACGACGACCCGCCGGCCGCCATGCGGTACACCGAGTGCCGCGCCGCCGAGGCCGCGAGCCTGATGACGGAGTCCATCGACGAGGACACCGTCGACTTCGCCCCGAACTACGACGGCCAGGAGCAGGAGCCGGGCGCGCTGCCCGCCGCCTTCCCCAACCTCCTGGTGAACGGCGCCTCGGGCATCGCGGTCGGCATGGCCACCAACATGGCGCCGCACAACCTCAACGAGGTCATCGCGGCCGCCCGCCACCTGATCCGCTACCCGAACGCGGATCTGGACGCCCTGATGAAGCACATCCCGGGCCCCGACCTGCCCACCGGCGGCCGGATCGTCGGCCTCTCGGGCATCAGGGACGCCTACGAGACGGGCCGCGGCACCTTCAAGATCCGCGCGACGGTGTCGGTGGAGACGGTGACGGCCCGCCGCAAGGGCCTCGTCGTCACCGAGCTGCCCTTCACGGTCGGCCCGGAGAAGGTGATCGCCAAGATCAAGGATCTGGTCGGCTCGAAGAAGCTCCAGGGCATCGCCGACGTCAAGGACCTCACCGACCGCGCGCACGGCCTGCGGCTGGTCATCGAGATCAAGAACGGCTTCGTGCCGGAGGCGGTCCTTGAGCAGCTCTACAAGCTGACGCCGATGGAGGAGTCCTTCGGCGTGAACAACGTGGCGCTGGTGGACGGACAGCCCCTCACGCTGGGCCTCAAGGAGCTTCTGGAGGTCTACCTCGACCACCGCTTCGAAGTGGTGCGCCGCCGCAGCGAGTTCCGGCGCACCAAGCGGCGCGACCGGCTGCACCTGGTCGAGGGCCTGCTCACCGCCCTGGTCGACATCGACGAGGTCATCCGGATCATCCGCTCCAGTGACAACTCCGCGCAGGCGAAGGAGCGGCTGATCGAGCGCTTCTCGCTGAGCGAGATCCAGACGCAGTACATCCTGGACACGCCCCTGCGGCGCCTGACCCGGTTCGACCGCATCGAGCTGGAGTCGGAGCAGGACCGGCTGAACGCGGAGATCGCGGAGCTGACCCGGATCCTGGAGTCGGACGCCGAGCTGCGCAAGCTGGTCTCCGCCGAACTGGCCGCGGTCGCCAAGAAGTACGGCACCGAGCGGCGCACGGTCCTGCTGGAGGCCGGAGCGACGGCCCCCGTGGCGGCCGTTCCGCTCCAGGTGGCGGACGACCCGTGCCGGGTGCTGCTGTCCTCGACGGGGCTGCTGGCCCGTACGGCGAACGGCGAGCCGTTCCCGGAGGAGGCCGACGGCAAGCGCGCCAAGCACGACGTGATCGTCTCCGCGGTACCGGCCACCGCGCGGGGCGAGATCGGCGCGGTGACCTCGTCGGGCCGCCTGCTGCGGATCAACGTCATCGACCTGCCGCAGCTGCCGGAGTCGGCCGCGAACCTCTCGGGCGGCGCCCCGCTGGCGGAGTTCGTCTCCCTGGAGGACGGCGAGACGCTGATCTGCCTCACCACGCTGGACGAGTCCTCGCCCGGTCTGGCGCTCGGCACCGAACAGGGCGTCGTCAAGCGCGTGGTCCCCGACTACCCCTCCAACAAGGACGAGTTGGAGGTCATCACGCTCAAGGAGGGCGACCGTATCGTCGGCGCGGTCGAGCTGCGGACCGGCGAGGAGGACCTGGTGTTCATCACCGACGACGCCCAGCTCCTTCGCTACCAGGCCTCGCAGGTCCGCCCGCAGGGCCGTCCGGCGGGCGGTATGACCGGCATCAAGCTGACCGAGGGCGCGAAGGTCATCTCCTTCACCGCGGTGGACCCGGCGGCGGACGCGGTCGTCTTCACGGTCGCGGGCTCGCGCGGCACGCTCGACGACTCGGTCCAGACGACGGCCAAGCTGACCCCGTTCGACCAGTACCCGCGCAAGGGCCGCGCCACGGGCGGTGTCCGCTGCCAGCGGTTCCTGAAGGGCGAGGACTGCCTGTCCCTGGCCTGGGCGGGCGCCGTCCCGGCCCGCGCCGCGCAGAAGAACGGCACACCGGCCGAACTCCCGGAGATCGACCCGCGCCGCGACGGCTCGGGCGTGTCGCTGGCGAAGACGGTGTCGGTGGTGGCGGGGCCGGTCTAGGCGGTTCTTCTGGACGGGGTCTCCTAGGCCGGTTCTCCTAGGCCGGTTCTTCGGGGTCCTCCTCGGTGCCCTGGACGTAGCGCAGGACGCCCCACATGCCGGCCTCGTCGGCGGTGTGCGGGGCGTCCTTCGCGCACTCTCCCAGATCCTTGTGGAGCGCCTGGGGGTCGATGCCGCGCCCGATGAGGACGAGCTGGGTGAGCCGGTCGTCCCCGGCGCCCCACGGCTCGGGGTAGAACCGCAGGAAGCTGCCCACGGCGTGGACGGCGTAGCGGTTGCGGGCGTCGTACGGCCCGAAGTCGACGTACCCCTTGATCCGGTACAGCCCCTCCGGCCTGCTGTCGAGGAAGGCCATCAGGCGGCGGGGGTCCATGGGCACGTCGGAGCGGAACGACACGCTGTCGTAGCCGGCGTGCAGGTGGTCCTCGTGGCCGTGCTCGTCGGTGTGGTCGTGCAGGTCGTCGAAGGAGAGCTGCCCGACGCGCTCCTCGCTGGGCCGGCAGTCGAAGAGGAACTCGGGGTCGATGCGGCCGTAGGTGGCGGGGACGACGGCGGCGCGGTCGACGAGGGACCGGACGACCGCCAGAACGCGCTCGGCGTCCTGGGGAGCCGCCCGGTCGAGCTTGTTGACGACGACGAGGTCGGCGAGGGCGAGGTGCCGGTCGAGCTCGGGGTGGCGGGCGCGGGTGTCGTCGAACTCGGCGGCGTCGACGACCTCGACGAGACCGCCGTAGACGATGTGGGGCTCCTCGCTGGCGAGCACCATACGGACCAGTTCCTGCGGCTCGGCGAGCCCGCTGGCCTCGATGACGATGACATCGATGCCGGCCTCGGGGTGGGCGAGCTTGGCGAGGTAGCCGTCGAGCTCGCTGACGTCGACGGCGCAGCACAGGCAGCCGTTCCCGAGAGAGACGGTGGAGTCGCCGAGCGCGCCCGCGACGGCCATGGCGTCGATCTCGATGGCACCGAAGTCGTTGACGACGGCGCCGATACGGCTGCCGCCGCTGCGGTGCAGGAGATGATTGAGGAGCGTGGTCTTGCCGGAACCCAGGAATCCGGCGAGCACGACGACCGGGATCTGCCGGGGGCTCCCGCTCGGCTGACTCAACGTACGACCTCTTTCGCGCTGCTGCGTGCACCGGATCGTGATCCCGGCGCACGTACGAGGTGTGAATGCCGGACCAGGATACGAGCCGGAATAATCACCGCGAAGTGAACGATTGTTAGCAGCATTTGCGGGGCAGACGTTGGGGAAGGCGCCGGTTCGTGCGACCCTCGCTTCCCTCCGTGCGCCTCCTCTCCGCCTCCCCCGCCGATCAGAACCGCTCGGCACCCTGGGAGACGGCAAGCGCCGCCCACCGCTCGCCGGTCCCCATCAGTCGACCCGCACCCCGACGACCGGCGGACGGCCGTTTGAATCGGGGATGACATGGCCACACAGAGCGTCGGCGTACGGAGGATCCTCTCAGCCGTGACGTCAGGTTTTGCAGTTGTGACCCGCTCCATCGCGACGCCAGGCTTGCGCAACCACAGGAAAGCAGCACTCACCGAACAACACCGACTCCACTTTGATCTGCTCTGCAAAGCCATGAGCGATCCGACACTGGCGGCGGTTCTCGACACCTACGAGACCGAGATACCCCTGGAGAAACAGCGGCAGTTCCTCTTCGCGAACGCGCTGTACACCAACGCCCTGTACTTCCACCGCATCGGCGCCCTGACACGTGCCGAACTCTTCGGACACCTCCGGGTCATCTGCCAGAACAAGATCTTCCAGGACTACTGGGCCGCGACCCAGCACCACCGCAAGAGCCTTCCCGAAGCGTCCGAAGAAGCCCAACTGGGCCGCATGATGGATGACTTGATCCGTGAACTGGCCGAGACGGACAACGACGAGTGGTGGGTGGTGGGGGAGCCGCCCGAGATTCCACGTGACTGAGCGGTCTCGCGTGATCGCCTCGGCCGGCATCGGACAGACTCCTGCGACACCCTCCGGCCTTGCTCTGCAGGGGTAAACTCGGCGGCCCCACCGAGTCCCTGCGGATCATGCATACCGGACGTGCGCCCCCTCCGCGCTCCTGCGCAACCGGCCGACGCGACGGAATGGCCGTAGCCCCGCGCCCAGGCCCCCGAGGCCCCCACGGAGCAATTCACTCGACCGACGTGCGGCCCCGT
Source organism: Streptomyces sp. NPDC001668 (assembly GCF_042893155.1). NCBI lineage: Bacteria > Bacillati > Actinomycetota > Actinomycetes > Kitasatosporales > Streptomycetaceae > Streptomyces > Streptomyces sp. NPDC001668. The sequence goes on from NZ_JBIAUQ010000007.1 coordinate 472,784, forward strand.
GAGCATCAGCGGCACCGGAAGAACCGCTATGTTTTGACTGCCCGCACCCCGGGTATCCGGGCGCCCACCCCTCCGCGCGGATCCCAGCCTCCGCCGAACCACCCTGCCCCGGAGGCACCAGCATCCGAGGAGACAACTCGGAGCCCTTTCCGTGACTCCGAGTTAGGTTGGTATCTCTCCGTGAAAATCGTGCGCCGTGTGGGGGCTTCTCCGCGCGAACGGGGCAGCGCTTCTGGCCAGACCTGCCCCGACATCTTCGAGCTCAGCGACGGCAACTTCGCCGTCATCGGGCGAGAGGCCACCATGGAGCTCGACCCGGAGCTCCCACCCGATGCGGCACGAGCCGACTACGAAAGAATCGTGGTCATCACGAGAGAGACTCTGGTGCGCGCGAAAAGCGACATCCCGGACGTATAGCAAGAGGTGCGGCCGATCTCGGGAACGCCGGTGTCGGCTTGGTCCAGCATTCCAGGCCCGGTATCCATGGATGCCGGGCCTCTACCTGTGCAGCGCCTCTTCTATGCGACCGGCACCGGCACCGGTGCCTCCACCCCCACATACCGCGCCACCGGCCGAATGATCTTCGAGTCCGCCGCCTGCTCAAGGATGTTCGCACTCCACCCCACCACCCGCGCCGCCGCGAACGTAGGCGTGAACATCTCTCGGGGCAGCCCGCACAGCTCCATGACCACGCCCGCGTAGAACTCCACGTTGGTGTGCAACTCCCGCCCCGGCTTCAGCTCCGCCAGGATCGCCTCGACATGGCGTTCCACCTCGACGGCGAAGTCCACGCGAGGCCCCCCGAACCGCTGGGCCACCTCCCGCAGCATCCGGGAACGCGGATCCTCCGTGCGGTAGATCGCGTGGCCGAAGCCCATGATCCGTTCGCCCGCGAGTACCCGCTCGCGGATCCAGGGATCGATACGGTCGGGCGTGCCGATCGCGTCCAGGGTGTCCAGCGCCCGGCTCGGTGCGCCGCCGTGCAGTGGCCCCGACAACGCCCCCACGGCCCCCACCAGACACGCCGCCACATCCGCGCCCGTCGACGCGATGACCCGCGCCGTGAAGGTTGATGCATTGAATCCGTGATCAATGGTTGAGATCAAGTACTGCTCGACCGCTCGCGCCCGCCGCGGCTCCGGTTCCGCCCCCGTCAACATGTAGAGGTAGTTCGCCGCGTACGAGAGATCCTCACGCGGTTCCACCGGCTCCAGCCCCTTGCCGAGCCGTTGCAACGCGGTGAGCAGCGTCGGCACCGCCGCGGCCGCCGCGATCGTGTCCCGCCGTCGCTCGTCCGGGTCGATGTCGTACACCGGCCGGAAGCCCTTCGCCGCCCCGAGCAACGACAAGGCGGTGCGCATACCGGCCAGCGGCCCCGACCGCCCGCTCGCCGCCGCGATCGCCGGCAGCGCCGCCCGGACCTCGTCCGGCAGCCGCCGCGACGCCGCGGTCTCGGCGCGGAAGGCCACGGCCCGTCCGGCGTCCGGCAGTTCGCCGTGGACCAGGAGATGCCAGACGTCCTCGAAGGCGCGGGTCTGCGCGAGTTCGACGGCCGAGTACTGGCGGTAGTGATAGAACCCCTCGCGCCCCCGGACATCCCCGACCTCGGTGTCGGTGACGACGACTCCGGCGAGTCCTCGCGGTACGTCGACGAGTGCGGTTGCGGACCTGTTGACCGACATGATTCCTCCCTGGACTTGATTTGACTGTCCATGGTTGACTCAATATCTGTCAATATTGATTGAATCAATACATCTCAATCAACCCACCCGGCTGCGGATACGGTGACCTCTTATGCGCGATCAAGCCCCGCTCCCCGGCTCCGCCGACCACCGGCTCAGCACCAAGGAGGCCGCCGAAGTGCTCGGCGTGAAACCCGAGACCGTCTACGCCTACGTGAGCCGCGGCCAGCTCAGCAGCCGACGCGTCCCCGGCGGCCGGGGCAGCACCTTCGACGCCAAAGAGGTGGAGAGCCTCGCCCGGCGCAATCGCCGGGAGAGCGGCGGGAGCCCGGGCTCCGGCGGCGAACTGTCCGTACGGACCCGCATCACGTTCATCGACCGGGACCGCTACTACTTCCGGGGCGTCGACGCGACCGAACTCGTCGCGCGCCACTCCTACGAGGAGATCGCGGAGTGGCTCTGGACCGGCCGCATGCGGCCCGGCGTCACCTTCGCCGCACCCGACGCCGTGGTCGACGCGGCCCGCCGCGCGGTGCACGCGCTGCCCGAACACGCCGGCCCGACCGACCGCCTGCGGGTCGCCGCGATCGCCGCAGCGGCGGCCGACCCCCTGCGCTTCGACCTGTCCGAGGAGGCCGTGCTCGGCACCGCCCGGACCCTCATCCCGACCCTCGTCGCCGCCCTGCCCCCCGTCCTCCACGACCGCCGCCGTGACGACGGCCCCCTGGGGCCCCGGCTGTGGACACGCCTCAGCGGACGCAAGCCGGACGAGGCGTCGCTGCGCGTGCTGGACACCGCGCTCGGCCTGCTCGTCGACCACGACCTCGCCGCCTCGACCCTCGCGGTACGCGTGGCAGCATCGGCCCGCGCGCACGCGTACGCGGCCGTCTCCGCCGGACTCGGCGTCCTGGAGGGCCCCCTGCACGGCGCGGCCAGCGGGCTCGCCCACAAGCTGCTGCTCGACGTGCTCGACCGGGGCGACGCGGCCCCCGTGATCGCGGAGGAGCTGCGGGCCGGCCGCCGCATCCCGGGCCTCGGCCACCGTCTCTACCCGGGCGAGGACCCCCGCGCGCGTGTCCTTTTCGGCCTCCTGGAGGAGATCCCGCGCGCCGAACCCGCCCTTCTGGCGGCCCGCGACGTGGTGGCCACCACCGCCCGCCACGCCCCTCTGCACGCCAACGTGGACCTGGCCCTCGCCGTGCTCACCGCCTCCTCAGGGATGCCGTCCACGGCCGGCGAGACGATCTTCGCCGTCGCCCGTACGGCGGGCTGGATCGCCCACGCGCTGGAGGAGTACGGAGAACGCCCGTTGCGCATGCGCCCGAGCGGCATCTATGCGGGCCCGAAGCCGCCGCAACCCCTGCCGGAGGGCTGACCCGGCGAGGCCGGAAGTCACCGCGCCGCAAGTCAGGTTAGGCTCACCTCTGTGAGTACCTGCTCAACGGTCTCGCACGACCTCGACGAGCCCGTTTCCGGAACCGCGGCCACCGCGCGGACCTGGCTGCTGCTGGAACAGCCCGGTCCCTGGGGCGCCAAGGCGCTCACTTCGAGCCACCTGGACCCCGCGCTGGGCCGCGCCCTGGAAGCCGCAGCGAAGGACACGGGCGTGCGTATCGCGCTCATCCGCCGCCCAGGACGGCACGCCGACAGCGGTACACCCACCACCCGGCAGGTGTACGCCGCCCACACCGTGCCCGGCAACGTGTGGCTGCACGGTGCGACGACCCGCGATCCACGGGACCTGCTCGACCTGGACCTCGCCGCACTCGGCAGGGGCGACCACAGCGGCTTCGACGCGACGCTCGGTGGAAGCCCCCACCCCGGCGACCCGCTCGCGCTCGTCTGCACCAACGGCAAGCGGGACCGATGCTGCGCGCTCCTGGGCCGCCCGCTCGCCGCCGAACTGGCCGCCTCGGGTGTCGAGGGCGCCTGGGAGGTCACCCATCTGGGTGGTCACCGGTTCTCCCCGACGCTGCTCGTCCTGCCGTACGGCTACGCCTACGGCCGCGCCGAGGCCCATGCCGTCAAGGAAGTCCTCCACAGCGTCCAGGCGGGCCGGATCGTGGTCGAGGGCTGTCGCGGCAACTCCGCCTGGGAGCGTCCCGGCCAGGCGGCCGAGCTGGCCGTCCGCACGACGGTGCGTGAATACGCGGCGGAGGCGCTGACGGTCGTACGCATGGACGGGGCTGCTCCGCACTGGGAGGTGACCGTCGCACACGCCGACGGTCGTCACTGGCGCGTCCTGGTGGCCCAGACCGCGGCCCTGCCGCCCCGTCCGGAGAGCTGCGGTGCGTCGGTGCTCGGCTCGCCCGCGCGGATGGACGTGGTGGCGGTGCGCGAGCTGAGGACATCGACAGCGCTGGCGAGCTGACCGGGCCGGCAGCTCCGTCAACGTATTGATCAAGAGATCCATGCCACACCCCCTGCGGCGGATCCGGCACCTCCCCGTACCGTCATGGGTATGAGCCGCACTTCCCCCGCCCGCCGCCTGCGCCTCGGACTGCCCCGCAGGGTGTTCTCACAGGTGCTCCTGATGCAGCTGGCGATCGCCGCGGGGGTCGCGGTGCTCGCGACGGGTCTCTTCCTGGCGCCTCTGAGCGACCAGCTCGACGACCAGGCGATGCGCCGCGCGCTCGCCATCGCCCAGACCACCGCCGCCGAGTCGCAGATCGCCGAGCAGGTCAAGGACACGCCCCCGCTGCCCGACGGCCCCGTCCAGCGGGAGGCCGAGCGGATCCGCGAGGCGACCGGGGCCGAGTACGTCGTGGTGATGGACTGGCGGGGCGTCCGCTGGTCGCACCCCACCCGCAGCGAGGTCGGCAGGACCGTCTCGACCGACCCCGGCCAGGCCCTCGCGGGCGGCGAGGTCATGCAGATCGACAGCGGCACCCTGGGCCGCACCGCGCGCGGCAAGGTGCCGCTCTACGACAGCGCGCATCACATCGTCGGGGCCGTCTCCGTCGGCATCGCCTACGACAGCGTGCGCGCCCGGCTCATCCACGCGATCCCAGGGTTGTTCGCCTACGCAGGCGGGGCCCTCGCCGTCGGCGCGCTGGCAGCGTGGCTCATCTCCCGCAGAGTCCAGCGGCAGACCCGTGACCTGGCCTTCTCCGACATCTCCGCTCTCCTCGCCGAGCGCGAGGCCATGCTGCACGGCATCCGGGAGGGTGTGGTGGCCCTGGACCGCGCGGGGCGCATCAGGCTGCTCAACGACGAGGCACGGCGCCTGCTGGGCATCGGCGACGAGGCCGTCGGCCGCTCCCCCGACGACGCGCTCGGGGACGGCCGTACGGCGGACGTCCTGGCGGGACGGGTGACAGGGACCGACCTGGTCACCGTCCGTGGGCAGCGGGTGCTGGTCGCCAACCGGATGCCCACCGACGACGGCGGTGCCGTCGCCACCCTGCGCGACCGCACCGAACTGGAACAGCTCGGCCGGGAGCTGGACTCGACCCACGGTCTGATCGACGCCCTGCGCGCCCAGGACCACGAGCACGCCAACCGGATGCACACGCTGCTCGGGCTGCTGGAACTGGAGATGTACGACGACGCCGTGGAGTTCGTCGGAGAGGTCGTCGGCGACCACCGGGCCACCGCGGAGCAGGTCACGGAGAAGATCGAGGACCCGTTGCTCGCCGCGCTGCTGGTGGGCAAGGCGACCGTCGCCGCCGAGCGCGGGGTCGCCCTGTGGGTCTCCGACCGGACCCGGCTGCCGGACCGGCTTGTCGATCCGAGCGGGCTGGTGACGATCGTCGGCAACCTCGTGGACAACGCCCTGGACGCCGCCGCGGGCGCAGCGCACGCGCGCGTGGAGGTCGAGTTGCACGCGGAGGGCCGTACCGCCGTCCTCAGGGTGCGCGACACCGGGCCCGGGATCCCGGTGGAGCAGCGCGAACTGGTCTTCACCGAGGGCTGGTCGACCAAGGAGCCTCCGGCGCATCGCGGACGCGGACTCGGCCTCTCCCTGGTGCGCAAGCTCGCCGAACGTCAGGGGGGCAGCGCCACCGTCGGGGAGGCCGGTGGCGGAGGCGCTGAGTTCACCGTCGTACTGCCCGACGCGCTGGCCGAGCCGCAGCCGGCGCTCACCGCGCCGCCCGCCCAGCGGACCGCCACCGAGGAGGAGTCGTGATGATCGAGGTCCTGGTCGTGGACGACGACACCCGCGTGGCGCGCGTCAACGCCGCCTACGTCGAGAAGGTGCCCGGCTTCCACGTGGCCGGCGAGGCGCACAGCGCCGCGGACGCGCTGCGTCAGCTGGAGGCGCTGCCCCACGTCGACCTGGTCCTCATGGACCACTACCTGCCCGACGAGACAGGTCTGGCGGTCGTCCAGGAGATGCGCAGACGCGGCCACCAGACCGACGTGATCATGGTGACGGCCGCGCGGGACGTGACGACCGTGCAGGCGGCGATGCGTCATGGCGCGCTGCAGTACCTGGTCAAGCCGTTCGCCTTCGCGGGCCTGAGGGCCAGGCTGGAGGCGTACGCCGAGCTGCGGCGCACCCTGGACGGCGGCGGCGAGGCGGAACAGGCCGAGGTCGACCGCATCTTCGGCGCCCTCTCCTCGCCCGCGGAGCCCGATCTGCCCAAGGGGCACTCCCCCACCACCGTGGAACTCGTCCGCAGGTCCCTGATGAACGCCGAAGGGCCTCTGTCGGCCCAGGAGATCGCCGACCGGACCGGGGTGAGCCGACAGACCGCCCAGCGCTATCTGAAGCTCCTGGAGCGCACCGGGCGGGCCAGACTCACCCTCAAGTACGGCGACGCGGGCCGCCCGGAACACCGTTACGTGTGGGCGACCCGCGCGTGAGGAGGTGCCCCGCGCTCAGCCGGTGGTGCTCTGCGCGGCCTTCTCGACGAACTCCGTCGTGTACGTCTTGTCGAGGTCGACATCGGCGTTCTGGATGTTGGGGTTGAACGCCTTGAGGACCTTCTCGACGGTCTCGGGGCCGTCCATGGGCATCACGCCGTCCTTGGTGAACATCGGCAGCGTGTTCTTGATGGCCACCGCGTACAGCAGCTTGTTGCCCTGCGAGTAGTCGGCGGGCATCTTGTCGGCGATCTGGGTCGCGCTGTGGGTGGACATCCACTTGAGCGTCTTGACGAATGCATTGGCCAACTTCTGGACGGTGTCCTTGTGACCGTTGACCCAGTCCGTCTGCATGTACAGGCTTGACGAGGGATACGGTCCGCCGAGCGCCTCGTCCGAGCCCTGGGGCGTGCGCATGTCCAGGAGGATCTTGCCGGCCTTCTTGTCCAGGATCGTCGCGACGGTCGGGTCGGTCGTCATGCCGCCGTCGATCGCGCCCTGCTGGAGCGCCGAGATGAACGTCGGTCCGGCGCCGACGGCCACCGGGGTGAAGTCGCTGACCTTCACGCCGTTCTTGACCGCGAGGTACTTGGTCAGGAAGTCGGTCGAGGAGCCGAGGCCGGTGACGCCGAGCTTCTTGCCCTTGAAGTCCTTGGCCGAGGTGATGTCGCCCGCCGCCTTGTTCGAGACGATCTCCACCTCTCCGGGCGCGTGCGAGAACTGCACGACCGACTCCACGTCCTTGCCCTTCACCTGCAGGTCGAGCGTGTGGTCGTAGAAGCCGACGGCCCCCTGGACCTGGCCGGAGACGAGCGCTGTCTCGGCCTGGACACCGGCGGGCTCGCTCAGCAGTTCCACGTCGAGCCCCTCGGAGTCGAAGTAGCCGAGTCGCTGGGTGAGCATGGCGGGCAGGTAGATGACCTTGTCGAGGCCACCGACCATGATCTTGACCTTGGTTCCCTTGCCGTCGCCCTTGCTCCCGGAGTCGGCCGACGCCGTACTGGCGGCGTCGTTCGCGCACGCGGTGAGCGAGGAGAGGGCGAGCAGGCCTGCGGCGGCCAGGGAGGTGTATCTGGCGGTCTTGCGCATGGAGTTCACGTCCTTGTGAGGGCGGTGCGGGAAGGGTGAGCAGATGAGCGGCAGCTGAAGGGGGCGTCCGCGTGCCTGGGCTGCTGCTGAGGCGGAACGGCCTCTGCGGAGACCTCAGCTGTCGGAACTCGCCGGCTTCCAGCGGAAGATGCGGCGCTCGGCGAAGGTGAGCAGCCCTTCGGCGAGGAGGGCGACGACGGCGAGGATGACCATCGCGGCGTACACCCCTGCCGCGTTGAAGGTGCCCTGCGACTGTGCGACCAGCAGGCCGATGCCCTTGGTCGCGCCGATGTACTCACCGACGATCGCGCCGATGAGGGCGAAGCCGAAGCTCACGTGCAGGCTGGTGAAGATCCACGAGGTCGCGGACGGGATGACGACCTGAAGCGTCACCCTGCGGTCGCTCGCGCCGAGGATGCGGGCGTTGGCGACCAGGTTGCGGTCGACCTCGCGGGCGCCCTGGAAGGCGTTGAAGAAGACCGGGAAGAAGACCAGGACGACGGCCGAGGCCACCTTGGAGGCCGGTCCGAGTCCGAACCAGATCACGAAGATGGGTGCAAGGACAATCCTCGGTATTGAGTTGAGCACCTTGATGTATGGACCAAGGACGTCGGCGAGCAAGGTGATCCGCCCGAGCGCGATACCGAAGACCACCCCGGCCACCACGCCGACGACCCAGCCCAGCAGCGCCTCGTACAGCGTGTACCAGATCTGTTCGCCCAACGACCCGAGTGCGGTCCCGTGCGTCACCCAGGTCCAGATCTGGTCCCAGATCTTCGAGGGCATGGAGAAGTTGAAGGGGTCGATGACCTCGGCCCGGGAGAGCACTTCCCACAGACCGAGAACGGCCACCAGGAGCAGCACACGGGACGCCGCGACAACGGTCCGGCGTCTGCGGGCGGCACGCGCGCGTGAGTGCGCGCGGTCCGTCTTGTTGCCGGGCTCGGCCACGGCCGGCGCGACCTGGGCCTCGGGCAGGACGTCAGGCGACATGGGCGGCGCCCCTCTCACGCGTGATGCGGACCTCTTCGCCGAGGGACTCCCAGATCTCGCGGTAGATCTCGATGAACCGCGGCTCCAGGCGCACCGCCTCGACCTTGCGCGGCCGCGGCAGGTCGATCTCGAAGACCTGTTTGACGGTGGCGGGCCCGGCCGTCATCACGACGACCTTGTCGGCCAGCGCGATGGACTCCTCCAGGTCGTGGGTGACGAAGACGACGGAGGCACCCGTGCCCTCCCACAGTTCGAGCAGTTCGTCGGACATCAGGGCCCGGGTCTGCACGTCGAGCGCGGAGAACGGCTCGTCCATGAGCAGGATCTCGGGATCGTTGACGAAGGTGGCGGCGAGCGCGACCCGCTTGCGCATGCCCCCGGAGAGTTGATGGGGGTAGCGGTCCTCGAAGGCCGCGAGCCCGACCCGGGCCAGCCATTCCCGCGCCTTCTGCCTGGCCTCAGCCTTGGGCACACCACGGAAGCGGGGACCGGCCATCACGTTGGACAGAACCGTGCGCCAGGGGAAGGTGGCGTCCTGCTGGAAGACGAAACCCACCTTGTCCCCGACTCCCCGGACCGGCTCCCCGACGACCAGGACCTCGCCCTCGGAGGGCTCCTCCAACCCACTGACCAGCGTCAACGTCGTCGACTTGCCACAACCCGTGGGACCGACGACCGCCACGAACTCCCCACGCCCCACCGTGAGGTCAAGTCCGCTGACGGCCGTGTGCAGACCCCCCGACGGGGTCCGGAATGTCTTGCTCGCGCCCCGCAGCTCGATGGCGGGGCTGGTGTCTGCGCTCATGGCCGGGGACGGTAGATGTGGCCTGCGCCACGGCATCAGTCTTCTGGGCACATGCCGTTCTTTTGCTTGCAACGGCCTGTTGTGCTCGTTTTGCGCGCGCTACAACAGCGAAGCCGAACACGGGCGTGAGGCCCGCCAGGCCTTGAGGGAAAGAGGCCCGATGATTGACGTCCTGGTCGTGGACGACGACTTCCGCGTCGCCGAGATCAACGCCAAGTACGTGGGAAAGGTTCCCGGTTTCCGGGTGGCCGCCCGCGCGCACAGCGCCGCCCAGGCACTGGCCAGCGTGCAGCGCGGGACCATCGACCTGGTCCTGCTCGACCACTACCTGCCCGACCAGACGGGCCTCGAACTCATCCACCGCATGCGGGAACAGGGCCACGGCACCGACGTCATCATGATCACGGCAGCCGGGGACGTGACGACCGTCCAGGCCGCGATGCGCCTGGGCGCCCTCCACTACCTGGTCAAGCCCTTCACCTTCGCGGCCCTGCGCACCCGGCTGGACTCCTACGCCGCCCTTCGCCGCACCGTCGACCGGGTCGGCGGCCGCGGCATCGCCGGCCAGGAACAGGTCGACCGGATCTTCAGCGCCCTGCGCACCACACCGGCCCCTACCTCCCCCGGCCTGCCCAGCGGCCACTCGGAGCCGACGACGGACCTCATCTGCCGGGTCCTGCACGCGCCGACCATCCGCTGTCGGCCCACGAGGTCGCCGCCGAGACCGGCCTGAGCCGCTCCACCGCCCAGCGCTACCTCCGCCACCTCGAACAGGCCGGCCGCCTCCGCCTGTCCCTCAGATACGGCGACACAGGGCGCCCGGAGCACCGGTACGCGTGGGTGGCGCCATAGCCGTACGCGGCAAGATGCCTGGGCGGCAGACGTCGTACGACGAAGACGGACGCCGTACGACGACGAGGGCGCCGTCCGTCCAGGTCGCCGCCCCTACACAGCCCCCGCCCCCGTGAGCGAGCGCACCTCGGTCTCCGCGTGCTTGGCCTCGTCGGCGACCTCCGCCGAGGTGACCGTGCCGAGCCAGCCCGCGACGAAGCCCAGCGGGATGGAGACGAGGCCGGGGTTCTGCAGCGGGAAGTACTGGAAGTCGACTCCGGGGAAGAGCGACTCGGGACTGCCGGACACCACGGGCGACAGCAGCACCAGGGCCATGGCCGGGATCAGCCCGCCGTAGACGGACCAGACGGCGCCCCGGGTGGTGAAGCCGCGCCAGAACAGCGAGTAGAGCAGCACCGGCAGGTTTGCGGAGGCTGCGACGGCGAAGGCGAGGCCGACCAGGAAGGCGACGTTGAGGTCGCGGGCCAGCAGGCCGAGGGCGATCGCGATCACGCCGATCCCGACGGCGGCGGTTCTGGCCACGGCCACCTCGCTGTGCGGCTTGGCACGGCGGCGCCGCAGTGAGGCGTACAGGTCGTGGGCGACGGAGGCCGAGGAGGCGAGGGTGATTCCGGCGACCACGGCGAGGATCGTGGCGAAGGCGACGGCGGCGACGATGGCGAACAGAACCGTTCCTCCCGTGGAGTCGGCGCCACCGCCCAGGTCGAGGGCCAGCAGGGGGACCGCGGTGTTGCCCGCGGCGTTCGATCCCCGGACCGTCTCGGGCCCCACGATGGCCGCAGCACCGAACCCGAGGACGATCGTCATCAGGTAGAAGCCGCCGATGAGCCCGATCGACCAGACCACCGAACGCCGTGCAGCGCGCGCCGTGGGCACGGTGTAGAAGCGGGACAGGATGTGCGGCAGCCCTGCTGTGCCGAGCACGAGGGCGAGTCCCAGGCTGATGAAGTCCAGGCGGGCGGTCCAGTCCCCGCCGTACTTCAGACCGGGTGCCAGGAAGGACTCGCCGTGGCCACTGCGCTGCGCCGCAGTGAGCAGCAACTGGTCGAAGTCGCCATGGAACCGCACCAGCACCAGCACGGTCAGCACGATGGTCCCGCCGAGCAGCAGAACCGCCTTGACGATCTGGATCCAGGTGGTCGCCCGCATCCCTCCCAGGGACACATAGATCACCATGAGCGCCCCGACGGCGATGACCGTCCAGGACTGGGCAGCCTCGCTGGTACCGCCGAGCAGCAGCGCGACCAGGCTGCCCGCGCCCACCATCTGCGCCACCAGGTACAGAACGGACACGGTCACCGAGGAGGTCCCCGCGGCGATCCGCACCGGCCGCTCACTCATCCGCGCGGCGACCACGTCGGCGAGCGTGAACCGCCCGCAGTTGCGCACCAGTTCGGCGACGAGGAACAGCACCACCAGCCAGGCCACGAGGAAGCCCACCGAGTAGAGCATCCCGTCGTACCCGAAGAGGGCGATGAGCCCGGAGATTCCGAGGAAGGACGCGGCCGACATGTAGTCGCCCGCGATGGCAAAACCATTCTCCATCGGCGAGAACAGCCGGCCGCCCGCGTAGAACTCCTCCGCGGAACCGTGCCGGTGGCGGCTCACCCACGTCGTGATCCCCAGCGTGACCGCGACGAACGCGCTGAACAGCAGCAACGCCAGCGTCTGGTGGTTCCCCGTCACGACGACGCACCGCCCCGGGCCGTGCGCGTCAGTTCCTGGGTGTCCCACCGCAGTTCGAGGGCCGCCCGGTCCCGGCGCAGCCTCGCGTGCCGGGCGTAGGCCCAGGTCAGCAGGAACGTGGTGAGGAACTGCCCGAGTCCCGCGAGCATCGCCACGTTCACCGCGCCCGCCACCGGCCGCGCCATCAGTCCCGGCGCGCTCGTCGCCGCCACGACGTAGGCCACGTACCAGACGAAGAACCCGATGCCCGCCGGCACCACGAACCTCCGGTACCTGCTGCGCACTTCCTGAAAGGCCGCGCTGCGCTGCACCTCGAGGTAGACGTCGGCCGCCGCGGCGGCCCTGACCTCGCGCTCCGCACGTGCCGTCGCGACCGGGGCCACGGTTGAGCCGTCACCGCCCGTCTCGCCCCAGCCAGAGGCGAGGGCGTCGTACCAGGGGTCGTCGTACCGCACCCCGGTAGGCGCTTCGGCGGGGGCCACCTCGTGGCCGTCGTGGTTCTCGGCCGAACTCTCGGCATCACCCCCGCTTCCGCGGGGACGAGCGTTGCTTGACTGCATGCCCAAGGATGGACAGAACGGGAAGATCCCCGACTCTTCTTCCCCCCGCTCTTCACCCCATCAGGTGATTCCTCCTATCGGTGGCCGTACAAGCCCCTTCGCATAGGCGTAACGCACCGCCTGCGCACGGTCCTTGATGCCCGTCTTCGCGAAGAGGTTGTTGATGTGGGTCTTCACCGTGGCGGTGGAGACATGCAGTTGGCGGGCGATCTCCTGATTGCTCAGTCCCTCGGCGATCAGTGCCAGCACTTCGACCTCGCGGGCGGTGAGCCCGTCGGGCGTCTCCGCGGAGACCGGCTGCGGCGGCTCGGGATCCGACAGCCGCTCCAGGAGCCGCCGCTGGATGCTCGGCGACAGTCCGGCGTCCCCGGAGAGCACGCTGTGCACGGCCCGCACGATCTCGTCACCTCCCGCGTCCTTGGTGAGATAGCCCCGGGCCCCCGCTTTGAGCGCCGGAAACAGCGACTCGTCGTCCCCGAACGTCGTCAGCACCACGACCTGCGTCCCCGGGTACTCGGCCCGGATCCGCCGGGTCGCCTCCACACCGTCACAGCGGGGCATGCGCAGGTCCATCAGCACGACGTCCGGGGCCAGTTCGGCGACGAGTCCCACCGCCTCCTCGCCGTCCCCGGCCGCGCCCACGACCTCGATCCCGGGCAGCAGACCCAGCAGCATCACGATGCCTTCGCGCACCACGGTCTGGTCGTCCGCGACCACCACCCGCGCGGGCTTCGTCTCCGCCCTCTCCGTCATGCCGGCACCTTCAACGTCACCACGAACCCTTCGTCGTCCGGCCCGGCGTCCAGCGAACCGCCCAGCAGTTCGGCGCGCTCCCGCATCCCCAGCAGACCGTATCCGCCTCCGGTGGTGGTGAGTTCACCCGGCGAGCCCCCCGAGTCCCGCACGACCAGCGTCACCTGGTCCTCGCCGTACTCCAGCCGCACCCGGACCTTGGCCCCCGGCGCGTGCTTGCGGACGTTGGTCATGGCCTCCTGAGCGACCCTGCGCACGGCCTGCGACGCCTCGGCCGTCAGCGGTCTGCGCTCACCCGAAATGGTGGTCTCCGCTCCATCGGCCGTCCCGACGAGCCGGCTGAGGAATTCCTCCAGCGGAGTCATGTCCCCGCGCAGAGCCGACAGCGCCTGCCGGGTCTCCGCGAGACCGTCGCGGGCCATGCCACGGGCCGCCACCACCCTTTCGAGGATCTGGTCCCGATCCGCGCCTCGCTCGATCAGCAACCGGGCCGCCTCCAGGTGCACGAGCTGGGCCGAGAGGCTGTGGGCCAGCACGTCGTGGATCTCGCGTGCGATACGGGCCCGCTCCGCGAGTGCCGCCGACTCCGCCTCGGCCGCCCGCGCGGCCCGCTCCTGGTTGAGCAGCCGTTGCGCGTTGCCGCGGGCCTCGGCGTCCAGCCGCAGGACGTAACCGGCCAGTGCGAGCCCCGCCGTCGTGACCACGGTGGTCAGCCACGCGTCGTTGTTGCCGGCGGCATAGAGGCCGAGGGCGACCACGGTCACGGGCAGGGCGGCGGCGATCGGCAGCCGTTCCAGAGCGGTGATGGCGCAGCCGCACCACAGGACGAGGGCGACGACTCCGAAGTCGGTGGCCTGTGCGGCGGCCGCTATCGCCAGGAGGACGCCGAAGAGTGCCAGGGAGAGCCAGAGCCGGTGCTCCAGGGTGGTGCGGAAGAGTGCCCAGGCGACCAGTGCCGCCAGGAGAATTCCCGCCACTGCTCCGAGCACGCCCCAGCCCCGTACGTGGCTGCTGTGGAAAGCTCCCCAGAGGAGCATGGCGAGCACCAGCGACCGCGCCACCCAGCCGAGCAGCCGCCGGGGACGTGTGGTCGCCTCACGCCCGAGTGCCTCCCGGGAGGGCCAGCGGGTCCAGACGTTGTCCGTCACGCGCGTTCCTTCCCCGTGGACCGGAAGATGGGCTCACCGTACGCAGGGGCGGGTACGACGCCGGGGCGCTGGGAATGCGCTCGCTGGACGAGAGTCCCGGAGCGCACGAGCAGGGTGGCCGCCAGGGCGAGCAGCAGCGCGGAGCTGTTCTGGTGGACGCCCATCGCCGCTCCGAGCCCGAAGAGGCCGGCACGCAGGCCGATGCCGACGGCCCAGACAGCCCCGCTCGCCTTGGTGCTCCTGCTCCACACCGCGCCGTCCGGCTCCGTCCATATCCGGCTCGTCCAGGCCCAGCCGGCTCCGATGGCGAGGCCGGTGAGCAGCTCGGCGGTGAGCAGGGCGACGGAGGCCACGCGGTGATGGGTGTCCACCAGCCCTGGCTCGCGAAGGGCCACTGCAGCCAGGACGACGGGCAGCATCCACCAGCGCTTGTCCCTGTCGATCCGGCTCGGCCGGAACTGCCGGGCGATCACCACGACCACCGCGACCACGATCAGCAACGCGTCGACGAGCCCGGACATCACAGCCTCCGTGAGCGAGGAAGGGTCTGCCGGCAGCGGACGCCGCCGACACCTTCGAAGCTACGGAAATCCGCAGGTCGGGAGATCGGAGCCGGGGTGGATCGCGGGTGGATTCCCAGGCGGCGGACCCTCCACCCACGGGTGGAGACCTTCGAGCCCGGGCTGTTCGGGACCACAACCCCGACGAACGTGAAGCCGGGGCCGGGGCCGGCCAGAGAAACCCGGCCCCGGCGCACAGTTACGCGTCGATGCGCGACCGATCCAGCGTCGCGGCCGAGCCCGAGATGAACTCCTTCCGCGGCGCCACGTCATTGCCCATCAGCAGATCGAAGACCTGCTCGGCTGCCTCGAGATCGGCGAGGTTGATCCGCCGCAGAGTCCGGTGCCGCGGGTCCATCGTCGTCTCGGCCAGCTGGTCGGCGTCCATCTCGCCCAGACCCTTGTACCGCTGGATGGAGTCCTTGTACCGGACCCCCTTGCTCTGGAACTCCAGCAGCTTCTCGCGCAGTTCACGGTCCGAGTAGGTGTAGACGTACTTGTCCTGCCCCTTCTTCGGCTGGACCAGCTCGATGCGGTGCAGCGGCGGCACCGCGGCGAACACCCGGCCGGCCTCGACCATGGGCCGCATGTAGCGCTGGAACAGCGTCAGCAGCAGGCAGCGGATGTGGGAGCCGTCGACGTCGGCGTCGGTCATCATGATGATCTTGCCGTAGCGTGCCGCGTCGATGTCGAAGGTCCGGCCGGAGCCCGCTCCTATGACCTGGATGATCGCACCGCACTCGACGTTCTTGAGCATGTCCGTGACGGACGACTTCTGAACGTTGAGGATCTTGCCCCGGATGGGCAGCAGCGCCTGGAACTCGGAGTTCCGGGCGAGCTTCGCGGTGCCGAGCGCGGAGTCGCCCTCGACGATGAACAGTTCGCTGCGGTCGACGTCGTCGCTGCGGCAGTCGGCGAGCTTGGCGGGCAGCGAGGAGGACTCCAGAGCCGTCTTACGGCGCTGGGCGTCCTTGTGCTGACGGGCCGCGATACGCGTGCGTGCGGCGGCGACCGCCTTCTCCATGACGACCCGGGCCTGGGCCGCGGCGTCCCGCTTCGTGGACGTCAGGAACGCCTTGAGCTCCCTGGAGATCACCGTGTTCACGATGCGGCGGGCCGCCGAGGTGCCGAGGACCTCCTTGGTCTGGCCCTCGAACTGCGGCTCGGCGAGGCGGACGGTGACGACCGCGGTCAGGCCCTCGAGAGCGTCGTCCTTGACGATGTCGTCCTCGGCGACACGCAGCAGCTTCTTGGCGCGCAGCACCTCGTTCATCGTCTTGGCGACGGCCTGCTCGAAGCCGGCGACATGGGTGCCGCCCTTGGGGGTGGCGATGATGTTGACGAACGACTTCAGGGTCGTGTCGTAGCCGGTCCCCCAGCGCATCGCCACGTCCACACCGAGCTCGCGGGTGACCTCGGTGGGCGTCATCTGGCCGTGGTCGTCGAGGACCGGGACGGTCTCCTTGAAGGTGCCCTGGCCGGAGAAGCGGAGGACGTCGTTGACCGGCTTGTCGGTGGCCAGGTACTCGCAGAACTCGCTGATGCCGCCGTCGAACCGGAACGACTCCTCGCCCTTGCTGCCGCCTTCGCCCAGACCGAACTCGTCACGGACGACGATGGTCAGGCCGGGCACCAGGAACGCGGTCTGGCGAGCGCGCTGGTGGAGGTTCTCCAGGGAGAGCTTGGCGTCCTTGAGGAAGATCTGGCGGTCGGCCCAGTAGCGCACACGCGTCCCGGTCCGGGTCTTGGGGATCCTCTTGGCCTTGCGCAGGCCGCTCGCGGCCTCGAACTTGGCGTCGGGGCCGTTCCCCGCGAAGGCACCGGGCACGCCGCGCCGGAAGCTGATCGCGTGGGTGTTGCCGGCACGGTCGACCTCGACGTCCAGCCGCGCGGACAGGGCGTTCACCACGGAGGCGCCCACTCCGTGCAGGCCGCCGGAGGCGGCGTACGAGCCGCCGCCGAACTTTCCGCCGGCGTGCAGCTTGGTCATGACGACCTCGACGCCGGACAGACCCGTCTTGGGTTCGACGTCGACCGGGATG
Organism: Streptomyces sp. NPDC001668; assembly: GCF_042893155.1. Lineage (NCBI taxonomy): Bacteria > Bacillati > Actinomycetota > Actinomycetes > Kitasatosporales > Streptomycetaceae > Streptomyces > Streptomyces sp. NPDC001668. The sequence continues at coordinate 489,763 of NZ_JBIAUQ010000007.1, forward strand.
CCCCGGCCGTTGTCCCGGACCTCCACGGAGGCGTCGTCGTGGAGGATCACTTCGATGTGGTCGCAGTATCCGCCCAGGGCCTCGTCGACGGAGTTGTCGATGATCTCCCACAGGCAGTGCATCAGGCCACGGCTGTCGGTCGAGCCGATGTACATCCCCGGGCGCTTGCGTACGGCCTCGAGCCCCTCGAGGACGAGCAGGTGCCGCGCGGTGTAGTTGGACCCGTCCCGGTCTGCTCCTGCCAGCAGAGCTGTGGACGGCACGGACGTCTCGGCGGTCACGCGGTTCGCTCCTCGCTGAATTTCAGATGGGGCCCTTGTGGGTAAGGGCGCGGCTTCGGTCGCCGTCAAGAGGGTACCGAGGCCTGGTAGAGCCGTTGTAACGCCACCCTCGTGCGGAAACACAGAGTAGTCCAGGGTCGCATACCTGTTCGATCCCTCGATGGGGTGAAGTACATATCACGTTCCCTTGGGGGCATGAACCATTTAGGCTCCGGGCACGTCCTCATGAACAACCGGCAACCCAGCCGGCAGGACCGACCTTGACCGACAGCGCGAAACCGTAGGACACACAGACACGCAATACGGCACATTCGCCGCCAAACCGGCAGCAGCCGGCCGTCCGGAAAATTTCTCTCTGGGTGAAGCCCCGAGCGGGAACGTTTTGGGGCTGGTTGGATGTTGACCCTGGTACGACAGCTCGTCGAGCTAGAGAAGAGGCGACGTGACTACTGTTCTGACCCCCGCGAGCCCGCTGACGGCCGCTGACCGCTGCGACCGCTGCGGCGCCCAGGCGTACGTGCGCGTCGTGCTGCTCAGCGGCGGAGAACTGCTCTTCTGCGCCCACCACGGTCGCAAGTTCGAGCCGGAACTCAAGAAGATCGCCGCTGAGATACAGGACGAGACGGAGCGGCTCACGGCCGTTCCCGCATCCGTATCAGAAGAAGAGCGCTGACACTTCGCGTCCACGACGAGCCAGCTCCGGCACAGGCCGGCACAAGGGCGGCTGCCCCTGCTCTCAGGGGCAGCCGCCCTTGCTCATGGCTCCGCGTGGGCACTCAGCAGTCCCCACGCGGCACTTTCACGCGCTCCTGTGGCGTCCGCCCGCCGTACTGCGAGCACCCCAGTCCAATGTCCGCATGACTTCGGACACGCGAGCGTAGACACCGGGTCGGCCCACCCGCCCACAGCCGCTGCCCCAGGACACCAGCCCGATCAGCTTCCCCTGGGCGACCAGCGGTCCTCCGCTGTCCCCCTGGCAGGCATCGCGGCCGCCCCAGTCCTCCCCGGCGCACAGCATGCTGTCGGCACGGTAGGTCCCGTCCGCGCCGCCCGGATAGGCCTCCCCGCAGCTCGCGTCGGACAGCACGTGCACGGTTGCCGCCCGCAGACTGCGCGCGTAGTCACCGCCTCCTGTGACGTCACCCCAGCCGTACACCGTGGCACCGGTCCCCGGCTCGTACGCGGCGTCACCGGTGGCCGCCATGGTGAGGACCGCGCTCTGCGGCAGCGGCTCGGCAAGCGTGAGGACGGCGAAGTCCCCCGCGTTGCTCTGCGGGTCGTAGCCCGGATTCACCCATGCCTCACGTAGGGCGATCTCCTCCCCCTGGTCCGAGAGCAGATCCGTACGGCCCGCGATGACACGGAAGTCCCTCACCTGCTCCGGGGGTGCCCCCAGGACGTCCTCGCCCATGCAGTGGGCCGCGGTGAGCACCGTGGTCCGGCCGACGGCGACACCGCCGCAGAACTGCCCGGCGCGCGTACCCCCGAACCGGTCACGGCTGGACAGGGCAACCGTCCAGGGTGCCTTGGACACATCGACCGGGAAACCCCCGACGACGATGTTGTCGGCGGCCACCGGGGCGGCCGACACCAGCGGTATGGCCGCCGCCACGGCCGCCAGAACCAGCGGCCGGGCCAGCGCCCGGGCAATGGGATGACGCATGCATGCTCCTCACTCCGGGATGATGATCGGAAGCCCAGAGTCATGCAGGGCGCCTGCGCGCGCAGCACGAAGGCCCGGCCCCCGAAGAGGGACCGGGCCTTCGATGTCGTACGACGTCGACCTAGTCGAGGTAGTCGCGCAGCACCTGCGAACGCGACGGGTGGCGCAGCTTCGACATGGTCTTCGACTCGATCTGACGGATGCGCTCGCGCGTGACGCCGTAGACCTTGCCGATCTCGTCGAGGGTCTTCGGCTGACCATCGGTGAGACCGAAACGCATCGAGACGACGCCCGCCTCGCGCTCGGACAGGGTGTCGAGGACGGAGTGCAGCTGTTCCTGCAGGAGCGTGAAGCTGACCGCGTCGGCCGGGACGACGGCCTCGGAGTCCTCGATGAGGTCACCGAACTCGCTGTCGCCGTCCTCGCCCAGCGGGGTGTGCAGGGAGATCGGCTCGCGGCCGTACTTCTGGACCTCGATGACCTTCTCGGGGGTCATGTCGAGTTCCTTGGCCAGCTCCTCCGGGGTGGGCTCGCGGCCCAGGTCCTGAAGCATCTGGCGCTGCACGCGCGCGAGCTTGTTGATGACCTCGACCATGTGCACCGGGATACGGATGGTGCGGGCCTGGTCGGCCATGGCGCGGGTGATCGCCTGACGGATCCACCAGGTGGCGTACGTGGAGAACTTGTAGCCCTTGGTGTAGTCGAACTTCTCGACCGCGCGGATCAGACCGAGGTTGCCCTCCTGGATGAGGTCCAGGAAGAGCATGCCGCGGCCGGTGTAGCGCTTGGCCAGGGAGACCACCAGACGGAGGTTGGCCTCCAGAAGGTGGTTCTTGGCGCGGCGGCCGTCCTCGGCGATGATCTCCAGCTCGCGCTTGAGCTTGGGGGCGAGTTTGTCGGCGTTGGCCAGCTTGTCCTCGGCGAACAGGCCGGCCTCGATGCGCTTGGCGAGCTCGACCTCCTGCTCGGCGTTGAGCAGCGGGACCTTGCCGATCTGCTTGAGGTAGTCCTTGACGGGGTCGGCGGTGGCGCCGGCCACGGCGACCTGCTGGGCAGGCGCGTCGTCCTCGTCGTCGTCGGAGAGGACGAAGCCCTTGTTCTCGGCCCCCTCCTCTTCCTCCTCGCCGGGCTTGATCTCTTCGAGGACCTCGTCCTCGACGGCCTCGGCGTCGTCCTTCTTGGCGGTCGTCTTCTTCGCCGCCGCCGTCTTCTTGGTGGCGACGGTCTTCTTCGCGGCCGCCTTCTTGGTGGCGACCGCCTTCTTCGCGGCGGGCTTCGCGGGCGCCTCGCCCTCGACTGCGGGCTCGGCGGCGGGAGCCTCCGGGGTGGCGGTGGCGGTGGCCTTCTTCGTGGTCACCGTCTTCGCCGCGACCGTCTTGGTGGCGGTGCGCTTGGCCGGACTCTTCGCTGCGACGCTCTTTCGGGTGCGCTTGGGCTCCGCGGCACTGACCATCAGCGTCACACCCTCTTCCTCGAGGATCTGGTTGAGGCTGCGCAGTACGTTCTTCCACTGAGTGGCCGGAATCTGGTCAGCTTCGAAGGCCCGACGCACGTCATCGCCGGCGATCTGCCCCTCAGCCTTTCCCCGCTCAATGAGAGCCATGACAGAGACGGACTCGGCGATCTCCGGCGGGAGCGTACGGGATGTGCTGGCCGACACGAACAACCTCTCGGAACGTTGGAAAACGGCTTCCGGCCCCGTCCAGGACGGACAGGAGCCGACCACCGGCCTGGGAGTGGCCGACGGCGCGGGCGGGGGGCCGGGAAGATGCACAGCGCCTGAAACGGCGTCCGTATTCCCTCCGCGGCTGTCACCTCTTAGGTCATCGTGCTGCTCCCGCGAGCGTTACGCCCAATCTGCGTGGCCCGAGTCACACCCCGTAAGCGACCAAAAACGGTCAGACAAGGACAGACGAGGTCAGTCACCCATCCCGACCAGCAGCGGTCCGGGGCACCGTCACCACGCCGCGCCGTCGGACCCCGCAGGGTCACCGGTGATCCTGCGGGGTCCGACGGAGGCGGTGCGGCGGCCGAACGATGTCGCAGGAGGGGAAGGACGTCCTCGGCCGTGCCGCCCGCGGCGCGCGGTCAGTGCTCGCGCGGCGCGGGCACCACGCGCTCCACCCCGGGATGGACGGTCAGCAGTTGACGCATGGCCGCTTCGGCAGCCGTGCCGTCGCCGGCGGCGAGGGCGTCGGCGATCCGGCCGTGGTGCGCCAAGGACGCCTCGTTCGGCCGGTCGCAGCCGGCGACCGGGCCGCCGGAGACCTGAAGGGCGGCGGAGACGATCCCGGAAAGATGCTCCAGCATGCGGTTGCCCGCGAGCTGGATGAGCAAGGAGTGGAACTCGGCGTCGGCACGGGAGAAGGTGAGCGCGTCACCCTGACTCATGGCGTGGCCCATGATCTCCACCATGTCGCCGAGACGCTGCTGGACATCCTCCCGGCCGTGCCCGGCGGCCAGGCGCGCGGCGAGCGGCTCGATCGTCCAGCGCAGCTCGCTCAGCTCACGGCGCTGATCGTCGCGCTGCGGCCCGAAAGCGCGCCACTCGATGATGTCCGGGTCAAGGAGGTTCCAGTCGCTGACCGGACGCACGCGCGTGCCGACGTTCGGGCGGGCGCTGACCAGGCCCTTGGCCTCCAGGACGCGGAGCGACTCACGGACGACGGTACGGGAGACCTCGAAACGCTGGCCGATCTCCTCGGGCACCAGCGGCCGGTCGGCTCCCAGGTCACCGGAGACGATCATCTGGCCCAGCTGCTGGACGAGTTGGCCGTGCAGTCCGCGCCCGCGACTGCCCGCGGCCCGTCGGCCCACGCGGCCCAGCTCCGGGTCCGAGCCGTCCCAGACGGAGGCGCCGACGCGGCCTGCGGCCGGGGCCTCGGCGTAGGGGTAGCGATCGAGTTCGCCCGGGCCGGCCAGACCGGAGTCGGCGGAGCGGGCGGCGGTCATCATGGTGTGCGCAAGGGTACTCACGGATCCTTTGTCGGCGCCGCCTCCAACTCCCTTGAGGTCTTTGGTGAAAAGCACACGAAAGGGTGATCGCTCACCCCGTCGCAATTGACGCCTTATCGGAAAGAAATGCGCTTTCCTCGGGAAGTTGTGCGCAGGTCGAGACCGGAAGCGCCCGGACGGTCGTCATCGGACCCTGCTACGCAGGCTCGTGAGCAGATATGCGCACAGCAGGGCGGTCAGCGACAACGTCAGCGCTCCGCCCACGGGTTGGGCGATCACACGCACCGCCCCGGCCAGATAGCGCTCTCCGCCGAAGGGCCATTGCAGCAGGAAGACCTCGCGCAGCCGCGCGGGAAGACCTGCCGCCGACCGCATGGACGCTCCCTCCAGGGCCTTTTGTACGAGGGGTACGACGACAACGGGCACGGCGACCACCGCGGCGAGCCCGGCCGTGGTGGACCGGAAGATGCCGGCGGCCAGCACACCGGCCCAGGCACACCCGGCGACGAGACCGAACCAACTCGCGCTCAGCGCAATCCAGTCGGCGGGAACTTCCGTGAGTTCCCGTCCGTAGACGAGATAGAGCACTTCGGCGTCGCAGCCCACCGCGAGAAAAGCCAGCGCCAGCGCGGTGACGGCGGCGACGGCGAGTTTCGCGGTGAGCAGCCCCAGTCGGCGGGGGACGGTGCCGCGGTCCGCGGCCAGGGCGGGGTGGCGGAACTCGTCGCCGAACGCGAGCGCGCCGAGCAGTCCGGCCCCGAGCGCGGCCGGGGGCAGTGGCAGATCTCTCGGCCAGGCGGCCAGCAGCCGCGCCTGCGGGGTGTGACCGACCCGTGCCAGGAGTACGGCGGTGAGGGCGGACGTGACGAGTACGACGGCGCCGGTGAGGAACCCGGTGCCGATCCCCGCCGCGCGGCGCAGTTCGTAGCGCAGGGGGCGCAGCGGGCTGGGGGCGGACCTGACGGAGATGGGGGGCGGGAGGGGGGACAGCGGGGCGGGAGCCCTGGAAACCGGGGCGGGGCTCGAAGCGGCGGCAGCGCTTCGAGCGGCGTCCAGAGAAGTGCCAGGTCTTCCCGCGGCCGGGCCGCTGTGGGCTTCCGGACTGCCGTGCCCCGCCTGGTCGCCGTGCGCGACTTGGCCGCCCCTCATTCCCCTCAGGGCCGCTCCGACAGCCCCGGCGCCGAAAAACTCGCCGGACTCCGCCCCGGCGGGGGGCACGGCCGAGGAACCGCCCGCCGCTTCCGGAGCCTCGCCGGGAAACGGACCCGCACCGGGCCCCATGTCCCCGATCTCATCGGCGAGTTGATGGACCAGGACGCCGTGGCGGAAGGCCGTCTCGCCGATGTCGGCGCAGGTACTGCCGTACACGGACAGGCGGTTGCCGCCCTCCCGGACGACTTCGACGGAGCGGTGGGCCGTGCGGGCCTCCGCGGCGAGCAGGGCGGCCAGACGGGCGGCATGGGGGGTACGGACGGCGACACGGGGCCGGAGCCTGGTGCGGGCGAACTCCGCGGCCACCTGGTCGGCGACGACTCTGCCCTGTTCGAGGGTGATGACGTGATCTGCGGCGCGCGCGGCCTCTTTCGGCTCGGACGTGGTGAACAGGACCGTGCCGCCCTGGGCGGCGTGTGCTCGGAGCATGCCGTGCAGCCAGTGGCTCTCACGAGCGGAGAGCCCTTCGGCGGGAGCGTCCAGCACGAGCGTGTGCGGGTCCGGCAACAGGGCGCAGGCGAGGCCCAGGCGGCGGTCCATGCCGCGAGACAGGATGCCGAGCCGCTCGTCGCGCAGGCTGACCAGCCCCACCGCTTCGAGCACTTCGTCGGCCCGCCGGACCGGGACCCCGGCCGCGGCACACAGCATGCGCAGATGGCCGCGGACCGTGCGCGCGGGATGGCCGGGCACATCGCCCATGAGTACGCCGACCTCGCGCGAGGGATGCGCAATGCGATGCAGCGGGCGGCCCCTGAAGTGGGTGAGGCCACGGCCCTGTTGGAGTTCGAGCATCAGTCTGAGCGCCGTTGTCTTGCCCGCGCCGGTCGCTCCGAGAAGCGCGGTGACATGGCCCGCGCCGGCTTCGAAGGACACGTCGTCGACCGCGGGCGGGAGGTCCTTGCGGGAATCGCTGGTCAGTCCGAAGGCCTGGATCACCCGTAGCAAGATAGCGCGTTATGTCCGGTTTTCGGGGTCGTCACACTTCGGGGCGCAGCATCGGCGGGTTGAGAAGAGTGGCGCCGCCCGCCCGGAAGAGCTGGGCAGGGCGGCCGCCCTGGCGTGTGGTCGTGCCGCCGGTGGGGACCAGGAAGCCCGGTGTGCCGGTCACCTTGCGATGGAAGTTGCGCGGGTCCAGTGCCACTCCCCACACCGCCTCGTAGACACGGCGCAGCTCGCCGACGGTGAACTCGGGCGGGCAGAACGCGGTGGCCAGCGACGAGTACTCGATCTTCGAGCGGGCGCGCTCCACTCCGTCCGACAGGATCTGGGCGTGGTCGAAGGCGAGCGGTGCGACCGGCTCGCCGTCTCGGCCGTAACCGCCCTGCTGCAGCAGCTCCTCGACGGGCGCCCAGCGCGCGTTGCTGGCGTCACCGCCGGCACGGGGGGCGGGCAGGTCGGGGGCGAGGGCGAGGTGGGCAACGCTCACCACCCGCATGCGGGGATCACGCTTGGGGTCGCCGTAGGTCGCGAGCTGCTCCAGGTGCGCTCCGTTGTCCTGCGCGGGTACAGCCGGGTCATGGGCGTGCAGCCCCGTCTCCTCGGCCAGCTCGCGAGCCGCGGCCTGCGCCAGATCCTCGTCGGCCCGTACGAAACCGCCGGGAAGTGCCCAGCGTCCCTGGAACGGCGGCTCGCCCCTGCGCACCGCGAGCGCGCACAGGGCGTGGCGGCGCACGGTCAGGACGACCAGGTCCACGGTGACGGCGAAGGGCGGGAAGGCTGACGGGTCGTAGGGCATGCGGCGATCATAGTCGTCTGCCTGACGATAAACACTCCCTTCGCCGGTCGCACGGGTGACTGATCCGCTGCTGTCCCGGCCAGGCCCCACCTCTCCTCCCGGTCTCCGCCGGATGCGGTGTCGTTCGAGGTCACGCCCGCAGTTGCAGCCCTTCGGCGGCCTCCTCGACCATGGCGAGGCCGAGTCTGCTGACCCGTACCGAGAAGGGGGCTCCCGCGAGCCTCAGTCCGGTCAGGCCGATCTCTCCAAGAGGCGCACTGCTCACGGGGCGCAGTGTGACCGTTCCCGCCGGGACATCGGGGCGGATTCCCACGAGGACGCTCAACAACAGCACTCCGGAGGCCGCCGCAGTGGCCGCCGGACGGCAGGCCGCCGGGTGCGGGAGCGGGGCGCTCCCGTCGGTGCGCTGCTCACCCGCAAACATCTCGGGGAGCCGGTGGCCGAAGGAGGTCCCAGCCGCGGCCAGCAGCCCCCGCAGGAGCGAGCCGGCCTCCCTCTCGTACCCCGCTGCGGCCAGGCCCGCGACGGCGACCGCTGTCTCGTGGACGCGAACAGCACCGCTGCGATGCCCGAACGGGTTGTATCCCGCCTCTTTCGCGCCCAGTCCGCGCAGCCCCCAGCCGGAATCCATGGCCGGGCTGCCGAGCAGCCGGGCGAGCTGCTCGGTCTGCACCCTGTCGAGCAGGCCCGGCGCCTGTTCTCCGCCGCCCAGCAGACCGGTGTCCAGGAGATGAGCGGTCGTGGCTCCGAGGTGCGGTACGAGGCGCCCGCCCGGGCCCCGCGCGGCCGCGGGTCGGCCACCGCCGCGGTCCTCGATCCAGAAGTCCTCACGGAAGGCCGTGCGCAGTTCGCGGGCCCACTGCCGCAGCCCCTGGCCTCCCGGCCTGTCGAACGCGTCGAGCAGATCGGCACCGAGGACGGCCGCGCGATGCGCATACGCCTGCGTCTCGCAACGGGCGGGACCGCCGGGCTGCGGGTCGCACAGATACGGCCTCTCCCCCACGGCCGCCCGCAACCAGCCCAGACACCGCTCGGCTGTCGGGAGGAGTTCTTCCGTCTCCTGCTGCGAGAGTCCCCATCGAAAGGCCTCGGCGAGGAGGACGGGGAAGAGCAGGGTCGCTTCTGTACCCGTGCAACCGGGTGGAAGGTGCGCACCGGCGTCCCGGCGCGGCCCGGGGATCATGCCGGACCCCGTTGTCTGCCCGCGGAGTTGGGTGCGCGCGAGGGTACGGAGTGTCCCGGCGGCGAGCCGGGTACCGAGCGGCAGTGCCATCCGGGCCGCCATGAGCGCGTCCGCCGGGGCCAGCCCGCAGCGCCACGGGGCTCCGGCCGCGAGGTGGGTGTCAGTGGGGTGTGCCGGGTCGCGCAGCAGCAAGGACTGGAGATCTTCGATGCTCGTGTGCAGGAGTGGCTGGACCGCCGGGTGGTCTCCCGTCGCACGGGCGGACGCCAGAGGGCTGGTGGCGGCGTGCCCCACGGCCCGGAGGGGGCCCGCGCCGTCCAGGCGTACGCGCAGCTCCAGGCCGGCCGTACCACCAGGAGGCAGGTCGAACTCCCAGCGCAGCAGGCCGGCCGATGCGAGCGCGTCGGCGGGTGGCGGGTCGGCCGTCACCGACGCCCCGCCGACCGCGCAGGACCAGCGCAGGCCTGAGTCGTGGACGCTCGCGGGCAGTTCGGGTCCCGCTCGGCCCGACGCGATCGCGCCCAGGTCCGCCAGGTCCGTACCGAGTGCCACCTCCACGGGCAGTCGCAGGGGGCGGGTGGCGGCGCTGTGCAGCCTGATGTGTTCCGTCCCGTCCGCGTGACGTGTGCGCTCGACGACCACATCGGGGTCCGGGCCTCCGCCCTGGGAGACACGTGCGGTGGCCACGAAGCGCGCACGGTCCGCCGCGGTTGCCCGTGCCTGGACGGCGAGTGGCTCACGGCCGGCGACACGGATCTGACACCGGGAGAGCACCCGCCTGCCCGCGCGGTAGAAGCCTTCCAGCCCCTGGCCGGTCAATTGCCCCCGGTCCGTGGAGATGGCGAGGCCCGGCAGCGCCACGCAGATGATGACCGAATGCGCCGGAGGAAGTTCAGCGGGGCCTCGGGGGCCCGAGGAGGAATTCTGTGACGGCGGCCCGGACGGGACGGGTGAAGGCGGGCGAGCAGGACGGCTCGCTGTCGCAGGCGGGGGTGGACCCTGCCTGGTCGGTGTCGACGGGCGTCGTACGGGCCCCGCCGACCGAGGCTCCTGATCGAACCAAGGCGACGAACCGGTGTCCTCCCGGTCGTGGTCCGGAGCCGGGTTCCAGCGGTGTTCCGCCGTCGGCGAGGTGCGCCGGTTGCCGCTCGGGAACCTCGGCTCGGGCATGCCGCTGTCCGTGGCCCGCGGCGGTGGACCGGCGCTTGGTTGCCATGCCGCCGCCGGCGTGCCGAGGGCGGGGCGGCCTTCGTCGGTGGAGGGCGGAGTCGGCTGATGCAAGGGGCGCTTCCTCTCCGCTCTGCGCGGCTCGGGCGTGCTCGGCGCCCGGTGCGGGGCTCCTGAAGGACATGGGCGACGTGGCGGTACGGTCCGGTCGGGCGCTCCGCCACTCAGGTGAACGGGAGGGGCCTGTCGCGGGTCACGCCCATGGCCGCGGAAGCCGACCGAATGGCGGCAGGCCGGAACCACCACCCGGCGGCACAGGTGCGACCACTCGCGCACTACACGCCTCCAGCGGTCGTTCATCCCTCGTCCTCAGTGGCAGTACCCCCGGGCCGTGTGCCCTCGGGTCGGCGCGCGTCGTCCTTGCCCGTGGTGCGGCGGAGGGTCCCAGGACGCGTACCGCGGGCCGTCCGGGAGCCTGGGCGGGATTCGGCGCACTGCCGTCCCTCCGCCTCCGTGGGGCGGGGAAGGGCGTCGGCGCGAGCGCCGGACCGCACCCGCTTGCCTCGGCGGGAGGCCGTGGAGGGCGGTGTCGGCGGCGTCCCGTCGGTACCGGACGGGCACGGCGGCAACACGCCTTCAGCGCGGGACGGGCCTGCTGGGAGCGTGTCGTCGGGCCGGCCGGGCCGTGACTCGCCGTCCGAGCCCCTCTCGGAACCAGATGTGGACGCCGCCCGGGTCCCCTCAGGACCAGGCGTGTTCGGCGGCAGCAGGTCCTCGGACACCCCGGTGTCGGTGGGCTGGGCGGCCTCGGAGCGCGCGCGTCCGTCGCGCCCCTCGCGTTCCGCGCGCAGGCATCGGCGGATGGACTCCGGGTCGAGCCCCTCGTTGCAGGCCTGGTGCAGGAGCCGGGCGAAGAGATAGCTGGGATCCGCGCCCAGGGCCATGGCCAGCGCCTCCCTGGCCTCGATCTCGTCGCCACCGGACCAGGCGACCCACCCGGCGAGGGTGAGCGGCGCCGCCGCGTGCTCGCCGTAGGGTCCGACGCACCGGCGAGCCAGTGCGCGCCACAGACGCAGAGCTGGTCCGGCCTCCTCCGCCTCCATCCACTCGGCGGCGCGGTCCCGGGTCGTGCGGTCCTGCAGACCGAGGATGAGCTCCGCCGCCTCCTCGTGACCCAGCAGTTCGTCGTCGCGCAGATCGGCCTGGAGCGAGCCCGGCACCGGCGGTGCCTCGGCAAGACGTGTCATGGCGCGCCGGGCCAGGCGCAGCGTCTCCTTGGCCACGTCCGCCCGGCTCACCTCGTCGAGCATCCTGGGCACCAGGGCCATACCCGCGGTGTCGAGGGCGACCTCCTGTTCCAGCGCGGCCGCGGTCTCCAAGGGCTGCAGCCTGGCCCGCAGCTCGCTCAGTGAGCCGCGCACCTGCAGTCCGGCGTACGTGGCCGCGGCGGCCAGCACGGACGTACCGGGCAGGCCCATCGGGAGTCCCTCCGCGGGGCAGCATTCCTGGCTCGGGCAGCAGTAGGACCAGTAGCGGCCGTCGGAGATGCACAACGCCTCGATCACGGGGACGTCGAGCCGGCCGCACTCGGTGCGCAGCAGCCCGGCGAGAGGGGCGAGCCGCTCCGTGATCTGCCGGCCCGTCTCTCCTGCCCCCGGTTCCTGGCAGAGGTAGGCGACCATCTGCTCGGGGCGGGCGCCCCTGCGCTCGCTGCCGGTGATCAGTCCGTGGGCCAGCTGCCTCGCCACGGCCGCCCAGTCGTCCTTGTTCGCGGGAATGCCCAGCCGGGCCCGCCCTCCGAACCGGCCACGGCCGTCCCGGTCGTGCAGGGCGACCAGAACGATGCTGTCCTCGGGCCGGTACCCGAGCAGGTAGGGCAGGGCGTCGGCCAGTTCGCCCGGAGTCCGCAGGGTTACTTGGTGTTCGGCGCCGTGTGCGTCGAATCCGACCCGGTCACCGATTCCCGAGCCGCCACCGTTGTCCCGGCCGTCGCCGCTCCGTCCGCCGCTGTGCGCCCCGTGGCGGTTCCGCCCGCCGCCGTTCTGTCCGTCGCCGTGTCGTCCGCGGCCGTTCCGTCCGTCGCCGTGTCGTCCGTCGTTGTTGCCGTTTGCGGCGGGTCCGGTCGTTTCGCTGTGGTTCGTCATGCGCCGACGATCTCGCGAATCCCGATGTTCCGTTTGAGCCTGTGGATAAGTCCGATCAGGGCCACGACAAGCCCGGTCCCGTCGTCCACAACCCGACCACCATCACGCTCCGTTGTCGGAGGCGCCCTGCTGTATGGAGGCACGCCACACACGAGCAGGACGGACTCGCGCGAGGCTGCCGCCGGGATCCTGGTCCGGCTCGGCCCATTCAGCGAGAAGGCCGGTTGCGAACGCGCTCTACCCGGCCAGGGCGAGTACGAGCGGGAGCACCTGGTCGGCTCCGGCCTGGCGCAGGAGGCGTGCGCCTACCGCCAGGGTCCACCCGGAATCGGTGTAGTCGTCGACGAGCAGGACCGGGCCGGGGGTGTCAGCGAGGGCGGCGGCGAGTTCCTCGGGCACGGTGAACGAGTCGGCCAGGGCGCGCAGCCGCTGGGCGGAATTGCTGCGGTGCGCCGCATGGTCGCCGGCCTGCGGGGTGTAGGCCAGGCTGCCCAGCAGCGGCAGCCTGCCGACCCGAGCCACGCCCTCAGCCAGGGAGCCAACGAGATGGGACCGGGTGCGGGAGGGCAGGGCGACGACGCCCACGGGCCGCGCCACCGCGTCGGGAGCGCCGCCGGCCCAGCCGCCCGGTGAGCGCGCCCAGTCGGCCAGTACCGTCACGACGGCGGCCAGCACATCGTCCGGGACCGGTCCGTCCGTGGCCTGCGCCGACAGGAGGGGGCGCAGTCGGTTGCCCCAGCCGATGTCCGAGAGCCTGCCCAACGCACGCCCCGTCACCGCCTGCTGGCCCGTGGGAATACGACCCTTGAGGTCCATGCCGACCGCGGCGAGCCCGGTCGGCCACATTTTGCGAGGCTCGACCTCAACTCCCGGACGGTCCAGCTCGCCCGTCGCCGCCGCAAGAGCTCCGGGCGGGACAGCCGCCTCCAGCCACGGCCCGGCGCAGTTGTCACAGCGCCCGCACGGAACCGCCTTCTCGTCGTCCAGCTGCCGCTGCAGGAACTCCATCCGGCAGCCCGTGGTCGCCACATAGTCCCGCATGGCCTGCTGCTCCGCCGCCCGCTGCTTCGCGACCCAGGCGTACCGCTCGGCGTCGTACGCCCACGGCTGCCCGGTGGCGGTCCAACCCCCCTTCACCCGCTTGACCGCTCCGTCCACGTCCAGGACCTTCAGCATCGTCTCCAGGCGCGAGCGCCGAAGATCCACCAACGGCTCCAGCGCCGGCAGTGACAGCGGACGGCCCGCCTCCTCCAGTACCGCCAGCGTGCGACGCACCTGGTCTTCGGGCGGGAAGCCCACCGACGCGAAGTACGCCCAGATCGCCTCGTCCTCCCGCCCCGGCAGCAGCAGCACATCCGCATGGTCCACACCACGCCCCGCGCGCCCCACCTGCTGGTAATAGGCGATCGGCGACGAGGGCGACCCCAGGTGCACCACGAACCCGAGGTCCGGCTTGTCAAAGCCCATCCCCAGCGCCGAGGTCGCCACCAACGCCTTCACGCGGTTGGCGAGCAGATCCTCCTCCGCCTGCAACCGGTCGGCATTCTCCGTCTTCCCCGTGTACGAGGCCACCGGATAGCCGCGCTGCCGCAGGAACGCCGCGACCTCCTCCGCCGCAGCGACGGTCAGCGTGTAGATGATCCCCGAACCCGGCAGATCCCCCAGCCGCTCCCCCAGCCACGCCAGCCGGTGTGCCGCATCCGGCAACTGCAGCACGCCCAACCGCAGGCTCTCCCGGTCCAGCGGCCCCCGCAGGACCAGAGCGTCCCCGCCCCCCGTGCCCAGCTGCTCGGCCACGTCCGCGGTCACCCGCGCGTTCGCGGTCGCCGTCGTGGCCAGCACCGGCACACCAGCCGGCAGCTCCGCCAGCATCGTCCGCAGCCGGCGGTAGTCGGGGCGGAAGTCGTGGCCCCAGTCGGAGATGCAGTGCGCCTCATCGACCACCAGGAGACCGGTCGTGGCCGCAAGCTTGGGCAGCACCTGATCGCGGAAATCCACGGAATTGAGGCGCTCCGGACTGACGAGGAGAACGTCGGTCTCGCCCCGCTCGACCTCCCCGTAGATGGTGTCCCACTCCTCCGGGTTGGCCGAGTTGATGGTGCGCGCCCGGATCCCGGCCCGCGCCGCCGACTCGACCTGGTTGCGCATCAGCGCCAGCAACGGCGAGATGATCACCGTGGGCCCGGAGCCGCGTCGGCGCAGCAGTGCGGTGGCAACGAAGTACACCGCCGACTTGCCCCAACCGGTCCGCTGCACCACCAGAGCGCGCCGGCGCTCCTCCACCAGGGCCGCCACCGCCTGCCACTGGTCCTCCCGCAGCCGCGCCGACCCACCAGGGTCACCGACCAGCTCAGCGAGGACGGTGTCGGCTTCAGTGCGGAGCTCCAGATGGTCCATGACCCCATGCAACCCGATGGCACTGACAATCGGCGAATCCACGCACAGTGCCGAAGAGATCACGAAGAGTGCACCTATCACGTGCGGTCCACCTGGAATGTCGAGTCCTCCCAGTTCCGCAACCCGCTGGATTTCCTGCGCCGGCCGCTGGAAGAAGTATTCCGCCCGGCGAACAGGCCCTGCCGGGCCGCGCTCTCGGGCGGCGGTCGGACATCGGCGGGGGCAACCGGCTCCGGACGCCCGCCCGGGCCGGCACCGTTCCCTCACTCAGCCGACTCCAGTCGGTCCACTCGTTCCACTCACAGGGGAGCCGCATCTCCGCCGTGGGACAGGCTGCCCTTGCGATCAGGCGCCCAGGGAGTGTTGCCTCTGGCGTTGGCCGTACGTGGCTGAGCAGGCACCGAAGGCGACAGCGACCCACGCGCGCGTACGGATGCGGGCCTCGAACGACCGGCCTCGGAGGACTCAGGCGTCGCCCGGCAAAACACTGGGTAGGGATATAAGCCACCAACCGCCTGATTCGGGTCGGCGGACCCAATTGCTCGTTGCCGCAACCAAGTTCGACAGGAAGAATTGAGGTCCGCTCCCCGCACGGCTCGGCCGTAGACCGGTAGGGCTCCGCTGCGGTGCGCGCTCCCCCTAATCCGACCCCGCCCGCCGTATGGGCGCGTAGCCGAAGGGAGGACCGTGACCTTCGGACTCGCTCCGTCCTCTGCGGCGTCCACGTCGTCAACCGACTTGTCCGCCGCATCCGCCAACCCTCTGGCCCGTCTGCTCGAACCCGCCGAGTGGGCCGAGGCCGGCATCCCGCTGCTGCGCAACCCGCGCGAGGTCGTCAGCGGACTGCATTCGCGGCATCGGCCCAAACCGGCGACCGCGATCGTCGCGGTCCTCGACCCGGACGAACGGCTGCGGGCGAGCGCCTCGTTCACGCGCCGCCCGGCGCCGGCCGACGGCTGGATGTTCCGGAACACCCTGCTCGACCAGCTGCGCCGGGTGATCCCGCACGACCTGCGGCGCCGCACCCCCGTGCGCACGGCCGTGCTGCTCTACTGCCGTGAGGGCGACGCGCGTTGGACGGAGGAGGACGGCGCCTGGATGTGGGGGCTGCGTGACGCCTGCACCCTGCACGGGCTGCGCTGCGGGGCGTACATCACGCTGACGCGCGACGGGTGGCAGGTGCTCGGCGAGGGCCGCGGCGGACGCCGACCGAACGCGGACTCCGCGCCGGAGCCCTTCGCCACGTCCGAGTCACCGCCTCTGCTGCCGCGCACCGGCGGCTCCGCCTCGGAGGTCCTGCGGCGCGTGGCGGCCCGCTGAAGCAGGCACCGTCCGGTCACCGTTCTTCGGCCGTACGTCCATGACGTACGGCCCACGACGTCCTGCCGTACCGGGCACGCATGTCCCCGGCACCGACACGGCATGGGGGCGCGAGCGGGATGCATGCCAGGACGCGGGTATTCGGACGCGGGCACGCCGAAGGAAGCGCCGTGCAGGTGCCGCGCAGGCGGCACCTTTCGTCACCCCCCGGCGCCCTTTCGGACGTACCGGAACCGGCTCAGACGCCGACGCCCAGTACCGAGTTGATCTGCTGCGGGTCGCCGCAGACGATCAGCAGGGCACCGGCCCGGGCGTGAGCCAGGGGCAGGGCCTCGGCGACAGCGGCGGCGGAACCGCCGTTGACGGCGACCACGACCACCGGACGCGACACGGCACGCGAGGCCGCGGCGGCGTCCGCGTAGAACACGTCGTCACCGGCGTCATGCTGGGCCCAGTAGGCGGCTTCACCGAAGGACAACTCATGGGTGGCCCACGGGTGATGGTCGCCGGTGGTGATCACCAGCACTTCACCGGGGGCACGGCCCGAATCCAGCAGGAGGTCCACGGCTTCCTCCGCAGCGTCGAGCGCACCGGCGGCCGAGGCCGGGATGAGCTGGATCTGCGGGGCCGCCGAAGCCGAAGCTGAAGCCGGGATCGGAGTCGGAGCGGAAGTGACAGGGGCAGCGGGGCCCGGCACTGCGGGCTTGGCCACGGCCACGTCGTGCGGAGTCCGCTGCACCGGCGGCGCGGGCCTCAGCGGGCCGGGACGACCGGGGCGCGGCGGAGCCACGGGACGTGGACCGGGTACGGGACGGGGGGTCGGCGCGGTGCGGCCGCTGGCCGGAGTGGCGCGGGGACCCTGGGCACTCTCGTGAATCTGAGGCTCCTCGGGAATGAGAGGCATGGGCTGATGTTTATCAAACGGTGGTGCGGCTCGCGCCAGCGGGTGGCACATCAGTGCGAGCGGAGTCGTCAGAAATCGAAGCCGAGCTGGCCCTCGATCTCCGGAACGCTTCCGTCCGCCCAGCTGCGGGCCTTCTTGAGGTGCCGCCACTGAGGCAGCGCATCAAGATACGCCCACGACAACCGGTGGTACGGGGTGGGGCCCCGAACCTCCAGCGCGGCCTTGTGCACGGGCGACGGATACCCGGCGTTGGCCGCGAATCCGAAGTCTGCATGGTCGATACCCAGTTCGGCCATCATTTTGTCGCGCTGGACCTTGGCGATCACCGAGGCAGCCGCGACGGCCACACAGGAGCGGTCGCCCTTGATCACGGTTCGCACCTTCCAGGGCGTTCCGAGATAGTCGTGCTTACCGTCGAGGATCACCGCGTCCGGCCGGACCGGGAGTGCCTCCAGAGCGCGCACGGCGGCGATCCGCAGGGCTGCCGTCATCCCCAGGTCGTCGATCTCCTCGTGACTCGCGTGTCCCAGGGCGTACGACGTCACCCACGTCCGCAGTTCCTCTGCGAGCTCGGTACGGCGTTTGACGCTGAGCAGCTTGGAGTCGGTGAGGCCTTGGGGCGGTCGGCGCAGTCCGGTGACGGCCGCGCAGACGGTGACGGGGCCGGCCCAGGCACCTCGCCCCACCTCGTCGACACCGGCAATGATCTTCGCTCCGGTCGTGGCGCGGAGGGAGCGCTCGACGGTGTGAGTAGGTGGTTCGTACGGCATGGCGCCCTTAGCGTACGCCGACCGGATCACCCTGCGACACCCCGGCTTCCCGGTCGGCGCCAGAACACCCGCGATCACCGGTCACGAACCGGCCGACCGCAGCAGCGGCAGAACGAACTGGTCGATCATCTCTTCGACATCCCCGTCACTCCATTCGCTTCCGCGCATCTTGGAGCGGTACATCATCATGGCCGGAATGGCATCGAAGACATAGTCGTTGGCCGCGTCGGGACGTACCTCACCCCGCTGTATCCCACGGGTGATGATCTCCCGAAGCAGTTTGACGCTCGGCTCCACGACCCCGTTGAAGATCACGGCATGAAAGCGTTCCGCTTGAGCCTGGTCGCATTCGTGAATGACCGCACGCAGCGCGAAGCCAGGGCGGGAGAACATCGCCTCGCGTGCCTGGCGGCACAGTTCGAGCAGGTCCTCACGCACGTCGCCGAGGTCGGGAGCCTCCTCGAAACGCGGCAGCCCGGCCCGGAGGGCGTCCGCGACGAGGTCCTCCTTGGAGGGCCAGCGCCGGTAGACCGCGGCCTTGCCGGTCTGGGCGCCTGCGGCGACGCCTTCCATCGTGAGGCCGTTCCAGCCGACCGTGCTGAGCTGCTCCAGCGCGGCGTCGAGAATCGCACGCTCCAGCACGGCGCCGCGCCGACGGAGGGTGGCCGTCCGAGCGGGGGCGGCCGTCCAGCGCGAGGTAACCATCTGAATGTCTCCAGCGAGCAGGGAAGCGGGGATTTCGGGGAGGGGAGGGACGGCGCGCGACAACAAAGGGGGATACGCCACACGCCGACAAACTTAAGTGAACGCTTGCGTTCACTACTGGGAGCTCACTACCGTAGGCGCAACAGTGAACGCGACCGTTCACTAAAGCGCCTGTGGGGGACCCATGGTGACAACCTCTCATTTGATCAAGGATCAGAAACCGGGTGGGGCACGCCGGGAAGGGCGGCCCGGCATCGCGCTCGCCGTCATCGCGGCCTGCCAACTCATGGTGGTACTCGACGCGACGATTGTGAACATCGCGCTGCCGCACATTCAAGACGCTCTCAAGTTCAGCACGACCGACCTCACATGGGTGGTCAGCGCCTACACGCTCACCTTCGGTGGCCTGCTGCTTCTGGGCGGCCGCGCGGGTGACATCCTCGGGCGCCGCCGGGTCTTCATGACCGGCATCCTGTTGTTCACCTTCGCCTCGCTGCTCGGCGGGCTCGCCCAGGAGCCGTGGCAACTGCTGGCTGCCCGCGTCCTGCAGGGCGTGGGTGGCGCGATCGCGTCGCCGACCTCGCTGGCGCTGATCACCACCACGTTCCCCGAAGGGCCCGAGCGGAACCGGGCCTTCGGCGTCTTCGCCGCCGTCTCCGCGGGCGGCGGCGCCATAGGCCTGCTGGCCGGAGGCATGCTCACCGAGTGGCTCGACTGGCGATGGGTGCTCTTCGTCAACGTGCCGATCGGCGTACTGATCGCGGTCCTCACCCCGCTGTACATCAGCGAGTCCGAACGGCACAGCGGCCGCTTCGACATCGCGGGCGCCGTGACCTCCACGGGAGGCATGGCCCTGCTGGTCTACGGCTTCATCCGCGCCGCCGACGAGGGCTGGCGGGACAAGCTGACCATCGGGTCCTTCGGCACCGCCGTAGTGCTCCTGCTCGCCTTCGCGTTCATCGAGTCGCGCGCCAAGGAGCCGATCACACCCCTGCGGATGTTCGCCGACCGCAACCGCTCCGGCACATACGTGATCATGCTGAGTCTCGCTGCCGCGATGTTCGGCATGTTCTTCTACATCGTGCTCTTCGTCCAGAACGTGCTGGACTACACCCCGATCGAGGCCGGCCTCGCCTTCCTGCCCGTGACCGTCGTGATCGCACTGGGCGCCGGCCTGTCGCAACGGTTCCTGCCGGTGCTCGGCCCCAAGCCGTTCATGCTCACGGGTTCGGCGTTCGCCGTGACCGGGCTCGCCTGGCAGGCCCTCATCAGCTCCGACAGCTCCTACGTCGGTGGAGTGCTCGGCCCCATGCTGATCTTCGGTTTCGGGATGGGCCTGAACTTCGTGACACTGACGATCACCGCGGTCTCCGGCGTCGCCCAGCATGAGGCCGGCGCGGCCTCCGGGCTGCTCAACACCACGCAGCAGGTGGGCGGTTCGCTCGGTCTGTCCATCCTGACGACGGTGTTCGGGTCGGCCAGCAAGGACGAGGCGCAGAAGCAATTGCCGCACTTCATGGCCGACGGTACGGCGGAGCAGAAGGCGGAGTTCGCCAAGACGCACCAGCTGCCCGCCCCGTGGGGCCACGAAGTACTCGCCCAGGGCATCTCGTCGGGCTTCGTGGCCGCTGCCTCGATGGCCGTACTCGCCCTGGTCAGCGCCTGGTTGGTGATCAAGGTCCGCAAGAGCGACCTGGAGGCGCTCGCCGGTACGACGGGTCCGGGTCTCGGCTGACGAAGCCGGCGACACAGCCGGGCTCACGACGAGCCGGGAATGGCCGGGCCGGATCCGGGGGATCAACGGCGAGGACGACGGTCCGGTCATCCGCACCAGAGGAACCACCCACAGCAGGGCGAGCAACGGCAACCACCCCATGGCCACGCCACCACCCCTCTCCGCGCCGCCTGCGTGCAGGCTCATCCCTCGCACGACAACTGCCACGACAACGAGCGCATGGTTACGCAGAGTTCCCGGCATGCACGGAGAGTTTTGACGAGCGGAAGATCCGGCACCGGACGCCTACTCCGGCACTCGCAACCACTCCGGAAACGCCTCGGTCCGTTCCACCCACTCGGCGGGCGGCGTCCCGGCCTTCCCTCCGGCGATCACACCGCCCACGATGGCGCAGGTCGTGTCCACGTCGCCGCCGACCTGAGCGGTCGTCCAGAAGGCCTCTTCGTAGTCGCCCAGCGACCGGGCGGCGGACCAGAGCGCGAACGGCACGGTGTCGTGGGCCGTCGTACGGCGTCCACAGCCCAGCACAGCCGCGACGGTGGAGGCATCGCCGTAGTCGAGCATGTCGCGGGCGCGCCGCAGCCCGGCGCCGACGGCACTCTTCGGGACGAGCGCGATGACACCGTCGAGAAGTGCTCCCGGGCTGGGCGGACCGCCGGGGGCGGCGGCCAGCGCGGCGGCCGCGGCGACGGCCATGGCGCCGACGACGGCCTCACGGTGCTGGTGCGTGGGATAGGCGGAGATCTCCGCCTGGTGGGTCGCCTGCTCCGGGTCGTCCGCGTAGAAGGCTCCGAGGGGCGGGATGCGCATCGCCGCGCCGTTGCCCCACGAACCCTGCCCGTTGAAGAGGGCGGCGGCGAGCTCACGCCAGTCACCGCCCTCGCGGACCAGCCGCAGCAGACGGTTGACGGCGGGACCGTACCCCCGGTCGAAGTCGTGGTGGTGGGCGAAGGAGTGGGCCAGGGCATCCTGGTCGACGCGGTGGTGGGCGGCGAGGACGGCCACCACGGAGCAGGCCATCTCGGTGTCGTCCGTCCACTGCCAGTGGCCGGGCGGCAGCTCGCGGTTCTTCAGCAGGGGGTAGTTCACCGGTACGAAGAACTGCGAGCCCAGCGCGTCTCCCACGGCCAGGCCACGCAGGCTGGCCAGGGCGCGGTTCAGGCGCCCGTCGGTTGAGGAGTCAGCGGTCATCGGTCTGCCACTCTAATCGGTGATCCCGTACGGTTCCGGCTCACGCCAGCGCTGGAAGGGCCGGTCAAGGGCGTATTTGCCGTCGTCCCCGAGAACGAGCATCCGCATCTCGGCGTTCCCCGGGTTCGACAGCGACTCGAACTCGGCGACCGTCCAGTGGAACCAGCGCATGCAGAACAGCCGCATGGCCAGGCCGTGCGTCACGATCAGGACGTTCGGCGGATGGTCGGGCGCCTCGAAGCTGCGGAACAGGCTCTCCAGGAAGCCGCCGACCCGGTCGTACACATCGGCTCCGGACTCGCCCTGGGCGAACCGGTAGAAGAAGTGCCCGTAGGCGTCGCGGTACGCCTTCTGGAGACGTACGTCGTCGCGGTCCTGCCAGTTCCCCCAGTCCTGCTCCCGCAGCCGGGGCTCCTCGCGCACGCGTATGAGCTCGGGGTCCAGGTGGAAGGCGCGAAGGGTCTCGTGGGTACGGCGGTACGGAGAGACGTAGACGCTGACGCGCTCGCGGCCCAGCACCTCTCGCACCCGCTTACCGGTCTCCTCCGCCTGCCGCCAGCCCCGTTCCGTCAGGGCCAGGGCGTGGTCGGGCTCGCGTTCGTACACGGTGTCATCAACATTGCCCGTTGACTCCCCGTGCCGGACAAGGACGATTCTCCGTGGTCGTGCCATGCCAAGACCCTAGATCGGGTGAGGGCGTATCGAGGACTCGTACAGGCTCCATACAGCGTAGGTCACACATTTCCCGCACCATCGGTCACGCAGAGGCGCACGTCCGGTGCGTCCGGACATCAAACCGTCCAGGCCGGTTCGAGGTCCAGGATGTCGCCTGTGAGGGCGGCGACGTCGGCCTCGGTCTGGGCTCTCAGCGCGAGCCGTTCCACACGTTCGGTGCGGTACTTGCCGTGCTCGGCGGCCGACCGCCACATCGAGAGCACCAGGAACTCGTTTCCCGGAGCCTCGCCGAACAGGCCGCGGATCATGCCGGGAGAGCCGGCCATCGCCGGATTCCAGACCTTCTCCTGCATCAGCGTGAAGTGCTCCGCGCGCTCCTCGTGGACACGGCAGTGGGCGAACCGCACCAGGTCGGCATCGGTGAAGCGGGGCTCGAAGCCCGTCTTCACGTCGAAGCGGTGGTCGAACAGCTTGACCTGGATGTCCTTGAACGTGCCGGACTGGGCCGCCGCGAGCCGGTCGTGGGAACGCGCCATGAAGGAGTCGTAGAACGAACGGCTCTCCCAGAAGGAGAAGATGTGCGCCACACCCTGCCGCCCCCGGCTCCAGCCTCCGCCCTGTCCCCGAAACCCCGGCTCTCCCAGAAGCCCCGCCCACTTTCGCTGCCCCCGCTCGAAGCCGCGGCGGTCCACCACGGTGCAGCGAATCCACTTGACCAGCACCGCGCCATGGTAAGGCCACGGAGCGTGGCGCCGGTCACTCTCGGCGGCAGCGGTGACCCACGAGTGACACACGCGCGTGGCAGGATGGACAACCGGTCTTGCCCGACCGGCAGTTCGGGCCGTGGACACAGGGGGAAGGGGAAATCCGGTGAGCGGCATCAACAAGGGGATCCGCAAGGTCGAAGTCGCGCTCAAGTGGGATCCGAGTCCGGCGGGGCAGCCGCCCACCGACCTGGACATCGTCGCCGCGACGTACGTGGCGGGCGATCCGTACGGCGATCCCGCCTATGTGGTGCACTTCGACAGCCGTTCCCCCGACGGCACCATCTATCTCAACCGGGACAGCAAGGACGGCAAGGGCTTCGGCTGGGACGAGGTCATGACCCTCGAACTCGACCGTCTGGACGCCCGGTACACGCGCGTGGTCGTCGGCGCCGTCATCCAGCAGCGCTCCGCGCCCCGGACCTTCGTCGGTGTGCTCAACCCGGGGCTGCGGATACGTGAGGGCTACACGGTCCTGGCCGAGGACGATTTCGGCGGTGTCCTCGGCGCTACGGCCGCGAAGGTCGCGGAGTTCGTCCGTCAGGAATCCGGCACCTGGGACTTCCATCCCGGGATCGACGGCTTCGAGGACGACCCCGCGACCTTCACCCGGAGCATGGGCCGGGCGTGACGGATCAGCCGGCGGTCCAGCCCGGGACCGTCGGCAGCACCGTCTCGGCGACGCGCCACAACGCGAGGTCATCGGGGACCACGTCGTCCTGGCGCCAGATGGAGACCTCGTAGAAGCCGCCGCCGTCCTTGGTGTCCTTGGCGACCAGCAGGCTGCGGGCAATGCCGCCGGGACCGGTGTCGACCTTGCCGCCACCGAGGTTGAACTTGAGGGCGATGGTCCGGTCCGAGTAGAGGACCGCCGGGTGCCCGCCTATCGTCCTGCTCTCCACCCGGCTCCCCAGGAAGCGGGCCATCTCGGCCACCGGGACGTCGTCTTCGGACGTGGAGAGCTTCACGGAGTAGGTGGACAGCTGGATCTCTGCCTCGGGTGTGACGGTCTTGGTTCCGTCGGCCCAGTTGCTCTTGCTCTCGTTGCCGCTGGCGTTCATCGCGTACTCGGTCGGCGTGCCGAGCAGGGTGGGCAGGTCGGCACGGTTCAGCACCGTGCACAACTGCCTCCCGGACACCGGCTTCGACGGCCGGGCGTCGTCCGAGGTGTGGCACTCGGCCGGTTCGGGGTCACCCTCCTTCTGCTGAAAGGTCCCTGACAACAAAAGAGCCGCGAGGCCCCCGACCACCACCAGGGCCAGGAGAGCCTGGCCCCACGCGTTCGGGCCCTTCTCGGGTCTCTCGACACTCTTCGTGGCGTCGACGATCTGCTGCTCGCTCATGTCCCCGTGTCCCCACCCTGCTGTTCGCGCCGGTCGTGCGCGGGGGGAGCGTAGCGTGTGATCGTCTCATGGAGAAACGGAAAAGACCGAGGGCGGTGGGGGGGGGGGGGCGGGCCCCCCCCCCCCCCCCCCCGGCCCGCCCCCGGCGCCCCCCCCCGCCCCCCCCCCCGCCCCCCCCCGAGATTAAATGACAACGCCCCCC
>NZ_JBIAUQ010000008.1:0-127475 GCF_042893155.1 Streptomyces sp. NPDC001668
AAACGCCCGGTTACATTCCGAACCCGGAAGCTAAGCCTTACAGCGCCGATGGTACTGCAGGGGGGACCCTGTGGGAGAGTAGGACACCGCCGAACAATCTTTGGAGGACCCCTGGTCCCAGCGTTCAGCTGGGACCAGGGGTCCTTTTGTTTTTAGAATGCTTGCAGTACCGAAGACAGGAGTCACCATGTCCACCAACTCTCCCGACGACCGACCGGAGCGCGACCAGCGCCGACGGGACAGTGGTGACCGTGGCGAACGCGGCGGCTTCCGCCGCGACAACGACCGCGGTGGGAACGACCGTGGCGGCAATCGCGGTGGTGGTGACCGTGGTGACCGGGGTGGCTTCCGGCGCGACGACAACCGGGGCAGCAGCTACGCGCCGCGCCGTGATGACCGTGGTGGTGACAGCCGTGGTGGTGATCGCGGGGCTCGTCCTCCGTTCCGTCGCGATGACCGGCCGGCCGGGCCTCGTCGGGACGACCGTGACCGTGGGTTCAGGCGCGACGGCGACCGGCCCGCCTTCCGCCGTGACGACCGCGGCGAGCGCGGGGACCGTGGCGAGCGCGTAGAGCGCCGCGACGACAATCGTGGCGGCTTCCGCCGGGACGACAACCGTGGCAGCGGCTACGCGCCCCGCCGTGACGACCGCGGTGGTGACAACCGTGGTGGCTTCCGCCGTGACAACGACCGCCGCGATGACCGCCGTGACGACCGCCGCAGCGACGACCGCGGTGGCTTCCGGCGCGACGACAACCGCGGCGGCAGCTACGCGCCGCGCCGTGATGACCGTGGTGGTGACAGCCGTGGTGGTGATCGCGGGGCTCGTCCTCCGTTCCGTCGCGATGACCGGCCGGCCGGGCCTCGTCGGGACGACCGTGACCGTGGGTTCAGGCGCGACGGCGACCGGCCTGCCTTCCGCCGTGACGACCGCGGCGAGCGCGTAGAGCGCCGCGACGACAACCGCGGCGGCTTCCGCCGGGACGACAACCGCGGCAGCAGCTACGCGCCCCGCCGTGACGACCGCGGTGGTGACAGCCGTGGTGGCTTCCGCCGTGACAACGACCGCCGCGATGACCGCCGTGACGACCGCCGCAGCGACGACCGCGGTGGCTTCCGGCGCGACGACAACCGCAGTGCTGGTGGTGACCGTGGCGGCTTCCGGCGTGACGACAACCGCGGCAGCAGCTACGCGCCCCGCCGCGACGACCGTGGCCCCCGCAGGGATGACCGCGGTGGGCGGCCCGGTGGGTTCCGTGGACGGGACGACCGGCGCGGCGGCGACGACCGGCGGGGTGGAGGGCGTTTCCGTGACGAGCGGGACCGTGACCGCGAGCCGATCAAGCGGCTGCCGATCCCCGAGGACGTCACGGGCGACGAGATCGACAAGGACGTACGGCAGGAGCTGCAGAGCCTGCCGAAGGGGCTCGCGGAGGACGTCGCCAAGAACCTGGTGATGGTCGCCCGGCTCATCGACGAGGACCCCGAGGCCGCTTACGGCTACTCCAAGGTGGCCCTGCGCCTGGCTTCGCGTGTCGCCGCCGTACGGGAGGCGGCCGGGTTCGCGGCGTACGCCAGCCAGAAGTACAGCGAGGCGCTCGCCGAGTTCCGGGCCGCGCGGCGGATGACCGGGAACGTGGAGCTGTGGCCCGTCATGGCCGACTGCGAGCGTGGGCTCGGGCGGCCGGAGAAGGCGCTGGACATGGCCGGGGCGCCCGAGGTGCACAAGCTCGACAAGGCCGGGCAGGTGGAGATGCGACTCGTCGCGGCCGGTGCCCGGCGTGACATGGGGCAGCTGGACGCGGCGATCGTGACGCTGCAGAGCCCCGAGCTGGCCTCCAACTCCGTGCAGCCGTGGACCGCTCGACTGCGGTACGCCTACGCCGACGCACTGCTCGCCGCCGGGCGGGAGGGCGAGGCACGGGAGTGGTTCGCCAAGGCCGTGGAGTCCGACAAGGACGGCAGCACGGACGCCTCCGACCGGCTCGCCGAGCTGGACGGGGTCGAGTTCGTCGACGCCTTCGACGACGCCGAGGACGAGGCCGCCGAGAAGGTCGTAGAAGTCGTAGAAGTAGCAGAAGGAGAAGACGCGAAAGGCGAGGGCGTCGAGGACGACGAGGACGTCGAGGACGTCGAGGACGATGGCCTCAAGGACTGACACGCGCGAGCGGTAGCAAGGGGCGGGATCCCGGGATCCCGCCCCTTGTCGCGTTATACGTCCAGTGCGCGCAGGACGAGGCCCGACGCCGGTTTCGGGCCGAACGACGTCGACTTGCGGGGCATCGTGACGCCCTGGCGGGCGAGGTCGCGGACGACCTCCTCGCGGACCGGGTGCATCAGGACAGCCGTGCCGCCGTCGCGTTCGGCCTTCTCGACCGTGGCGGCAGTGTCGTGGATGTAGGCGATGCGGGCGGGGTCGTCCTCGGGGACGTGCCAGATGTGGGCGAGGAGCGTGGCGTGCAGGACCGTGGCGTCCAGGGTGCGCCAGGCGGCGGGGCGGTCCGTGGGGATCGTGCGCGACAGGAGGTCCCGGTCCGGGCGGTCCACGAGGTGGAAGGCGCCGTCGCCGGCCAGGAGGAAGCCGTTGCCCGCGCAGGCCGCGTCGGCGAGGGTGTCCAGGGCCTCGGGCAAGGGCACGTCGAGGCGTCGTACGCGGAAGAGGCCTTCGAGGAGTGCCAGGGAACGGGCCACCGGGATGCCGTGCAGGAGGCGGTGGATGGCTCGGACGCGCAAGGGGTAGCGGGCCGTGTCGACGAGGAGGACCAGGCCGTGGTCCCAGGGGCTGGGGGAGGGGTGCTCCGCGCGTAGACGGCGGTAGGTCGCCCAGCGGTGGTGGCCGTCGGCGATGAGGGCCTGGTGCTGGGCCAGGTCGGTCTGGATGCGGGCCACTTCGGCCGGGTCGGTGATCGACCACAGGCGGTGGCTGTAGCCGTCCTCGGTGGTGGTGGCGAGGAGCGGGGGCTGCTCGGCCGTGCGTTCGACCACGGTCGTGGTGATCGACTGTGAGCCGTTGCCGCGGTAGGTGAGGAGCAGCGGCTCCAGGTTCGCCGAGGTGGCGCGCATCAGGGCCGCACGGTCGGCGACCACATGCGGCATGACGTCCTCGTGGGGCAGGACCACACCCTCTGACGGCTCCGACAGGCGCAGGGTGCCGATGAGTCCGCGCTGGAGCAGGCCGGCGCCGTCGTGCTGTTCGTAGACGTACAGGCCGGGCTCGGGGTCGGCGGCCAGGATGCCCTCGGAGAGCCAGCCGCGCAGGGTGCGGGCCGCCTGTTCGTTGCGTTCGGCCGGAGTCGTCGCCTGCGGGAGGATCAGCCGGACGATGTTGTACGGGTCGTTGGACTGGAGCTGGTGCAGGCCGTCGGGGCGGACCACGACGTCGTACGGCGGTGATGTCACGGCGGCCAGGCTGCCGACCCGGTCGGGGTTGTAGCGCAGACCTCGGAACGGGGTGAGTTCCAGGCCTCGGCGCGCCGTTGCTTCCGGGTGACCTGCTGTGTTCATCCCGGCATCGTACGGGTGTCAGTGCCATGGGGGATGATCGGGGGAAAGCCGTCGAACGAGGAGCGATGCGGAATGAGCCAGGGCGCGAGGACGAGGCCCGAGGGTAGTGGGCAGGCCTTGAGCGAGGCGTACGACACCGCCCTGCTCGACCTCGACGGGGTGGTGTACGCGGGAGGGAGCGCGATCGCGCACGCCGTCGAGTCGCTGGCCACCGCGCGTGAGGGGGGCATGCACCTCGCCTACGTCACCAACAACGCGCTGCGGACGCCTGACACGGTGGCCGAGCACCTCACCGAGCTGGGGATACCGACGGGGGCCGATGACGTCATCACCTCCGCGCAGGCCGTCGCCCGGCTGATCAGCGAGCAGGTGCCGGCCGGGGCGCGGGTGCTCGTCATCGGGGGCGAAGGGCTGCGGGTGGCGCTGCGGGAGCGTGGTCTCGAGCCCGTGGAGTCCGCGGACGACGATCCGGCTGCGGTCGTGCAGGGCTTCGGTGGGCCGGATCTGCCCTGGGGGCGGTTCGCCGAGGCCAGTTACGCCGTCGCGCGTGGGGTGCCGTGGTTCGCGTCCAACACCGACCTGACGATTCCGAGCGGTCGCGGGATCGCGCCGGGCAACGGCGCGGCGGTGGAGGTCGTGCGGATAGCGACCGGTGCCGAGCCGCAGGTCGCTGGCAAGCCGTTGCCTCCCATGCACCGGGAGACGATCCTGCGGACCGGTGCGAAGCGGCCGTTGGTGGTCGGGGACCGGCTGGACACCGACATCGAGGGCGCGTTCAACGGCCAGGTGGACTCGCTGCTCGTGCTCACCGGCGTCACCGACGGCGCCCAGTTGCTGGCCGCGCCGCCGCAGCACCGGCCCACCTATGTGGACGCGGATCTGCGGGGAATGCTCACCGGTCAGCCCGAGGTCACCGAGGCGGGAGACGGCTTCCGGTGCGGGGGGTGGACCGCGAAGGCCGGGAAGGAGCGGCTGGAACTCGACGGTGACGGCGAGGCCCTGGACGGGCTGCGGGCGCTGTGCGCGGCGGCCTGGACGGCGGCCGGGGAAGGTGTGTGCGAGCTGGATGGGGGGAAGGCGCTGGCCAGGCTGGGGCTCTGAGGCGTCGGCCGCAAGGGGAGTCCTGAGTGTCCGCGGACATTCGGTCCTCGGCTTCCTGGCTGGTTGGCAGGGTAGGCTAACCTAACTGCGTGTTGGTCGACAGTCCTCCCGAACAGCGCGCGGAGACCGCCCCCGCGCCCCCAACCCGCCGGGCGATACGAGCTCTTGGGCTCCTCGTCTCCGTGGCGATCCTGTTGGCCGTCGCGGTGGCGAGCATCGCGATCGGTGCGAAGGGGCTGACCGTCGGGCAGGTCTGGCACGGTCTCTTCCACGACACGGGAACCTACGGCGACGTCGTGGTGGCCGACCGGTTGTCGCGGACGATCCTCGGGCTGCTCGCCGGCGCCGCGCTGGGCCTGTCCGGGGCGGTCCTCCAGGCGCTCACCCGCAATCCGCTGGCCGACCCGGGACTGCTCGGCATCAACGCGGGCGCGTCCGCCGCGGTGGTCACCGCGATCACCTTCTTCGGCGTCACCTCGCTCAGCGGCTATGTGTGGTTCGCCTTCCTCGGCGCCGCCACGGTGGGTGCCCTGGTCTGGTTCCTCGGCGGCAGCCGGGGCGCCACCCCGGTGCGGCTCGCGCTGGCCGGTACGGCGATCAGCGCGGCGCTGTACGGCTATCTCCAGGCCGTGATGATCACCGACGACCAGGCGCTCAACAAGATGCGCTTCTGGACGGTGGGTTCGCTGTCCTCGGCGAGCAACTCGACCATCATGCAGGTGCTGCCGTTCCTCGCGGCCGGCTCGCTTCTCGCCCTCGGGCTCGCCCGGCCGCTCAACGCGATGGAGATGGGCGACGACACCGCCAAGGCCCTCGGCGCCAACCTCAACCGCACCCGGGCGCTGGCCATGCTCTCGGCGACGGTGCTGTGCGGGGCCGCGACCGCCGCCTGCGGACCGATCGTCTTCGTCGGCCTGATGGTGCCGCACATCGTGCGCTCCTTCACCGGCCCCGACCTGCGCTGGATCCTGCCGTACGCGACCGTCCTGTCGCCCGTGCTGCTGCTCGGCTCCGACGTGATCGGGCGGATCGTGGCCAGGCCCGCGGAGCTCCAGGTCGGCATCGTCACCGCGATCATCGGCGGGCCGGTCTTCATCTTTCTCGTACGACGGCGGAGGACGGCCCAGCTGTGAGGACCAACCGTGCCATCAGGACCCCCGGCGGGCTCTCCGTCCGGCTGGACGTCCGGGCCACCGTCGTCGTCGCCCTGATCCTGCTCGCCGCGCTCACCGCGAGCGTGGTGCTGATCGGTACCGGCGACTTCCCGATCCCCGCCGGGGACGTGCTGAAGACGCTGCTCGGCAACGGCAACGCGGGGCAGGAGTTCATCGTCAACGAGCTGCGGCTGCCGCGGGTCCTCGTCGGGCTCCTGGTCGGTGCCTCGCTGGGGCTCGGGGGCGCGCTGTTCCAGGCCATCTCCCGCAACCCGCTGGGCAGTCCGGACGTGCTCGGGCTCAGCCAGGGCGCCACGGCCGGGGCGCTCACCATGATCGTGCTGTTCTCCGGGAGCGCGACCCAGATCACCCTCGGAGCGCTCGTGGGCGGACTCGTGACCGGGCTCGCCATCTATCTGCTCGCCTGGAAACAGGGGGTGCACGGGTACCGGCTCGTCCTGGTCGGCATCGGCGTCTCCGCGATCGTCACCGCGGTCAACGGCTATCTGCTGACCCGGTCCACGCTCACCGAGGCCGCCCAGGCCGTCGTATGGATGACCGGCTCCCTCAGCGGCCGGGACTGGACGCAGGTGTGGCCGCTGCTGTGGCTGTGCGCGGTCCTCGTCCCGCTCGTGCTCGCCAACGGGCGCGGCCTCAGGATGATGGAGATGGGCGACGACGTCTCCAACGCCCTGGGTGTGCGGGTCGAGCGCGTACGGCTGCTGCTCCTGGTCGCCGCCGTCCTGCTCACCGCCGCTGCCACCGCGGCCGCCGGACCGGTCAGCTTCGTCGCGCTCACCGCCCCGCAGCTGGCCCGCCGCCTCACCCGCTCGCCCGGTCCCAACCTGCTGCCGTCCCTGTGCATGGGCGCCACCCTCCTGGTCACCGCCGACTGGGTCTCGCAGAAGGTCTTCGGCGCCGACCAGCTGCCCGTCGGCGTGGTCACCGGAGTCCTCGGCGGGGTCTATCTGCTGTGGCTCCTGGTCACCGAGCGCAGGGCTGGCCGGATATGAGCGCCGAGACGACCCTCACCAGCGGACTGAACAACCCTAGGAGCACCGTGAACCGACTGTCCGCCGACGCCGTCACCCTCGCCTACGACCAGCGCGTCATCGCCGAGCAGTTGTCGGTGGAGATACCCGACCACTCCTTCACGGTGATCGTCGGCCCCAACGCGTGCGGCAAGTCCACCCTCCTGCGGGCCCTCTCGCGCATGCTCAAGCCCAGCCAGGGCAGGGTGCTGCTCGACGGGCAGGTCATCCAGTCGATGCCGGCGAAGAAGGTCGCCCGGACCCTCGGCCTGCTCCCGCAGTCGTCGATCGCGCCCGACGGGATCACCGTCGCCGACCTGGTCGGCCGCGGCCGCTACCCGCACCAGGGCATCCTGCGCCAGTGGTCCACCGAGGACGAGCGGGTCGTCCAGGAGTCCATGCGGCAGACCGGGGTCGCGGAACTCGCCGAGCGGTACGTCGACGAGCTGTCCGGCGGCCAGCGGCAGCGGGTGTGGATCGCGATGGCGCTCGCCCAGCAGACCCCGCTGCTGCTCCTGGACGAGCCCACGACCTACCTCGACATCCAGCACCAGATCGACGTCCTCGACCTCTGCGCCGAGCTGCACGAGGAGCAGGGCCGCACCCTGGTCGCCGTCCTGCACGACCTCAACCACGCGGCCCGGTACGCCACGCATCTCATCGCGCTGAAGAGCGGGAGGATCATCGCCGAGGGCGCCCCGAACGACATCGTCACGGCCGAGCTGGTCGAGGAGGTCTTCGGGCTGCGCTGCCAGGTCATCGACGACCCGGAGACGGGGACGCCGCTGGTGGTGCCGGCCGCGCGCAAGGCACGCACGCGCGTGGAGGCCGGCGGCGAGACCGAGACGGTGGGCGCTACAGAAGCTTCCTGAGCTGGAGCAGGTCGCGCAGGCCCGCCTCCAGCTTCACCCGGCCCGAGCCCCAGGCCTTGGCGAAGTTCAGTTCGCCGTTCACCAGGGCCACCAGGTCGTCGCCTGCCATGGTCAGCCTGATCTGGGCCTTCTCCTTCGGAGGGCCTTGCAGGGTGTCGTGCACCACGATCCGGCCGCCGGTCATGCGGCCGACGAAGGTGACGTCGAGGTCGGTGATACGGCAGCTCACCGAGCGGTCCATGGACGCCGCCGCGGCGACGTCCCCCTCGGCGTTGCGCATGTTGTCGGAGAGCTTCTCGAGTGCGGCGCGGCACTCCTCTGTCGTGGCCATCGCGATCGACGGTACCCCAGCGGTTCGGGGTAGCGTCTGGGCATGAGCGACGCTGTTCCAGAGCCTTCACATGAGGCCGTGGCCGGATCCGAGTACGACCCGGCCGCCCCCGCGCCTCTCACCGTGCCCCGCACCCCCACCGGCAACGCCGAGGTCGACGCCCACCTGGAGCGGCTGGGCGACGCCGACCACCTCGCCACGGACGGGCACATCGAGGTGTACGAGGATGTACACCGGGGGCTGCGCGACGCGCTCACCGCGCTCGACGCCCGCCCGGGACCTCCGGCGCCCTCACCCTCGTACGACCAGAGGGCGCCCTCACCCTCGTATGGCACTAGGAGCTGAACCGAACGTGGCAGGAGTCGCACGCCGTCGGCTGGACGCGGAGCTGGTCCGGCGGAAGCTGGCGCGCTCGCGTGAGCATGCCGGGCAGCTGATCGCGGCCGGACGGGTCACCGTCGGCAAGACCGTCGCGACCAAGTCCGCCACCCAGGTGGAGACCGCGGCCGCGATCGTGGTGCAGAGCGACGACAGCGATCCCGACTACGTGTCCCGCGGCGGGCACAAGCTCGCGGGCGCCCTTCAGGTGTTCGTGCCGCAGGGGCTGGCCGTCGAGGGGCGGCGGGCGCTGGACGCCGGGGCCTCCACCGGCGGTTTCACCGATGTGCTGCTGCGGGCGGGGGTCGCGCACGTGGTCGCCGTCGACGTCGGTTACGGACAACTCGCGTGGTCTCTCCAGAGCGATGAACGCGTCACCGTCAAGGACCGTACGAACGTACGCGAGTTGACGCTCGAAGCGATCGATGGGGAACCAGTGGATCTTGTCGTGGGGGATCTGTCCTTCATCCCGCTCGGACTGGTACTGCCCGCCCTGGTGCGGTGCGTGAAGCCGGACGCCGATCTGGTGATGATGGTGAAACCGCAGTTCGAGGTGGGGAAGGAACGGCTGGGCAGCGGGGGAGTCGTACGGAGCACGCAGCTGCGGGCGGAGGCCGTGCGGGGAGTGGCCGAGAAGGCGGGGGAACTCGGACTCGGGGTGAAAGGCGTGACGGCAAGCCCGTTGCCCGGACCCTCGGGCAATGTCGAATACTTTCTGTGGCTGCGTGCCGGGGCGCCCGCCCTGGACCCGGCCGACGTCGACCGTGCAGTGGCGGAGGGGCCCCGTTGAGCCAGAACCGAGCTCGTACTGTTTTCCTGCTCGCCCACACCGGGCGGCCCGCGGCCATTCGCAGTGCCGAGCTCGTGGTGAAGGGGCTCCTGAGCTCCGGCATCGTCGTGCGCGTACTGGAGTACGAGGCGGCCGACCTGCCGCTGCCGCCCGAGGTGGAGCTCGTCAAGGAGGCGACACCGCAGTGCCTCGAAGGGTGCGAGCTGCTCATCGTGCTCGGCGGTGACGGGACGCTGCTGCGCGGCGCCGAGTTCGCCCGGGCGTCCGGGGTGCCGATGCTCGGCGTCAACCTGGGCAGTGTCGGATTCCTCGCGGAGGCCGAGCGGGACGACCTCGACAAGGTCGTCGACCGGGTGGTGACCAAGTCGTACGAGGTCGAGGAGCGGATGACGGTCGATGTCGTCGTTCACCGGAACGGGGACATCGTCCACACCGACTGGGCGCTGAACGAAGCGGCTGTGCAGAAGGCGGGCGCGGAGAAGCTCCTCGAGGTCGTACTGGAGATCGACGGACGGCCGGTCACGGGGTTCGGGTGTGACGGGATCGTGCTGTCCACGCCCACCGGGTCGACGGCGTACGCGTTCTCCGCGGGCGGGCCTGTGGTGTGGCCCGAGGTGGAGGCGCTGTTGATGGTGCCCATCTCCGCGCATGCGCTGTTCGCGAAGCCGTTGGTGACCTCGCCGAACTCTGTGCTGGCGGTGGAGTTGTTGCCGCATATCCCGCCGGGGGTGTTGTGGTGTGACGGGCGGCGGACCTTTGAGTTGCCGCCGGGGGCGCGGGTGGAGGTGCGGAGGGGGGCTGTGCCGGTGCGGTTGGCTCGGCTGCACCATGCGTCGTTCACAGACCGGCTTGTGGCGAAGTTCGCGTTGCCGGTTTCCGGGTGGCGGGGGGCGCCTCACTAGCCAGCTGTGGGGGCTGGTTGCGGAGCGTCGGCGGGTGCGGGTGGTTTGTGGTTGCTCGCGCAGTTCCCCGCGCCCCTGAAGGCCTGACACTCCCCCGGGTGACAAGGGCACCTCGCACTCGGCCGCCCCGACCTCGTAAGGTCTTCACCGTGCTGGAAGAGATGCGGATACGGTCGCTCGGAGTCATCGATGACGCCGTTGTCGAGCTGTCGCCCGGGTTCACCGCTGTCACGGGTGAGACGGGCGCGGGCAAGACCATGGTGGTCACCAGCCTGGGGCTGCTGCTCGGTGGGCGGGCGGACGCGGCGCTCGTGCGGATCGGGGCCGAGAAGGCGGTCGTGGAGGGGCGCATCACCGTGTCCCCGGGCGACTCCGTCGTCGTACGCGCCGAGGAGGCCGGGGCCGAGCTCGACGACGGGGCGTTGCTGATCAGCCGTACCGTTTCCGCCGAAGGGCGCTCCCGGGCGCATCTGGGCGGGCGGTCGGTGCCCGTGGGGGTGCTCGCCGAGCTCGCCGACGAGCTGGTCGCCGTCCACGGGCAGACCGATCAGCAGGGGCTGCTCAAGCTGAACAGGCAGCGGCAGGCGCTCGACCGGTACGCGGGGGACGCCGTCGCCGTGCCGCTGACCAAGTACACCGAGGCCTACCGGCGGCTGCGGGCCGTCTCCGCCGAGCTCGACGAGATCGTCACGCGCGCGCGTGAGCGGGCCCAGGAAGCCGACATGCTCCGGTACGGGCTCGACGAGATCGCCGGCGTGGAGCCGCGGGCCGGTGAGGACGTCGAGCTGGCGGAGGAGGCGGAGCGGCTCGGGCATGCCGAGGCCCTGGCATCCGCCGCTACGGCCGCACACGCCGCCCTTGCCGGGAACCCCGAGGATCCCGAGGGCATCGACGCCGCGACGCTCGTGGCGGGCGCTCAGCGGGCTCTGGAGGCGGTGCGGTCGTACGACCCCGCCCTGGCCGCGCTCGCCGACCGGATCGGGGAGATCGGGATCCTGCTGGGCGACGTGGCCGGGGAGCTGGCGGGATACGCCGACGACCTGGACGCCGATCCGCTGCGGCTGTCGGCCGTCGAGGAGCGGCGGGCCGCGCTCACCGCGCTGACGCGCAAGTACGGCGAGGACGTGGCCGCCGTGCTCACGTGGGCCGAGCAGAGCGCCGCGCGGCTCACCCAGCTCGACGGCGACGACGAGCGGATCGGTGAGCTGACCGCCGAGCGGGACGCACTCAGGGCCGAACTGGGCGGGTTGGCGCAGGCCTTGTCGGACGCGCGAACCGAGGCCGCGGAGAGGTTCGCGGCGGCGGTGACGGCAGAGCTGGCCTCGCTGGCGATGCCCCACGCGCGCGTGTCCTTCGCCATCCGGCAGACCGAGGACCCGGACGGCGTGGAGGTCGGCGGGCGCGCGGTCGCCTACGGCCCGGCCGGTGTCGACGAGGTCGAGCTGCTGCTCGCCCCGCACCCGGGCGCCCCGGCGCGGCCCATCGCCAAGGGTGCGTCCGGTGGTGAGCTCTCGCGCGTGATGCTGGCCGTCGAGGTCGTGTTCGCGGGGACCGACCCCGTGCCGACGTACCTCTTCGACGAGGTCGACGCCGGCGTCGGCGGCAAGGCGGCGGTCGAGATCGGGCGGCGCCTCGCGCGGCTCGCGAAGACCGCGCAGGTCGTCGTGGTGACGCACCTGCCGCAGGTCGCGGCGTTCGCGGACCGGCAGTTGCTGGTCGAGAAGACGAACGACGGGTCCGTCACCCGGTCCGGTGTGAAGGTGCTGGAGGGCGAGGACCGGGTGCGGGAGCTGTCCCGGATGCTCGCCGGGCAGGAGGACTCGGAGACGGCCCGGGCGCACGCGGAGGAGTTGCTGGCGACGGCTCGGGCGGACGCGTGAGGGGTGCGTCCCCGGGGCTCGCCGCATCGCTCGGGCTCGCCGTGTCGCTGGGGCTCACAGCGGCCCTGACACGCGCCGGTACAGCCGTCCTTCGCGCCGAGGCGCCGGGCGGCCGGGAGCGGTGGGAGCGGACGAACTACGCCGGGCGGACGGTCGAGTTGTACGCCGGGCCCGCGTGTGCGCTGGCCGCTTCGGCCGGGGCTTGGCGGGTCCGGCCCGCCGCGGGGGTGGCCGTCGCCGTCGCCGGGCTCTGCGGGGCGTACGACGACCTCGCGGGGGACCATCGGCGGGGGTTCCGGGCGCATATGGCGGCGCTGCGGGAGGGTGAAGTCACCAGCGGTGCCGTCAAGTTGTTCGGGATCTCGGCCGCTGGGCTGGTCGCGGGCGCGCTGATGAAGGAGCGGGCCGTCGACAGGGTGCTGGCGGGTGTCGTCATCGCCGGGGCCGCGCATGTCGTCAACCTCGTGGACGTACGGCCCGGTCGGGCGGCCGGTGCGGTGGTCGCGCTCGGGGTGCCGGGGATGGTGCGGTCGGAGTTGGCCGCGGTGGCTGTGGGTGCGGCGGCAGCCGTGTTGCCGGATGACTTCTCCGAGCGCGTGATGATCGGGGACGTGGGGGCGCATGCGGTGGGGGCGGCGCTGGGAGCCGCTGTCGTCGAAGGGAACGGGAGGGCCGGGCTCCTCGCGCACGCGGCCGCGGTGGTGGCTGCGGCTGTCTGCGGGGACCAGGTGAGTCGTATGTCGGCCGCGGGCCGGTGGGGCTTCTCGCGCCCACGCGGCGGTAGCCGCACATACGGCACAGCCCCGCGCCCCTTCAGGTCGGGCACCGCCAGGCCGGAAGAAGGGTCACGTCACTCTTGTGAGTGACCCCGACTCGCCGCGCACGCCGTTCCCCCGTTCTCCGCATGCGCGGAACACCCGTGCGTGCTGGCATCCTTGGCAGAGAACCCATCACGCGTAGGAAGCGCGCGGTACACCCCTCCGCTCGATACCTTCTGTACGTTTCCTCGTGACCGTCCGACCCGAAGCAGGAGCCCCGGCCACGTGACCCCCGTGAGCAGCCACTCACCGCACGGCCAGTCGCCGCTGCGCACCGTGCAGGTGCTGGGCGGAGGCAATGCCGGCAGCAGCGCGCATGTGCGCTCCCTGACCTCGGGGCTTGTCGCGAGGGGCGTGCGGGTCACGGTGTGCGCCCCCGCCGAGGCGGATCGCGCCTACGACTTCTCCGGGGCCGGCGCCGAACACGTGCACGTGCCGCGCAGCAGTGATCCCACCTCCGTGGCCGTGCTGCGGGCCGCGTGTGCGGACGCCGACCTGGTCCACGCGCACGGGCTGCACGCCTCGTTCCGCGCGGTGCTGGCGCTCAGCGGGCGGCGCACACCGCTGGTCGTGACCTGGCACGACCGGGCGTACGCCGAGGGCGCGCGGGCTCATTTCGTGCGCCTTCTGGAACGCCGGGTTGTCAAGGCCGCTTCGGTGGTGCTCGGGTCGACCTCGGCACTCGTGGACCGCGCGCGCAGGACCGGTGCCCGGGACGCCCGCCTCGCCGCCGTGGCCCTGCCCGGGCCGCGCGGGGTCGTCGAGCAGGACGATCCCGACCGGATGCGGCCCAAGGTGCGGGCCGAACTCGGCGCCACCGGGCGCCCGTTGCTGATGGCGGTCGGCGCCCTGGAGCGGCACAAGGGCTACGAGACGCTGCTGGACGCCACTCGCGCGTGGCGTCTCCTCGACCCCGTGCCGCTGGTCGTCGTCGCGGGGGAGGGACCGCTGCGGGCGGTCCTGCAGAGCCGTATCGAGGAGGAAGGGCTGCCCGTTCGCCTGCTCGGGCGGCGTGACGACCTCCCCGAACTGCTCGCCGCCGCCGATCTCGCGCTCCTGCCCAGCCGTTGGGAGGCGCGCTCGGTGCTCGCCCAGGAAGCCCTCCACGCGCGTGTGCCGCTCGTCGCGACCGAGGTCGGCGGCGTCCCCGAACTCGTCGGCGACGCGGCCGAACTCGTCCCGTACGGCGACCCGGAGGCCCTCGCCGAAGCCGTCGTAAGGCTGCTCGGTGATCCCGAGCGGCAGGAGCTGCTGAGGGAGCGGGGTGTGCGGCAGGCGGCCACTTGGCCCACGGAGGACGAGACCGTGGCGCAAGTGCTCAGCGTCTATGACGAGTTGACCCAGCCCCGGCCCCTCATCTGACAGCTACGGCACGTGTCTGCGTGCGCGCAGGGCCAGGCTCAACGCCAGTACCGTCTGCGGGTCGTCGAGGTCGGTGCCCAGCAACTCGCCGATGCGGGCGAGGCGGTTGTAGAGGGTCTGCCGGTTGAGGTGGAGTTCGCGCGCCGTCTCCGCCTTGCGGCCCGCGTGCGCCAGGTAGGTCTCCAGGGTCGGCAGCAGGGGCGGCTTGGAGCGGTTGTCGTGGGCGCGCAGCGGGCCGATGGCGCGGTCCACGAACGCGGCGAGGTCCGGGTGGTCGCGCAGCCGCCACAGCAGCAGGTCGATGTCGAGGCGGCGGGCGTCGTACCAGGGGCGGTCCGACAGGCCCTGCGCCGCCGTCGCCGTCTCCGCCGCGTGCCGCAGGCCCGCCGAGGCGGCCGCCCAGCCGCCGGCGACCGCGACGACCACCACCGGCGGCTGGGCGCCCGGGCGTTGCATCCCGGCCCGCTCCACGCCCGCCCGCAGGGCCGCCGCGACCCGGTCCGCGACCGCCGCCCGCTCCGACTCCGCGCGCAGCCCGAGCAGGACGAGCACACGGCCCTCGACGGGCCGTACGCCGAGCAGGACGGGCACGCCGACCGAGGCCAGCTCCTCGGAGACCGCACGGGCGAGCACCGCCCAGCCGCCGCCCGAGGAGCCGAGGTGCATCACCACGGGCAGCAGCGGGCCGGTGCCCGGCCGGAAGCCCAGCACGCGCGCCTGTGCGGGGGCGTCGCCGGCGGTGATGCGACCCTCGGCGAGGTCGGTGAGGAAGTCGCCGCGGCCACGTGCCGCGAGCTCCTCCTCCTGGCGGGCCTGCATCAGGACGACGGCCAGGATGCCCGCCGCGCGTTCGGCCGCCATCCGGTGCACGGGCGCGAGCGGGGCCCGTACGGGAAGCAGGACCAGCCGCGCCCGTACCGAACCCGCGCCCGGCCCGCCCCCGGGGACGTCCACGAGGACCGAGCCGGACGGCGGGGTGTCCTTGTGCTGGCCGCGCAGCCCCTCCCACACCTGGAGCGGGTCGGCGCCCTCGGGGCCCTCCCCGGCGGCGTACAGGAGACGGCCGTCCGTGGTCTCCAGGAAGACCGGGTTGCCGCCGAAGTCGGCCAGGATGCCGAGGACCTGCGGGACCCCGCCGCCGCCCAGCAGGGCCTCGGTGCAGCGTCGGTGCACCTCCTCGGCCCGTTGGAGCAGCGCGTAGTGGCCGTTGACGATCTCGGTGTGGATCTCCTCGGTGACCGCCACGAACGCCACCTCGCGGTGCAGCTGGACCAGCGGGAGGCCGGTCGCGCGGGCCGTGTCCACGAGGGCCGCGGGGAGGCGGGTGAAGCGCGGGCCGAGCTCGACGACCAGGGCCGCGATCCCGCGCTCGGCCAGGGTGCGCACGAACGCGCGCTGTTCGGCCGGGCGGGTGCCGAGCCCGTAGCCGGTGGTCAGCAGCAGCTCCCCGCCCTTCAGCAGGGAGGCGATGTGCGGCACCTCGCCCGCGTGCACCCAGCGCACGGTCCGGTGCAGCCGGTCCGCGCCCGCCAGGATCTCCGGGAGCCCGCTGCGCAGACCGGGCAGCTCCAGCGCGCGCTGCACGGTGATCCCGGCGCCCTGGGTGTCGAAACCGCTGTTCGTAGCGCTGTCCATGAGCCGGACGCTACCCGAGGCGTGCCCGGTGCCGTGCCGGGGTAACGGCCGGGACATGGACGTCAGCGTGGTGGCCGTGGCCAGGGAGGACGACAGCCCCGTCGAGGAGCCGGTACGGGTGGCGGTGGCCGCCGACCGGCTCGGGTACCGGGAGGTGTGGGCGGGGGAGGGCCCGACGTGGGACGCCTTCGTCCTCGCCACCGCGATAGGGCGGGCCACTGAGCGGGTCGCGCTGGCGGCGGGGCCGGTCCCGGTGAACGTGCGCGACGCGTACACCACGGCCCGGGGCGCCGCGTCGGTCGCGGCCCTTGTCGGCCGCCGGGTCGGGGTGGCCCTCGGCACGTCCAGCAAGCGGGTGGTGGAGGGCGTGCACGACCGGCCCCGGGTGCGGCCCGCCGCCGTACTGGAGGAGCAGGCGGCTGCTCTACGACGGCTCCTGCACGCTTCCCCGGGCGAACCGGTCGTGCCCGGCAGCGCCTTCCGCCGGCGTCTGCCGCCGCCCGGCGGGCCCCTCACGGTGGCCGCGTTCGGGCCGCGCGCGATCGCCACGGCCGCCGCGCACGCCGACCGCATGCTGCTGGACGTGGTCTCCCCGGACCAGGTGCGGGCGCTCCGCGCGGAGCTGGACGGGGCGGCCCGGAAGGCGGGCCGTACGCCGCCCGCGCTCGCCGCCTGGCTGCCGGCCGCCGTCGACCCCGACCCGCGGTCGCTCGCGCAGGTGCTGGGCAGCATCGCCGGATACCTGACCGTGCCCGGCTACCGCGAGGTGTTCACCGAGGCGGGGTTCGAGGAGGCGGTGCACCTCGCCGCGAGCGGGGCGGACCGGGAGGCCCTGGTGCGCGCCCTGCCCGCGGCGGCCGCCGGCACGGTCGGGCTGGTGGGCGACCTGGACGCCGTACGGGCGCGGATCGGCGAGTACGCCGACGCCGGTCTCGACGAGATCGCCCTGGTGCCGGCCACGGCCGGGGACCCGGGCGGCGAACGGACGCTGACCGCGCTCAGGCCGGCCTGATGTTGACGCCGAAGTTCCCGCCGCCGCCGTGCAGACCCCAGAACAGCTCGGGGTACCGTCGGCGGTGACCAGCTCGGCGCCGAGGAGGTTGTCCACGGCCGGCCCGCACGAGCGTCATAGCCAGCCGCTGCCGCCGCCCAGGACGAAGCCGCCCACCCCGGTCGTGGCGGGGCCGTACGGCTCGCAGGTGCGGTCCAGGTCGCTCATCGTGGCGCCGCCCGCGACGCGTACCGCCCGGGCGTCCGGATCCACGGTGACCGCGCGCATGTGACGCAGGTCGACGACCACTCCGCCGTCGTTCAGCGCCATGCCCGCCACGCAGTGCCCGCCGCCGCGCACCGCGATCGGCAGGTCTGCCCGGATCGTCGGGGCGAACACGTCGCCGGCCAGATCCTCGCGCGGCGCGGAGAGTGCCGCGCCCGCCTCCGACGGGGATGCCATGGGTCGCCCCCTTCCGTGCAGGGGCTGTGGGATCCCAGCCTGGGCGGGCGTGGCGCTCAGGTCCTGTTCCGCCGCCGGTCGTCACCAACCGGTAGGACTCAGCCTCCGTACGCCCCGGACGCCGTCAGACGCAGGGCGGTGTCGATGAGCGGGACGTGGCTGAAGGCCTGCGGGAAGTTCCCGACCTGGCGCTTGAGGCGCGGGTCCCACTCCTCGGCGAGCAGACCGAGGTCGTTGCGGAGCGAGAGGAGCTTCTCGAAGAGCTTCCTCGCCTCGTCAACCCGGCCGATCATCGCGAGGTCGTCCGCCATCCAGAACGAGCAGGCCAGGAAGGCCCCTTCGTCGCCGGGGAGGCCGTCGACGTTCTCCTCACCGCTGGAGGTCGGGTAGCGCAGGATGAAGCCGTCCGGGGTGGACAGCTCGCGCTGGATCGCCTCGATGGTGCCGATCACGCGCTTGTCGTCCGGCGGCAGGAAGCCCATCTGCGGGATCAGCAGCAGGGAGGCGTCCAGCTCCTTCGAGCCGTAGGACTGCGTGAAGGTGTTGCGCTCCTTGTCGTAGCCCTTCTCGCACACGTCCCGGTGGATGTCGTCGCGCAGTTCGCGCCACTTCTCCAGCGGGCCGTCCGCGTCACCGGACTCGATGAGCTTGATGGTGCGGTCCACGGCGACCCAGGCCATCACCTTGGAGTGCACGAAGTGGCGGCGCGGGCCGCGCACCTCCCAGATGCCCTCGTCCGGCTCGTCCCAGTGGTCCTCCAGGTAGCGGATCAGCTTGAGCTGGAGCAGGGAGGCGTAGTCGTTGCGGGACAGGCCCGTCATGTGGGCCAGGTGCAGGGCCTCGGTGACCTCGCCGTACACGTCGAGCTGGAGCTGGTGCGCGGCGCCGTTGCCGACCCGGACCGGGGCGGAGTTCTCGTAGCCGGGCAGCCAGTCCAGCTCGGCCTCGCCCAACTCCCGTTCGCCCGCGATGCCGTACATGATCTGCAGGTTCTCGGGGTCGCCCGCGACCGCTCTGAGCAGCCACTCGCGCCAGGCGCGGGCCTCCTCGCGGTAACCGGTGCGCAGCAGCGAGGACAGGGTGATGGCCGCGTCACGCAGCCAGGTGTAGCGGTAGTCCCAGTTGCGGACGCCGCCGATGTCCTCGGGCAGCGAGGTCGTCGGGGCCGCCACGATGCCGCCGGTGGGGGCGTACGTCAGCGCCTTGAGGGTGATCAGCGAGCGGATCACCGCCTCGCGGTAGGGGCCGTGGTACGTGCAGTGCTCGACCCACTCGCGCCAGAAGTCCTCGGTGGCCTCCAGCGACTGCTCGGGCTCCGGCAGCGGGGGCGGCTGCTTGTGCGAGGGCTCCCAGGAGATGGTGAAGGCGATCCGGTCACCCGGGGCGACCGTGAAGTCCGAGTACGTCGTCAGGGACTTGCCGTACGTCTCGCAGTCGGTGTCGAACCACACCGAGTCCGGGCCCGCCACGGCGACCGTGCGCCCCTCGTGCTTGTGGACCCACGGGACGACCCGGCCGTACGAGAAACGCATCCGGAGGGCCGAGCGCATGGGCACGCGGCCCGAGACGCCCTCCACGATCCGGATCAGCTGCGGGGCGCCGTCACGCGGGGGCATGAAATCGGTCACCCGGACCGTGCCGCGTGAGGTGTCCCACTCCGATTCCAGGATCAGGGAGTCGCCGCGGTAGGTGCGCCGGGCCGCGGTGGGGGGCTCGGCGTCGGCCGCGTGGGCGGGGCCCAGGCGCCAGAAACCGTGCTCCTCGGTGCCCAGCAGGCCGGCGAAGATGGCATGCGAGTCGAAGCGGGGCAGGCACAGCCAGTCCACCGTGCCGTCCCGGCAGACCAGGGCTGCGGTCTGCATGTCTCCGATGAGTGCGTAGTCTTCGATGCGCCCGGCCACGTGCAACTCCAGTCGAACGGCCACGTCACCCCCTCAGGGAAAAAGGGGGCTGTCGCTTGGTGCGGTCAAGGGGGTCGTTGTAAAGCGTCGTTGAGCGGTGAAGCAAAACAGTCCTGCTGCTGTGAGGCAAAACGACAACTGTTGCTCAACGAACTGACGAGCTCTCGTTGTTCCGGGGCCTACGGGTGGGGTGGTCCCGTGTTTCCGGCCTGGCTCGGCAGTGAGTGTCCGAGCAGGATACGACGCACGTAGATGATCTGTGTGCCGCTCCGGGCAACGCGGCTGGGCCGAACGGGTGAGCAACGGGTGAGAAACAGGTGTCCTCGTGTGCGTCCGTGTCGGCGTGTGTGCGGAGCGTGGCCGGAAGCCATCTCCCCGAGGCGCTGATACCCTGGTAGCCCGTGGACCGGTGGGCGTCTGACCCCCGAACCGCACCTCAAGATCGCGACCACGGGAGCCCCCTCTTGGCCATGACCGCTGCTTTTCGAAACAGCACAGCCACGACGACCAAGCACATCTTCGTCACTGGGGGTGTCGCCTCCTCGCTCGGCAAGGGACTGACGGCCTCCAGCCTCGGCATGCTGCTCAAGGCGCGGGGCCTGCGCGTCGTGATGCAGAAACTCGACCCGTACCTCAACGTCGACCCGGGCACGATGAACCCCTTCCAGCACGGTGAGGTGTTCGTCACCAACGACGGCGCCGAGACCGACCTGGACATCGGCCACTACGAGCGTTTCCTC
The DNA here is from genome assembly GCF_042893155.1 of Streptomyces sp. NPDC001668. Lineage (NCBI taxonomy): Bacteria > Bacillati > Actinomycetota > Actinomycetes > Kitasatosporales > Streptomycetaceae > Streptomyces > Streptomyces sp. NPDC001668. The sequence goes on from NZ_JBIAUQ010000008.1 coordinate 19,853, forward strand.
GACCGTGACCTCGACGGCTCCGCCAACGTCACCACCGGCCAGGTCTACAACACGGTGATCGCCAAGGAGCGCCGCGGCGAGTACCTGGGCGACACCGTGCAGGTCATCCCGCACATCACCAACGAGATCAAGCACCGCATCCGGCGTATGGCGACCGACGAGGTCGATGTCGTCATCACGGAGGTCGGCGGCACGGTCGGCGACATCGAGTCGCTGCCGTTCCTGGAGACGGTCCGCCAGGTCCGTCACGAGGTCGGCCGTGACAACGTCTTCGTCGTCCATATCTCGCTCCTGCCGTACATCGGCCCCTCGGGAGAGCTGAAGACGAAGCCGACCCAGCACTCGGTTGCGGCCCTGCGCAACATCGGTATCCAGCCGGACGCCATCGTGCTGCGGTCCGACCGCGAAGTACCGACCGCCATCAAGCGCAAGATCTCGCTGATGTGCGACGTCGACGAGGCCGCCGTGGTCGCCTGTCCCGACGCCCGCTCGATCTACGACATCCCCAAGACCGTGCACAGCGAGGGCCTGGACGCCTATGTCGTCCGCAAGCTGGACCTGCCGTTCCGGGACGTGGACTGGACGACCTGGGACGACCTGCTCGACCGCGTCCACAACCCCGACCACGAGATCACCCTCGCCCTGGTCGGCAAGTACATCGACCTGCCCGACGCCTACCTCTCGGTCACCGAGGCGCTGCGCGCGGGCGGCTTCGCCAACAAGGCCCGCGTCAAGATCAAGTGGGTCACCTCCGACGACTGCAAGACCCCGGCCGGCGCGAAGGCGCAGCTCGAGGACGTCGACGGCATCTGCATCCCGGGCGGCTTCGGCGACCGCGGTGTGCTCGGCAAGGTGGGCGCGATCAAGTACGCCCGCGAGAACAAGATCCCGCTGCTCGGTCTCTGCCTGGGCCTGCAGTGCATCGTGATCGAGGCCGCGCGCAACCTCGCCGACATCCCGGACGCCAACTCCACCGAGTTCGACTCGGCCACCGGCCACCCGGTCATCTCCACCATGGCCGAGCAGCTCGACATCGTCGCCGGTGAGGGTGACATGGGCGGCACCATGCGGCTCGGCATGTACCCGGCCAAGCTCGCCGAGGGCTCCATCGTCCGCGAGGTGTACGACGGCAAGGAGTACGTCGAGGAGCGGCACCGGCACCGCTACGAGGTGAACAACGCCTACCGCGCGGAGCTTGAAAAGAAGGCGGGCATCCTGTTTTCCGGCACCTCGCCGGACGGCAAACTCGTCGAGTACGTCGAGTACCCGCGCGACGTCCACCCGTACCTGGTCGCCACGCAGGCCCACCCCGAGCTGCGCTCGCGTCCGACCAGGCCGCACCCGCTGTTCGCCGGCCTGGTGAAGGCGGCGGTGGAGCGGCAGAGTTCCAAGTAGCACGACAGTTGTACGGTGGCCGGGGCGCGCGCATTCAAAGGCGGGTGCCCCGGCTTCTTTTATGCACGTGGGGAAGGACAGGGCATGACGATCAAGGACGCTCCCGAGGAGTGGGAGATCCGGGCGACGAAGACCCCCTTCGTGGGCAACAAGACCTCCGTGCGCACGGACGAGGTGGTCATGCCCGACGGCTCGGTGGTCGGCCGCGACTACCAGGTCCACCCCGGGTCCGTGGCCGTCCTCGCCCTCGACGACGAGGACCGGGTCCTGCTCATCCGTCAGTACCGGCATCCCGTACGGCAGAAGCTGTGGGAGATCCCGGCGGGGCTCCTCGACGTGCCGGGGGAGAACCCGCTGCACGCGGCCCAGCGGGAGCTGTACGAGGAGGCGCACGTCAAGGCGGAGGACTGGCGGGTGCTGACGGACGTCTACACCTCGCCCGGTGGCTGTGACGAGGCGATCCGGATCTTCCTCGCCCGGGGACTGTCCGAGGCGGACGGCGAGCGCTTCGAGGTCGAGCACGAGGAGATCGACCTGGAGTACGCGCGCGTGTCCGTGCCCGAGCTTGTGCGGGGGGTTCTGGCGGGGGAACTCCACAACAACTGCCTGGTGGTGGGGGTTCTGTCGTTGGTCGCGGCGCGGGCCTCCGGCGGGTTGGACGGGTTGCGGCCGGCTGAGGCGGAGTGGCCTGCGCGGCCGTTCGAGGCGTGACCGTTGCTCGGGTCGCGCCGTTGCTCTTGCGGTTCGTCGCGGGGTGACGGTCGCGTTGTGGCTCGTCGCGCAGTTCCCCGCGCCCCTGAGTAGGTCCTACGATCTGTTGATCCGATCAGGGGACTCTGTACCCGTCACCGCCGCGCTCTGCCAGGAACGTTGCACAGGGTGAACTAGGCTCTGAAAGGCCCGAACCGGGGTCACCGGCGGGCTTTGCGCGTGCGGTGGGACGGGAGTGTGGCCCGTGACGGATCAGGCGGTGGACGCAGGCGGCGTACGGCTGTCCGGCGAAGGCCAGTTCCTGGGGCGGACGCGGGAGTTGAAGGAACTGCTCGCCGACATCGAGCGGGCGGGACTGGACACGCTCTCCGGCCGGAAGGCACCCCGCGCGCGTGTGCTGCTCATCGCGGGGCGCCCCGGCTCCGGCCGGACCGCGCTCGCCGAGGAACTCGTCCGGACGGTCGCTGAGCGTTACGACGACGGGGTGCTGCGCGTCCGGCTGAGCGAGCCCGACGGCACCCCCGTACCGGTCGCGGACGCCGCCCGTGAACTGCTCGCCGCACTCGACGTGCCGGCACCCGCCGGAGCCGCCGAGGACGACCTCACGGCGGTGCTGCGCGAGGCCCTGGCCGACCGGCGCGCCCTCGTCCTGCTCGACGACGCGGTGGCCGCGGAACAGGTGGACGCCCTGCTTCCGGATACCCCGGAGTGCCTGGTCGTGGCCGTTTCGGGAGGTCCGCTGACCGGGATCACGGACGTCCGGCCGTGCACGCTCGGCGGGCTGGACACCAAGTCCGCGCTGGAGCTGCTGACCCGGCACACCGGGTCGGTCCGCATCACCGTCGACCCGCGTGCCGCCGAGAGTCTCGTCGAGGAGTGCCAGGGACACACCGCCGCGCTGATGCTGGCCGGGGGCTGGCTCGCCGCCCGTCCCCAGGCGGCCGTCGCCGATCTGGGCAAGCAGCTGCATGCGGAGAGTGACGAGACCGGCCCGCTCAGCCGGGTCTTCAAGCTCGTCTACGCCTCTCTGCCCACCCCTGCCGCCCGGATGCTGCGCCTGCTCTCCCTCGCGCCGGCCGGCCTCGTCGACCCGCACACCGCCTCCGCGCTCGCCGGCTGCTCGGTGGACGGCGCCCGCTCCACCCTGGACGACTTCGTCGCCCTCGGCCTGCTGCACGCCGTGGACTCACCGCTGCCGCAGTACGAGGTCCCGGGCTGCCTGTACCCCCTGCTCAAGGCCCTCGCGGACACCCAGGACCGGCCGGCCGAACTCCAGCTGGCCCGCGCCCGCATGCTGGAGCGGACCGTACGGCTGCTCCAGTCCTCGCGCGCGATCACCGAGACCGACAGCCCCGACGCCCGCGAGAAGCTCCAGGGCATGCCGCCCTCCGTGCGCTTCCCGACCCCCCGGGCCGCCGAGGACTGGCTGCGCATCCGCAGGCCGGCCCTGCTCGCGGCGGCCCGCCTCGCGGTCGCCGACGGGGAGCTGGACACCCTCGCCCGGCGCCTGATGTCGCAGCTCGTGCGGACGATGGTGGCCCACTTCGGCATGAAGGCCGCCGCCCCCGACCTCTACGGCATCCACGGCCTCGTCCTCGACGTGGCCGAGCGGCGCGCCCTGCCCCGGGAGAAGGCCGCCGCCCTGCTGAACCTCGCCGACCTGGACGCCCAGACCGGCCGCACCCGGGAGGCGCTGGCCCGCTACCGGGCGGCCCTGGACGCGGGACGGGAGGCGAACGACCCGTATGCGGCCGCCCGCGCGATGGAATCCGTAGGCGGCGCGCATCTGGAGCTCGGGGACTACGACCGGGCCGCCGACTGGTTCGGCCGGGCCCTCGCCCAGCGGCTTGCCCGGGACGAGCGTGCCGAGGCCGCCCGGCTGTACGGCCGTATCGCCGCCGCGCACACCTACGCCGGCCGCTACGGCGAGGCGGTGAGGAACTGGCGGGCCGCCCTCGCCGGGCACCGCAAGAACGGTGATGTCGGGGCGCACGCACGGGCGTTGAGCGAGCTCGCCCGGGTCCAGGAGTACGCCGGACGCCCGGAGGAGTGCCTGCGCACCTGCCAGGAGGCCGTGGACTGGGCGAGGCGCGCCGAGGACGTCCGGTTGCAGGCCGCGCTCCAGTTGCGGCTCGCGGACACGCTGGACCGCCTGGGCGATCCCGCCGCCGCCCAGCTGCACCGCGGCGCCGCCGAGCGGCTGCTGGGGGAGGAGCTTTCCCAGGAGGAACCCGGGGCGGAGCAGGCCGAAGACCCGAAACACGATGCTGACGCCTGCGAAATCCGTAGTACACCCGCTGAAGATTGATGCAATGAAAGGCTAGACAGCGGGAACACCTTCATTAGACTGGCTCTGCCGCACCTTCTCCTGCGGTGTCTCCTGGTGTGCTCACGCATGCCCGGGTATGTGTTGTATTGCCCCACACACTCTGAGCCAAGGACCGTGATCCACGTGAAGGTCGGCATCCCCCGCGAGGTCAAGAACAACGAGTTCCGGGTGGCCATCACCCCCGCCGGTGTGCACGAGCTGGTGCGCCACGGCCACCAGGTCGTCATCGAGCGGGGCGCCGGCGTCGGCTCCTCCATCCCGGACGAGGAGTACGTCGCCGAGGGCGCTCAGATCCTGGACACCGCCGACGAGGTGTGGGCCACCGCCGACCTGCTGCTGAAGGTCAAGGAGCCCGTCGCCGAGGAGTACCACCGCCTCCGCAAGGACCAGACGCTCTTCACCTACCTGCACCTGGCCGCCTCCAAGGAGTGCACCGACGCGCTCATCGAGTCGGGCACCACCGCGATCGCCTACGAGACGGTCGAGCTGCCCTCCCGCGCGCTCCCGCTGCTCGCCCCGATGTCCGAGGTCGCGGGCCGGCTCGCCCCGCAGGTCGGCGCCTACCACCTGATGCGCTCGGTCGGCGGCCGCGGTGTCCTGCCCGGCGGCGTCCCCGGCACCCAGCCCGCGCGGGCCGTCGTCATCGGCGGCGGTGTCTCCGGCTGGAACGCCACGCAGATCGCCGTCGGCATGGGCTTCCACGTCACGCTGCTCGACCGCGACATCAACAAGCTCCGCGAGGCCGACAAGGTGTTCGGCACCAAGGTCCGGGCGATCATGTCCAACGCCTTCGAGTTGGAGAAGGCCGTCCTGGATGCCGACCTCGTGATCGGCGCGGTGCTCATCCCGGGCGCCAAGGCCCCGAAGCTGGTCACCAACGAGCTCGTCTCCCGGATGAAGCCCGGAAGTGTCCTTGTCGACATCGCGATCGACCAGGGCGGCTGCTTCGAGGACTCCCGGCCGACCACCCACGCCGAGCCGACCTTCCAGGTGCACGACTCGGTCTTCTACTGCGTCGCCAACATGCCGGGCGCGGTCCCCAACACCTCCACCTACGCGCTCACCAACGCGACCCTGCCCTACATCGTCGAACTCGCCGACCGGGGCTGGGTGGAGGCGCTGCGCCGCGACCCCGCGCTGGCGAAGGGCCTCAACACCCATGACGGCAAGGTCGTTTACCGGGAGGTCGCGGAGGCGCACGGTCTGGAGCACACCGAGCTCGAGACGCTGCTCGGCTGAGTCCGTGACCTGGGCTGATAGCTAAGTCACCTTTTCGTAAAGGCGATACGTCAACAAGGCGCGTCAACGAGGCACATGCGGCCGGACCTTGCCCCACAAGGTCCGGCCGGATGTGTGTATGGTCACTTTGCGACTCTCGGTCAACTCGCGTCGAACGTAACCCTTGAGCCGATTCGTACACCGGCGAAACCTGCCGTGCGACTGCCGTACGCCCTTGACAGCGGGATGTTTCATTGCCGACACATCCTGCCGGGTCCGGCGGATTGTGTTGCTGTGAACACCCGACACGCCATAGAGTCGCCAACCGTCGGCACGGTGCCACGCTGACCTTGTCTAGAAGTTTCCTGGTCACCAAGGAGGTAAGACGACTTGTGAATGAGTCGACATTTTCTCCCGGGGGTGGTCAACCAGGAATGCCTGCCGGGGCCCAGAGCCCCGCAGGGTTCGAGGCTGTCGGCTCCGTCGCGGTGCGCACCTTCGCAGCCCACCAGAGTCCGCAGACCGTGCGGACAGCACACCACAGCATGGATGGCCATCACGTGAACGCCATGGCCGGCGACGGAAGTGGCGCGCCCCACAACCACTTCGCCGACTACGACGAACTGCCCGAGGGGCACTTCTACGACCCCGACGCCGAGTACGAGCCGGATCCGGAGTACGCGGCCACGCTCGCGCCCGACGCGGCCCGCCAGCGCCGTGAGCGCGTGGGCCCGACCGGACGCCCGCTGCCGTACTTCCCGATCCCGGGCCCGCTGACCGATCACGGCCCCGCGAAGATCATCGCGATGTGCAACCAGAAGGGCGGCGTGGGCAAGACGACGTCGACCATCAACCTGGGTGCCGCGCTCGCGGAGTACGGCCGGCGTGTGCTGCTCGTGGACTTCGACCCGCAGGGCGCGCTGTCGGTGGGTCTCGGTGTCAACCCGATGGAGCTCGACCTCACCGTCTACAACCTGCTCATGGAGCGGGGCATGGCGGCCGACGAGGTCCTGCTGAAGACCGCGGTCCCCAACATGGACCTGCTGCCCAGCAATATCGACTTGTCGGCGGCGGAGGTCCAGCTGGTCTCCGAGGTCGCCCGCGAGTCGACATTGCAGCGGGCCCTGAAGCCGCTCATGGCCGACTACGACTACATCGTGATCGACTGTCAGCCCTCGCTCGGCCTGCTCACGGTCAACGCCCTGACGGCCGCGCACAAGGTGATAGTGCCTCTGGAGTGCGAGTTCTTCGCCCTGCGTGGTGTCGCACTGCTGACGGAGACCATCGAGAAGGTCCAGGAGCGGCTCAACCCTGAGCTGGAGCTCGACGGGATCCTCGCCACGATGTACGACTCTCGCACGGTCCACAGCCGTGAGGTCCTGGCCCGTGTGGTCGAGGCGTTCGACGACCACGTCTACCACACGGTCATCGGACGCACGGTGCGCTTCCCGGAGACCACGGTCGCCGGTGAGCCGATCACCACGTACGCCTCCAACTCCGTCGGTGCCGCCGCCTATCGCCAGCTCGCCAGGGAGGTGCTCGCCCGGTGTCACGCCGAGTGAGTCTGCCGGGGGCCGACGAACTGTTCCGTACGACAGGGGGGATGGCGCTCCAGGCGTCCACTCCCCGGCGGGGGGCCAACGGCGAGGCCCGGGTGCCGGCTCCCGCGGGGGAGTCCGACGCGGTGGCGGCCGAGGACGCGCCGCAGTCCGTGCCCGCACAGGGCGGGGACGGCGACGGCGCCGAACATGTGGCGGCCGACGCCGACGGCTCCGAGGAGGGCGAGTCCCGCAGCCGGGCCGCGGAGCGCTCCGCGCGTGGTCGAGGGGCGCAGGAAGGTTCTGCCTCCGAAGCCGGGCAACCCCGGGGCAAGCGCGGACGCTCTCCCTCGCGGCGGCCCAGTGGGCGGGAGCGGCACGACGAGAAGATCACCGTGTACGTCTCGGCCGAGGAGCTCATGGATCTGGAGCACGCGCGCCTGGTGCTCCGGGGTGAGCACGGGCTGGCGGTGGACCGCGGGCGGATCGTGCGCGAGGCGGTCGCCGTGGTGCTGGCGGATCTGGAGTCCCGCGGGGACGCGAGCATCCTCGTACGCCGACTGCGTGGGCGGTAGCGGTAGCCTGCGAGGGCTATGACCTCGAACGACGTTCCCCCCGGCCCCGGCGCTGCTGCCGGCCGCCGGCGTGTGCTGGGGCGGGGCGCTCCGCGGGTCGAGCCGGTCACGGAGGCGGAGGTCGAGGCCGGGCCGGTCTCGGAGCAGCCGGAGATCGAGGCCGCGGAGATTGAGGGCGCCGAAGCCGAGGTCGTGGTGGCTGAGGTTGCGGAGACCGAGTTCGCGGGAGCGGCGGCTGGGGTCGCGGGCATCGGGGTCGCGGAGACCGAGGGCGCGAATGCCGAGGTCGCGGAGGCTGAGGGCTCGGAGGTCGAGGCCGCAGAGACCAAGCTCGCGGGTACCGAGTCCGCGGAGGCTGGGGTCGCGGAGGTCGAGCCCGCGGATATCGAGTCGGCGGAAGGCGCAGCCGCTTTGGCTGAGTCCGCGTTGTCTGGGGTCGCGGAGACCAAGCTCGCGGGTACCGAGTCCGCGGAGGCTGGGGTCGCGGAGACCAAGCTCGCGGGTACCGAGTCCGCGGATATCGAGTCGGCGGAAGTCGCAGCCGCTTTGGCTGAGTCCGCGTTGTCTGGGGTCGCGGAGACCAAGCTCGCGGGTACCGAGTCCGCGGAGGCTGGGGTCGCGGAGACCGAGCCCGCAGAGACCAAGCTCGCGGGTACCGAGTCCGCGGAAGCTGGGGGCGCGGAGGTCGAGTGCGCGGAAGCCGAGGTCGCGTCGGCCGCGGGTGCGGAGACCGAGCCTGCGGGGAGCGAGCCTGCGGGTACCGAGTCCGCGGCGGCTGCGGGCGCAGAGATCAAGGCCGCGAGAGCCGCAGCCGCGTTCGCTGAGGTTGCGGAAGCCGAGGCTGGCGGCGCGGAGGGCGAAGCTGCGGAGGCAGGGACGATTCCACCGGAGGACAGCGAGTCCGGCGGGGTGTTCAAGGTTCGGCTCGCCAACTTCGAGGGGCCCTTCGATCTGCTCCTCCAGCTGATCTCCAAGCACAAGCTGGATGTGACCGAGGTCGCGCTCTCCAAGGTCACCGACGAGTTCATGGCGTACATCCGGGCCATGGGGCCGGACTGGGACCTGGACGAGACGACCGAGTTCCTCGTCGTGGCCGCCACCCTCCTCGATCTCAAGGCGGCTCGGCTGCTGCCCGCCGCGCAGGTGGAGGACGAGGCCGACCTGGCGCTCCTCGAAGCCCGGGACCTGCTCTTCGCGCGGCTGCTCCAGTACCGCGCGTACAAACAGATCGCCGACATCTTCAACCGGCGGCTCGACGAGGAGGCCCGGCGTTACCCCCGTACCGTCGGACTGGAACCGCACCACGCCGAGCTGCTGCCCGAGGTCGTCATCAGCATCGGGCCCGAGGGGTTCGCGAAGCTCGCCGTGAAGGCGATGCAGCCCAAGCCCAAGCCGCAGGTGTACGTCGACCACATCCACGCGCCTCTGGTCAGCGTCCAGGAGCAGGCGGGGATCGTGGTCGCACGGCTCAGGGAGCTCGGTGAGGCCAGCTTCCGCCTGCTGGTGGAGGACGCCGACGGCACCCTGACCGTCGTGGCCAGGTTTCTCGCGCTGCTCGAGCTGTACCGGGAGAAGGCCGTGGCGCTGGACCAGGAGACCGCGCTCGGGGAGCTGATGGTGCGGTGGACCGGTGGCGCGGGCGAGGCCGAGCCGATGGTGACCGACGAGTTCGACCGAGCGCCAGAGCCGCCCAAGGAGGACAAGGCGTGAGCGAGGAGACCACCGAGGTCCCGGCGGGGCTGCCGAGCGTCGCCGACCTCGAACTGAAGCCGGCCCTGGAGGCCGTCCTGATGGTCGTGGATGAGCCCGCGACCGAGGAGCACCTGGCGAAGATCCTGGAGCGGCCCAAGCGGCAGGTCACCAGGGCGCTCAGGGAGCTGGCGGGCGAGTACGCCGCTCAGGGGCGCGGTTTCGAGCTGCGGCACGTCGCGAACGGCTGGCGTTTCTACTCCCGGGCCGCGTACGCCCCGGCCGTGGAGCGGTTCGTCCTGGACGGGCAGCAGGCCCGGCTCACCCAGGCGGCGCTCGAGACGCTCGCGGTGGTCGCCTACCGCCAGCCGGTCAGCCGAAGCCGGGTCTCCGCGGTGCGCGGAGTGAACTGTGACGGTGTGATGCGCACCCTCCTCCAGCGGGGTCTGGTGGCGGAGGCGGGCACGGAACCCGAAACAGGTGCGATCCTGTACGTGACGACGAACTACTTCCTGGAGCGGATGGGCCTGCGCGGTCTGGACGAGCTCCCGGAGCTCGCGCCCTTCCTCCCTGAGGCGGAGGCGATCGAGGCCGAGACCCAGGAAGCCGTACCGTCGTTCGATCCGGACGCTCCGGATTCCGAGGACACAGACGACGACTAGACGGAAACTTGATGCGAAGCAGCAGCGGCAGGAACAGCAGCGGAAACAACGGCGGGAGCCGTGGTGGCAACAGCGGCGGCCGCGGCGGGAGCAGCGGTGGGCGTGGCGGCAGCACCGGTGGTCGCGGTAATTACCGCGGTGCCGGCAACGACCGCGACGACAAGCAGGGCGGCCGGCCGAAGAAGCCCCGCCCCGAGGAGCGCCGCTACGACGTGGGCCCCGGCGGCACCCACGAAGGACCCAAGTCCGGGCGTGGTGCCTCCGCGCGGGGCGGCGCCAAGGGCGGCCCGAAGCAGGGCCAGGGCACCGGGCGCGGACGTACGGCGCCGGCGAGTTCCCGTGAGTACGACGCCCGCGCCGAGGAGCGCAACCGGGAGCGGTACGCCGGCAAGAAGGACGTGAAGCTCCCCAAGACCTTCCCGGGCGCCGAGCAGGAGGGCGAGCGGCTCCAGAAGATCCTCGCGCGCGCGGGCTACGGCTCGCGGCGGGCCTGCGAGGAGCTCATCGAGCAGGCGCGGGTCGAGGTCAACGGCGAGATCGTGCTGGAGCAGGGCAAGCGGGTCGACCCGGAGAAGGACGAGGTCAAGGTCGACGGCCTGACGGTCGCGACGCAGTCGTACCAGTTCTTCTCGCTGAACAAGCCCGCCGGTGTCGTCTCCACGATGGAGGACAACGAGGGCCGGCAGTGCCTCGGGGACTACGTCACCAACCGGGAGACGCGGCTCTTCCACGTGGGGCGGCTCGACACCGAGACCGAGGGCGTCATCCTGCTCACCAACCACGGTGAGCTGGCCCACCGGCTGACCCACCCCAAGTACGGCGTGAAGAAGGTCTACCTCGCGCACATCGTGGGCCCGATCCCGCGTGACCTGGGCAAGCAGCTCAAGGACGGCATCCAGCTGGAGGACGGGTACGCGCGCGCGGACCACTTCCGGGTCGTCGAGCAGACCGGCAAGAACTACCTCGTCGAGGTCACCCTCCACGAGGGGCGCAAGCACATCGTCCGCCGGATGCTCGCCGAGGCCGGCTTCCCGGTCGACAAGCTGGTGCGGGTCGCCTTCGGCCCCATCACCCTGGGCGACCAGAAGTCGGGCTGGCTGCGGCGGCTGTCCAACACCGAGGTCGGCATGCTGATGAAGGAAGTCGACCTGTAGTCCCGCCTCCCTACGCGTGTGCGTGCGGCCGGTTCCGGAGTTCTCCGGAACCGGCCGATGCGTTTTCGCCCTCCCGGCGGTCTGTCTCCGTGACGGAGGGAGTGGGGATGGACGCGAGAACCGGGATCGGTGAGCAGAGGCGTTCGGCAGCGCTGGAGGGCCCTGTGCGGCCTTCGCGGCCCATCGGGGCCCCCGGGGCCCGGGAGGTCCCCGCGAGGCCGCCGAGGGGCCTCTGCGGCGGTCCGGCGGCGGTGCTGTCGTGAGCGCGGGGGAGCTGCTGGAGCGCTCGCTCGCCTACGCGCTGGGCAGTGTGGCGGAGGCGCGGGAGGTGGGCCTCGGCAGGGGCACCCCATGCGGCGAGTGGAATCTGGGCGAGCTGCTCGGTCATCTCGACGACTCCCTGGACGCGCTGTACGAGGGGCTGAGCGGCGGCCGGATCGGGCTGCTCCCGCACACCGACCGGGTCTGCGGCTTCCGTACGCGCGCGCGTGCCGTGCTCGGCGCCTGGGCCGCCGGGCCGCCCGAGGACGTGCTGGTGGGTGAACGCCCGCTGGACGTGCGGGTGATGGCCGCGGTCGGCGCGGTCGAGATCACCGTGCACGGGTGGGACGTGGCCCGGTCCTGCGGACGGCCCCGGCCCGTTCCGGACGGCCTCGCGGCCGAACTCCTCGCCGTCGCCCGGTGCGTGGTGGGCGAGGAGGACCGGGGCGTGCGGTTCGCCGAGCCGGTCGCCGTGCCGTCCCGTGCGCCCGACGGGACCCGGCTGCTCGCCTTCCTGGGCCGGCGCCTCTGAAGACTTGTGGAACACTGGCGCGCTCTTTATAGTCGTCATGACTATTAGTCCTGGCGACCATGAAGGGGGCGAGTGCGGTGGATTACGACAAGTACGCCCACGAACCCTTCGCCGTCACGGTCGACCTCGCCGTCCTCACCGTCGACGAAGGCGCCCTGCGTGTGCTGCTCGTGGAGCGGGGGCAGGAGCCGTACGCCGGACGCTGGGCACTGCCCGGCGGCTTCCTGCACCCGGACGAGTCCGCGGAGACCGCGGCCCGGCGCGAACTCGCCGAGGAGACCGGGCTGCCGGACCTCTCCGGGCTGCATCTGGAGCAGCTGCGGACCTACAGCGAGCCCGACCGCGACCCCCGGATGCGGGTCGTCTCCGTCGCGTTCGCCGCACTGCTGCCCGACCCTCCCCGGCCGCACGGCGGCGGCGACGCGGCCGACGCCCGCTGGGTGCCGTACGACCAGGCGGGACCGCTCGCCTTCGACCACGACCGCATCCTGGCCGACGCCCACGAACGCGTCGGCGCCAAGCTCGAGTACAGCTGCCTGGCCACCGCCTTCTGCCCGCCCGAGTTCACCCTCGGCGAGCTCCAGCAGGTGTACGAGACCGTCTGGGGCACCGCCCTCGACCGGCCCAACTTCCGCCGCAAGGTGCTCGCCACGCCCGGCTTCGTCGAGGCCGTCCCCGGCGCCGCGCGGCTGACCGGAGGCCGCGGCAAACCGGCCGCGCTCTACCGTGCGGGACCCGCCACCACCCTGCACCCCCCTCTCCTTCGACCGTCCCCGGAAGGACGCCCCGCATGACCACCATCGCGACCCAACGCGCCGCAACCGGAACGCTCGTCGGCCTCGCCCTCGGGGACGCCCTCGGTTTCCCGACCGAGTTCAACGACGTGCCGTCGATCCTCGCCAAGTGCGGCCCCTGGCGGGAGATGGAGCTGCGCACGCCCGCCGTCGTCAGCGACGACACCCAGATGACGCTGGCCGTGGGCAGAGGGCTGCGGGCGGCGATGGACCGGGGGGTGCTGGGGCCCGAGATGGCGGAGCCGCTGCGGCGGGAGTTCATCGCGTGGAACCGCTCCCCGGAGAACAACCGGGCCCCCGGCAACACCTGCCTGCGGGCCTGCGACCTGCTGGAGCGCACCGATCTGGCCTGGCAGCAGGCCAGTCAGATCGGCTCCAAGGGCTGTGGCGCCAACATGCGCGTCGCGCCCGTCGGGCTCGTCCCCGGGCTCAGCGACGAACAGCGCGCGGGCGCCGCCCAGTTGCAGTCCGCGCTCACCCACGGCCATCCGACGGCGCTCGCCGCGTCCGACCTCACCGCGCGTGCCGTACGGCTGCTCGCGCAAGGTGCCGGAGCGGGCGAACTGGTCGGGCTGCTGCGGTCGTACGCCGTGGTGAACCGGGGCCGCTACCACGACCGCTGGCTCGGCGACCTGTGGACGCGCAGCCAGGACGCGACGCCCGGGCAGTTCATGGCGCGTGGCTGGGACGAGTGCCTGGCGGTCCTCGACCGGCTCGACGACGCCGTGCGCACCGCCTCGCCGGAGGAGGACCCGTGTCTGGCCACCGGGGCCGGCTGGATCGCCGAAGAGGCCCTGGCGACCGGGCTGTTGTGCTTCCTGCAGTTCCCCGAGGAGCCGCTGACGGCCCTGCGGCGGGCCGCGTGCAGCTCCGGCGACTCCGACTCGATCGCCTGTCTGACGGGCGCCTTCGCGGGCGCCCACCTGGGCGCGGACGCCTGGCCGGTCGAGTGGGCCGACCGGATCGAGTACGGCAGCGAGCTGGTGACGCTCGGGGCGCTCTGGGACGCCTAGGCGAGCTCGATCGAGTCCCCGCTGACCTTGATCCGCTGCTCCGGCAGCGGTTCGGCGGCCGGCGGGTTGGCCACCGAGCCGTCCGTGATGTTGAACTTGCTGCCGTGGCACGGGCAGTTGATGGTGCCGCCGGACACGCTCGTCACCGCACAGCCCTGGTGGGTGCAGATGTTCGAGAAGGCCTTGAACTCACCCTTCTTCGGCTGGGTGACGACGACCTTCTCGTCCTTGAAGATCTTCCCGCCGCCGACCGGGATCTCGCTCGTCTTCGCCAACTCGGTGCCGGCCGAGGCCTCCACCGAGCTGGACCCGGAGTCGCCGCTGTCGCCGTACTTGCTGCAGCCGACGGTCAGCGGGACCGCGCCCGTCGCGAGAAGGAGCGTGCGCCGCGTCGGGCTGTGCGTCATGTCGTGACTCCGAAGGTGCGGAAGAACCAGAGGGCGGAGGTCAGCCAGAGGATCGTGAGCGCGGTGAAGACGAGCCCACCGACGATCGGCAGCAGCCACCCCGGAAGGCGCTCCGAACGGAGCAGCAGCATCTTGGCACTGAAGGCACCGAAGAAGAAACAACCGAAGAGCGAGTGCCACAGAACGCGTGATGCGTACGACTGGAAGCCCAGCGCGTACAGACAGTGCACCGCGACCGGGACCGCCACCAGGAAGGCCGCACGGCCGGACCAGCGGTGCAGGGTGGACGACCAGCGCGGGCCCGGCAGCTTGCCGTACACCATCAGGGCCGAGACGAGCTGCACGAGCGCGAAGAAGAACGCGACCGTCGCGAGCCAGGACTTCACCGCGCCGGTGCTGCTGAAGCCGGCCAGATTGAAGGCCGTCCCGGCCGGGTCGTGGATCTTGCCGTAGGCGCCCAGGGCGACCGCCACCGCGGCGGCGACCAGGGCCGGGATCAGGAAGCGGGCCGGGCCTGGGCCGCGCTCGGGTTCGGGGGAGGGCCAGCTCTGGGTGGCCGCGTTCGGGTCGACGGTCATGATCGGCTCCCTCGGGCGGAGGTCAGGGGGTTACCGGGCGGGCCGTGAGCCGCTGTCCGTCGACCGTCACCGCACCGGTCTCCGGGTCGATCACGGGCGCGGGGGAGGGCTTGCCGTCGCGCTTGAGGATGCCGACCTGCTCGCCGTCCGGAAGGACGATCCAGCCGCCCTCGATCCTCGCGCCGGCCACCGTGCTGTTCGCCCGGTAGAGCCCGGACGACTTCTTCGACTTGCCGATGGTGAAGGCGTAGCCCCCGCTGCCGACATGGGCCGTGCCGCGGATCTCCTTGGTCCCCTCGACCCTGCCGTCCAGGCTCGCGCCGCCCTTTCCGGTGAGCCGCAGACTGCCGTCGGCCTTCACATCGCCCTGAAGCCACGACTCGATGTTGTGGCCGTCGCAGACGTACGCGATCGCCTTGTCGTCCCGCACTGTGATCGCGACCGCGGACGAGTCGTCGTCGGTACGGCCCGTGTAGACGCCCTCGGGCACGGGCGTCGCCGACGGTGTGGGGCTGGGTGGCGGGGTCGTCCGCGTGGGCGCCGTGCTCGGTGACGCCTTGGTGCTCGGCGACTGCTTCACGTAGGACGACGTGGGCTTCTCACCCGTGGTGGCGTTGAGCGACAGCATGAACAGGCCGACCAGCAATCCCGCGAGCAGTGTCAGCAGCGGTCCGGAACGCTTCATGTAAGGGGCCTCCCCCGAGGCGGGTTTCCTGCCATCACAGCGGACCCGGGGCCCCGAGTCCAGAGGCGCACGGGTGTGTTTTCACCCCAAGTAGCGGGACTGTGACATTCGGGTGACATTGGCACGGTCTGGGAAGCCATCTCACGGGACGGGCGCCGCGCCCCCGGCCAGGACGGGCTGACTAGGCTGGTCGTGCACAGAGCCGGGCAGTACATCAGCAAGGAGCATGTCGTGGCGGTACGAGCGGTCCGGGGCGCCGTCCAACTCGAACAGGACGAGGCCGGCCACATGGACGAGCAGGTCGGAGCGCTGCTCACCGCCATCATGGAGCGGAACGAGCTGACCGCGGACGACCTGATCAGCATCTGGTTCACGGCCACACCCGACCTGCACAGCGACTTCCCGGCCGCCGCCGCCCGCAAGCTCGGCATCGTCGACGTCCCCCTGATCTGCGCCCAGGAGCTCGACATCGAGGGCGCCATGCCACGGGTCGTCCGGGTTCTCGCGCACATCGAGTCCGACCGGCCCCGCGCCGACATCGCGCACGTCTACCTCGGTGCCGCGGCCGCCCTCCGCAAGGACATCGCCCAGTGAGGACCGCACTCGTCATCGGGACCGGGCTCATCGGGACGTCCGCCGCGCTCGCGCTCGCGGGGCGCGGAGTCGCCGTGCACCTCGCCGACCACGACCCCGAGCAGGCCCGTACGGCCGCCGCGCTCGGCGCGGGCACGGACGAGGCGCCCGCCGGACCCGTGGACCTCGCGATCGTCGCCGCGCCGCCCGCGCACGTGGCCGGGGTGCTCGCCGACGCCATGCGCCGGGGTGTCGCTCGCGGGTACATCGACGTGGCCAGCGTGAAGGGCGGGCCCCGGCGGGAACTGGAGGCGCTGGGACTCGACCTCTCCTCGTACATCGGTACGCATCCGATGTCCGGGCGGGAGAAGTCCGGCCCGCTGGCCGCCACCGCGGACCTCTTCGAGGGGCGGCCGTGGGTGCTGACCCCCACCCGGGACACCGACACCGAGGTGCTGAACCTCGCCCTGGAACTGGTCTCGCACTGCCGCGCGGTGCCGGTGGTCATGGACGCCGACGCCCACGACCGTGCCGTGGCGCTCGTCTCGCACATGCCCCACCTCGTCTCCAGCATGGTCGCCGCGCGTCTGGAGCACGCCGAGGAGGCCGCCGTACGACTGTGCGGGCAGGGCATCCGGGACGTGACCCGGATCGCCGCGTCCGACCCTGCGATGTGGATCGACATCCTCTCCGCGAATCCGGGGCCGGTGGCCGACCTGCTGACCGATGTCGCCGGGGACCTGGAGGAGACCGTGCGGGCGCTGCGGGCGTTGCAGTCGGCCGACGAGGCCAAGCGGCTCGAGGGCACCTCCGGGATCGAGGACATGCTGCGGCGCGGGAACGCCGGGCAGGTGCGGGTGCCGGGGAAGCACGGGTCCGCTCCCCGGGCGTACGAGGTCGTGGCCGTGCTCATCGACGACCAGCCGGGACAGCTCGCCCGGATCTTCGCGGACGCGGGGCGGGCCGGGGTCAACATCGAGGACGTACGGATCGAGCACGCGACCGGGCAGCAGGCGGGTCTGGTGCAGCTGATGGTGGAGCCGTCGGCCGCGCCGGTGCTGTCGGCGTCGCTGCGGGAGCGGGGCTGGGCGATCAGGCAGTGATCCGCCGGATCATCCGTCTGTAAGACGGGGTCCGGGGAGCCAGTAACCTTGTCCGGGGCACAGTCGCGCCCCCACACCACTCGCCAGACCGCACCCGAAAGGTGTCCCCCCGTGGAAAACGGCGCCGCCCAGCCCGTGATTGTCGCCATCGACGGCCCCTCCGGCACGGGCAAGTCGAGCACCTCGAAGGCTGTCGCCGCGCAGCTGGGGCTGAGCTACCTGGACACCGGGGCCCAGTACCGGGCGATCACCTGGTGGATGGTGACCAACGGGATCGACATCGACGACCCGACCGCGATCGCCGCCGTCGCGGGGAAGGCGGAGATCGTCTCCGGCACCGACCCCGAGAACCCGACGATCACGGTCGACGGGACCGACGTGGCCGGCCCGATCCGGACCCAGGAGGTCACCTCCAAGGTCAGCGCCGTGAGCGCCGTACCCGAGGTGCGGGCCCGGATCACCGAGCTCCAGCGGTCGCTCGCCGCCTCCGCCGAGAAGGGCATCGTCGTCGAGGGGCGAGACATCGGCACGACCGTGCTGCCCGACGCCGACCTCAAGATCTTCCTCACCGCCTCGCCGGAGGCCCGCGCCGCCCGTCGCAGCGGTGAGCTCAAGAGCGCCGACGTCCAGGCCACCCGCGAGGCGCTGATCAAGCGGGACGCGGCCGACTCCAGCCGGAAGACCTCGCCGCTCGCCAAGGCGGACGACGCGGTCGAGGTGGACACCACCGAGCTCACCCTCGCGCAGGTCATCGAGTGCGTCGTGACCCTTGTCGAGGAGAAGCGGGCCGGGAAGTGAGCGAGCTGCCTTCGGGGCGGGGTGCCGAGGTCGGGCGGCGGATCGGCGTCGGGCTGATGTACGGGCTGTGGAAGCCGCGGGTGCTCGGCGCCTGGCGGATGCCCGCGACCGGGCCCGCGATCCTCGCCGTCAACCACTCCCACATGATCGACGGCCCGATGGTCATGGGCGTGTCACCCCGGCCGACGCACTTCCTGATCAAGAAGGAGGCGTTCGTCGGGCCGCTGGATCCCTTCCTGACCGCCATCGGGCAGGTCAAGGTGGACCGCTCCGGCGCCGACCGCGGCGCGATCACCCGGGCGCTCGACGTCCTCAAGGCCGGCGGGGTTCTCGGTATCTTCCCGGAGGGCACCCGGGGCGAGGGCGACTTCGCCTCCCTGCGGGCCGGGCTCGCGTACTTCGCGGTGCGCAGCGGGGCGCCGGTCGTCCCGGTCGCGGTGCTGGGAAGCTCCGAGAAGCCGGGCCGGTTGATAAAGGGGCTGCCTCCGCTGCGCAGCCGGGTCGACGTCGTCTACGGCGACCCCTTCGAGGCGGGCGACGGCAGCGGACGGCGCACCCGCAAGGCGCTGGACGAGGCGACCGAGCGCATCCAGAAGCAGCTGAGCAGTCACCTGGAAAACGCCAGGCGCCTGACCGGGCGCTAGGCGACACTGAGTAGTGGATCAAACCGGACACACCGGAGACTCCACCGATCACCACGATGAACGAGGTACGGACTTCATGAACGACCACATCCACTCCGAGGGCTCGGGCGAGGAGCACGACCACGGGGCGCTTGGCGATGCCGAGTACGCGGAGTTCATGGAGCTCGCCGCGGAAGAGGGCTTCGACGTCGAGGACGTCGAGGGTGCCATCGAGGCGGCCGGCCACGGTCCGCTGCCCGTGCTCGCCGTCGTCGGCCGCCCCAATGTCGGCAAGTCGACTCTGGTGAACCGCATCATCGGGCGCCGCGAGGCCGTCGTCGAGGACAAGCCCGGCGTCACCCGCGACCGGGTCACCTACGAGGCCGAGTGGGCGGGGCGCCGCTTCAAGGTCGTGGACACCGGGGGCTGGGAGCAGGACGTCCTCGGCATCGACGCCTCCGTCGCCGCGCAGGCCGAGTACGCGATCGAGGCCGCCGACGCCGTCGTGTTCGTCGTGGACGCCAAGGTGGGTGCCACCGACACCGACGAGGCGGTCGTACGGCTGCTGCGCAAGGCCGGCAAGCCCGTGGTGCTGTGCGCCAACAAGGTCGACGGGCCGAGCGGTGAGGCGGACGCCTCCTACCTCTGGTCCCTCGGGCTCGGCGAGCCGTACCCCGTCTCCGCGCTGCACGGCCGGGGTACCGGCGACATGCTCGACGCCGTCCTGGAGGCGCTGCCGGAGGCGCCCGAGCAGAGCTTCGGCACCGGGATCGGCGGCCCCCGCCGGATCGCGCTGATCGGCCGCCCGAACGTCGGCAAGTCCTCGCTGCTGAACAAGGTGGCCGGTGAGGAGCGCGTCGTCGTCAACGAGATGGCCGGCACCACCCGCGACCCGGTCGACGAGCTGATCGAACTCGGCGGTGTCACCTGGAAGTTCGTCGACACCGCCGGTATCCGCAAGCGGGTCCACCTCCAGCAGGGCGCCGACTACTACGCCTCGCTGCGCACCGCCGCCGCCGTCGAGAAGGCCGAGGTGGCGGTCATCCTGATCGACGGCTCCGAGTCCATCTCGGTGCAGGACCAGCGGATCGTCACGATGGCCGTGGACGCGGGCCGCGCGATCGTCCTCGCCTACAACAAGTGGGACACCCTCGACGAGGAGCGCCGCTACTACCTGGAGCGGGAGATCGAGACCGAGCTCGGCCAGGTCGCCTGGGCGCCCCGGGTCAACGTCTCCGCGCGCACCGGCCGGCACATGGAGAAGCTGGTCCCGGCGATCGAGACGGCACTGGCCGGCTGGGAGACGCGGGTCCCCACCGGCCGGCTCAACGCCTTCCTCGGTGAGCTCGTCGCCGCCCACCCGCACCCGATCCGGGGCGGCAAGCAGCCGCGCATCCTCTTCGGCACCCAGGCCGGCACCAAGCCGCCGCGGTTCGTGCTCTTCGCCTCCGGGTTCATCGAGGCGGGCTACCGCCGCTTCATCGAGCGCCGGCTGCGCGAGGAGTTCGGCTTCGAGGGCACACCGATCCATATCTCGGTGCGGGTGCGCGAGAAGCGCGGCGCGAAGAAGAAGTGACGCACGCATGAGGAAGGGCGGCCCCGAGCGGGGCCGCCCTTCCTCATGTCCCGGAACCTCTGCTCTCAGTTCCCTCTGCGGGGGCCGGGGGGCAGCGCGGCCGGGACGTGGTGCATCCCGGTGTGCTGCTGCCCGATGTGTCCCACCCGCTGCCACTGCGACTGCTGGCGGGCGCTGAACGCCCCGGCGCTGTAGGCGCTGTACGAGCTGCTGAACGAGCCCGAGGCGTGCGGGGTGTTCCCGAACGCGGTGAAGCCCAGCTCCTCCTCGCCGCTGCGGTCACCCGGCAGCGAGCGGAAGGTCTTGACGTACTCGGAGTAGAGCGCGTCGTAGATCGGCGTGGCCGATGGTCCGCCGGAGAACCGGCGTGGAGCGTCGTATGGGTGCACGTATGTCCAAACGACACCGGGACCTCGGGGATGCGGTCCGGCGTGATCCTTCAGCCGGTTCTCACGTCCCCGCGAGCGGCATCGCGGCCGCGACCAGCTTGCCGTTCGCCGCGGCCTTGTCCAGGGCATCCCGCAGCAGGTCCTCCCGCGGCTGGCGCCCGATGGACCCGACCGGCGCGGCGAACATCAGCACCTGCTGGTGCTTGTTGGCCGCGGCCCGCCAGCTCTCCGTCACCTGGAGCGGCTGGTGCGCCTGCCACCAGGCCACCGGCTGCCCGCCGTTCGCCGACGGCTGGAGCACCGCGTGCAGCTGGCCCACCGCCAGCAGGACCGACCAGCCGTGCAGCACGGACGGCACCGACTCGATCGCCGTCAGCGGCATGAACCCCTGCTCGATCAGCAGCGGCAGGAAGTCGTCGCCGACTCCCGTCGCACCCGGCCGCGCGATCGGCCCGGTCGGCTCCACGACCAGGGCCGGGTGCAACTCCCCGGCGATCAGGACGAGTCCGCTGGTCACCCCGAGCACCGCCTGCTCGGGTACGACCTTGTCCGGGTCCAGGTCGACGGTGTCGCCGGTGATGGACTTCACCGCGCCCCGCAGCTGCTCCTCGGTGACCTGGACGACCTGGGAGGGCAGGCAGGTGGCGTGGGCGAAGGCCAGGACGGCCGTCTCGTCGCCGATGAACAGGACGGTGCTGGTGCGCTCCTGTTCGGAGTCGCCCTGGGTGCGGCAGGACGTGCAGTCGTAGCTGCCGGGGGCGTTCTCTCCGGCGAGCAGCCGGTCGGCTTCTTCGTCGCCGATCTCGGCGCGTACCTCGTCGCTGACGTCGAGCATGCGCGGCACGGGTGACTCCCTCAGGATGCGGTGCCCGGGTGGATCCCGGGCTCATGAAGAGGACAACGGCAGATCTGCGGCGGGAGTCACGCCCCAGGGCGAACGGAATCGAACCATCCACCGCGGGGTCTGCTCAGGCTCGCGCCGAGCGCAGTTCGGCCGCTTCGCCGCTGAACACGACCGCGCCGCGCCGCAGTTCGTACACGATCGCCGTACGGTCGTGCAGCGCGGGCGGCAGCCGCTGTTCGGCCACGACCACGCACGCGTCCAGGGCGGCGAGGAGTTCGTACGTGCGGGCGGCGACCGTGGGGGACATGCCCTGCGCGGGCTCGTCGACCAGGACCACGCGCGCGTGTGCCGACAGGGCCCGGGAGAGGGCGAGCATGCGCTGCTCACCGCCGGACAGGGTGCCGGCGCGGCGGGGGAGCAGGGGAGCGAGCTGCGGGTAGGCGTCCAGGGCCAGGTCGTGGTCGGGCGCTGCCAGTTCGAGGTTCTCGCGCACCGTGAGGGAGCCGAACACCGCCTGGCGCTCCGGGACCAGACACAGACCGCGGCGGACCCGCTCGTACGCCGGTACCCGCGTCACGTCGGTGCCGTCCCACACCACGGCGCCGTCGGTGAGCGGCACCGTCCCGGCCAGGGCGCGCAATGCCGTCGTACGGCCGGAGCCGTTGCGGCCCAGCAGGACGGTGAGGCCGGGGCCGGGCGCGGTGAGGGTGATGCCGTGCAGGGCCTCCAAGGGGCCGTAGCGCACGCGCGCGTGGCGCAGCGAGATGGTCGTCCTCGCTGTCATACGGCCCCCTCCCGGGCGTCGAGTGTGTCCAGCACGTGGGCCGGGGGGCCGGAGGCGATGACGCGGCCCGCGGTCATGACGTGCACGACGTCCGCGAGGTCGGCGACCAGGTCGAGGTCGTGCTCGACGACCAGAAGGGCGGTGCCGTCCGCCGCGAGGGCCTTGAGGACGCGGGCCAGGGCGGTCACCTCGGCGGTGTCGAGGCCGGCGGCGGGCTCGTCCAGGAGCAGGACGCTCGGGGAGCCGGCGAGGGCTCTGGCGAGTTCCACGCGGCGGAGGGTGCCGGTGGGGAGGCCGGCGGCGGGGGCGTTGCGCAGGGGGCCGTCGAGGTGCAGGAGTTTCAGGGCCCGGTCCACCGCGGTGGGGTCTTTGATGTGGCCCTGTTCCGCGCCCACCTGGACGTTCTCGGCCACGGTGAGGGTCGGGAAGACGGCCAGTTGCTGGAAGGTGCGGGCGATGCCGAGGCGGGTGCGGGCGTGGGGGGAGAGGTGGGTGATGTCGCGGGTTCCGTGGCGGACTTGGCCGTGGGAGGGGCGGAGGGTGCCTGCGAGGCAGTGGAAGAGGGTTGACTTTCCTGCGCCGTTGGGGCCGATGACCGCGGTGATTCTGCCGGGCGGGACGGTGAGGTCGACTCCGTCGAGGGCGGTGAAGCCGTCGTAGCGGGCCTGGAGGCCGTGGGTGGTGAGGACTGCCCGGCCTTCGGCCGGGTTCGTGTTCCCACCCGCACCACCCGTCTCGCTTTCGCTTTCGTTGTCGGGCGCGGGCGCGGGCGCGGGCGCGGGCGCGGGTGCGGGTGCGGGTGCGAGGGAGGGGGAGGGGGAGGGGGAGGACGGGGGCGTGCGGAGGGATGGAGCGTGCAGGCGTTGTCTCGCCTGGGCTCCCAGGGGGGTGAGGGCTGCCGGCCTGTTCGGCCTCAGCCGGCCCGCTGCCGTCCGTACCGCCTCGTACGGGCCCCCGGGGAAGCGTCCGACCAGCACCGCCAGCACGCCGATCAGCGCCGCGGCCACCCCGCCCCGTGCCCCCGCGTCCAGGCCGACCAGGAGGGCCGCCGCGCCCAGGGCGCCCAGGGTGCTGTCGGCGCCCAGGACGACCACCGCGGCGAACCAGAGGAGGCTGCGGACGGGGTCGTAGGCGGTGGGGTCGAACGCGCGCAGGCCCATGCCGAGCATTCCGCCGCCCAGGGCGGCCAGGGCGGCGCCCGCGACGAAGGCGAGGAGCTTCAGGGCGGGCACCCGGACGCCTGCCGCCGAGGCACCGGACTCGTGGTCGCGCAGGGCGGCCAGGGCCCGGCCCGTGCGGCCCCTGCGCAGGGCGCGGGCGGTGAGGAGAGCGAGCGTCAGGAGGGCCAACTCCAGGACGTAGTACGCGCGGTCGCCGTCGAAGCCCGCCGGGCGGCCCAGGGACAGGCCCGACGTGGCGTACGGCTGGGCGAAGACGAAGCGGCTCACGCCCACGCCGACCGCGAAGGTCGCGAGGGCCAGCGCCAGGCCGCGGCGGGTGATCGCCGGCCAGCCCGTGAGCAGGCCCAGGGGGGCGACCAGGAGCACCGCCACCGCCAGCGCGGCCAGCTCCGGCAGGCGTGGGAGGCCGGGGAAGCGGCCCGCCGCCAGCAGGGCCGTGAAGAGGGCGCCGAGGCCCGCGTAGGCCGCCTGCCCGAGGGAGATCTGGCCGCCCCTGCCCGTCACCACCACCAGGGACAGGAGCACCACACCCAGCGCGGGAACCTGCACCGACGTGTGCAGGTCCGTGCCCGCGAAGCCCAGGGGGAGCAGGAACAGGACCGCCGCCACGATCCACGCGCCCTGCGGGGTCGGCACGCGCGCGGTGGCCGTGCGGGGGAGGACGTCCCGGGTGCCGAGGCGGGGCAGTGCCAGGGCCGCGAGGAGGAGGGCCACGACGAACAGGTTCGCGCCCACCGCCTGGAGCAACGGCTCGGCCCAGCCGCGCGGGTGCAGCCTCGTCAGCTGGCTCTGGGCCACCGCGATCGTCAGCGCCGTCAGCACCGCCACCGGCAGGCTCCGCATCCGCGCGGCCACCGCGACCGCGACCACCTCCATGACGAGCAGCGGGAGGCCGTACGGGTCGAGGCGGACGTACGGGGCCAGCAGCACGCCCGTCAGGCCCGCCGTGAACGACCCGAACGCCCAGCCGGCCGCCGCCACCCGGTCGGCGTCGATCCCGCCGAGCACCGCGAGCCCCCGGTCGTCCACGACGGCCCGCAGCTCCCGTCCGAAGCGCGTCCAGCGGATCATCGCGCCGACGCCCGCGGCCAGCACCAGGACGACCGCCAGCCGGCCCCACGGATCCTCCGACACCAGCTCCGGGGCGTCGTCCCGGGCGCCCTGGCCCCACAGCAGCGCGGCCCCGCCCACCAGCAGCACGAACACACCGATGGAGGCCACCAGGGTCTGGGCCGGATCGCCGCCGAGGACGGACAGGGGCCGGAAGACGAAACGCTCCAGCACCACACCCAGGGCCGGTGCGAGGACGAGCAGCGTCAGCACCGCCCCGGCCCACAGCGGCCAGCCCCACTCCACCACGCACTGGCGCAGCACGAACGCGCACACCATCGCGACCGCCCCGTGCGCGAAGTTCAGCACCCCGGTCGCGCGGTACGTCACGATCAGGCCGATCCCGGTGAGCGCGGCCGCGCCGCCGACCGACAACCCGGCGAGGGTGAGGTCGTAGGTCAGCGAGGACATCAGTCGGTTTCCTCGACGGGCTCGCAGATCGGGCAGGGGCCCAGCTCACCGCTCGCCAGGAGCTTGGCGTCCACCGGGACCGACTCCACCTTCCCGGCGACCAGCGGACAGTCCGCGCGGTGCCAGAGCGTGCCGCCGGGCACCATCAGCAGGTCCCCGCTGACCGCCAGGGGCGCGCCGGCCGCGGTACCGGACTCCTCGGCCTCGGTCGGTTCCGCGGCGACCAGGAGGCCGTACAGCTCCTCCACGCGCGCGGCGGCGAGCGCGTCCCGGCCGTGGGCGAGGAGCACCGCCCCGGCGACGATCAGCGCGGCTCCGGGCACCGTGCAGGAGGCCAGGTAGGGCAGCTGCCGCTCGGCGAAACGCTCGCCCGAGACGCCGTACCAGCCGAGGACGCACAGCACCGCGCCCGCGGCGAGCGCGGCCCAGCCGGCCCACAGGACGGGGTGCACGGTCCGCAGTCGGGCTGTCCGCATCTCTGGCTCCCACATGTCGCATGCCTGTCCATGTAAGCCAATCGCTTGCACTATGCCTTCTTGAAGCTGACCCTGAAAGCACCGGGCGCACGTGGCCCGGACCGACACCCGGTGGTGAGCCAGATGGTTCTCGGGAGCGACCGCACGTGGGGGAACGGCAGCCGGGGGCTGGTGGCGGTGGGCTTCGCCCTCGCCGTGGCCCTCACGGCGTGCAGCGACGACAGCGGCGGCGGCAGCGAGAGCCCGCCGCCGACGCCGTCCGTGGAGCGGACCGCCTCGTCCGCGGCCCCCTCGCCGAGCGGGCCCGCCGACGCGGCGGCGGCCGAGCGGGAGATCAAGACGAACTGGGAGAAGTTCTTCGACCCGAAGACCTCCACCAAGGACAAGCAGGCCGTCCTGGAGAACGGCGACGAGATGGGTCCGGTGCTGCGGGCCTTCAGCGGTGACCAGCGCGGCGGACAGGTGCAGGCGAAGGTCACGAAGATCGGGTTCACCAAGCCGACCGCGGCCGACGTGACGTACACCCTGATGCTCAACGGTGCCACCGCCCTGCCGGACGCCTCCGGAACGGCCGTCGAGGAGGACGGCACCTGGAAGGTGTCGGTCAACACCCTGTGCGCGCTGGTCCAGTTGAGCGGCAATGCCACGGCGTCGGCTCTTCCGGGCTGCTGAGGCCGCCCTCGCGGTCCTGCTGCTCGCGCCGGCCGCGGCGTGCGGCAGCAGGCTGCCGGAGAGCGACTTCGAGCACCGGGAGCGCGCGACCCAGGCCGAGGACAGCGCGCCGATCCGCGTCGGGATCGTCACCAGCGCCACCAGCCCGGTCGGCGGCACCGCCTTCACCGGCCCGCGCGACGGAGCCAGGGCGTACTTCGAGCGCCTCAACGCGCGCGGGGGCGTCGACGGCCGCCGGATCGAGGTGCGCGAGTGCGACGACGGCGGCAGCGGGGTCGGCAACAACACCTGTGTGCACCGGCTGATCGACGAGGACAAGGTGGTCGCCCTGGTCGCCACCACCGCCCTCGACTACGCCGGCGCCTCCCGCGTCTCCCGCGCGCGCGTGCCCGACATCGGAGGCCAGCCCATCGGCGCGGCCTACGACACCTGGCCGCACCTCTACGGCATCTACGGCAGCCTCGCGCCCCGCGACGGCACGACCGGTTGGGGCGGCGAGCAGTACGGGGGCACCGAGGTCTACCGCTACTTCAAACGCGAGCACGGGGCCCGTACGGCGGCCGTCGTGTCGTACAACCAGGCCGCCTCCGCCGCCTACGCCCGCCTCGTCGAGCAGGGGCTGAAGGCCGAGGGCTACAAGGTCGTCACCGAGCAGGTCGACTTCGCGCTGCCCAACTTCCGTGCCGTGGCGGCCGACCTGAAGGAACAGGGCGCCGACCTGGTCTTCGACGCCGTCGACAGCCATGGCAACGCCCAGCTGTGCGAGGCGATGGACGCGGCCGGTGTCGAGGTCACCGCCAAGGTCACCAACGTGCAGAACTGGACGTCCACCGTCCGCGACGACTACAAGGACGCCCCACGCTGCCGCAACGCCCTGTGGGCCACCGGGTCCAGCCGGAACTACGAGGACACCGGCGACGCGGCCGTACGGGAGTTCAGGGACGCTACCAAGGGCCTCAAGACGCACTCCCAGTGGCAGCTGGAGGGCTGGGCGGCCGCGATGTGGTTCACGGACGCGGCGAAGTCCTGTGCGCCGGCAGGCGTCACGCGCGCGTGCGTCGACGCCTATATGAACCGCAGCCAGGACTACACCGCGAACGGCCTGCTCGTCCCCGTCCGGTTCGAGCGCCTCGCCGAGCCGCCCAGGTCCCGCAGGACCTGTCTCTCGGTGGCCCGCTGGCAGGACGGCCGGGGCTGGGTCTCCCAGGGCGACATGAACCGCACGTGCTTCGACGTCCCGCAACTGCCGTATCAGCAGTGAGCGCCCGCCCGTCACCGCAGTGAGGCGAAGAACTCCCTCACGTCACCGGCCAGCAGGTCGGGCACCTCCAGGGCCGCGAAGTGGCCGCTGCGGTCGAACTCCGTCCAGCGGACGACGGTGTTGGCCTGCTCGGCCCAGCGGCGGATCGCCACGTCCTCGCCGAAGTTGGCCACCGCGGTCGGCACTCCGGAGGTCCGCGTCGGGAACCAGTCCGGCACATGGCTGTTCTCGTAGTACATGCGGGCCGCGGAACCGGCCGTGCCGGTCAGCCAGTAGAGCATCACGTTCGTCAGGAGCGTGTCCCGGTCGATCGCGTCCTCCGGCAGGGCGGCCGAGGAGTGGGTCCACGCCTGGAACTTCTCCATGATCCACGCCAGTTGGCCGACGGGCGAGTCGGTGAGGCCGTAGGCGAGGGTCTGCGGGCGGGTCGACTGGAGGGCGTTGTAGCCGAAGCCGTTGGTGGTGAAGTCGGCGATGCTCGCGAGGCTCCTCAGCTCACGGTCGGTCAGCCCCTGCCGTGCCTCCTCGTCGACCGGGCCGAGCGGGATGAAGCCGACCGAGGCGGCGTTCACATGGACGCCGACCACGGACTCGGGGGCGATGCGGGCGAGCGCGGGGGAGATCAGGGCACCCATGTCGCCGCCCTGGGCGCCGTAGCGCTCGTAGCCGAGCCTGCGCATCAGCTCGGCCCACGCGCGGGCGACCCGGTTGACGTTCCAGCCCTTGTCGCGGGTGGGGCCGGAGAAGCCGAAGCCCGGGATGGACGGGATCACCAGGTGGAAGTCCTCGCTCAGCGAGCCGATCACCCCGAGGAACTCCACGACCGACCCCGGCCAGCCGTGCGTGAGGATCAGCGGGAGGGCGTCCGGACGGGCGGAGCGGATGTGCAGGAAGTGCACCCGGGCGCCGTCGATCTCGGTGACGAACTGCGGGAGTTCGTTGAGGGCGGCCTCGTGCTTACGCCAGTCGTAGGCCCCGCGCCAGTACCCGGCGAGGTCCCGGAGGTACGGCAGGGAGGCACCGTACTCCCAGCCGGCGTCCGGGAGTTCGTCCGGCCAGCGGGTGAGGTCCAGGCGGGTGTGCAGGTCGTCGAGCTGCGCCTGCGGGATGTCGATCCGGAAGGGACGGATCTCATGGCTCTCATGGCTCTCACGGCTCTCTGCGGTCGCGCTGTTGTCTGCCATGAGTCCAAGGTAAGAGGGCTTGCGGACAGCTTCTGTCCGCAATGGCTGGCAGACTCGGCAGCATGTTGGAGACCTCGGCACGACTCCTGCGCCTGCTCTCGCTCCTGCAGGCCCACCGCGAATGGTCCGGCGCCGACCTCGCCGACCGCCTCGGCGTCACCCCGCGCACCGTGCGCCGGGACGTGGACCGGCTGCGCGAGCTGGGCTATCCCGTCAACGCCAGCCCCGGTACCGGCGGCGGCTACCAGCTGGGCGCGGGCGCCGAGCTGCCCCCGCTGCTCCTGGACGACGACGAGGCCGTCGCGGTCGCCGTCGGTCTGCGCACGGCCGCGGGGCAGGGCGTCGAGGGCATCGGCGAGACCTCGGTACGGGCTCTCGCCAAGCTGGAACAGGTCCTGCCGAGCCGGCTGCGGCGCCGGGTGAGCGCCCTGAACTCCTTCACCGTCCCGATGCTGCGCGGCCCGCGACCGGATGCCGTCGACCCCGCCGTCCTCACCGAGCTCGCCAACCTCTGCCGGGACGCCGAGCGGCTGCGCTTCGAGTACAGCGACCACGGGGGCACCCCCAGCCGCCGTACCGTCGAACCGCACCGCCTGGTGTGCAGCGAGCGGCGCTGGTATCTCGTCGCCTGGGATCTCGACCGGGACGACTGGCGGACCTTCCGGGCCGACCGGATCACCCCGAAGCCGCCGCACGGCCCCCGGTTCACGCCCCGCACCCCGCCCGCCGAGGACCTCGCCGCCTACGTCTCGCGAGGCGTCTCCACGCGCGCGTACGCCTCACACGCGGTGGTGCGGCTGCTGGTGTCCAAGGAACGGGCCGCCGAGCGGATCTCGCCGAGTGCCGGGGTGCTGGAGGACGAGGGGCCCGACAGCTGCATCCTGCGCACCGGGGCGTCGAGCCTCGACGTGATGGTGATCCACGTGATGATGACGGGCTTCGAGTTCGAGGTGCTGGAGCCGGCCGAGCTGACCGAGGCGATCAGGACGGCTAACGACCGGCTTGCTCGCTCTTTGGCTCGGGCTGCGAAGCCTCGGCCGCGTACTCCGGATGGTGCAGGTCGAACGCCGGGGACTCGGAGCGGACCCTGGGCAGCGTCGTGAAGTTGTGCCGCGGCGGCGGGCAGGAGGTGGCCCACTCCAGGGAGCGGCCGTAGCCCCAGGGGTCGTCCGTGTCGACCGGCACGCCGTACTTGGCGGTCTTCCAGACGTTGTAGAGGAACGGCAGCGTCGAGGCGCCCAGCAGGAACGCGCCGATCGTCGAGATGGTGTTCAGGGCGGTGAAGCCGTCCGCCGCGAGGTAGTCGGCGTACCGGCGGGGCATGCCCTCGGCTCCCAGCCAGTGCTGGACCAGGAACGTGGTGTGGAAGCCGACGAACAGCGTCCAGAACTGGATCTTGCCGAGTCGTTCGTCGAGCATCTTCCCGGTGAACTTCGGCCACCAGAAGTACAGCCCGCCGAAGATCGCGAAGACGACCGTGCCGAACACGACGTAGTGGAAGTGCGCCACGACGAAGTACGTGTCGGAGACGTGGAAGTCCAGCGGCGGCGACGCCAGGATCACCCCGGTCAGGCCGCCGAACAGGAACGTCACAAGGAATCCGCACGCCCACAGCATCGGCGTCTCGAAGGACAGCGAGCCCTTGATCATGGTGCCGATCCAGTTGAAGAACTTCACGCCCGTCGGGACGGCGATGAGGAACGTCATGAACGAGAAGAACGGCAGCAGTACCGCGCCGGTGACGAACATGTGGTGCGCCCACACCACGATCGACAGACCGGTGATCGCCATGGTCGCCGCGACCAGCGTCAGATAGCCGAAGAGCGGCTTGCGGCTGAAGACCGGCAGGATCTCCGTGATGATCCCGAAGAACGGCAGCGCGATGATGTACACCTCGGGGTGTCCGAAGAACCAGAACAGGTGCTGCCACAGCAGCGCCCCGCCGTTGCCCGCCTCGAAGACCTGTGAGCCGAAGCGCCGGTCCGCCTCCAGGACCAGCAGCGCCGCCGCAAGGACCGGGAACGCCATCAGGATCAGGATCGACGTGAACAGGGTGTTCCAGGTGAAGATCGGCATCCGGAACATGGTCATGCCGGGCGCGCGCATCCCGATGATCGTGGTGATGAAGTTGACCGCGCCGAGGATCGTGCCGAAGCCGGCCAGCGCGAGACCCATGATCCACAGGTCGGGGCCGACGCCGGGGGAGTGCGCGGAGTTGTTCAGCGGCGCGTAGGCGAACCAGCCGAAGGCGGCCGGACCGGACGGCACGAGCAGCGAACCCATCACGATCAGGCCGCCGAACAGGAAGAACCAGTACGACAGCATGTTCAGCCGCGGGAACGCCACGTCCGGGGCACCGATCTGGAGCGGCATCAGCTCGTTGGCGAAGCCCGCGAAACTCGGGGTGGCGAACAGCAGCAGCATGATCGTGCCGTGCATCGTGAACAGCTGGTTGAACTGCTGGTTGTCCACGATCTGCAGCCCCGGCCGGGCGAGCTCCGCGCGCATCAGCAGGGCCATGACCCCGCCGATCAGGAAGAACAGGAACGACGTGATCAGATAGAGGTGACCGATCTTCTTGTGGTCGGTGGTGGTCAGCCAGTCCACAACCAGTTGCCCGTGCCGCCTGGTCCGCACGGGTCGTGCCGTCGCCTGCACGGTCTGCGTCCCCATCGCTCGCCCCTTCGCTCGGCTCACGCCATGATGCTCGCGCCGTCGTGCGCGGCGACAGGGGGCGTAAGGGGGTTCTGTGCCGGAACCGTGTATTTCCTATGCGGTGTCAGCCTGCGTGGCCCTGTCCGGAATCGGTGGGCAAAGGGGCCCGGGCCAGTTCTCGGACAAGCCTTCTCACAGGGGCATTCGCGGAAGTCGTACGACACGCGGAAATAGCGTTCGAATACCCGCGGAAGGGCGAGGGAAACGCCCGTCCGTGTGACGCAGCGCGAGGGAAACGGGTGGCGTGATCCTGTGACAGAAGCGTGACAGGGGGCGTGCGGGATCCGGACTTCCGCGGCCGCGGGGCAGGGCCTAGCGTGGCGGTATGGCACCCATTCCGACACCGCCCGCCGAACCCCAGGACAGCCCCGACACCTATGTCGGCCTCGACTCCGACTCCGCCGAGCGGCTCGCGCGTGAGCGGGGCTGGTCGACGGTCCGGTCGCTGCCGCCGGGGGCGATCATCACGATGGAGTACCGCGCGGGCCGGCTGAACTTCGAGGTGAAGGACGGCCGCGTGGCACGGGCCTGGAAGGGCTGAACCACATGACGTGGGCCCCGGTTCCCTCACAGGGAACCGGGGCCCACGTCATGTCCGGGGTGGTGGTGCGTACCGGCCCCGTCGAGGTGGAGGCGGGTCAGCCGCCGGTCACCGGCCGGGTGGCCGGGGACGGCGTGCCGCGCACGGTCCGGTCCGGGTGCGGGTGCGGCGGGCGGCGGCTGCCGACCGGGGTGACCGGGGTGCGCTCCGAACGGCTGGTGTGCGGGCCGGGGGCCAGGTAGGCGGGTGACCTGGGGCCACGCGCCGGGGCGGTGGCCTCGCGGGCCGCCGTCTCGTTCTGCGGGGCGGTGAGCGGCTTGAGCCGGGCGGGCGCGGGCGCCGTGACGGGGGTGACCGGCGCCGGGACCTTCGCGCCGCCGCGGGCCCGCCAGCGGTCGCGCAGGTCGAAGGCGTAGTCCTCGGTACGGGCGATCAGCGGCTCGAACCAGGGCAGCGCGAGCAGGATCAGCAGACCGGCGACCCAGCCCAGCAGGACGTCGCTCAGCCAGTGCGTGCCGAGGTAGACGGTGGCCATGCCGACGCCCAGCGAGGTCACCGCGGAGATCGCGGACAGCCAGCGGCGGGCCCTCGGGGTGGAGGCCAGATACGCCAGGATTCCCCAGGTCACCACGGCGTTGGCGGTGTGGCCGCTGGGAAATATATCGCCGCCCAGGCCCATCTCGTTCGAGCCGATCACGGTCGCGTAGTGCGGTCCGAGTCTTCCCATGCCGTACTTGGCGGCGCCGACCGTGATGTTCAGCAGCAGCAGCGAGGCGCCCAGGGTCAGCAGCGGGCGCAGGGTGTGCTGGCGCCAGGAACGCCAGCCCAGCCAGGCCGCGACCATCACCGCGGTCGGGCCGCGCTGGCCCAGCACCACGTAGTAGTCGACGAACCAGTGGATGGACGCCCACTGCTGGTACGGCCGGAAGAACATGACCTGCCAGTCGAGGCGGACCAGCCATGAGGTGGTCACCACCAGCCACACGATCGCCAGGTAGAAGGCCAGGGCGGCGATCACCAGGACGGTCCGGTGTCGGCTCGCCCGGGGCACGCTGAGGTGGGCCGGTCGTTCCAGCTCACGGTCCAGCCTGGCGAACACCCGGTCCAGACGGGTGGGGTCTCGTTCGGTACGCACCCAATCGACGTTACAGCGAGTGAGCTCTGTTCCCTGTCGAATCAGCGGCTTTGTGATGACGATGTGATGTGGGATTCCTCTCAGGCGGCGGTTTATTTCCAGGGAATCCGCAAAGGCGGGTGGCGCCGTCCTTCAATTCCTTTGATCATTCCGGGTTGCGGTTTTATGGCCCTTATGAATTCGTTCACCGAATCATGGGGCGGAATTCTCCGGGCGCTCATCGGCGCTCCGGGGCCGGTCAGGGGGGACCGGAGCCGTTCAGCCAGAAGGCGCCGTACAGGGCGGAGGCGGTGGCGATGGACGCCAGGATCAGGGCTGACCTGCGGGTACCCGCGCGGGCGAGGGCCAGGGCGAGGGGGAGCAACAGGGGGAAGGCGGGCATCAGCAGGCGCGGTTTCGAGCCGAAGTAGCTCGACGCGCACAGGGCGAGCGCGGTGACGACCCCCGCGTACACCAGGAGGGACAGCGGTTGGCCCTGGCGCACACAGGTGACGTACAGCCACACCACCAGCCCGACGCCGACGATCAGCCCGACCCCGGCGAGGGCCGACGGGAACGACGTGAACTTGTCGGCGACGAACCGCGCGAAGGCGTACCCCCCGTCGAACCCGTTGCGCCAGCCCGCCTGGACGTCGAGATACCCGAACGGACCCTTGCCGGTGCGGCGGCCGACCCACAGGACGTAGGCGGCGGCGCCGAGGGGGGCGAGGGCCATGCCGAGGGCGCGGCGGGTGCGGGTGTGCCGGGCGGGCGTGGGGGCGGCCGGGCTGCCGGCGCCTGGCGGCTGGGCCCGGACGGGGGCGGCGCCCGGGTGCGGGGAGCGTGGCGGTCCAGGGGCGCCGCCGACGTCCGGTGGATGTCCGGCCGTGGAGAGGGGCCGGGGCGCGGGGGCCGGGGTGGGTGTGGGGGCGGGCGGATTGTCGGCGTTTGCGGAGTGGGCCCGGGCGGGGGCGGTGCCCGGGTGCGGGGAGCGTGGCGGTCCGGGGGTGCCGCCGATGTCCGGTGGATGTCCGGCCGTGGAGAGGGGCCCGGCCCCGGGGGCCGGTTCAGCAGCGTGGGCGTCGCCGGTGCCGGCCGCGGTCTCGTCCCGCACGGAAGAACCGGCGTCGCGGGTGCTCGGGTCGCGGACGGCCCGGGTGGCTCCGTACGGATCCGGGGCGCGGCGGGGCGGGGCCGTTTCTTGTGCGGCCGTGTTGCCCAGGTCCTGGGCGGGTACGGCGGCCGAGGCCGTGTCCCGTCGTTCCGCGGGCACGGCGGCCGAGGCCGTGTCCCGTCGTTCCACGGGCCCGGTGTGCTCCGTGACGCCCCCGAAGCCTTCTCGCGGCTGCCGGTCCCGCACGAACGCGGTGATCCCCGCCGCCCACACCGCCGCCACCACCGCCAGCCCCACCGGGCGGGTCAGGCCCGCCAGGGAGGCCAGCAGGCCCGCCGTCACCCAGCGGCCGGTCAGCACCGCGTACAGCGACCAGGCCGCCAGGGCCGTGAACAGGGACTCGCTGTACGCCATCGACTGGACGATCCCGACGGGCAGCACGGCCCACAGCAGAACCGCGCAGACACCCGCCCGACGGCCGTACACATGGTCCGCGACCGCGAAGACGCCCCAGGCCGCGGCGAGGGAGGCGAGCAGGGAGATCGCGAAGCCCGCGTCGGCGTACGACAGCGGGGTCACCGCCGACAGCAGCCGCTCCAGCCAGGGCAGGAGCGGGAAGAAGGCCAGGTTGGAGTGGACGTCGCCGTTGGGCAGCCGCACCTCGTAGCCGTACCCGAGTTCGGCGACCCTCGTGTACCAGAGCGCGTCCCAGCGGGCGGTCAGCAGGGTGTACGCGTTCTTGTCGCGCGCCGTGCTCCACAGGGCCAGCGTCAGGAGGCCCAGGGCGCGTACGGCCGCGTAGCCGAGCAGCGCCGGGGCGGCTCGGCACAGGGCCGGTTCGGTGCGCGTTCCAAGATCGGTCACGGGTCCGATTATCGACCGCCCCGCGGACCCGCCCGACCGCCGGGGCGTGACGAGGGGCGCGGAAAGTGGCGTACGCCACACGTGTTCGGTCCGAAGTGTGAGAGCTCCGCCACTGGGCCCGCGTACGAACTCGCGTACGCTGACGTGTCACCCGCCGTTCGCTGCGCGGGCCGGAGACCACCGCTCCTCTCCGGCCGAGATCATGGGGAGTCCCCACCCCGTGTGCCCGCCGAACGCGAGGGAACATCTGGGAGGTACGTACATGTCCGGGACGACCACGGCCGCCGCACTGCTGCGCCGTCGGGCGGCCGGGGCCGGTGCAAACCGCTGGGTCGTCCTCGTCGTCCTCTGCGTCAGCCTGCTCCTGGTCGCCCTCGACGCCACCGTGCTGCACGTGGCGGTACCCGCCGTCACCGAGGACCTCAAGCCCGGCGCGATGGAACTGCTCTGGATCGTCGACGTCTATCCGCTCGTCTGCGCCTCGCTGCTGATCCTCTTCGGCACGCTCGGCGACCGCGTCGGCCGCAGACGGGTACTCCTTCTCGGCTACGGCCTGTTCGGCGTCGCCTCCGCGGTCGCCGCCTTCGCGGACAGCGCCCAGGTGCTGATCCTCGCGCGGGCCCTGCTCGGCGTCGGCGGCGCGATGATCATGCCCGCGACCCTGTCGATCCTCCGCCAGGTCTTCCCCGACCGGCGTGAGCGGGCGCTGGCGATCGGCATCTGGAGCGCCGTCGCCGCGGTCGGCGCCGCGGTCGGGCCGCTGCTCGGCGGGTTTCTGCTCGAACACTTCTGGTGGGGCTCGGTCTTCCTCGTCAACATCCCGTTGATGCTGGTCAGCCTGCCGATCGGCCGACTGCTGCTGCCCGAGTCGAAGGGCACCGCCAAGGGCCCCTGGGACGTCGTAGGCGCGCTGACGGCGGCCGCCGGCCTGTTCGCCCTCGTGCTCGGCGTGAAGCGGCTCGGCGGCGGGGAACTCGACGTGTTCACCGCGGTGCCGCTGGTGCTGGGCGCGGCCCTGCTCGTCCTGTTCGTACGGCGGCAGCGGCGCCTCACGCATCCCCTGGTGGACCTGCGGATGTTCGCCCGCCCCGCGTTCAGCACCTCGGTCGGCTGCATCGTCCTGGCGATGCTCGCGCTGGTGGGACTCGAACTGATCGCGGCGCAGTACCTCCAGCTGGTCCTCGACCTGTCCCCGCTGGAGACCGGTCTGCGGCTGCTGCCGCTGACGATCGCCGCGATGGCCGCGGGACTCGCCGGGGCGCGGCTGCTGCGCCGGTTCGGGCCGCGCCGGATGGTGAGCGCCGGGTTCTGCCTCACGGCGCTGGCCGTGCTGCTGCTCACCGCGATGGGCGACGCGGACAACGCGGGCCTGCTGGTGTCCGGGTTCGTGCTGCTCGGGTTCGGTCTGGAGACGACGCTCTTCGGGGCGTACGAGTCGATGCTCAGCGAGGCACCGCCGGAGCAGGCGGGCGGGGCCGCGGCGATCGGCGAGACCTCGTACCAGCTCGGGGCGGGCATCGGGATCGCGCTGCTCGGCAGCGTGATGAACGCGGCGTACACACCCGGCCTCTCGGACGTGCCCGGTGTCCCGGACTCCGCGTCCAGGTCGGCCGGACACTCCCTCGGCGAGGCCTACGAGGTCGCCGGACACCTCGGCGGACCCGCGGGGGTGGCCCTGCGCCGGGCCGCCCAGGACTCCTTCGTGCACGGGCTGCACGTGACCTTGCTGGTGAGCGCGGGGTTGTTGCTGCTGGGCGCGGTGATGGCGCTGCGGCTGCCGCGCACGATGCAGTGCGGCGAGGCCCCGGGGGCGGTCGAGCTTCCGGCGCCCAGGGAAGTCGCGGAGTCGCGCGTCTCGGCCTGACGGTTGTCTGGCTGTGCGGGAGGCCGCGCGGTAACGTCGCCCACGAAGCTTAATTAGCGCTGCTAGTTTCGAGTCGCCCGTCTGCCGGAGGATGTGCCATGCCCCCGTTCGACCCCGCCGACCCCCTCGGCATCGACGACCTGCTGGAACCGGAGGACCTCGCGATCCGCGAGACCGTGCGGACCTGGGCCGCCGACCGTGTCCTGCCGCACGTCGCCGACTGGTACGAGAAGGGCGAGCTGCCGCAGATCAGGGAACTGGCCCGGGAACTCGGGGAGATCGGCGCCCTCGGGATGTCGCTCAGCGGATACGGGTGCGCCGGCGCCTCCGCCGTGCAGTACGGGCTCGCCTGTCTGGAACTGGAGGCCGCCGACTCCGGGATCCGGTCCCTCGTCTCGGTGCAGGGCTCGCTCGCCATGTACGCGATCCACCGGTTCGGCAGCGAGGAGCAGAAGCAGACCTGGCTGCCCCGCATGGCCGCCGGCGAGGTGATCGGCTGCTTCGGGCTCACCGAGCCCGACCACGGCTCCGACCCCGGCTCCATGCGGACGTACGCCAAGAAGGACGGCACGGACTGGGTCTTGAACGGGCGCAAGATGTGGATCACCAACGGGTCGGTCGCCGGGGTCGCCGTGGTGTGGGCGCAGACCGACGAGGGGATCCGCGGGTTCGCGGTGCCGACCGGCACGGCCGGTTTCTCGGCGCCGGAGATCAAGCACAAGTGGTCGCTGCGGGCCAGCGTCACCAGTGAGCTGGTCCTGGACGACGTACGGCTGCCCGCCGAGGCGGTGCTGCCGGAGGTCGTCGGGCTCAAGGGGCCGCTGAGCTGTCTCTCGCACGCCCGGTACGGGATCGTGTGGGGCGCGATGGGGGCGGCGCGGTCGTGTTTCGAGACCGCCGTGGACTACGCGAAGACGCGGGAGCAGTTCGGGCGGCCGATCGGGGGCTTCCAGCTCACCCAGGCCAAACTCGCCGACATGGCGGTCGAACTGCACAAGGGGATTCTGCTCGCCCACCATCTGGGGCGGCGCATGGACGCCGGCCGCC
This sequence comes from Streptomyces sp. NPDC001668, assembly GCF_042893155.1. Taxonomy (NCBI): domain Bacteria; kingdom Bacillati; phylum Actinomycetota; class Actinomycetes; order Kitasatosporales; family Streptomycetaceae; genus Streptomyces; species Streptomyces sp. NPDC001668. The sequence continues at coordinate 57,638 of NZ_JBIAUQ010000008.1, forward strand.
TGCGTCCCGAGCAGGTCAGCTTCGGCAAGCTCAACAACGTCCGCGAGGCCATCGAGATCTGCCGTACGGCGCGGACGATCCTCGGTGCCAACGGGATCTCCCTCGAATACCCCGTGATGCGGCACGCGACGAACCTCGAGTCGGTGCTGACGTACGAGGGCACCGTCGAAATGCATCAGTTGGTGCTGGGCAAGGCGCTCACCGGGTTGGACGCCTTCCGGTGAAGACTGCCTGGGGCAGGGCCGGCGAGCGGCCCTGCCTCAGCTCTGGTTGAAGAAGCCGTCCGTGCGGTGCGCGGCCGGATCGCCGTTCACGATCTCCGTGTTGGCGGGGGTCAGCAGGAACACCCGGGTGGACACGCGCTCGATGGAACCGCGCAGCCCGAAGATCAGCCCCGCCGCGAAGTCGACGACGCGCTTGGCGTCACCGGCCTCCATCGCGGTGAGGTTCATGATGACGGGGACACCCTCACGGAAGAGTTCGCCGATGGCGCGGGCGTCCCGGAAGCTGTCCGGAGTCACCGTGCCGATCCGGCGGCCCTTCTCCTCGGCGACGTCCGAGGCCACCTTGACCCGGGGGTCGGTGACCCAGGCATCCCCGGGCTCGGTCCCTTCGGAGTATCCGTCGTCGTCGTAGTAACGCTCGTCATCGTTGTCGTCAACGAGGCCCAGCCAGGCACTCGCCTTGCGCACCGATCCCATGGACGCCTCCTCTCGCAGCGGTCTCTCTTGCTTCTGTTTCCCTATGGTCATCCATGATGCGGATCGCGCGCCAAGTGAATAGCCGCCGCGCGGGGGGTTTGTGACGGTACTGGTGCACAGCGAATACGTCGAGAGCCCAGGTACCCCAAGGGTCGTGTCCCATACGGCTGCTGACTGTGAGTGAAATATGATTCTTCACGGCGTACGGGTGAGGGCTGGGGCGTACGGGTGAACGCGGCGGCGGAGCCGAAGCCGCTGCTCAACGCCGTGACGGCCACGGGAGATCGACGTGGCCGCGGTCTCCGGGACCCGCCGTGATCGGCGTGCGGATATCGGTTCTGACGGCGGATCAGGCGGCGCAGATTTCTTTCGGCGGGAGAGACCGGGGCGGGGCCGCACACCGGTACGGCCCCGTGTCCCTAAGAGTGTTTAGCTTCCGGGGGCGAGATCCGGGACTTCGCTATCGCCGAGTCCGTGGTGCCCCACTTCTTGAGGATCCTGGCGTAGGTGCCGTCCTCGATGAGGTCGTTCACCGCCGCCTGGAAGGCCTTGGCCAGCGGGGTGCCCTTCTTGAAGGCGAACCCGACGTCCAGGCGGTGGTACTCGTTGAGGAACTTCACGCCCTGCTGGTGGGCCACCGCGTACCGCAGGCCGTTGATCGTGGACATCACGACATCGCTGCGGCCCTGCTGGAGCGAGGACCAGATGGCGCCCTGTTCGTTGTAGGTCTGCACCTTGTACGGCTTCTCGCACAGGTGCTTGTTGTCCTCCAGCGTGGCTTCGAAGGTCGTGCCCGCGCCGGTCGCCACGTTCAGACCGCACAGCTGCGTCAGGTCGGTGACCTTGGTGAGCTTGCTGTCGCTGCGGGTGGCGAAGCCCTGGCCGTCGTTGATGTAGGTGACGAAGTCGATCGTCCTGCGGCGCTCGTCGGTCACGCCGAAGTTGCCGACGCCGAGGTCGTACTTGCCGCTGTCGAGGGCCGGAAGGATCGCCTCGAAGCTCGCCTGCTCGGTCTTCAGCCTGATGCCGAGGACCTTCGCGACCGCGTTCGCGAAGTCGACGTCCTGGCCGGCCAGGGTCTTGCCGTCGTCCAGGATCGAGGTGCCCGGCGGCTGGCCGGAGACGCTGACCGCGAGAGTCAGGCTCGTGGTGCCGGGCGGCAGCAGTGCGGCCGCGGCCCCGTCCTTCTTGACCGCGGAGACGACGTCGGTGGTGGGGATCGCGTCGGACCGGGCCGACGCGGTGGCGGCGTCGTCCGTGCCGGATCCGCACGCGGTCAGGAACAGGGTGCCCGCGGTGATGAGGGCGAACGGGAAAATCAGTCGGTTGTGGGCATGCGTGAGTGTGCGCACGGTGAAGCGGTCTCCTGGAAGCGGGAACGCCGGGTGAGGGGAGGGCGCGTGCGAAGGCGGGTCGCGTGTGAAGACGGGTCGCGTGTGAAGGCGGAGGAGAACGCGAAAGGCGCCCCGCGAAGGCAGGGCGCGCAGTGGGTCAGCTCAACAGGAAGAGGACCACACGCGACCGAAGTCGATGTGGGAGCGCCTGACCAGCCACTGCTGTGGATGCATGGGGCAAGTGGAACAGGCATCCGGTGCGGCGTCAACCGACTTGAGATGTACCGCTCACAGTGTGGACAGCCTTGACAGCGCGGGGAAACGGCCCCGTAGTCTCGACGGACGCGGCCCTGCTGAGGGGCTCGGCCGCGTCCGTCGTATCCGTCGTGTCCGTGTGAAGGCATCCATCCGAGTTCGACCAACTCGATGTCACGGAGCCTTCGCATGTCCTCCGACACCCTCGCCCAAGCCCCCACCGCACCCGGCCTGACCGAACACGCGGATTCCCTGCGGATCGTCCCGCGCCGCCGGCTCGGCCAGTGGACGGCCGCCGTCGCCGTTCTCCTGCTGCTCGGCCTCGCCGTCAACTCCGTCCTGCGCAACGACGCGTTCCAGTGGGACGTCGTCGCGGACTACTTCACCACCGACGCCGTCCTGCGCGGCCTGTGGCTCACGCTCTGGCTGACCGCGGTGGTGATGACGCTCGGCTTCGTGCTGGGCGCACTGCTCGCCGCGGCCCGGCTCTCCGCCAACCCCGTGCTCAGAAGCGTGAGTTGGGGATACGTATGGCTGTTCCGGTCGATCCCGATCCTGGTGCAGCTGCTGCTCTGGTTCAACATCGGGGCGCTGTACCCGCGGATATTCGGGGTGCGGACGGTCGACCTGCTCGGCCCGGTCACCGTCGCCGTCATCGGCCTGACCCTGCACGAGGCCGCCTACGCCGCCGAGGTGGTGCGCGGCGGCATCCTGTCCGTGGACCGCGGGCAGATCGAGGCCGCGCAGGCACTCGGACTGAGCCGGTGGCGGCGCTGGTGGCGGATCGTGCTGCCGCAGGCGATGCGCTCCATCGTGCCCCCGGCCGGGAACATGCTGATCGGCACCCTCAAGGGCACCTCCATCGTCAGCGTGATCGCCGTGCAGGACCTGCTCTACTCCGTGCAGCTCGTCTACCACCGCACCTACCAGGTCATCCCGCTGCTGATGGTCGCCACCGTCTGGTACACCGTCGTCACCTCGGTGCTCGGCATCGGCCAGCACTACATCGAGAAGCACTACGCCCGCGGTGCGGAGCGCACCCGATGAGGCGCTCGCTGGTGATCGTCGGAGCCGGGCCGCGGGGGACCGGTCTGATCGAGCGGATCGCCGCCAACGCCCCCGAGCTGTACGACGGTTCGGGCCTGGACCTGCACCTGGTGGACCCGCACCCGCCGGGCGCCGGGCGCATCTGGCGCGCGGCGCAGTCGCCGCTGCTGTGGATGAACTCGCACGCCGAGGACGTCACCATGTTCACCGACGAGACGGTGGACATGGCCGGACCCGTGCGCCCCGGCCCCACCCTGCACGAGTGGGCCGGCATCGACGGCCGCACCTTCGCCGACCGGCAGCTCCAGGGCGCCTACCTGCGCTGGGTGCACGAGCAGGCGGTCGCCGCGCTGCCGCCGTCGGTGTCCGTCCACCACCACCCACGGCGGGCCCTGCGGGTCAGCGGACCGCCCGAGGGGCGCCAGGAGGTCTGGCTGGAGGGCCGTCCGCGCCCGCTCCTCGCCGACCTGGTCGTCCTCGCCCTGGGCCACCTCGACGCCGAACTCGACGACGAGCAGCGGGAATTGGCCGAGTACGCCCGCACCCACGGCCTCGTCCACCTGCCGCCGGACTTCACCGCCGACAGCGACCTGTCCGCGCTCGCACCCGGCGAACCGGTCCTGGTCCGCGGGTTCGGGCTCGCCTTCGTCGACCTGATGGCGCTGCTCACCGAGGGCCGGGGCGGGCGGTACGACGAGGACGAGGGCGTCTATGTGCCGTCCGGGCGGGAGCCCGTGCTGTACGTCGGATCGCGGCGCGGAGTGCCGTACCACTCGAAGATCGGCTACGACTGGACCGGCGAGCGGCCGCCGTTGCCCCGCTTCCTGGGGCCGGACCGGATCGACGAACTGCTCGCCCGGCCGGAGGGGTTCGACTTCCGGGGTGACGTGTGGCCGCTGGTGGAGAAGGAGCTCGGGTTCGCCCACTACCACCGGCTGTTCACCGTCCATCCGGAGCGGACCGCGATGTCCTGGGCCGACTTCGAGGAGAAGTACGCGGCCATCGAGGACGCCGTCGAACGGGAGACCCTGGTGGCCTCTGCCGTGCCCGGTCTCCGTGACCGGCTCGACCTCGCCCGGCTGGACCGGCCGCTGGAGGGTGTGCGGTACGCGACGCACGAGGAGTTCCAGGAGGGGCTGCGGCAGTACGTCGAGGCGGATCTGAGCCGCCGTCATGATCCGGAGTACAGCCAGGACTTGGCGGTGTTCCTCGGGCTGCTCTCCGTCTACGGTCAGCTGGTCCGGCTCGGGGACATCGGCGGCTGGTGGCACGGGTTCTTCAGCTATCTGGCCTCCGGGCCGCCCGGACCCCGGCTGCGGCAGCTGCTCGCGCTGTCCCGGGCCGGGGTGCTCAGGTTCGTCGGGGCCGACATGGAAGTCCGCGCCGAGGACGGGGTGTTCCGGGCGTCGAGCCCCACCGTGCCGGGCCACTCGGTCCAGGCGCGGGCACTGGTCGAGGCCCGGCTGCCCGAACCGACCGTCCGGCGGGCCCTCGATCCGCTGCTGCGCGCGCTGCACGCCGAGGGGGCCGCCGAGAGCCCCGACGGGCTGCTGCGCGTGGACCGCGCCGACGGGCGGGTCCTGGACCGGTCCGGCCGGCCGCACCCACGGCGCTTCGCTCTCGGGCCGCACACCGACGGCCGTACACCCGGCGCCTTCACCCGGCCGCGCACCGGCGGGCCCGCGTTCCGGCAGAACGACGCGACCGCCCGGGCCGCACTGCGGTTCCTCGGCGAGCTCGCCGGTCGAGCGGCCGCCTAAGTCACTGGAAGAGCAGGGGAGTACAGCGATGACCGTCATGGTCGACATCAGGTCCGTGCACAAGAGTTTCGGCTCGCTGGAGGTGCTCAAGGGCATCGACCTCGCCGTACCCGCCGGTGAGGTCACCGTGATCCTCGGTCCGTCCGGATCCGGCAAGTCGACGCTGCTGCGCACGATCAACCACCTGGAGAAGGTGGACAAGGGCGTGGTCAGCGTGGACGGGGCGCTGGTCGGGTACCGGCGCTCCGGCGACAGGCTGTACGAGCTGTCCGAGCGCGAGGTGCTCAGACAGCGCACCCGGATCGGCTTCGTCTTCCAGAACTTCAACCTGTTCCCGCATCTGACGGTGCTGGAGAACGTGGTCGAGGCCCCGGTGTCCGCGCTGAAGCGGCCGCGCAAGGACGCCGTCGAGGCGGCGCGACGGCTCCTGGACCGGGTGGGACTCGCCGACAAGGCGGACGCCTATCCGCGGCAGCTCTCCGGCGGGCAGCAGCAACGGGTCGCCATCGCACGGGCGTTGGCGCTGGAGCCCCGGCTGCTGCTGTTCGACGAGCCGACCTCCGCACTCGACCCCGAGCTGGTGGGCGAGGTCCTCGACGTCATCAAGGACCTGGCCCACCAGGGCACCACGATGATCGTCGTCACGCACGAGATCGGCTTCGCCCGAGAGGTCGCCGACACCGTCGTGTTCATGGACGACGGACGGATCGTCGAGCAGGGCCCGCCGGCCGCCGTGCTGGACGACCCGCAACACGCACGCACGCGGTCCTTCCTCTCGAAGGTGCTGTGATGCTGCATCTGTCCGCAGCCGTCGACCAGACCTCCGCCTACGACGCCGCCTCCTACGTGGCCCTCGCCCGGCTCGCCGAGCGCGGCGGGCTCGACTTCGTGACGCTGGACGACACCTTCGCCCGGCCGGGGCCTGACGCGCTCGGCGTGCTGTCCCGGGTCGCACCCGCCACCCGCCGGATCGGCCTGGTGCCCACCGTCACGACCACCCACACCGAGCCCTTCCACGTCCAGGCCGCCGTCGCCACCCTCGACTGGGTCAGCCGGGGCAGGGCCGGCTGGCGGATCGACGTCTCGGCCACCGAGGGCGAGGCCCGCCTCTTCGGCCGCCGGCTCGCGGCACCGGCCGAGGCGCTGTGGCAGGAGGCAGGCGAAGTCGCCGACGTGGCCGCGCGGTTGTGGGACAGCTGGGAGGACGACGCCGAGATACGGGACGTGCCCAACGGCCGCTTCATCGACCGGGACAAGCTGCACCACGTCGACTTCCAGGGCACGTCCTTCTCGGTCAGGGGCCCCTCGATCGTGCCGCGTCCTTTGCAGGGCCACCCGGTCCGGGTGGTCGACGCCACCGACGGGCCCGCCCGCCGGACCGCGGCCCGGTACGCCGACGTGGCCCTCGTCCGGGCCGCGAGCCCCGCCCAGGCAGCCGCCGTACGACATGAACTCCGTGCCGCCGCAGCCGAGTTCGGCCGGCGCCCCGACGAACTGCGGGTTCTCGCCGGTCTCCTCGTCGACCTCGGAGACGGCGAGCGGGCGGCCGAACCGGGCCACGGCGGAGGCGGCCCCCGCCAGACCGTGCAGGGACCGGTCTACCGGGGCGGTCCCGTCGACCTCGCCGAACTGATCGCCACCTGGCACGGCGAGGGCGTCGTCGACGGCTTCCACCTCACGCCCGCCGAACCCCTGCGCGACCTGGAACGGCTCGTCAACGGCACGGTGGCGCTGCTCCAGCACCGCGGACTGTTCCGCACCTTCTACCCGGGCAGCACACTCCGGGAGCACCTGGGGCTCGCCAGACCCGCCAACCAGTACGCCGTGCCCGGGGGAGCGTCATGAGCCGCAAGCAGATGCACCTGGCCGCGCACTTCCCGGGCGTCAACAACACCACCGTGTGGGCCGATCCGCGGTCCGGGTCCCAGATCGAGTTCTCGTCCTTCGAGCACCTGGCGCGGACGGCCGAGCGCGGTCTCTTCGACTTCTTCTTCCTCGCCGAGGGGCTGCGGCTGCGCGAACACAAGGGCCGTATCCACGACTTGGACGTGGTCGGGCGCCCCGAGTCGCTCACCGTGCTGGGCGCGCTCGCCGCCGTCACCGAACACCTCGGCCTCGCGGCCACCGTCAACGCGACCTTCAACGAGCCGTACGAACTCGCCCGCAGGTTCGCCACCCTCGACCACCTGAGCGGGGGCCGGGCCGCCTGGAACGTGGTGACCTCCTCCGACGCCTTCACCGGGGAGAACTTCCGGCGCGGCGGCTTCCTCGACCGGGCCGACCGCTACCCCCGTGCCGCCGAATTCCTGGATGCCGCACGGCAGTTGTGGGACTCCTGGACACCGGACGGGATCCCGCGGCCGTTCGCGCACCGCGGGCGGCACTTCGACATCGCGGGAGAGTTCACCCTGCCGCGCTCTCCGCAGGGGCACCCGGTCGTCATCCAGGCCGGGGACTCCGACGAGGGGCGGGAGTTCGCCGCCCGCGCCGCCGACGTGGTCTTCACCCGGCGGAGCTCGCTGGAGGACGGCCGCGCCTTCTACGCCGACGTGAAGCGCCGCCTCGCCAAGTACGGCCGTACGCCCGACGACCTGAAGATCATGCCCGGGGCCGGTGTCGTCCTCGGGGACACCGCGGCCGAGGCGCAGGAGAGGGCCGCCGAGATCCGGCGGCAGCAGACCTCTCCGCAGACCGCGCTGCTCACCCTGGAGCAGATCTGGGGCGTCGACCTGTCGGGGTACGACCCGGACGGCCCGCTCCCCGACATCGACCCGGTGGCCGACCCGGCGCTCACCCAGGGGCGGACCCGGCGCGGTGACACCGTGGTGATCGCCGAAAAGTGGCGGGCCCTGTCCCGGGAGAAGGGGCTGTCCATCCGGGAGACCGTGATCGAGGCGGGCGGGCGGCAGTCCTTTGTCGGAACCCCGGAGGCGGTCGCCGCCGAGCTCGACGCGTTCGTGCGGCGCGAGGCCGCCGACGGCTTCATCCTCGTCCCCCATCTCACCCCGGGCGGGCTCGACGAGTTCGTGGACAGGGTGGTTCCGCTGCTCCAGGAACGCGGTGCGTTCCGCACGGAGTACCGGGGAACGACCCTGCGCGCGCATCTCGGGCTCCCCGATCCCGCGGGCGACGGCTGACCGCCGGGGCGGACCGTCGGGGGCGGTTTTCGGCGATACGGCGAGCGGGGACGGAAACCCCCGATTCCGGTTTCCGTGGCCCTCCGTGCCGGACGCCTACGGTCGTACGACGGCCGACTCCGACCGGGCACCGTCGGCATCCCGCGCCGTCGCCGACCACGGCATCTGTCCTTGCCCGCCGCTCGGGGACGCCTTCGGTGCCGCCGTCGCGAAGGGGGAGCTGGACGTGATCCAGGGCGGGTCCGTTCCCTCCGAATGACAAAGGTCTTTCAAAGGTTGACGGCCGAAAGGCGCCCTTGCGCCGACCGTCCGTTCGGCCGAATACTCCCCCTCAGCGCTTGTCAGGAGCACGGCGTGTTCGAAAACCGGACGGCCGGGCCGCTGACTGCGCCTCACGGGCCCCGACCCCACGCGGGCCCCCGACTTCCCTTGGAGGGAACGAAACGTGAGGATCAAGCGCACCAACCCCCGCAGTGGCATCACGAGACGGACCCGGCTGATCGCCGGTACCACCGGCCTCGTGGCCGCGGCCGCGATCGCGGTCCCCAGCGCCAACGCGACCGCTGCGAGCCCGTTCAGCACGGCCGAACTCAAGAGCGCCAGCAGCTCGGTGCTCAAGGCGGACATCCCGGGCACCGCCTGGGCCGTCGACAGCAAGACCAACCGTGTGGTCGTCACCGTCGACAGCACGGTCTCACAGGCGGAGATCGCCAAGATCAAGGAGCAGGCGGGCAGCAACGCCGACGCGCTCACGATCAAGCGGACCCCGGGCAAGTTCAACAAGCTGATCTCCGGCGGCGACGCCATCTATGCGAGTAGCTGGCGCTGCTCCCTCGGCTTCAACGTCCGCAGCGGCAGCACCTACTACTTCCTGACCGCCGGTCACTGCACCGACGGCGCGGGCACCTGGTGGTCGAACTCGGGCCACACGACCACCCTCGGCTCGACGGCGGGGTCCAGCTTCCCGACGAACGACTACGGCCTCGTCAAGTACTCGTCGAGCTACCCGGTCTCGTCGATCTCCGGCACCGTCGGCAGCGTCGACATCACCAGCGCCGCCACCCCGTCCGTGAACACCACGGTCTACCGCCGCGGTTCCACCACCGGCATCCACAGCGGCCGGGTCACCGCACTGAACGCGACCGTCAACTACGGCGGCGGCGACATTGTCTACGGCCTGATCCAGACCACGGTCTGCGCCGAGCCCGGCGACTCCGGCGGCCCGCTCTACTCCAACGGCGGTGTCGCCTACGGTCTGACCTCCGGCGGCAGCGGCAACTGCTCCTCCGGCGGCACGACCTTCTTCCAGCCGGTCACCGAGGCGCTGAGCGCGTACGGCGTGAGCGTCTTCTAGAACCGCACCGGCCTGTGCAGCGGCCGGCACCTGGTGAGCCCTCGTACGCGTCCGTCGTACGGGGGCTCATCGCGGTCAGGGCGCGGCCGGTCCCGGGCCGGCGCACAGCCAGTCCAGTACGGCCGGCAGGGCTTCCAGAGCTCCGAAATGCCCGGTGTCCCGCTGGAGGACGGGGCGGACCCGGGGGATGCGGTCCGCCAGCCACGTGAAGTGGCCGACCGGGGAGAACCGGTCCTGGTCGCCGTGCCACAGCAGGACGGGCCGGGTGACGGCCGCCGGGTCGAAGCCCCAGTTGCTGAGCAGCGCGAGGTCGTCGTCCAGCCAGCCGTACGACGAACCCCGCACCGCCTCCCGGTAGCCGCGCAGCAGCGGCTCGCCGACCGCCGGGGTGGACACGATCCGCCGGTCGGAGTCGGTGAGCCCGTCGCGCAATGAGACCAGCAGCTGCGCGGGGTCGCGGCGGATGTCGGCCGCGCGGGCGGCGAGGCGCTCGGCGAAGGCGAGCGGGTCGGTGAGCGCCCGGGTGAACTCCTCGACGTGGGACGCGGCCATGCCGTCGAACCAGCTCAGGTCCCTGGCGTCCGGGGGCGCGGGTGACGCCAGCACCGCCGCCCGCCGCACCCGGGTGGGCAGCAGCGCGGCGCAGGCCAGGGCGTGCGGTCCGCCGCCGGCGTGGCCGAGCACCGAGAAACGGCCGAGCCCGAGGGCGCCGGCCAGCTCCGCCACGTCCCGGGCGGCGTCGGCCACCCGGCGGCCCGGGAGCCGGTCGGAGTCGCCGTAGCCGGGGCGGTCGTAGGCGATGAACCGGATGTGCGGGTGCGCGGCCACGACCTCCGGGGGTACGACGCCGAAGCGGCAGCCCGGGGTGGCGTGCAGCAGTACCACCGGCGTGCCGTCCGGGTCGCCGTACTCCTCGACCGTCAGCCGGCGGCCGTCTCGCGTCCTGATGCCGTGGACCACCCGTGTCCTCCGTCTCCCTTTGTGTACACAGCGGAGTTACCGTCGAAGTACACACCTTGAGCGCCTGGTTCGGACCCTGGGGGTCGCGATGGTCGAGGAGCTGGTGGCGGCGGGCGTGACGCTCGTGTCCGCCGGAGCGGTGTACGTGATGGCGGCCGCGCGGGTCGTCAAGCAGTACGAACGGGGCGTGGTCTTCCGCCTCGGAAAGCTCCGGCCGGAGGTGCGCGGGCCGGGGTTCACGATGATCGTCCCGGTCGTCGACAAGCTCCGGAAGGTCAACATGCAGATCGTGACCATGCCGGTGCCGGGGCAGGAGGGCATCACCCGGGACAACGTCACGGTGCGGGTGGACGCCGTCGTCTACTTCAAGGTGACCTCACCGGCCGAGGCGGTCGTCCGGGTCGAGGACTACCGGTTCGCGGTCGCGCAGATGGCGCAGACCTCGCTGCGGTCGATCATCGGCAAGAGCGAGCTGGACGATCTGCTGTCCAACCGCGAAAAGCTCAACCAGGGACTGGAGTTGATGATCGACAGCCCCGCGGTGGAGTGGGGCGTCACGATCGACCGGGTCGAGATCAAGGACGTCTCCCTGCCCGAGACCATGAAGCGGTCCATGGCCCGGCAGGCCGAGGCGGACCGGGAGCGGCGGGCGCGGGTCATCAACGCGGACGCGGAGCTCCAGGCGTCGAAGAAGCTGGCCGAGGCGGCCAAGGAGATGTCCGAGCAGCCGGCCGCGCTGCAACTGCGGCTGCTGCAGACGGTGGTGGCGGTGGCGGCGGAGAAGAACTCGACGCTGGTGCTGCCGTTCCCCGTCGAGCTGCTGCGGTTCCTGGAGAAGGCGCAGCAGGGGGTGGGAGCCGCGCCTGCCGCTGTTCAGCAACCAGTGCAGGAGCAACGTCCGTCTCTTGAGCCCCGGCCGGATCCGGATCCGGAAGGGTCGAATTCAAGACAGGACTAGACCTCGCGGGCTGATGAGGTGTTACTCGCTCGTAGCGTTTGCGGTGTGAACGGCCTGGGGTGACCGTGCTCTGTCAAAAATGGTGGGGGCGCGCAACCGCGTTCTACGCGCGTCCGGAAGTCACCCTTGTGCGCTCCCTGTGGGGTTCGGAAGAGTAAGGCCTCGTCAACCAGCCTTCCGGCCCCGAGATCCCCACAATCTCCCAGGCCGACCCCCCACAGGAGGACGCGAGTTGAAGCACCGACGCATACCCGGGCGGCGGATCGCCGTGACGGGTGCGGGCATTGCCGCACTGGTCGCCGCGGGAGTCACCTTGCAGACTGCGAACGCCAGCGAGACGCCGGCCTCGCCCGACGTCAAGACCCTCTCGGCCGTCGCGGCCGGAAAGCTCGCCTCCACGCTCGGGGCGGAACTCGGCGCGGACGCGGCGGGGACGTTCTACGACGCGAAGACCAGGAGTCTCGTGGTGAACGTGCTCGACGAGGACGCGGCGCGGACCGTGAAGGCGGCCGGGGCCTCGGCGAGAGTCGTCTCGAACTCCCTTGCCGAACTGAGGAGCGCGCGTACGGCGCTCGCCGACGAAGCGGCCGTTCCGGGGACCTCCTGGGTGACCGACCCGACGACCAACAAGGTCGTCGTCACCGCCGACCGCACGGTCTCCGCCGCCGAGTGGGCCAAGCTCACCAAGGTGGTCGACGGGCTGGGTCAGGTGGCCGAACTCCAGCGTACGAAGGGGGAGTTCAAGCCCTTCGTCGCGGGCGGCGACGCGATCAGCGGGTCCGGCGGACGGTGCTCGCTCGGGTTCAACGTGGTCAAGGGCGGCGAGCCGTACTTCCTGACCGCGGGGCACTGCACCGAGGCGATCTCGACCTGGTCGGACGCGAGCGGGAACAAGATCGGCACCAACGCGGCGTCCAGCTTCCCGGGCAACGACTACGGGCTGGTGAAGTACACGGCCGGCGTCGACCACCCCAGCGAGGTGGACCTCTACAACGGCTCCGCGCAGGCGATCACCGGAGCGGCGTCGGCGACGGTCGGCCAGTCGGTGACGCGCAGCGGGTCCACGACCCAGGTGCACTCCGGGAAGGTCACCGGCCTGGACGCGACGGTGAACTACGGCAACGGCGACATCGTGAACGGGCTGATCCAGACCGATGTGTGCGCGGAGCCGGGGGACAGCGGCGGCTCGCTGTTCTCCGGGAGCAGCGCGATCGGGCTGACGTCCGGTGGCAGCGGTGACTGCACCTCCGGCGGGGAGACGTTCTTCCAGCCGGTGACGGAGGCGCTGTCGGCGACGGGTACGTCGATCGGCTGACGGTCGCCCGGTGGTGCGTGGAGTCCCGTCCCCCCTTGCGCGCAGGGGTGGGGCGGGGCTTCCGCTTTGTGTGTCTCGGGTGGGCGTCTCGTGTGGGCGTCTCGTGTGGGGTCCGAAAGGTCGTTTTCGCAGGTGGGGGGCTGCTCGCACACGGTCGTACGCATGTTCGGTTTTTGGTCTATGGTGGAGGTGAGGCGATAGGGAACTGATGTTCGAGAGTGGGAGGTGCGGATGCCTGGCTTCACTCATCTGCACACCGTCTCCGGGTTCTCCCTGCGCTACGGCGCCTCCCACCCGGAGCGCCTCGCCGAGCGCGCCTCCGAGCGGGGGATGGACGCCCTCGCCCTCACCGACCGCGACACCCTCGCGGGTACGGTCCGGTTCGCCAAGGCCTGCGCGAAGGCGGGGGTGCGGCCGTTGTTCGGGGTGGAGCTGGCCGTGGCGGAGGCCGAGCCCGTACGGCAGGAGCGGCGCCGTGCTCCGGTGCGCGGCGGCGCCTTCGTCGACGAGTCGGCTCCCCGGGTCACCTTCCTCGCCCGGGACGGCGCCCGCGGCTGGGCCGACCTGTGCCGGCTCGTCACGGCGGCACACGCCGACAAGGGGGAGGGGGGCACGCCCCTGGTGCCCCGGGCCGAGAACCGGGGGGACGGGCTGACCGTGCTACTCGGACCCGCCTCCGATGTCGGCCGTGCCCTTGCCGCCGGCCGCCCCGACCGGGCCGCCCGGCTCCTCGTCCCCTGGCGGGAGACCTACGGCGACGCCCTGCGCCTCGAAACCGTCTGGCACGGGCGCGAGGGCACCGGGCCCGGCTCCCTGCGGCTGGCCGCCCGTACCGTCGGATTCGCCGCCGAACAGCGGATCCGGCCCGTGCTCAGCAACGCCGTGCGGTACGCCGACGCCGGCCAGGGCCCGGTCGCCGACATCCTGGACTCCGCCCGCCGCCTCGTCCCCGTCGGCGCCGTCAAGGAACTGGACTCCGGTGAGGCCTGGCTCAAGGACGCGGACGCCATGCTGGCCGCCGCCGAGCGGATCGTGGAGGCCGCGGGCTTCCGGCGCGAGACCGCGTACCGGCTGCTGGAACAGACGCGGGCGACGGCCGCCGAGTGCCTGGTCGACCCCGAGGACGACCTCGGGATCGGCACCGTCCACTTCCCCGAACCGCATCTCGTCGGCGCGGGCCGGCGCACCGCCCAGCGGGCGCTGGCCTCACGGGCGGCGGCCGGGATGGTGCTGAAGGGATACGCGGGCAGGCGCGCCTACTGGGAGCGGATGCACGAGGAACTGGACATCATCGCCCACCACGGCTTCGCCTCCTACTTCCTGACGGTCGCTCAAGTAGTGGACGACGTACGGGACATGGGCATCAGGGTGGCCGCCCGGGGCTCCGGCGCGGGCTCACTCGTCAACCACCTCCTCGGCATCGCCCACGCCGACCCCGTCGAGCACGGGCTGCTGATGGAGCGGTTCCTGTCCACGCGGCGGCTCGTGCTGCCCGACATCGACATCGACGTGGAGTCCGCGCGCCGCATCGAGGTCTACCGGGCGATCATCGGGCGGTTCGGGACCGAACGGGTCGCCACCGTCTCGATGCCGGAGACGTACCGGGTGCGGCACGCGATCCGGGACGTGGGGGCGGCCCTGTCCATGGACCCCGCCGACATCGACCGCATCGCCAAGTCCTTCCCGCACATCCGGGCCCGGGACGCCCGCGCGGCGCTGGAGGAACTGCCCGAACTCAAGGCGCTCGCGGAGGAGTTCCGGCGTGAAGGGGCGCGGTACGGCCGGATGTGGGAGCTGGTCGAGGCCCTCGACGCGCTTCCCCGGGGGATCGCCATGCACCCGTGCGGGGTGCTGCTCTCCGACGCGTCCCTGCTGCGCCGTACGCCGGTCGTGCCGACCAGTGGTGAGGGGCTGCCCATGTCGCAGTTCGACAAGGAGGACGTCGAGGACCTCGGACTGCTCAAGCTCGATGTACTGGGTGTGCGGATGCAGTCGGCGATGGCGCACGCGGTCGCGGAGGTGGAGCGGGCGACGGGGGAGCGGGTCGACCTGGACGCCGTACCGCCGGGCGACCCGGCGACGTATCGGCTCATCCGGTCCACCGAGACGCTCGGGTGCTTCCAGATCGAGTCGCCGGGGCAGCGGGATCTGGTGGGGCGGCTCCAGCCGGCCACCTTCCACGACCTCGTCGTCGACATCTCGCTCTTCCGGCCGGGACCGGTCGCCGCCGACATGGTGCGGCCGTTCATCGAGGCACGGCACGGGCGGGCGCCCGTCCGGTATCCGCACCCGGATCTGGAGCCGCCGCTGCGGGAGACGTACGGGGTCGTCGTCTTCCACGAGCAGATCATCGACATCGTCGACATCATGACCGGGTGCGGGCGCGGCGAGGCGGACCGGGTGCGGCGCGGGCTGTCCGACCCGGAGTCGCAGGGGCGCATCCGGTTCTGGTTCGCGCAGCACGCGGCGGCGAACGGCTACAGCGCGGAAACGATTCAGCGGACCTGGGAGATCGTCGAGGCCTTCGGGTCGTACGGCTTCTGCAAGGCGCACGCGGTCGCGTTCGCCGTACCGACGTACCAGTCGGCGTGGCTGAAGGCGCACCATCCGGCCGCCTTCTACGCCGGGCTGCTCACGCACGACCCCGGGATGTATCCGAAGCGGCTGCTGCTGGCGGACGCGCGGCGGCGCGGGGTGCCGATCCTGCCGTTGGACGTGAACAAGTCGGGGGTCGCACATCGGATCGAACTGGTGTCTGAATCACCTTCGGTGTGGGGACTGCGACTGGCCCTCTCCGACGTGCACGGCATCAGCGAGGCCGAGGCGGCGCGGATCGCCCAGGGGCAGCCGTACGCCTCGCTCCTGGACTTCTGGGAGCGGGCGCGTCCGAGCCGGCCGGTGGCCGGGCGGCTGGCCCAGGTCGGCGCCTTGGACGCGTTCGGCGCCAACCGGCGTGATCTGCAACTGCACCTGACCGAGCTGCACCGGGGCGCCCGCGCCGGCCGCGGGGGCCAACTCCCCTTGTCCGGTGGGCGCAAGACCGCCCCGGCCGGGCTGCCGGACCTGTCCTCCGTGGAGCGGCTCAGCGCCGAGCTGGGGGTGCTGTCGATGGACGTCTCACGCAACCTGATGGACGACCACCGGGAGTTCCTGGCGGAGTTGGGCGTGGTCAGCGCGCGGCGGCTGCGGGAGGCGCGGCACGGCGAGGCCGTGCTGGTCGCGGGCGCCAAGGCGGCCACCCAGACACCGCCCATCCGGTCCGGCAAGCGGGTCATCTTCTCCACCCTGGACGACGGCACGGGCCTGGTCGACCTCGCCTTCTTCGACGACTCCCACGACGCCTGCGCGCACACCGTCTTCCACTCCTGGCTGCTCCTGGTGCGCGGGGTGGTGCAGCGGCGCGGCCCGCGCAGCCTCAGCGTGGTGGGCGCGGCCGCCTGGAACCTCGCCGAACTGGTCGAACTGCGGGACGGCGAAGGCCTCGACGCGGTGGCGGCACGGCTGGCAGAGCCCTTGCCGGGGCGGGCCGGTGACGGGGCCGGTGACGCGGTCGGTGACGCGGCCGGTGACGCGGCCGGGGGTCCGACCGGCGATCCGACCGGCGGCAGGCGAATCCACATGCCGACGGGATACGAACTGCATCCGTGGGCCGATCTGCGACCGGCGGGTCAAGAGGCATCACAGGTACGGAAGTTGTGGCACCAGAGTCCGGGGAGTGCGGGATGACCATCCTCTGCGTACGTTTCCAGCTGCCGCCGACGCGGGAGGCGGCCCTGCCCGAACTGCTCGGCCTCCTGGAGGAGTTCACACCGGTCGTCGAGGCGCTGCCACCCGACCGGGCGCTGGCCGATCTGCGGGGCGCCGAACGCTACTTCAAGCGGGACGCCGTCGAACTGGCCTCGGTGATCCGGGTCCGCGCCCTCGCCCTGCACGGCGTCGACTGCGCGATCGGCGCCGGGCCCGGGCCGATGCTGGCCCGCATGGCGCTGAAGGACGCCCGCCCGGGGCTGACCTGCGCGGTCCCCGAGTCCATGGTCACGGACTTCCTCGCCGACCGGCCCGTCGCCGCGCTCCCCGGCGTCGGCACCGCGACCGCCCGCACCCTGTGCGAGTACGGCCTCGACACCCTGGGCCGGGTCGCCGCCGCCCCCCTGTCCACACTCCAGCGCCTGGTCGGCGCCAAGGCCGGCCGCGAACTGCACGAGAAGGCGAACGGCGTGGACCGCGGCCGGGTCGTCCCGAACGGCGTCTCCCGCTCCCTCGCCACCGAACGCCCCTTCACCCGCGACGAGTTGGACCCCGACCGGCACCGCCGCGCCCTGCTCTCCGCCGCCGAGGAACTGGGCTCCCGGCTGCGCGCCCTCGACAAGGTCTGCCGCACCCTGACCCTCACCGTCCGCTACGCCGACCGCACCGCGACCACCCGCAGCCGCACCCTCGGCGAACCGACGGCCCACTCGGCGGCCCTGACCAGGGCGGCCTACGGCATGTACGAGGCGCTCGGGCTCCAGCGCGCCCGGGTCCGCTGCATCGCCCTGCGCGCCGAGGGCCTCGACCCCGCCGAGCAGGCCTCCCACCAGCTCACCTTCGACCCCACCGACGACAAGCTCCGCCGCATCGAGGAGGCCGCGGACCGCGCCCGGGCCCGGTTCGGACCGCTCGCGGTACTGCCGGGGACGCTGGCCGCGTAGAGCGCGTAGAGCGCGTAGAGCGCGTAGAGCGTGTAGAGGTCGCACCTGGTCGCCGAGGAGGGTGCGCGAGGTCTCGGGGCGGGCCACCTCGCCTCCGGCCTCACCCGCCTGGCCCGGGTCGCGGAGGACTGTGCCGGTCAGCGCCTCCGTCCGCGAGGGTCTGCCTGGGCCCGGACCGCGCACCGGACGCGCGTCGTCACCCCGGCGAGTACCCCGCGGGTGGGCTGGACCAGGACCGTTCGGGGCGCGCAGTTGAGCGGACTCACGTTCGCTCGGTCCGCGGAAACGGTCAGTTGGCCCACGGCGGGGTGATGCGGGTGCCGTCCGCCAGTGTCGCCTCCAGGCCGATGGAGGTGGTGACCCAGGTGAGGGCGGTGTGATCGGTCGGGTTCTCGACGGCGAAGGTCACCCCGGGGGTGACGATCACCGTGTCGCCCGCGGTGATCCGGTGGCTGTCGCCGTCGAGGGTGATCAGGAGCTCGCCGATGAGCAGATGGAAGATCTCCTCGCGGCTCACGGTGTGCGCCGGCGCCTTCGTCCCCGCGGGGATCTCGCCGCGCCAGGCGCAGAGCTCCTTGGCGCCGCTGAGGGGAGTGGCGTACGAGACGAAACGGGCGCCGTGGATCTCATGGGTGACGGCTTCGGACGAGCGGACTACGGGCATGCGGGACCTCCGTGAGAATGGTCAAGCGAGAAATGGTCAAGCAGCTTGACTATATGACTCCATGGTCAAGCTGCTTGACCAATTCGTCAAGGGTGTTTCAATGCCTGGGTGCAGAACTCCGAAGCCCTCGCCCTGTCCGCCGTCCTGCTCGCCGCCGCCGGCGATCTGACCCAGCGCATCAACGACGGGGTCGTCGCCCGAGGGTTCGAGGCGCGGCCCGCCTGGGGCTTCGCGTTCACACGGCTCGCGCCGGACGGGGCCACGGTCACCGAGCTGGCCGCCCATCTCGGGGTGACCAAGCAGGCCGCCAGTCAGCTGGTCGAGGAGATCGTGCGCAAGGGATACGCCGAGCGGCGGCCGCATCCCGGGGACGCGCGGGCCCGGCTCGTCGTGCTGACCGAGCGGGGCTGGGCCTGCACCCGGGCGGCGGAGGAGGCCGCCGCGGAGGCCGTGCGGGCGTGGGTCGACGTACTCGGTGAGAGTGAAGTGCGCGCGTTGCGCGAGCGATTGGGGCGGATTGCTCCCTATGGTCCCATCAGGCCTGCCTGGTGACGGTTCATCAATGGGTGCACCCGACGTGGTTACCACTGGAAGTTTTTACTGACGCGTAACTTCACAAGTGCACTACCCGTCCGTAACTTTCGAATTGAACAGCATCCTCGTGATCCGGGTCACAGGGCGTAAGGCCATCGCAACTCCCTTGAGCCGCAAGGAGATCACCCGATGCTGCCCTGGAAACGACTGCTCAGACCCCTCGCCGCCCTGCTTCTGACCGCCGCGGTCGCCGTCGTCCCCGCCGCCGGAGCCGCCCAGGCGGCAGACGCCCCGAGCAGCGGCTGGAACGACTACTCCTGCAAGCCCTCCGCCGCCCACCCCCGCCCCGTCGTCCTCGTCCACGGAACCTTCGCCAACTCCGTCGACAACTGGCTGGCCCTCGCCCCCTACCTGGAGAACCGCGACTACTGCGTCTTCTCCTTCGACTACGGCCAGCTCTCCGGCGTCCCCCTCTTCCACGGCCTCGGCCCCATCGACAAGTCGGCGGAGCAGCTGAAGACCTTCGTCGACAAGGTGCTCGCCGCCACCGGCGCGCCCGAGACCGACCTCGTCGGACACTCGCAGGGCGGCCTGATGCCCCGCTACTACCTCAGGTTCCTCGGCGGGGCCGCCAAGGTGAACGCCCTCGTCGGCATCGCCCCCGACAACCACGGCACCACCCTGTCCGGCATCACCAACCTGCTGCCGTACTTCCCGGGCATCCAGGACCTGCTCACCACCAACACCCCCGCCCTCGCCGACCAGGTCGTCGGCTCGCCCTTCCTCACCAAGCTCAATGAGGGCGGCGACACCGTCCCCGGCGTCAAGTACACGGTCCTCGCCACCAAGTACGACGAGGTCGTCACGCCGTACCGGAGCCAGTTCCTCAGCGGGTCCGGCGTCCACAACGTCCTGCTCCAGGACCTGTGTCCGCTCGACCTCTCCGAGCATGTGGCCATCGGGCTGTTCGACCGGATCGCCTTCCACGAGGTGGCCAACGCCCTCGACCCCACCCACGCCACCCCCACCACCTGCGCGTCGGCCTTCAACTGACCGATGCCGGGGCCTGTCCGACCTGAGCCGCCGGTCAGGCCCCGGAGTTCATGTCGTCAACGGCCGTGCCGCCCACCGCGGCTCCCGGAGCGCTCCGGGGGCGTGCCGACTGCGTCGGGTCGTAGCCCGGCTTGGTCGCACGCTCGTCGCCGGCCAGTCAGCGCGGGCCAGGTCCAGCCCCTCCGCGGAGCACTGCGGGACCCGGCTGACCGGGTCGCCGATCGAGCCGTGCGCCGACGCGGGTGCGGTGTGCGGGCATGGGGGATCTCCTCGGAACCGGTACTGATGGGTGCCGGATCAAAGAAACCCTGAAATCCCCAGCCTGTGACGGTCGGTGGCGATCTTTATGGCCCTCTTAAGGGAGCGCTGAGACGGAGATCAGGTAGATAGCGTGCGCGCATGACGAACGAGGAGATCCGGCCCGCCGACGCGGGCGACGTGCCCGCCGTGAAGGCCGTGACCGACGCGGCGTACGAGCACTACATCGAGCGCATCGGACGGGTGCCACGGCCCATGGAGCGGGACCACGCGGCGAACGTGGCCGCGGGGCAGGTGTTCGTCACGGGCGACCCCGTGGTCGGGCTCGTGGTGGTCGAGGAGTACCCGGACCATCTGTACCTCGACAACATCGCCGTCCGGCCCGATGCCCAGAGACAGGGCGTGGGCGGACGGCTGCTCCGGTTCGTCGAGGCACGCGCGCGGGCGCTGGGGCTGCCCGAGGTCAGGCTCTTCACGAACGCGATGATGTGGGAGAACCAGGAGATCTATCCGAAGTTCGGTTATGAGGTCGTGGATCGGCGAGTGGACGGGCCCTACGACCGCGTCCACTACCGCAAGCGACTGGTCTGACACGGAGCATGCCTGCCACCGTCAGCCGTCGGGCCACCAGGTCCGCGCGATGTCCTTGCGGACCTCGGGTCGTCCCGCCGGGCGCTCGTCGGCCTCCTCGCGGATCCGGCGCGCGTCAGTCCTCTTCAGGGGCTTCTGCACGGTGGTACGGCGCATGGCTGCCTCCTTCAGTGCCTACCGTGTTCCGCGATTTCACGGAGGTAGACCCTTTGGGGGAGAGTTCCTCATCGGTCACTGGTCTGTCAGTGGCGGCTGTCACGATTCGAGTGTCAGTGGCGGGTGTCACTCTTGGGTGCATGACGGAGAACGGTGACAGCAGGGGCGGGGCGTCGGACGTGGACTGGGACGCCGAGGCGGCGTCCTTCGACGAGGAGGCGGACCACGGGTTGCGCGACCCCGACGTGCGGGAAGCCTGGGCCGAGCGGTTGCGGGGGTGGCTGCCGGAGAGAGCGTCCGACGTCCTCGACCTCGGGTGCGGGACCGGAAGCCTGTCGCTCCTCGCGGCCGAGCAGGGACACCGGGTGACCGGGGTGGATCTTTCCCCCGCCATGGTGGAGCTGGCCCGCGCGAAGCTCGCCGGGCGTGACGCGGTGTTCCTGGTCGGTGACGCCGCGGTACCGCCGGTCGGGGAGCAGCGGTTCGATGTCGTCCTGGTACGGCATGTGCTGTGGGCGCTGCCGGATCCCGGGCGGGCGCTGCGGCGGTGGTGGGGGTTGTTGCGGCCGGGCGGGCGGCTGGTGCTGGTGGAGGGGGTGTGGGGGGCGGTCGGGATACCGGCCGAGGTGGTGAGCGGGTTGGCGGAGCCGCTCGGTGGTCGTGTGCGGGTGGAGCGGTTGTCGGGGGACTCCCTGTTGTGGGGGAAGGACGTGGACGACGAGCGGTATGCGGTGGTGGTGACGGGCGGCTAGAGGGGTGGGAAGCGGCCCGCGCCCGTGGGGTGGGTCAGCTGCTCCAGTTCGTTCAGAGCCGCCCATGCCGCTGACGCCGCCTCGGGGTCCCTCTCCCTCAGACCGCTCTCCTCGAACTCGTCCTCGTCCAGGCGCAGCACTTCCGTGCCGTCCGCCGAGACCCACAGGTCGAGGTCCAGGTCCTCGACGGCCAACTCCGTGCCGTCGAGAGTCGCCGGGCGGGTGATGTCGCAGTACCAGCCCTTCAGGGTGCCGTCCGAGGAGCGGACCTCCTTGACGGCGTACCAGCGGTCGCGCCAGTAGTGCTCGGTGAAGACGTCGCCGGGCTCGAAGCGGACGAAGCCGAAGTCGCGGACGCCCTCCCCGGCCCAGCGGGCGCGGACCGTGACGCGGGTGCCGTCGTCGGTGAGGAGCTCGGCCGGGTAACGGATCTTCGTGCGGCCCGCCTTGAGCAGGACCACGTCCAGGAAGGGCTTCGGCTCAGGTGAGTTCGCGGACATGGCGTACCTCCGTGGCGCAGATCTCGTATCCGAACCACTTGTTGATCGCGAGCATGGGTTCGTTGGCGGCGTCGTTGCCGGTGAGGGCCTCCGTGCAGCCGGCGGCGCGGGCGCGGTGCAGGGAGGCGTTCTTGGCGAGCTTGGCGAGACCGCGGCCGCGGAAGGCGCGGGCGGTGCCGGTCATGGCGGTGGCGTAGCGGCCGGCCCCGTCGGTGTGGGCGGCGCTGAAGGCGGCCGGGCGGCCGTCGACGAGGGCGATCGTGGTCAGGGCGTGGTCGAGGAGAGGGTGCTTCCAGTTCTCCTCGAGCCACGCCTTGTAGTCCGTGAGCTCGGTGCCCACGTCGCTCGGTTCGTCCCCCGCGGTCTCCGCGTCCAGCCGGAAGAAGGGCAGTGGGTCGTCCGCGAAGTCGGCGGCGGTGCGCAGTTCGACACCCGGGGGAGGGGTCTGGAGCGGGGGCAGTGCGGTGTTCGCCAGGTCCAGGCGCAGGAAGTGCGCGGAGCGGCTGGGGCGATAGCCGTGCCGCTCGGCGAAGACACGGTTCTGCGGCTCGTCCAGGACCCAGGAGAACAGCTTGGTCGCCCCGTGCGCCGCCAGGTGCTCCTCGGCGGTGCGGACGAGGAGGGCGCCGGCGCCGCGCCGGACGCGGTCCGGGCGTACGTAGATGTTGTGGTAGCCCTGGCCCGGCTCCGGGCTGTCATGGGCGAGGCCGATCTGGGCCGTGCCGATCACCTCGCCGTCCTCCTCGGCCACGAGGGAGCGGTAGTGCGCGTCCGGGTGGGTGTGGAGGAGGCGGTGCAGCACGCCGGCCGGGGTCCACAGCGCGAAGGGAAGGGCCCGATGGCGCGCATGGGCGAAGCTCTCGACGTCGGCCGGGTCCTGGGGGCGAAGGTCACGCACGATCACAGTCATGAAGGCGCACGTTACGGGGGAGGCCTGCCCGGGTGCCTCTCATTTTCCGGTGGGTGCGGGACAATCGGCTCGTGACCTTGAAGATCCACATCGATGACAGCGCACCGCCGTACGAGCAGGTGCGGGTGCAGATCTCCGAGCAGGCGCGGGCGGGGGTGCTGCCGGTCGGGTACCGGCTGCCGACCGTGCGGGGGCTCGCCGAGTCGCTCGGGCTCGCCGCCAACACCGTCGCCAAGGCGTACCGGGTGCTGGAGGGCGACGGGGTGATCGAGACGCGGGGGCGCAACGGCACGTTCGTGGCCGCCGCCGGCGGGGCCGCGGCACGGGAGCTGGCGTCCGCCGCTCAGGCCTATGTGGAGCGCGCCAGGCGGCTGGGGGTCACGGAGGACGACGCCTTGGCGGCGGTACGGGATGCGTTGCGGGCGGTTTACGGGGCGGGAGGAGCGTGACGCCGGGCCGTAACGGCATGGCCGTCGCCGCGGCGGAACAGGAGCCGGCGTCCGCCGCGCAGGCGTACGTGGAGCGGGCCCGGCGGCTCGGGCTGACGGAGGACGACACCCTGGCGGCCGTACGGGACGCGCTGCGGGCGGCCTACGGGGGGGCTGAGCAAGAGGCGGCCTACGGGGCGGGCTGAGCAAGAGCGGCGAAGGTTTTCGCGTTCCGTACCGCGGCACCGTTCGGGTCGTTGTTGAAGTACACGTACACGTCCTCGCCCCCCGCCCAGGTCGTCCCGATCCGCTCGGCCCAGGTCTCCAGGGACCGTCTGCCGTAGTGCGGCCAGGGCTGCGCCCGGCCCTGGTGGAAGCGGACGTACCCCCAGTCGGTGGTACGCCACAGCGGGCTCACCGGGCGGGCGCGGACGTCGGCCCAGCACAGGGCCGCGCCGCGGGCCTCCAGGACCTCGCGGGTCTCGGGTGTCCACCAGGACTCGTGGCGGGGTTCGACCGCGACCCGGGTCGAGGCGGGGAAGCAGGCCAGGCAGGCGTCCAGCAGGTCCGTGTCGGCGCGCAGGGTCGGGGGGAGCTGGAGGAGCACCGGGCCCAGACGGTCGCCCAGTCCCTCCGCGTGGCTCATCAGGCGGTCCACCGGTTCCCGCGGGTCCTTCAGCCGCTTGATGTGGGTGAGGTACCGGCTCGCCTTCACCGCGACCACGAAGTCCCCCGGCACCCGCTTCCGCCACGCCTCGAAGGTCTCCCGGGTCGGCAGCCGGTAGAAGGCGTTGTTGATCTCGACCGTCGGGAAGTGCGCCGTGTACTCCTCCAGCCAGAGCCGCACGGGGACACCGTCGGGGTAGAGGACGCCCCGCCAGTCCTTGTACTGCCACCCCGACGTGCCGACGAACAGGGTCATACACCCATCAAAGCACTACAGATACAGCCCCGCGTCCGGCCCGGGCCGCGGCTCCGGCACCGACGTCGGAGACGTCCCCCGGCGCAGCGCGTACAGCTCCGCCAGGGTGGCTCCCTCGCGGCCGACGCCCTCCTCGGTGCCGAGCCAGCCCACCGCCTCCCGGCGGGTGAGCGGGCCCACCTCGATACGGGCCAGACAGCGGCCGGGGCGGACCACGGCGGGGTGCAGGCGCTCCAGGTCCTCGTTGGTCGTGACACCGACCAGGACGTTGCGGCCCTGGCCCAGCAGACCGTCTGTCAGGTTGAGCAGGCGCGACAGGGCCTGGCCCGCGGTGTGCTTGGCCTCGCCGCGGATGAGTTCGTCGCAGTCCTCCAGGAGCAGCAGCCGCCAACGGCCCTTGCCCGTCGAGTCGTCCTCGCCGATCGCGATGTCCATCAGATAGCCGACGTCGTTGAACAGCCGCTCCGGGTCCAGCACGCAGTCCACCTGGCACCAGTCCCGCCAGGAGCGGGCCAGTGTGCGCAGGGCGGAGGTCTTGCCGGTGCCCGGCGGCCCGTGGAGCAGCAGCAGGCGGCCCGCGATGTCCTCGGGGGTCGTCTTCATCAGGCGGTCCATAGCCTCCGCGACCGGCGCCGTGTAGTTCTCCCGGACGTCGTCCCAGGTGCCCGCGGAGATCTGCCGGGTGGTGCGGTGCGGGCCGCGCCTGGGGGAGACGTACCAGAAGCCCATCGTCACGTTCTCCGGCTGCGGTTCGGGCTCGTCCGCCGCGCCGTCGGTGGCCTGGTCGAGGACCTTCTTGGCCAGCTCGGCGTCGGTCGCCGTGACGGTGACGTCGGCGCCGCGGTTCCAGCGGGAGATCAGCAGGGTCCAGCCGTCGCCCTCGGCGAGCGTCGCACTGCGGTCGTCGTCGCGGGCGACGCGCAGCACCCGGGCGCCCGCAGGCAGCAGGGTGGCGCCGGTGCGGACCCGGTCGATGTTGGCCGCGTGGGAGTACGGCTGCTCGCCCGTCGCGAAGCGGCCGAGGAACAGCGCGTCGACGACGTCGGACGGCGAGTCGCTGTCGTCGACGTTGAGCCGGATCGGCAGCGCGTCGTGTGGGTTCGCAGACATGCGGCCCATGATCCGGCACGGGACCCCCGGACGCACCCGGTTTCTGTGGTGCGTCGCTTGTGTCGCGTCTGTTCCCTCTTTCCGGTCTGTCCTCTACCTCCTGTTACAGAGCTGTGCATCTACGGCATCTGCCCCCACAGGTGTGTTCGCGGATACCGTTGCCCTCGATGGGACGTCATGGGTGGTACACGGGGGCACGGCGGTGGCGGCTCACCGCTCTGCTCGGTGTGGGCGCGGCGGCTCTGGCGCTGATCGTGACCCTCCTCAACACGCTGCCGGGCAGCGGTGCGGGCACCGACGGCACCTCGCGCAACGGCGACAGGGTCCACGGCACTCCGACGACCACGCCGGACGCGGACACCCCGGAGGTCGGCTGGGGGTTCACCCACACCCAGTTCAGCGCCGACGAGGGCAGCTCCGCGGCCACCGAGCGGGTCGGGCAGGAGCTCAAGGGCGTCGGCGGGCTCCCGCAGAACCAGCACATCATGGGCTGGGGCGCCGACAACCCCGAGCCGGTCAAGGGGCGTTACGACTTCGAGGACCTGGACCGGCGCGTCGACTTCATCCGCGCCTCCGGCTCCACACCGGTCCTCACCCTGTGCTGCGCGCCCGACTGGATGAAGGGCGGCAAGGCAGGCGTCGGCAACACCGACTGGAGCAAGGCGGCGCTGGAGACCGCGCCGGACCCCGCCCACTTCAAGGACTACGCGGCACTCGCCGCGACCGTCGCCAAGCGCTACCCCGACGTACGGCACTTCATCGTCTGGAACGAGTTCAAGGGCTTCTGGAACAACGGCAGGGCCCGCTGGGACTACGAGGGTTACACCCAGCTCTACAACCTGGTCTACCAGGCGCTGAAGAAGGTCGACCCCAAGATCATGGTCGGCGGTCCGTACCTCGTGATGGACAGTGTCGACCCGCGCTCCGAGGACGCCTCCGCGACCTTCAAGGGCCCCTGGGGCGCGATGGACCAGCGGATCCTCGACGCCTTCGACTACTGGAACAGGAACAAGGCCGGCGCCGACTTCGTGGTCGTGGACGGCTCCAGCTACACCAACGACGACGAGATGCTGCCGAACGAGTTCGCGGCCACCGACAAGTTCACCGCGGTGAGCCGGTGGGTGCGGCAGCGGACCGGGAACCTGCCGCTGTGGTGGGCCGAGTACTACGTCGAGCCCGCCGACAGCAGGGACGAACGCGAGGGCTGGTCCGAGGACCGCCGGGTCGCGGTGCAGGCCGCCGGGATGATCGCGCTGGCCAGGGGCGGCACCACGTCCGCCCTCTACTGGAACCCGGAGAACGAGAAGGGCACCGCCTGCGCGGGCTGTCTGTGGACACCGACCAGCGGCAGCGGCGGAGGCCAAAAGCTGCCGATGTTCGACCTCGTCAGCCGCTTCAGCAGGGCCTTCGAGCCCGGGAGCACGTACGAGAACGTCTCCGTCGCCGCCGACGACGTGCCCAACGTCCGGGTCCTCGCCACCGGCACAACAGTCCTGGTGGTCAACACCCTCAACCGGAAGATCAGCGCGCAGGTCGACGGGAAGCGGTTCGACATGCAGGCGTACGAGGTCAAGTGGCTCACCCGCTGAGCCACTTGACCTCCGAAAGAACCTCCGAAAGAACCTCCGAAAGAACCTCCGAAGGCGTCACTTCATCGTCAGGAACCGCTGCACCAACGCCGCCAGGAACACCGCGAGCAGCGGCAGCGCGAACCAGAAGGTGCTCTGCAGCCACCGCAGCTGCCGCACACTCGGCCGTACCGCGACCCGTACCACCTCTCGGGCCGACAGCAGCAGGATCAGCGCCAGCGCGGCCAGTGCCCCCACCACCGACCACGGTGTCCAGGTCACCTGCGGGCCGATCGGTCCCGGGTCGGCCTTCGGGACCTTCCCGGCGGGCTGGTCCCGCAGGGCGTACATGGTCACGTCGTCGTTGGTGAGGACCCGCTTGAGCTCCTTGCGGCTGTCGAGGTTGTCGAGCAGCCGCGGCTCCCACGTCCCCGAATAGCCCACGTCCAGGCGCAGATACGTGACCTGGCTGACGTTGACCATCAGATACGAGTTCGGGCCCGCGTCCTTGAGCGCCTTGACCAGCCCGGACACCAGCACCGGGTCGGTCGGCGCCGGCGTGGGCACATAGGACACCTTCTCCATGTCCCTCGCACCCCACGGCATCGCCGGCGTCACGTTGTTCACCGTGTCGTTGGACAGCCACAGCAGCCGGACCGTCGGGTCGTCGTGGGCGTACACGTAGTCCATGGCGGCGACCTCGCCGGGCTGGATCCGCTCGAACGGCTCGTTGCCCCACCGGGCCACCAGGAAGCCGCCGACGAGCAGCAGACCCGCCATGAGCGCGGCCACCGGGGCGAGACTGACCCGGTCCTTCTCGCGCTCCTTCGCGGTGACCCCGGTACGCGGGAAGAGCGCCAGCGCGGCGAGCAGGCCCGCGCCCGGCAGGGCGAACATGAAGACCCGCAGGGCCATTTCACCGCCGTACGACTGCATGCCGAAGCCGAGGAACGGCACGAAGGTCAGGACGAGCAGGGCGGCTTCCCGGTACTTGTGGTCGCGGCGGCGCCACCAGCCGTAGCAGGCCAGCGCCATGACCCCGCCGGCCAGCAGCACGCGGACGTACAGGACCAGCTTGTGGGTCGAACTGCCGCCCTCGATACGGCCGGATACCGACGAGGAGACGTTGCCGCCGACGCCGCCGACCCCGCCGAACAGGTCGTCGAAGTGTCCCGACCAGTACGGCTCGGCCATCCAGCCGATCCAGGCGGCCACCATGACGGCGAACAGCACGGGCAGACCGCGCAGTTCGCTGCGGCCGATCAGGACGAGCACCGCCAGCACGCCGAGCATCACGAACGGGGTGAGCTGGTGGGCGGGCACGCTCGCCGCGAACAGACCGATCACCACCCCGAGCAGGACGGCCCGTTGGCGGCGGTTCGTGGGTTCGACCTCGGCCTCGCCGGGCCGCCGCTTCGTCCAGATCACGCGCGGGGCGCGGAACCAGACGAGCAGGACCGCCACGAACACCAGGTACAGCAGATAGGTGAAGCCCTGCGGGGAGAAGTAGTCCTGGCCGACCCAGCCGCTGAGCACGAAGATCCAGATGCCGGTCCACTTGGCCCGCCAGCTCGCCCGCATGTGCCGTACCAACAGGAACATCGGGACCAGGTAGGCGAGTTGGATCGCCGTCGGCCACCAGCGGATGACTTCGGTGAAGTCCGTGACCCCGCAGGCCCGCGCCACGAAGGCGGCCACCGCGAAGAAGCCCGGCCAGCTCCAGCGGGCGTCCAGGTCGGGCACCGCGGAACCGGTCCGGTCGATGTAGTCGATGAACCCGAGGTGCTGCCAGGCCGTCGCGAACCGCGGCTCGGCCTCGATCACCGCGGGCAGCGCGTGCAGCGAGAACACGGTCGCCACCAGCGTGATCAGCAGCAGCGCCTTGTGCTCGCGGCCCAGCCAGAGCAGCGAGGCGAAGACCACGACCAGCAGGGCCGCGCCGGCCAGTGTGGGCAGCGGCAGGACCGAGATCAGCCCGAGCCCGCCCATCCGGTCCAGGTCGCTCTCGCCCAGGCCGAGCGCCGGCACCCAGTACAGGAGCAGCGCGACGGCCAGCAGGCAGCCGAGGAACACCCCGAGCCAGGTCGGTTGCAGCCGTTCCCGCAGGGACGGCGGCCGCGGCGGCTCCGCGGGCAGCGGCATCTCCTCCGGTACGGCGGGCTCGTCCGGTACGCCGATCTCCTTGCCCGCGTCGAAGGCCACCTCGAACGGGGCGTCCACCTCGGGCTCGGAGGGCCCCACGGAGGACTCGGACCCCGGCTCCCGCTCTTCCACGGGCAGCCCGAGGTCGGGCAGCTTCTGCAGGGCCCAGGTCGGCCGGTCGCGTGTCACGCCCGGCACCGGAGTGCCGGTGGGCGGGGTACCGGGTCCGGGGCGTACGTCGGGCCGGCGTTCCTGGTGGTCGAAGTCGACGTGGATGCCCAGCGCGAGGGTGTCCTGGTCGAGCGCCCAGCCGGGGCGGCGGGTGCGGCCGGCGGCCGGTACCTCACGCGCCCCGAGGTCGGCGAGGTCACCGTCGGGGGCCGCGTCCGCGGGGACCTCGGCGGCCGACGCCTGCCGGACCGTCCGGTACAGCCTGGGCGCGGCGATCGCGACGATCACCGCGAGCGAGGAGATCTCGGCGACGCCCGCTCCGGTCAGCCCCATACGGGGCAGGAGCAGCAGCGTCAGACCGAGCACCAGCACGCACAACAGGCCCTGCAGCCAGGCAAGTCCGGAGGTGCGGCTCTGGGCGCGCAGCACGGCGAAGTACGTCTCCATGACGACCCGGAGCACCGCGCCGACGGCGAACCAGCGCAGCAGCGGGGTGGCCGCGTCCGCGTAGCCCGATCCGAACACACCGAGGATCCAGGGCGCCCCGAAGAACAGGATCCCGGCCACCGGCAGCATGATCCGTGCCATCCGCTTCAGCGCGGCACGGGTGTTGGCGGCCAGGCGTGACGGGTCGTGCGAGCCCTCGACGGTCAGCGAGGCGCCCATGTTGATGGCGAGCAGGTTGCAGGTGCCGCCGATCGTCGTCGTGATGTAGAAGTACGCGTTGTCCTGGGAGCTGACCTGGGAGGCCACGATCACCGGGACCAGATAGACCACGGCGAGCGAGAACAGCGAGCCGGTGTAGTCGCCCGCGAGGAAACGCCCGATCTCCCTGAGGGAAGGCGGCTTCGCGTGCTCCTCGGTCGCCTTCACATGGCGGGGCGCCAGGCGCCGGAACACCATCCAGCCCAGCGGAAGGACGGAGACGGCGATCGCCGCGACCCACGACACGAAGACACCGGCGGTCGGGATCGCCACCGCGAACGCGACCAGCAGCCCCAGCTTCACCGCGGAGAACACGGTGTTGCCGACCGGCACCCACAGCGCGCTGCGCAGCCCGGTCAGCACGCCGTCCTGGAGCGTGAGCACGTTCCAGGCGACGACGGCGGCGATGAAGCCGAGGCCGTTCACCGGTCCGTGCAGGAACCGGTACGACGGCCCCCACGCGTCCAGGGTGAGCAGGAAGACGGCCGCGGCGATCGCCACGAGCACCGAACTGCCCATGTAGGTACGGGCGATGAGACGCCCGGTGGCCCGGCCCGCGACGGGGATGAAGCGGGCCAGCGCTCCGGTCAGGGTCACCGCGGTCAGTCCCGCGAGGAGTTTCATCGCGGCGATCGCGGCGGAGCCCTGGCCCACCGCCGACTCGGAGTAGTAGCGGGCGGCCGCCAGCCAGAAGCCGAGGCCAAGGACCGCGGAGATACCGGTGTTGAGCATCAGCGCGTAGGCGTTGCGGAACAGCTGGTTGCCGCCGCCCGCACCCTTGCCCAGTCCGGGCAGCCCCTTGCCCAGTCCGGGCAGCCGAAGACGGCGCCCCGGCTGCGCGGGCGCCTTCGCCGCGGTCGACTCGGGCTCGGTCGTGGTCGTCGTGTCAGACACGGGAACGGGAGACCTTCCGGCGGACCTGTCGTGCTCTTCGGACCAACGCGTACCCCTTGGTGAGGGCACGGTCCCTGGCGAAGTCCCGGGCGATCGCCCGGCCCTGGACGAGCCGCTCGAACTCCTCGGCCGTGGTGGCGCGGCGCACGGTCAGCCGGGTCAGCGCGTACGGCCCCTGGCGGCGCCGCGCGAGGCCGTTGTTCACGGCGAGCGCCTGGCCGTACCCGGTCTCGCGCACCGCCTCGCGCACCCGGCGGCTGGAGTAGCCGTACGGGTAGGCGAGCGAGGCCGGCGCGGTGCCGAGCTCGTCGGTGACGATCTCCCTGGAGTGGATCAGCTCGTGGCGCAGCGCGGTGTCGTCGAGCTGGTCCAGCTGCGGGTGGGTGTGGGTGTGGCCGCCGATCTCGACGTCCGCCGCGGCCAGTTCGCGCACCTGGTCCCAGTCCAGCATGGTGTCCAGGCCGCCGCCCATGTCGTACGGCCCCCTGATCCAGCCGGTGGAGACGAACACCGTGGCCGTGAAACCGTGCTTGGCGAGCACGGGCAGGGCGTGGCGGTGGACGCCCTCGTAGCCGTCGTCGAAGGTGATCAGGACGGGCCGCCCGGGCAGCGGGCGGCCGTCACGCCAACAGGCCGCGAGCTCGGCCGCCTTGACCGGAGTGAGCCCCAACTCGCCGATGAGTTCCATCTGCCGGGCGAAGGACTCGGGGGACACCGACAGCACGCGGGTGGCGTCGTTCGGGTCGGCGGCGACCGCGTGGTACATGAGGATCGGAACGGGCGGCTCAGCCATCTCTGTCCCCCTGTATCTCCTGTATCTCCGCGACCGAGAACGTGGCCCCTCCGCGCCGCGCCCGCACCGTGCCCACGACATACCCGCCGGCCGCCGTGAACACCCCGGCGACGATCGCGCCCGCCCGGCCCGCGCCGCCCGGCCGGGCCAGCGCGGCGTCCCGCAGCCCGCGCACCACACCGGACGGCAGCACCCTGGTGGCGTACCGGCGCTCCGACTCAAGTCCCTTGTCCGCGCCCACACTTCGGGCCACCAGCGCCTTGGACAGGCCCTCCGCGTACGCGCGCGTGCGGAAGTACCCGAAGTGCTCGCGCGCCTCGGGCACCCGGTGGTGGATCACCGCCCGGTCGTCGATCAGCAGGACCGCGTCCGGTCTGGCCCGGCTCAGCCGGATGCACAGCTCCGTCTCCTCGCAGCCCAGCGGACGCTTGTCGCCGTCCCGTCCGATACCGGTGGCGAAGCCGCCCGCCGCGTCGAAGGCGCTGCGGCGGAAGGAGGCGTTGCCGCCGAGGACGTTGCGCACCCGGACCAGGCCGGACGGGATGCCCTTGTAGGTGCAGCCGACCACCCAGTCGAACTCCTCCGGGAACCAGGCAGGGCGGTGGCCGGACGCCCAGATCGGCACCGTACGGCCGCCGACCGCCATGACGTGCGGATCGGCGTATCCCGCGGCGAAGTGCCGCAGCCAGTCCCGCTCGGCGACGGCGTCGTCGTCCAGGAAGGCGATCACCTCGCCGCGCGAGGCGGCGATCCCGGTGTTGCGGCCCGCGGACAGGCCGCGGGGGCCCGCGTTGGCGAACACGCGGACCTCCCCGCTCTCCAGGAAGTCCTTGTACTCCTTGGTCAGCCGGTCCAGGAGCACCGGATTGTGGTCGACGACCAGCAGCGTCTCCAGGGCCGGGTACGACTGCGTCCGCACCGAGGCGACCGCCGCGAGGATGTCCTCCCAGCGGTCCTCGGTGTACACGCAGATCACGACCGAGATGTCGGGACCGCTCAAGACACCTCTCCCCGGCGTGAGTCGAGCATCGGCGAGTGGTGGGCCCGGCGCCGCAGCGCACGCCGGTTGGACCGCTCCCCGAGGATCACCTTGAGCACCCGGAGCCCGTCCCGGACCGCCCGCAGGTTGCTGGCGCCGTGGATGCGCAGGTACTCGTAGCTCGGGATCTCCTGCACCTTCAGCCCCGCCTTGACGACCCGGATGTTCATCAGGGTCTCCACCTCGAAGCCCGTGCAGTCGAGGTCGATCTTGTCGAGGCAGTGCCGCCAGAAGGCGTTGTAGCCGTAGCAGAGATCCGTGTAGCGGGCGCCGAACTTGCGGTTGACGATGGTGCACAGCGCCCAGTTGCCGAGCTTGCGGATGAAGGTCATGTCGTCGGTGCCGCCGCCGTTGGCGAAGCGGGACCCCTTGGCGAAGTCCGCGCCCGAGACCAGGGCGGACACATAGGAGACGATCTCGTTGCCGTCGGCGGAGCCGTCCGCGTCGATCATGACGACGATGTCACCGGTGCAGGCCTCGAACCCGGTGATCAGGGCGTCCCCCTTGCCCTTGCCGTGCTGCTTCACGACCTTGACCTCGGGCCACAGCTCACGGGCCACCGCGACGGTGTCGTCCGTGGAGTTGCCGTCCACCAGGACCACTTCGTGGATCCAGTCGGGCAGGGTCTTGAAGACGTACGGAAGGTTCTCCGCCTCGTTCATGGCTGGTATGACGACACTCACCGGTGGCGTGATGGCCAGGTGAGTGGAGATGGGCCGGTACTGGCTGGCTGTCGGCACATCCTGGCCCGCAGTCGCCGGGCGCAGAACTGAACTCATGAGTCTGGTTCCCTCTCGTCCGGTGGACCGCCCGCCCCTGGGCGGTCCGGCTTTTTGCTCCGGTTCGAAAGGGGGGTTCTCACTCACGGCATGCCGGAAAAGATCTCCGTACCTGCC
Source organism: Streptomyces sp. NPDC001668 (assembly GCF_042893155.1). Taxonomy (NCBI): domain Bacteria; kingdom Bacillati; phylum Actinomycetota; class Actinomycetes; order Kitasatosporales; family Streptomycetaceae; genus Streptomyces; species Streptomyces sp. NPDC001668. The sequence continues at coordinate 91,236 of NZ_JBIAUQ010000008.1, forward strand.
GGGTGAGCTGGCAAAGCTGGCCGATCGCCGTCGTGCTGTGCTTGTTCTCCAAGAGACGACAGCCGGTCGCGCGGCACGACTCGGTCACAAGTGCGGTCACCGAGCACGGCACCCCCCTACCGCGCCCCGCGCCCCCCGTCGCGGTCCTTGAGCCCTCCCCTAGAGCCGCTCGATGACGGGACGGTGCGGGTGTGATGTATGACGGTATTGACGTTTGGACCTGTATGGCAAGACCTGGAACGAGGCCTCACGTTTTTGTTGGTTTGACCGTTACAGACGCACCGGAACGGATCTTTCCCACTTTCTTCAACAGCCGGTCGGCGGGTTCGAACAGCTCCGGCCGCGCCACCACGGCGTTGCGCAGTGCCCGCACCGGAACCCGGCGGACGCGGTGTCCGACCGCGACCGGGTGCCGGCGGGTCACCCACCCCTCCGACACGGTCAGTTCCCGTGTCTTCAGGGAATCCTTGTACTCCTTCTGCCCCCGGCCCAGATCGAGGTGGGCGATGCCGTCGGCGGCGGCCGCCTCGGCCATGCGCAGATGCAGGATCAGGCCCGGGGAGTACTTCGCGTACTCCGGGTCGTACGCCGGGAACCAGCAGGCGAGAACGCGTTCGGTGCGCAGCCCGAAGTGGGCGGCGACCGGCTTCCCGTCGGCGTACAGCACCGAGAGGATCCCGGCGAACGGGTCGGAGCGGGTGTGGAACAGCTGCTCCACCAGCCGGGTGATCCACTCGTGCGCGAAGCGGTCGCTGCGGCCGGTCCTGCGGTACTGGGCGGACTTCCAGCCCATCAGGGTGCGCAGGGCGGCCGGGTCCCGCTCGTCGTGGACGTAGCGCACCCCGCTCGCGGTGCGGGCCAGCTTGCGCTCCTTGGCGAGCGTGGTGCGGGCGAACTTCGGTGAGCGCTCCCGCAGTCCGATCAGATATGTCTCGTACCCCTGGTCGACGTCCATCACCGGGGAGGCGAACCTGCCGGAGGCCCCGGCCTCGAACGGCCCCTGGCCCTCCACCAGATGATCGAACTCCCAGACGGCGAGCCCGCAGGCGCGCAGCAACTCCCGCGCGTCCCAGGTGAACCCGGGTCGGTGCACCATTCCCTGGGCGTCCGAGATGCCGAGGCCGACGGCCCGGCCGACACCCGTGGCCGTCCTCTGGAAGGGGAAGAACGCGGCGGGCTCGCCCCGCTCCCGTACGACGGCGATCCGCACCCCCCGCCTGCACCGGCCCACCGCGAGCGCGAACTCGGGGGACAGGAACGGGTTCGCGAGTCCCGGCGAACCCTGGAGATGGGCCTTGGACTGCAGAGCGGTCCACGCCACCCGGTCGGCCGCGCTGAGCTCGCCGGGGCGGTACACGCTGATGTCCACGTCAGAGGCCCCGGCCCTTCGCCGTACGGCGGCGCCGCATCAGCACCAGCAGGAGGATCAGGGCGCTGATCACGGCCATCGCCATGACGCCGCCGCGCGCCGACCAGCGGTGCGTGGCCAGCATGCCCTGGGCCACCAGCATGTTGAGGACGACCGAGCCGGCCAGCGAGGTCAGCACCCGGGCGAACGGATCGAAGCCGCGCAGGGCGGCGGCGATGCCGGCGGCGGGTGCCGCGAGCAGGAAGAAGAGCGTGAGCGGGGCACGCAGCGGCGAGTCGGAGCCGGAGAGCGCGAGCAGCGCGCCGAATCCCCCCACCGCGGTCGCGGCGCCCGCGAGCAGCGGCGTCAGGTCTCTGCCGGACTCGGTCGAGGATGTCCCGGTACGTGTGGTGTGCATGGGCGACGTTTCCCCCCAGAAAGCGCCGGATGCCGGGCTTCAATGTCGCGCAGTGCCGTGGGAGCCGTCAAGGCCGTCTGGTACGTACGTGGACATGGGTGTTCCCCGGAGACGCAGAGCGCCTCCGGGGAACGGGCGTTGACGTCGTACGGGTGTGCAGGTCCTACGGGACGAGCTTCAGGAGCTTGTTGGGCGAGCCGGTGCCCGGGCTGGTGACCGCGTTGGACGTGGCGCCGCCCACCAGGGCCGTGGCGACCTGGGCGGGGGTGGCCGAGGTGTGGCCGGCGAGGTAGACCGCGGCGGCGCCCGCGACGTGCGGGGTCGCCATCGACGTACCGGAGATGGTGTTGGTCGCGGTGTCGCTGGTGTACCAGCCCGCCGTGATGGAGGAGCCGGGGGCGAAGATGTCGAGCACCGAGCCGTAGTTGGAGTAGCCGGCCCGGGCGTCGGTGCTGGTGGTGGCGCCGACGGTGATCGCCTCGGTGACGCGCGCGGGCGAGTACGAGGAGGCGTTGGCGCTACTGTTGCCCGCCGCGACGGCGTAGGTGACGCCGCTCGCGATGGAGTTCCTGACGGCGGTGTCCAGGGTGGTGGACGCGCCGCCGCCGAGCGAGAGGTTGGCGACCGAGGGACCGGAGTGGTTGTCGGTCACCCAGTCGATGCCGGCGATGACGCCCGCGGTGGTGCCGGAGCCGGCGTTGTCGAGCACGCGCACCGCCACGATCTTCGCCTTCTTGGCGACGCCGTAGGTGGAGCCCGCGATCGTGGTGGCCACATGGGTGCCGTGGCCGTTGCCGTCGGAGGCGGTGGTGTCGCCGTCGACCGCGTCGTAGCCGTAGGAGGCGCGTCCGCTGATCTGGGTGTGGGTGATGCGGACGCCGGTGTCTATGACGTACGCCGTGACGCCGCTGCCCGCGGTGTCCGGGTAGGTGTAGGTGCCGGAGAGCGGGAGCGCGGCCTGGTCGATGCGGTCCAGGCCCCACGGGGCGCTGGACTGCGTGGTGTCGGCCAGGTGAACGGTCTGGTTCTGCTCCACGGCGGCCACCGACGGGTCGGCGGCGAGTCTCTTCGCCTCGGTCGCGGAGAGCGTGGCGGTGTAGCCGTTGAGCGCGGAGCCGAAGGTCTTCCCGACGGTCCCGCCGTACTCCTTGATGAGCTCATTGCCCTCGCCGGACGAGGCCTTGAAGCCCGCGGTCCTCTTGAGCGTGACGATGTAGCTGTCCTTGACGGCCGTGGGGGAGCCGGCGGCGAGGACCTTGCCCTCGGCCGGGGCGGCCTCGGCGGGCAGGGCGGTGAGCCCGCCGACGAGGGCGGTGGCCGCCAGCGTCGCGTTCCGCTCCGGGCCGAGGTAAAGGCTGGGTCATCTACACGGGCAGAACAAGGGAGTTGAGGAGGAGTCAACAAACCTGTCATGTCCACGAAATCAACGTCACTTTTGGCATGGACACTTCCCGTCGATGCACCTGCTTGCTACGACAGATGTGGCAGAGATCCTGCTAAAGGGAGGTTCCATGAGACGTTCCCGATTTGCCGCGTACGTCGGCTCGCTCCTCCTCGCCCTCGCCGCCGTCCTCACCGGGACGGGCACCGCCCACGCCGCCGAAGGCCCCTATGTGGCCCTCGGTGACTCCTATTCCTCGGGTGTCGGCGCGGGCAGTTACATCAGTTCAAGCGGCGACTGCAAGCGCAGCACGAAGGCCTACCCCTACCTCTGGGCGGCCGCCCACTCACCCTCGTCGTTCGCGTTCACGGCCTGCTCAGGCGCTCGTACGGGTGATGTTCTGGCGAACCAGCTGACCCCGCTCAGCTCCGCCACCGCGCTCGTCTCCGTCAGCATCGGAGGCAACGACGCCGGCTTCGCCGACGTCATGACGACCTGTGTGCTCCAGTCCGACAGCTCCTGCCTGTCCCGCATCAACACCGCCAAGGCCTACGTCGACTCGACCCTCCCGGGCCAGCTCGACTCCGTCTACTCGGCGATCAGCGGCCGGGCCCCCAACGCCCACGTGGTCGTCCTCGGCTACCCACGCTTCTACCAGCTCGGCACCACCTGCCTCGGCCTCTCCGAGACCAAGCGGAAGGCCATCAACGACGCCGCCGACTACCTCGACACCGCGATCGCCAAGCGGGCCGCCAACCACGGCTTCGCCTGGGGCGACGTCCGCTCCACCTTCACCGGACACGAACTGTGCTCCGGCAGCGCGTGGCTGCACAGCCTCAACCTGCTCAACATCGGCGAGTCCTACCACCCGACCGCGGCCGGCCAGTCCGGCGGCTATCTCCCGGTCCTGAACAGCGCGGCCTGATCCCCGCTCACGGGGACGCAGTGGGGGAGGCCTCGCCGGTGTCGGTGCCGGTCGGGGTCTCCGCCACGCAGGTCAGCGAGAAGGGGACCGAGTTGGACGTCTTCCCGACGGGGTCGCGGACCTCCACGCTGATGGTGTCCTGGAACGTCCCGCTGTCGTCCTGCGTGGTGACGAACCGCCTGTCCTCCTGGGTCTTCCCGCCACCGGCGGGGAAGGAGAGCGTCTTCCAGTTGCCGTTCACCGAGCCGTTCTTCGACACCCAGCGGTAGGTCACCGTCGCCGGGAGCCGGCCGACGGTGAGCGTGACCGTGAAGGTGGGCGCCGCGGACCGGTCCGGCGGACAGGAGCCCGTGTAGTCGGTGTTCGAGCCCGCCAGCGAGACGTCCACCGACTGCGGCGGAGGGGCGCTCGTGGTGCTCTTGCCCGGACTCGGGGACGGGGTGTTCTCACCGGTCTCGTCCGTCCTGGTCGGCGCGGGCGAACTCACCGCCGGAGTGGTGTCCTTGGCGGTCTCCCCGTCCTTGTCGCCGTTGTCATGGTTCAGCAGCGCGTACGTCAGGCCCGCGATCGCCAGCGCCAGGGCCAGCACACCGGCGACCAGGACGGCACCGGCGCGACGGTTGCGCTCCGGGGGCCGGGAGGCCGCGGTGGGCGTGGAGGTCGGCGTGGGCGCGGGCCGGTACGGGGCCGTCGGCGGCTCCTGCGGGAAGGGCGCGGCGACGGTCGGTGCGTACGGCCCCGCCTGCACGGCGTCCGCCCGGGGCGTGCCTCCCGCCCCGATGATCCGCAGCTCCTGCTCGGCCCGGTCGGCCGGCATCCGCTCCGCCGGATCCTTGCGCAGCAGCCCCTCGATCACCGGCGTGAGCGGCCCGGCCCGGTACGGCGGCGGCAGCTCCTCGTCCACGATCGCGCGCAGGGTGCTCAGCGGGGTGTTCTGCCGGAAGGGGGAATTGCCCTCGACGGCGGCGTACAGCAGCACACCCAGCGACCACAGGTCGGACTCGGGGCCCGGGGTACGGCCGAGCGCCCGCTCCGGCGCGAGGAACTCGGGCGAGCCGATGACCTCGCCGGTCATCGTCAGCGCCGAACTGCCCTCGACCTGGGCGATGCCGAAGTCGGTCAGCACCACCCGGCCGTCGTTCGACAGCAGGACGTTGGCGGGCTTCACATCCCGGTGCAACACCCCTGCCTCGTGCGCGGCCCGCAGCGCGGAGAGCACCTCGGCGCCGATGTGCGCGGCCCGCTGGGGACTGAGCGGACCCTCCGCGTCCAGGAGTTCGGCGAGCGAGATACCGCGCACCAGCTCCATGACGATCCACGGGCGGCCGTCCTCGGTGGCCACGTCGTACACCGTCACCACGTTGCGGTTGGCGACCCGGGCCGCCGCCCACGCCTCGCGTTCGAGGCGGGCGTACAACCGCTCGACCTCGTGGGTCGCCAGTCCGTGCGGCGCGCGCACCTCCTTGACGGCGACCTCGCGGTGCAGCACCTCGTCACGGGCGCGCCACACGGTTCCCATGCCGCCCTCGCCGAGCGGGGACAGGAGACGGTAGCGGCCCGCGATCACTCGTTCACTGCCCGGTTCTTCGGACACGGGCATCCCCCATTCGCATCCGGGCGAAATCTCCACTCCGCGTGATGTTGCACGTGAATTCTGTACAAAAGTAGCTCAGCCGAGTGCGGATGCCGCCCCCTTGAGCACCAATCCCGCCCCGAGAGCCACCACGACGAACGCCGACATCAGGGGCGCGGTCCTGCGCACCAGGGCGGCCATCGGGCTCGCGGCCAGGCGGGGGCGCCTGTCCAGCAGCCGTGTGACTCCACTGCCCAGCCTGACGACGGCGAATCCGGCCGCGGTCAGGGTCAGGGCGAGCCCGACACCGTAAGCCACGACGAGCAGCAGCCCGAACCACGCCTGTCCGAGCGCGGCGGCCCCGACGAGCACGACGACCGCGGAGGGGCTGGGCACGAGGCCGCCGGCGAAGCCGAGCAGGATCGTGCCGCGGAGGGTGGGGGCGACGGCGTGGGTGTGGGTGAAGCCGCCGTGGGTGTGCTCCAGGGCGTGGGAGTGGTCGTGGGGGTGCGGGTGGTCGTGGTCGTGGTCGTGGGGGTGCCCGTGCCCGTGGGGGTGCCCGTGCCCGTGGGTGTGCCCGTGATCGTGGTCGTGGGTGTGTCCGGGCGTGTGGGGGTGGCCGTGCGTCTCCGCCGTCGCCGGGGCGGTCTCCGCGTGGGCGGCGACCAGGACCAGCGAGCGTTCCTCGGCCTTCTGGGCATCGGGCGCGTGGTCGTGTGCGTGGTCGTGTGCGTGGTCGTGAGGGTGCCCGTGTCCGTGCTGGTGCGCGCGGGTGCGCAGGGCCCGGCGCAGCAGGGTGACGCCCGCCGCGGTCACCATCACCCCGCTCGCGATGCCCAGCCAGGCGATCACGGAGGGAGCGGCCGCCGAGCCGGCCGTGACGAGGAGGCCCAGGGCGACGACGCCCAGGGTGTGGGTGACGGTCACGGAGGCGGCCAGCGGCAGGACGTCCTTCATGCGCGCCTTGCCGCCGCGGGCCGCGGCCACCGCGGCCATCAGGGTCTTGCCGTGCCCCGGGGCCAGCGCGTGCATCGCGCCGAGGACGACCGCGATCAGCAGGGCGAGCGCCGCGAAGCCGACGGTGAGGTCGTGCCGGGCGACCAGGGAGTCCAGGGCGCGCGTCCAGCGGTCGGCGCCACGGGGCAGCACGGAGGCGGCGGGGGCGTCCGACCGCTCCTCGGTGAGGGCGGGGCCGCCGGGCCGCACCCGCAGCGAGGCGGTCACGGTGTCGGCGGGGGAGGAGAGCAACTCCTTCGGATACGTGGTCAGTTCGTCCGAGACCGACGTGGCGGGTACGTCCGAGCTCGTGAGCGTCATCCGGTCGCCACGCGCGGTGATCTCGCGCCAGCCGGGCCCGGAGTCGGTGCCCGCGCTGTGGAAGCCGAGGGTGACGGTGGCGTCCTCGGGCAGCGGGGCGGTCAGCCGGCACTCCACGCGCAGGGTGTTCAGGCCGGCCTGGCCGGGACGCACGCGCGCGTGGCTGCTCTTCACGGTCAGGGTCGCCGTACGGCCGTCCACGGTGACCTTGCCGCCCTCAGCCGCCTTCCGGCACCGCTGGACGGCCCATTCGGTCATGCCGAGCTTCTCGATGTCCGGCTTGGCCTGGGTGGCCGGGATCTCGGCCAGGTCCTCGACGTGGTCGACGCGGAGCAGGCCGGGGGCGGCGACGAGACCGTCGTAGCGGTTGACGGTGAAGTTGCCGAGGGGGTGGGCGCTCGCGCTGCTGGAAGGGAGCAGCGCGAGCGCACAAGCCGCCGTCAGGACGGCCGTGAGGGACGCGAACAGACGGCGGGGCTTCACTTGGACGCCTCCTTGAGAGCCTTGCGGGCCTCGCGGGCGCCGAGGGGGGAGAAACCGGGGTTGAGCTTCAGGGCGGAGCCCAGATGGCTCCGGGCCTCCTTCTTGTCGCCCGCGGCCAGTTCGACGATTCCGCGGTGGTAGAGGAAGGAGGCGTTGCGGTAACCGGTGGCGGTGGCCTGCCGGGCGTACGGCAGGGCCTCCTTGTCACGGCCGTTCACATGCAGGGCCCAGGCGAGGGCGTCCGCGGTGTGCACGGTGTGCCGGCGGGCCCACTCGGCGCGGGCGGCCTTCAGCGCGGCGGTCTTGTCTCCGTGGTCGGCGGCGGCCATCGCGGTGTCGAGGTCGGCGTTGACGCCGTTGGCGCGGGCGAGGGCCGTCCAGGCGTCCACGAGCGCGTACTGGTCCTGGGCCTTCGTTTTGTCGCCGTCGGCGCCCCGGTCCTCGTACAGCTCCCCGAGCGCGACCAGCGGCCCGGGCAGCGGATACCTGGCCACGACGGCCTCCATGCCCTTGATCGCGGCGGTGCGGTCCCCGCTCGCGGCCTGGGCGCGGGCCCTGCCCTCCAGAGCGGGGAGGTAGGCGTCGTCGGCGGCCAGGGCGCGGGCGTAGTCGGTCAGGGCCGTGTCGTAGTCGCCCTGGTTCCAGGCGAGTTGGCCCAGCGCGGAGGCCACGTAGGCGATGTCGCCCGGGGTGGTCGCGGTGGCCAGGGCCTGCTCCAGGACGGTGCGGGCGGTACGGACGTCACCGCGGAGTTCGTGGACGTAGGCGTAGCGGGTGAACACCGGGATGCCGGGCCGCCGTTCGTCCGCGAGGTCGGCGGCCTTCGACGCCTCCTCGTAGCGGCCGAGTTCGACCAGGGCGTCGATCCGGGAGGAGAGGGCGCGCTCGTTGTAGGGGTTCTGCTTCAAGGTCTTGTCGGCGTAGGTGAGGGCGCCCTTGAAGTCGTGGCGGGCGGCGGCCAGCGCGGCGAGACCGGCGAGGGCCTGCTCGTTGCCGGCCTCCAACTCCCTTGACTTCTTCAGTGCTTGCTCGGCCTGCGGATAGCGCGAGGGGTCACCCTTGGTCCGGGCCTGCTCGACGTAGGCGAGTCCGAGGGTGGCCCAGCTGCCGAAGTCCCTGGGCTGGCTGCGCAGATGGGCCTGGATCGCCCTGATGCTCGTGTCGAGGTCCCCGCTCGCCATGAGTCCGGGCGAGACCGCCGACGACGAACTGGCGACCGTGGCGGTGCCGCCACCGTCCCGCAGCGCCCCGAGGGCGATCGACCCACCCGTCAGCGCGACGGCCAACAGTGCCGCGCACCCGGCGAGTTGAGCGGCCCGCCAACGCCTTCCGGCCTCGGAGACCCGCCGCACGGCGGCGACCTTCTCGTCATCGGCCTGAGCAGAGGGCTCCACGGCCTCCGACGAACCGCTCTGCTCGTCCTCGGATGCGCTGTCGGTCGTAGACCCGGACATGCCCTCTCCTGATTCGCTAGTGATCGTGTACTGCGGCGCGGCCCGCACCGTGGGGGATGAGTTGCGCGGGCCGCGCCAGTAAAAAGGGGGGGTGAGGTGAGGGCCTTCAGGGGCGCGGGGAACTGGACGACCAGCCCCCGCACACCCGCAGCCGCCATACGACAGGCCGAGGCACCTTAGTAGGCACGCCCCCGCACCCGGCGCCACCACATCAGCGCCACCCCGATGAGCGCGATACCCGCCGCCCCCGCACCCGCGGACCCGGCGATCAGACCCATGTTGTCCGACCCGGAGGACCCCGCGGGGGACAGCGCGTCCCCGAGCTGGTTGCGGACGTCGTTCCCACCGGACGTGCCCTTGGCGAGCGGGCCTCGCGAACCCTCCGTGGGCAGCGCCACGTAGGGGAACGACTTCTCGAAGTCCTTGTCGTTCTTGTCGACCGCGTCACCGAGGTCGTTCTTGGACCCGACCAGTTCACCCTCGACGACCTGGAGCGAGGCGTCGATCACGTCGTCGGTGAGCCGGCGGCCGTTCGGGAATCCGGCGTTGTCGCCATCAAGCACACCGAGCCGCTTCGGAGAATCGGTGGGCTTGATGGACGTGTTGAGGCGCAGCTCCTCCGCGGGGCGGACGTGGGGCGGCTGGTTCAGCCCCTTCACACCCTTGAGGAAGACGTCCACGAGGTCGTTGCGGGGCTCCTTCGGGGCCGGGATCTTGTAGATCGCCTCGATGAGCTTCGGCAGTTCGGGGTTGGTCACGTTCTTCAGGAACTGCCCGTCATCCCACGGCGAGGACGCGTTGAACTTGTCCTTGTCCTTGAGCGGGTTGACGACCTCGTTGACGAGCGGGTTGCCGAGGCGCGAGACCTGGGAGTAGTACCCCTGCGCGTTCCTGCGCTGGGTCGTCGACCAGATGCCCACGACCGGCTGGTGCGAGGACTCGGCGATCATCTCCGTCGGGACCTGCAGGGCGATCGAGTTGACGTTGTAGCCCTTGAGCGTGTCGTTGCCGACCTCGCTGAGGTTCCCGCCGTACAGCAGGTCGAAGACGCGCAGGTCCGCGAAGAACGGGTCGTCGGCCTGGCCGGCGAAGGCCGTCGAGTCGCCGGGAAGCTTGTAGACCGCCTGGTCGCGCAGCTTCTCGTAGTTCGGCATGGACGCCTTGCCGACGTTCGACGGGGCCACCGGGATGTCGTCGGCGACCTTCGTCTTGTACTCGACCTTCTGGTGCTTCAGCCGGAAGAGCTCGATGTCGTACGTCTGGGTGACGTTCAGGTCCGGGTCGTCGAGGCTGTCGACCACGCCCGTGTTGTACAGGAACGACTTCTTGTTCTTGACGTGGGTCTTGAACGTGAAGCGGTACAGCAGGTCGCCCTGTCCGTCACCGTTGTTGTCGATGTGGAGGTCGTACTGCGCGTCCTCGGCGAACTGGTAGAAGTTCGGCCCGCCCCCGGGCTCCTCGAACGGGATCCAGTTGGCCACGATCGTCGTCGAGTCCGGCTTGTCGGGGCTGACGAACGCGTACACGTCGGTGTTGTCGTACTGGGGGTCGCCCGAGATCAGGGGGGCCTCCCGGTGGCTGGAGGCGGAGGCCGCCCCCGGTTCCAGCGTGGCCACACCGGCGGCTGCGAGCCCGCCGGCGGCCAGCGCGCCACATACGAGGGTCGCAAGGCTCCTGCGTCGCGAGCCACTCCTGGAGATAGGTGTCATGCCGTCCGTCCTCAGTCCAACTTGCCTGACGCTCGGTGATTCGGAGCGGTGGGCGGGCCGGATTGGTCGAATCTCAAAACTTCTTTTCTGCTGCTCGACCCGCGTTTTCGGCGTTCTGATCCGTAACCCCATCCGGAGGTGTGTTCGTTGCGAATACCTCGTGGGACGGGACGGCCCAGGTGCGGCTTTGCGGGAGGGGGCGACGAGTTGGAAGCGGATGAGCTTCTGATGCTCGTGGCGGGTGGGGACCAGAGGGCGTTCGAGGAGCTCTACGGGCTCGTCGCCGGGCCGGTGTTCGGGCTGGTACGGCGGGTGGTGCGTGATCCGGCGCAGTCGGAGGAGGTGTCGCAGGAAGTGCTGCTCGAGTGCTGGCGGTCCGCCGCGCGGTTCGACCCGCGCCGGGGCAGCGCGCTGTCCTGGATCCTCACGCTCGCGCACCGCCGTGCCGTCGACCGGGTGCGCAGCGCCCGCGCGGCCGGTGAACGCGAGCAGCGCGAGGCACAGCGGGCCCATCACCCCGCCTTCGACCAGGTGACCGAGGAGGTCGAGGCGGGCCTCGAACGCGAGTGGGTGCGCCGGTGCCTGGAGCGCCTGACGGAACTTCAGCGCCAGTCCGTCACCCTCGCCTACTACGACGGCTACACGTACCGTGAAGTGGCCGAGCGGCTCTCGCTGCCGCTGGGGACGGTGAAGACGCGGATGCGTGACGGACTGACCCGCTTGCGGGAGTGCCTGGGAGGTGCGGCATGAGCCTCTTCCGCCGGGAAGACCTCCACTCCCTCGCGGCCCCCTACGCCCTCGACGCGCTGGAGCCCCCCGAGCGGGCCCGCTTCGAGAGGCACCTCAAGGACTGCGACAGCTGTGCGGCGGAAGTGCGGACGCTCTCCGAGGACGCGGTACGGCTCGCGTGGTCGGCTGCCGCGCCGCCGCCGTCGGCGATGCGCGACCGGGTGCTGGCCGCGGTGCGCACCATCCCGCAGGAATCCGCCGCACGGCCGGAGCCGGCCCGCGCGCGGCCCGAACCGGTACGGGCGCGCAAGTCGCAGCTGCCGCCTCATGTGTGGGGCTTCCAGCCGCCGCCCAGGCAGCGCCAGCGGCGTTCCCTGTTCGTGCCCTTCGCCACCGCCACGGCGGCCGCGGCCCTTGTCGTCGCCTCCCTGTTCGCCGTCCAGGCCAACCGGACCCAGGACGAACTGGACGCGCAGAGAGCCCAGGCCAGTGAGATCGCCCACGTTCTCCAGGCCGCGGACGCGCGGGCGACCCGGGGTCAGGACGCACAGGGGCGAAGTATCGGAGTAGTCGCTTCCGCATCTGAGGGGCGCGCGGTCATCACCCTGAGCGGGTACAGCGCGCCCCCGAGCGGCCGCGTGCGCCAGCTGTGGCTCATGCGCCCCAACGAGCAACCGCGCTCCCTGGGGCTCTTCGCCGCCGACACGCCCTTGGTCGCGAGCGGACTCGACAAGTCGGCGACATCACTCGCTGTGACCGTCGAACCCGACGGGGGCTCACCACAGCCCACTACCCAGCCGGTTGTCCAACTCGCCCTGAAATCTGTTGGATTCGGAGAGTAATCATGGAGGGGTCGTCAACACCCTTACGGGGAAGGTGAATCCTGTGACGCCGATACACGTGTGCCCCGCAGGGGCGATAGGGTTACCCTGCCCGGGCCGGGTGGACTCGTACGGGTGGGGAGTGACATGGAACAGATAACAGTGCGCAGGGCGAGGGTCCCTGCGATCACCTGCGGGAGCAGCGCGACCAGTTCGCGCCTCGACCGCCATCTCTCGGTGCTGTCGGGACCGGCCGTCCCGCAGCGCGAGGCGGCCGAGGCGACGTCACTGATGCGCGAGCTGACCGCGCGTGACACCAGCAAGCAGGAGCGCAGTGACAGGGGTGCGCGGGTCCGCCGCGTCTCGCTGTTCGCGCCTCTGCGCCGACTGCGCCGTTCGCTGTTCGGCGGCCGCTGAGCCCTCGCCGCCCGGTATCGTGCTGCGTCCTGTCCGTCATCCCCACGGCATGCAGCACGATCCAGGCAGTGCCTTGACTCCCCTCCCGGCAAGAGGCGTTCACCCTTCCCCGTGTGCGTACCTCCGTACGGCCAGCGGCGCGAAGACCGCGAGCAGCACCCCGCACCACAGCAGTGACCCGGCGACCGGATGTGCCACCGGCCAGGCCGCTCCCTCCGGCACGGGCGCATTCCCGAACAGATCCCGCAGGGCCGTGGTCACCGCGCTGATCGGGTTCCACTCGGCGAGGGTGCGCAGCCAGCCGGGCAGTCCCTCGGTCGGGATGTACGCGTTGGACAGCAGCGGCAGGACGAAGGTCGCCCCGCCCAGCTGACCGGCGGCCTCCTCGCTGCGGGTGAGCAGACCGAGGAAGATTCCGATCCAGGTGGTCGCGAACCGGAACAGCAGCAACAGCCCGACGGCGCCCACCGCTTGCCCGGCGGGCCCTTCGACGCGCCAGCCCACCGCGAGCCCCACCAGCAGGAACGGCACCATCCCGGCGGCGGTGACCACCACGTCCGCGACCGACTGCCCCAGCGGCACCGCCGCCCGGCTGATCGGCAGCGTGCGCAGCCGGTCCGTCACGCCCCGGTGCACGTCCTGGGCCGCCTGGAACATCCCGGTCATGATCCCGTTCGCCGCCGTCGCCACCAGCAGCCCCGGCACCAGGAAGGACCGGTACTCCTCGCCCGGCATCGCCAGCGCGCTGCCGAAGACGTAGCCGAAGAACAGCAGCATGGTGATCGGCATGGTCTGGGTCAGGATCAGCAGTCCGGGGTTGTTCCGGACCCGCCGCAGTTGACGGCCCAGCATCGCGGTGCCGTCGTAGGCCAGCACGCTCATGTCGCAAGCTCCTTGGTGAGTCGCAGGAAGACGTCGTCGAGGGTCGGCGGCCGGATGCTCGCGTCGAGCAACGGCACGCCCGCCGCGTCCAGTTCGCGCACCAGCCGGGGCAGGGTGAGCGTGGTGTCCCGGGTGGCCGCGCCGACCGAGTGGCGCTCGGGGTCGAACGACGGTTCTCCGCCGGTGAGTTGGTCGAGGACCTCGGCGGCCCTCACCAGGACGTCCGGGTCCGCGACGACGATCTCGACGTACGCCCCGATCAGCGCCTTGAGCTGGGCCGGCGAACCCGTGTGCGCGACCCGCCCCTGGTCCACCAGGGCGATGTCGTGGGCGAGTTGGTCGGCCTCCTCCAGGTACTGCGTGGTCAGCAGCACGGTCGTGCCGTCCGCCGTCAGGTCGCGTACGGCGTCCCGGATGAGATTGCGGCTGGCCGGGTCGAGCCCGGTCGTCGGCTCGTCGAGGAACAGGATCTCGGGGCGGCGGATCAGGCTCGCCGCCAGATCCAGGCGGCGGCGCATCCCGCCCGAGTAGGTGGCCGCGGCCCGGTCGGCGGCCTCGGTCAGCCCGAAGCGGACCAGCAGCTCGGCGGCCCGCTCGGCCGGTCCCCGCACCCGGTGCAGCCGGGCGAACAGCCGGAGGTTCTGCCGTCCGGTGAGGTCCCCGTCGACCGAGGCGTACTGCCCGGTGACGGCGATGGCGCGGCGCACCGCCTCCGGCTCCCGGACGAGGTCGTGCCCGGCGACCCGCGCGGAGCCGGCGTCCGGCCGCAGCAGCGTGGTCAGCAGCCGTACGGCCGTGGTCTTGCCCGCGCCGTTGGGGCCGAGGATGCCGCAGACCGTGCCCGGAGCGACCGCGAGGTCGAGACCGCGCAGCGCGTGGACCTCCCCGAACCGCTTCTCCAGACCTTCACTAAGTACAGCGTACGTAGAAGTCATGGCAGGACCATAGCGCACTACGTACGCTGTACGTAACTAGGATGGTGGCCGAGGTGATGACCGATGGCGGGCCGAGCGGCCGTACCCGAAGTGATCTGGGCCCGTCCCGAGCGGACGGGACGCGGGCCGAAACCCGCGTTCACCAGGGCGGACATCGCGGCGGCGGCGGTGCGGCTGGCCGACGCGGGGGGTCTGGACGCGGTGTCGATGCGCCATGTCGCGGCCGAGATCGGCTGCGGAACCATGTCGCTGTACAACTACGTCCCCCGTAAGGAGGATCTGTACGAGCTGATGGTGGACGCGGTCAGCGGCGAGCACGAGCTGTTCGAGCCGACGGGTGACTGGCGGGCGGACATGCTGCGCAACGCCCGCCAGACCAAGGAGCTCATGCACCGGCACACCTGGATGGCACGGCTGATGTCGGGGGTGTACGGCTTCAGCCCCAACGCCCTGCGCTACCTGGAGCACTGCCTCGCCTGCCTCGACCCGCTGGACGCCCCCTACGGCACGAAGATCGAGCTGGTCGCGATGCTCAACGGGTGCGTGACGACGTACGTCTCGAACGAGCTGTCCACGGCCGAGCGGGTGCGGTCGCTGCCGTGGTCCGAGGAGCAGGAGAACGCGGTGCGGATCGCGTACCTGGGCAGTCAGGTGGCGTCGGGGGCGTATCCGCGGCTGGCGGCGGCGTTCATGGAGGACGCGGGGCCGATCGATCTGGACGCGGTGTTCGAGCGGATGCTGGGGCGGGTACTGGACGGGTTCGCGCCCAGAGCCTGAAGGAGCGCCTAGATGAGCGTGAGCTGGCCCTCCGGCCCCTCCTCGTGCCCGTCCAGGACCGAGGCGGGCCTGCGGGCCGAGTCCGGGACCGGCAGGACTCCCGCCTCGCGCAGGCCGCCCGCCGTGATCTGCGAGGTCAACTCGTCCTGGAAGGGCTGGAGATCGGCCAGCAGGGCCAGGACGGTGATCAGTTCCAGCAGTTCCGACGTCCAGGTCTGCGGCCAGGTCGTGGGGCGGATCGCCGCCAGCGTGCCCGGCTCCGGTTCCGCGACACGGGCCGCGAACCACTGCTCAAGCACCCGTACCCCGCCCGCCTCGAAGTCCCAGGCTTCCGGTGGCACGGGGGAGACGCGGCCCTCGTCCAGCAGGAGCGCCTCCTCGTCGCGGTCGTAGTCCAGGGTCAGGGGACGGGACGGCAGGGGCGCGCGGACGTACGGACGGCGGCCCCCGGGGAGCTTCGGGCGGTCCCCGTCGCGGCGCATCAGCCAGAGCGTGCGGTGGCCCGACTCGACACCGCGCGACCACAGTTCGGGGTCGTCGGTGAGCGGGACGGTGAGGTCCGGGCGGACCGCGGCCATGATCCAGGCGAGGACGTCCAGGGGTTCCACCGGGACGCCGAGGCGGGTGCGCAGGTGCTCCAGCAGGCCCGGGGCCAGGTTCGGTTCGGTGCCGCCCGGGCGGCGGTACAGCGGGCGGACGCGGCCGGGGCGGAACAGCGGGAGCAGCGAGGTCGCGAGGAGCTGGGGACCCCGGCCGTCCGTGGGCGTCTCCACCACGAACACCTGCTCCTCGTCCGCCACCCGCCACAGCTCGGGACGGGCCGCGTCGATCAGCCGGTGGTCCGGGATCAGCCACTGTTCGTCGAAGGGCGCGTGCAGGACCCGTACCGGCTCCGGACAGGGGCCCGAGGCGCGCACGAGCTTCTCCGTGCCGCCCGTCCGTCCCGGCAGCTGTCCCACCGCCGAGCGCACGGTGCGGGAGCGGGTGGGCTCGAACAGGGCCTCCCGGTCGGGCCCCTCGGCCTTCAGCAGGGCGTCCCAGCGGGCCTTCAGGGAGGCCGCGTCGGGTCCCGTCGGCCACCCCCGGCCGAGCCGCGGCGGTGCGACGGACCACGGCATGAGGTCCGCCAGTGGCGGAGCGTCGTCGTGCGTCACGCTGGGCATCGTACGACCAGTGACGGACAGCGGGTTCACGTGGCGTCCAGAGTCACCGAGAAGGAGAACCGGTCGCCCCGGTAGTGGATCACTGCCGCGTCGAGCACCCGGCCGCCCGGGTCGTAGGTGACCCCCGTGTAGTGCAGGATCGGGCTGAGCAGCGGGACTTGGAGCAGCCGGGCGGTCTCCGGGTCCGCGAGCCGCGCCTGAACCGTGTCCGTGATGCGGCTGATGTCCACCCCGACGACATCCCGCAGCACCTTCGTCATCGGCCGGCGCGCCAGGTCCGACGGGTCGATACGGGCGGCCAGTTCGGGGCGGACGTAGTTGCGGGCGTGGTTGGTCGGCTCGCCCGTCGTCTCGTCGCTGCGCAGCCGGTGGTACGACGCCACCTCGTCCAGGTCCGGGAAGTGCTCGGCGAGTTCGGGCGGCACGGGCGACTTGCCGTGCTCCAGCAGTTCGGTCGTCATGCCGGACTGCTGGGCCACGATGGCGTCCACGGAGCCGAGCAGCCGGACCGGGGCACCCCTTCGCGCGTCGGGCTCGATGAAGGTGCCCCGGCGGCGGTGGCGGGTGATGAGCCCCTCGTCCTCCAGCTCCTTCAGTGCCTGCCGCATGGTCAGCACGCTCACGCCGTAGTGGCCCGCCAGTTGTTCCTCGGTGGGCAGGCGGAGCGGGTCCTGGAGGGAGCGGCCGAGTATCGAGGCGCGCAGGGACTGCGACACCTGGTACCAGAGCGGCAGCTTGCGGTTCAGGACGATCGAGTCCGGGGCGAAGGAGGTCACGGGCTATCCGTACCTTTCGCGGATCGGTCAGTGCAACGGGCGGAAGTGGCGTTCCAGGCCCCGCCACACGTCGTCGTAGTGCGGCTGGAGGTGGTCCGCCCGGGCCGCGTGCGCGGTCAGCGTCACCGGCCAGCGCGTCTCGAACATGAACGCCAGCCCGTCGTCGACCTTCTGCGGCCTCAGTTCGGCCGCGCTCGCCCGGTCGAAGGTCTCCTTGTCGGGTCCGTGCGCCGACATCATGTTGTGCAGCGAGCCGCCGCCGGGCACGAAGCCCCCCGCGCCCGCGGTCTTCGCGTCGTAGGCGCCCTCGATCAGGCCCATGTACTCGCTCATCACGTTCCGGTGGAAGTACGGCGGCCGGAAGGTGTCCTCGCCGACCAGCCAGCGCGGCGCGAAGACCACGAAGTCGACGCCGGCCAGTCCCGGGGTGTCCGACGGGGAGGTCAGCACGGTGAAGATCGACGGGTCGGGGTGGTCGTAGGAGATGGAGCCGATGACATTGAATCGGCGCAGGTCGTAGGCGTACGGCACATGGTTGCCGTGCCAGGCGACGACATCGAGGGGGGAGTGGTCGTAGGTCGCGGTCCAGAGGTTGCCGCAGAACTTGTTGACCACCTCCACCGGCCCTTCGACGTCCTCGTACGCGGCGACCGGGGCCCGGAAGTCGCGGGGGTTGGCGAGGCCGTTGGCGCCGATCGGGCCGAGGTCGGGGAGCTGGAAGGGGGCCCCATAGTTCTCGCACACATAGCCCCGGGCGGACTCATCCAGGAGCTCCACACGGAAGCGCACCCCACGAGGGATCAGCGCCACCTGGCCCGGCTCCACATGCAGCAGCCCGAACTCCGTGCGCAGCAGCAGCCCGCCGCGCTCCGGGACGATCAGCAGCTCGCCGTCGGCGTCGCTGAAGACGCGGTCCATGGAGTCGGTGGCGTGGTAGAGGTGCACGGCCATGCCGGTGCGCTGGGTGACGTCGCCGTTGCCGCCGAGGGTCCACAGTCCGGCGAGGAAGTCGGTGCCCTCGGGCGGCTCGGGCAGCGGGTCCCAGCGCAGTCGGTTCGGGTCCGGGACCGACTCCGTGAAGGGGGCCGTGCGGATCCGGCCGTTGTGGGTGTGGGTGAACGCCGGGTGCGCGGCGGAGGGACGGATCCGGTACAGCCAGGAGCGGCGGTTGTGGGCGCGGGGCTCGGTGAACGCCGTACCGCTGAGCTGTTCCGCGTACAGGCCGAGGGGGGCGCGCTGCGGGGCGTTGCGGCCCTCGGGGAGGGCGCCCGGGACGGCCTCCGAGGCGTGCTCGTTGCCGAAGCCGGAGAGATGGGTCAGGCCCTCGGCAACCTTGCGTGCGTCGGCGCGCGTGATCGCTGCGTCCCCGTTCATGATCGCTCCCTTGCGGTCTGATTCCTATGGAACACCGTAGGATTGCGGTGTGATCGGCGCAAGAGGCCGTTCCCTGGAACCGATCTTCCGCCCGTGACCTCCTCAGGGAGGAGGATGAGAACCAGACCCCAGGGGGATTCGCGGTGTCGGACCTGTGTTCTACGCTCCCGGGCATGTCGTGGACGCGGGGACTCCTCGCCGCGCTCGCGGTCTGTGTCGTGCTGGTGACCGGATCCGTGAGCTGTGGCACCAGTGGGCAGGAGCAGAAGGAAGGCCAGTCGGTCTCGCCGGTGGGCAAGGTCCTCGACGACACCGACCACGAAGGCCGGCACTACCGCGAGGTCGACAAGGACAACGCCCCCGATGTCGGCATCGAGGTGCAGCCCAACCCCGACGACAGCTGGTCCGTACGCCTGACCGTCGAGAACTTCGACTTCTCGCCCGGCAACACCAAGCACCGGGCGGTCTCCGGCCGGGGCGTCGCCGTCCTCTTCGTGGACGAGCGCCCCGTCAGCACCCTGCGCACCCCCGAGTGCCGTCTCGCGGCCGCGTACGTCCCGCAGGGCACCCACAAGGTCACCGCCCGCCTCTACGCCGACGACGGCACGGTGTGGGCCGTGGACGGGCACCCGGTGGAGAGCACGGCGGACGTGACGGCGTCGGAGCCGCAGCCGACGGGGAGTGCGGGCGGTGTCCCGGGGGCGGGGTCGTGACGGTGTTCTTTTCCCGGGGCGGCGCCTCGCCGTCGCGGCCCGTCAGGAGGATGGGCAACGATGTCACGGGGACGCGACCCGTGGCGGGCAACAGTGACAGCGTTACCCTCCCGGCAGGTCGCCCGCACCGTCGACGGCGCAGACCTGAAATCGCGGCCCCGGTCCCCGCGGGCCGGCCCCAGCACCCGCGCGGACACCACCGTCACCGCCGGTGTCCGATGAGTGCCGCAGGCTCCCCGCCCCGTACCAGGTGGCAGGGTTCACCGGACCACCGCGGAAAGGCATCATGAAGCCCGTGCCCCAAGCGACCTCGCTCCGCCGCGCCCCCGTGCAGCGGCGCAGTGCCGAACGGCTGACCAGAATCCTCGACGCCTGCGCCGACCTGCTCGACGAGGTCGGCTACGACGACCTCAGCACCCGCGCCGTCGCCCTGCGCGCCGGCGTGCCCATCGGCTCGGTCTACCGCTTCTTCGGCAACAAGCGGCAGATGGCCGACGCCCTCGCCCAGCGCAACCTGGAGCGTTTCACGGCCGGCGTCACCGAGCGCCTCAAGGAGTCGCACGAGTCGGGTGCGGAGGGCGGCTGGCGTACGGCGATGGACGTGGTCCTCGACGAGTACCTCGCCATGAAGCGCACCGCCCCCGGCTTCTCCCTCGTCGACTTCGGCAACCAGATCCCCGTGGGGGCCCGGCACGCCGAACCCAACCACCGCGTCGCCGACCGCCTCGCCGAGCTCCTGTCCGGCTACCTCTCCCGCGAACCGGACGACGACCTGCGCCGCACCTTCCTCATCGCCGTGGAGACCGCCGACACCCTGGTCCACCTTGCCTTCCGGATGGCACCCGAGGGGGACGAGCGGATCATCAAGGAGGCCAGGGAGATGCTGCGGGCGTATCTGGCCAGGGTTCTGGACTGATCCCGCGCACCCCCTCCCCTCCATCCATACCGGTCGGTATGCTCACCCGGACAGGCACCGCTGCCCCGGGAGGACCCGTGTCCCGCACCGCTCTGCGTATCTGCCCCCTGTGCGAGGCCACGTGCGGTCTCACGCTCACCCTTGAGGGGACCCGGGTCACCGGCGCCCGCGGGGACCGTGACGACGTGTTCAGCAAGGGGTTCATCTGCCCGAAGGGAGCCGCCTTCGGGGCCGTCGACGGGGACCCGGACCGGCTGCGCACACCCCTCGTACGACGGAACGGGGAACTGCGCGAGGCCACCTGGGAGGAGGCCTTCGACGCCGTCGCCGCCGGCATCCGGGGCGTGGTCGACGGGCACGGGGCGAACTCCGTCGGAGTCGTCCTCGGCAACCCCAACGTCCACACCATGGCCGGCGCCCTCTACCCGCCCGTGCTGCTCGCCGGGCTCGGCACCCGCAGCGTCTTCACCGCGTCCACGGTCGACCAGATGCCCAAGCACGTCTCCAGCGGGCTGCTCTACGGCGACGCCAACGCCATCCCCGTGCCCGACCTCGACCACACCGACCATCTGCTGCTCCTCGGCGCCAACCCCCTCGAATCCAACGGGAGTCTGTGCACCGCCCCCGACTTCCCCGGCAAGCTCAAGGCGCTCAAGGCCCGCGGCGGCACCCTCACCGTCGTCGACCCCCGCCGCACCCGCACCGCCAGGCTCGCCGACCGGCACATCGCCATCCGGCCCGGCACCGACGCACTGCTGCTCGCGGCGATGGCGCACGTCCTCTTCGAGGAAGACCTGGTGGACACGGGGGAGTTGACCCCGCACCTCCAAGGGCTGGACGAACTCCGGGCAGCTGTGCGGGACTTCACGCCCGAGGACGTCGCCGCCGCCTGCGACGTGGACGCCGGCGTCACGCGCACCCTCGCCCGCGAACTCGCCGCTGCCCCGACAGCCGCCGTATACGGCCGTATCGGCAGCTGCACCGTCCCGCACGGCACCCTCGCCAGCTGGCTCGTCGACGTGCTCAACATCCTCACCGGCAACCTCGACCGACCGGGCGGCGCGCTCTTCCCGCAGGCGGCCACCGACCGCACGCCCCGGCCCGCGGGACCCAGCCATGGCTTCGCCCTCGGACGCTGGCACTCCCGGGTGAGCCGACACCCGGAAGCCAAGGGGGAGTTGCCGCTCTCCGCGCTCGCGGAGGAGATCAACACCACCACCGCCGAGGGCGAGCCGATCCGGGCCCTCATCGCCGTCGCAGCCAACCCCGTGCTGTCCGCCCCCGACGGCGACCGGCTCGACAAGGCCCTCGGCTCCCTCGACTTCATGGTCAGCGTGGACCCGTACCTGAACGAGACCTCCCGCCACGCCCACGTCGTGCTGCCCCCGCCCCCGCCCTCCCAGAGCCCGCACCACGACTTCGCCTTCAACACCCTCGCCGTGCGCAACCAGGTCCGCTACACCCGCCCCGCCGTCCCGCTGGAGCCCGGCCGGATGGCGGAGACGGAGATCCTCGCCCGCCTCGTCCTCGCCGCGACCGGCATGCACGGCGCCGACCCGTCCGCCGTGGACGACCTGGTCATCGACCAGACCCTCGGCAAGGCGGTCAAGGAAGCCCACTCGCCCGTGCACGGCCGCGAGCCGAGCGACCTCAGGGCCGAACTCGCCGGCGACACCGGCCCCGAGCGGCGCCTCGACATGATGCTGCGCCTCGGCCCCTACGGCGACGGCTTCGGCGTACGACCGGACGGGCTGAGCCTCACCGAGCTGCTCGCGCATCCGCACGGCATCGACCTCGGACCGCTGACGTCCCGGCTGCCGCAGCCACTGAAGACCAGGAGCGGCAAGGTCGAACTGCTGCCCGCCCCCCTCGCGGACGACCTGCCCCGGCTGCGCGAGGCCCTGCGGCACCGGCCCGAGGGACTCGTCCTCGTCGGCCGCCGGCACCTGCGCTCCAACAACAGCTGGATGCACAACGTCCCCGCCCTCACCGGCGGCACCAACCGCTGCACCCTGCACATCCACCCCGAGGACGCCGAACGGCTCGGCCTGAAGGACGGCGCCGCGGTGCGGATCAAGGGCGCCGGGGGAGAGGTGGTCACCGAGGCCGAGGTCACCGACGGGGTGCGCCCCGGCGTGGTCAGCCTGCCGCACGGCTGGGGCCACGACCGGCCCGGCACCCGCCTAGGCCACGCCCGCAAGGATCCCGGCGTCAACGTCAACCAGCTCCTCGACGGCAGCCTGCTCGACCCGCTCTCGGGCAACGCGGTCCTCAACGGCGTACCCGTAAAACTGGCCGCCGTAGCGACGCTGTGAGCAGCGCAAAGCTGTGACCAGCAGTTTTGCGCTTATTGCTCGCATGTCAACGTCTTGTTAACGCCACTTGACGGGTCCTAACGTCATCGCACTGCCGACTCCGGTGGGAGTTCAAGGGCGAACGTTAGGTATCCACTCATGCTGACCATCCTCGGCTTCGCCATGATCGCGACCTTCCTGGTCCTGATCATGATGAAGAAGATGTCGCCGATCGCGGCGCTCGTACTGATCCCGGCCCTGTTCTGCGTCTTCGTCGGGAAGGGCGCCAAGCTCGGTGACTACGTCATCGAAGGCGTCACCAGCCTCGCCCCCACCGCGGCGATGCTCATGTTCGCGATCGTCTACTTCGGTGTGATGATCGACGTCGGCCTCTTCGACCCGGTCGTCCGGGGGATCCTGAAGTTCGCGAAGGCCGACCCGATGCGGATCGTCGTCGGCACGGCGATCCTGGCCGCGATCGTCTCGCTGGACGGCGACGGCTCGACCACCTTCATGATCACCGTCTCGGCGATGTACCCGCTGTACAAGCGCCTGAAGATGAGCCTGGTCGTGATGACCGGTGTCGCCGCGATGGCCAACGGCGTGATGAACACGCTGCCCTGGGGAGGCCCGACGGCCCGCGCGGCCACCGCGCTGAAGCTCGACGCCAGCGACATCTTCGTCCCGATGATCCCGGCCCTCGCCGTCGGCCTCCTCGGCGTCTTCGTCCTCTCGTACGTCCTCGGCATGCGCGAGCGCAAGCGGCTCGGCACGCTGACGCTGGAGGAGGTCCTGGAGCCCGCGGAGACCGAGACGGTCCTGGTCGGTGCGGGCGCAGGCGCCGGCTCCGGTGACACCAAGGCCCCCGTTCCCACGGGAGGTTCGGGCTCCGGCACCGACGCCGACGACGAGGAGGGCGACGCCGAGCGCTTCCAGGTCCTCGACCCGAACCGGCCCACCCTGCGCCCCAAGCTCTACTGGTTCAACGCCCTGCTCACGGCCACCCTGCTCACCTCCATGATCATGGAGTGGCTGCCGATCCCGGTGCTGTTCCTGCTCGGCGCCGCGCTCGCGCTCACCGTGAACTTCCCGCACATCCCCGACCAGAAGGCCCGTCTGGCCGCCCACGCCGACAACGTGCTCAACGTCTCCGGCATGGTCTTCGCCGCCGCCGTCTTCACCGGCGTCCTCCAGGGCACCGGCATGGTCGACCACATGGCCCGCTGGATGGTCGACGTCATCCCCGAGGGGATGGGCCCGCACATGGCCCTCGTCACCGGCGTCCTGAGCCTCCCGCTCACCTACTTCATGTCCAACGACGGCTTCTACTTCGGTGTCCTCCCGGTCCTCGCCGAGGCCGGCGCGGCGCACGGTGTCACCCCGCTGGAGATGGCCCGCGCCTCGCTCGTCGGCCAGCCGCTGCACATGTCGAGCCCGCTCGTCCCGGCCGTCTACGTCCTGGTCGGCATGGCCAAGGTGGAGTTCGGCGACCACACCAGGTTCGTCGTCAAGTGGGCGGCGCTCACCTGCCTGTTGATCCTCGGGGCAGGCATCCTCTTCGGAATCATCTGACCTTCTCCTCCTGGAGGATTCGCCCATGGCGCCCGGTGGGAACCGCGGCTGGCTGCTCCGCCTCGTCATCGCCTTCAGCTTCGCGCAGGGGGCGGTGTCGATGGCCCGGCCCGCCGTCTCCTACCGGGCCCTCGCGCTGGGCGCGGACGAGCGGGCGATCGGTGTCATCGCCGGTGTGTACGCGCTCCTCCCGCTCTTCGCGGCCGTGCCGCTGGGCCGGCGGACCGACCACGGGCGGTGTGCGCCGCTGCTGCCCGTGGGAGTCGTGCTGATATCCGGCGGGTGCGCGCTGAGCGGGACGGTGAACTCCCTGTGGGCGATGGCGATCTGGAGCGGGGTGATGGGTCTCGGCCACCTCTGCTTCGTCATCGGCGCGCAGTCCCTGGTCGCCCGCCAGTCCGCCCCGCACGAACAGGACCGCAACTTCGGCCACTTCACCATCGGCGCCTCTCTCGGCCAGCTGGTCGGCCCGGTCGCGGCCGGTGCGCTGATCGGCGGCTCCGACATGGCGGGCACCAGTGCGCTCGCGCTGCTCGTCGCGGGCGCGGTCGCGGCGGTCGCGTTCACCTCGTTGTGGCGCATCGAGCACCGCGACAGTGCGGCCAAGTCCGGTGCAGCACACGGCGATCGGGTCCCCGTCGGGCGCATCCTGCGGTCCCGTGGCGTGCCCGGCGGCATCTTCGTGAGCCTGTCCGTGCTGTCCGCCACGGACATCCTGACCGCGTACCTGCCGGTGGTCGGCGAGCACCGCGGCATCGCCCCGTCGGTGATCGGCCTGCTGCTGAGCCTGCGCGCGGCGGCCACCATCGCCTGCCGTCTGGTGCTGACCCCGCTGCTACGACTGCTGGGCCGCGCGTCGCTCCTCACCGTCACATGTCTGCTGGCTGCCCTGCTGTGCGCGGGCTTCGCGCTGCCGGTCCCGGTGTGGGGGCTGGCCGTCATGCTGGCGCTGCTCGGCTTCTGCCTCGGCGTCGGACAGCCACTGTCCATGACGACGGTCGTCCAGGCCGCCCCCGACGGCGCCCGCTCCACCGCCCTCGCCCTGCGGCTGACCGGCAACCGCCTCGGCCAGGTCGCCGCACCGGCCGCGGCGGGTCTGGTCGCGGGGGTCGCGGGTGTGGCGGCGCCGTTCGTGATGCTGGGCGGGCTCCTGCTGGTGTCGTCGGGGGTCGCGCTGCGGTCGTCGGCGAAGTCCTCGGAGCCCTCGGAGGAGTCCTCGGAGCAGTCCTCGGAGGAGCAGGCCGAGCCGTCCCGGGGCCGTCGGCCGTTGAGCCGTAAGAGCGATATCTGACGGTGTGTCGGGCGCTCGTCCCCCCATGAGGGCCGCGGATGTGACATCGAATCAGGTGCAGTTTGTATGAAAATCACCTGATTCGGAGGGTCTTGTATGTCGACCTCGTCCCGTCCCCGCAGAGTCGCCGCCCTGACGGCGGTCACCGTCGGCGGAGCGCTGCTCCTGTCCGCGCCGTCCGCCGCCGCCGTCGGTGAGAAGGGAGACGTCAAGGTGCACATGGCGGGTACGGCCTCCGCCGCGCACCTCAACCAGCCCAAGGTCTGCCTGTTCTACCTCGACGCGTTCAACTTCGACACCGCCGTCGGCGTCAACTGGACCATCGAGCCGCAGTCCGCGCAGGCCGGCACCACGGCCAAGCTGTCAGGAGTCGTCACCCTCGCCAACGGGGCCGGGGTCACCTCGAACCTGATGCTGCCCACGGGCCACTACAAGCTGACCTGGACGACCACCGTGGTCCCGGGCCAGGTCACGCCCCCGGCCAAGCACAAGGTGTTCAAGGTCAGCTGCGACGACAAGCCCGCCGGCGGCCCCCACGGCGGTCCGCCGGCCGGCGGTGGCGGGCTCGCCCGCGAGGACGCCTTCACCCCGGTCGTGGGTGCCGCCGGCGTGGGCCTCGCCGCGGTCGGCGCGGCGACCTGGTTGCGGCTGCGTCGCCGTACGCATGGCGCCGCGTAGAAGGACCCGCAGGCCCTGGTACCGGACGCGCGCCTACCGCCTTACGAGGACGGCCGTTCTCGCCGTCTCCCTGGTGGTGGGCGGCCTCCAGTGGGCCCAGGACGACCAGCCCGGCGAGGCGGCCGCCCTCGCTTCGCCGGGCGGGCCCGGGGCCGCGGACGCCCCGGCGTCCCGCACCGACGCACGCCCGGTGACCTCGGACCGGCCGCCGACGGGGACGGGGCTGCACGGGTCGCCGTCCGGGGCCGAGTGGGACGGCACGGGCCCGCCCGACGCCCGCCGGGACCCCGCGGGGGCCGGGGCCCCGGGTGCGGGCGGGACAAGCGCCCACGGCACGCCTGCGGCGGCCTGTGCCCACGTCGGCCGTGGTCGCCCCGGCGGAGCGACCCCGGGCGCCGCACCCGCCGCCCGGCCGCGTCCCCACGCCCCCGCGCCCGGCGCCGGGCCGGGCACGCGCGCCTCTGCGGGGCGCCCTCCTGCGGGCACGCGCGCTTCCGTGGGGCGCCCGCCTGCGGACCCGCCTGCCGCTGCCCCCCGCTCCCACGCGGGCACGCCCGTGGCTCCACCGCACTCCCGCCCGGCCCGTCCGGGCGCAGACGCGGCGCGCACCCCCGCCGCCCGCACGGGGCCCGGTGCCGCACGCCCCCAGGCCGCCGGTACGGCCTCCTGCGCGGCCGCCGGCCGGTCGCCCACGCCCCCGGCCGCCGCGGGCGTACCACGCCCCGGCCGCCCCGCACCCGGCGCGCACCGCCCCCCGGGCCCCCGCCCCCTGCCCCGCTCCCGCGCCACCCGCCTCCTCATCCCGTACCTGAGCCTCGACGCCCCGGTCATGAACCTGCGGCTCGACCGGAACCGCCGTCTCACCGCCCCGCCGGGCGACGACGACAACCTGGTGGGCTGGTACGCCGGTGGACCGTCCCCCGGCCAGCCGGGCACCGCCGTCGCCGTCGGGCACCTGGACACCGACTCCGGGCCCGCGGTCTTCGCCGGACTCACCGAACTGAAGACGGGGCGCCGGATCGAGGTACGGCGCGCGGACGGCCGTACCGCCGTCTACACCGTGGACGCCATCCGGACGTTCGAGAAGGACCACTTCCCCAACCGGACGGTCTACGGCAACCGCGCCCGTCCCGAGCTCCGGCTCATCACCTGCGGCGGCAACTACAACCGCAGAACCGGCTACTCGGGCAACGTCGTCGTCTTCGCCCATCTCGTCCAGATCCGTACCCATACCGCCCGCTGAACCCGGGAGTCCGCTTTCTCACCAGCTGGACCCGGGCCGTCCGAATCCCGCACGTGTCTTCCCCGGGGCGCGCACTTTCCGTTAACTTCCGTGACTCACACGCCCCGTACGACCCGCACGTGGCGTCCGACCGCGGAGCGCCCGCGTTCGCTCAGTGAGCCCTCGGGGGCACGGCCATGACACGCGCCATCTCTCTGCACCAAGTGAGCAAGACCTACGCCCGGGGAGCCCGGGTGGTGGACCGGCTCTCGCTGGACATCTCGCCCGGCGAGTTCCTCGTACTGCTCGGCCCCTCCGGCTGTGGAAAATCCACCGTGCTCAGGATGATCGCCGGGCTGGAGGAGATCACCGAGGGCGAGCTCAGGCTCGACGGCGAGTACGCCAACGACCTGCTGCCCGCCCAGCGGCGGATGGCGATGGTGTTCCAGAACTTCGCCCTCTACCCGAACATGACCAGCCGCGGGAACATCGGCTTCCCGCTGCGCATCGAGGCCCCCGACGAGGATCCACGCGCACGCGTGGACGCCACCGCCCGCATGCTGGGCATCGAGGACCTCCTCGACCGCTACCCGGGCCAGCTCTCCGGCGGCGAACGCCAGCGCGTGGCGATGGGCCGGGCCATCTCCCGCCACCCCTCCGCCTTCCTCATGGATGAGCCGCTGTCCAACCTCGACGCCAAGCTCCGCAACCACCTGCGCGCCGAAATAGCCGGACTCACCCGGGAGTTGGGCGTCACCACGGTCTACGTCACGCACGACCAGGGCGAGGCCATGTCGCTCGGTGACCGGGTCGCCGTCCTGCGCGGGGGAGTCCTCCAGCAGGTCGGCACCCCGCGATCGGTGTACGCGGTGCCCCGCAATGTCTTCGTCGCCGCCTTCATCGGCACCCCGCGCATCAACCTCCTGCGCGGCCTGGTCCGGGCCCCGCTGGACGGCGCGATGACCATCAGCCTCGGCAAGCAGTACCTGCGCCTGCCCGAACCCCTGTCCCTGGACCACCAGTTGCTCCGGGTCCAGCAGGGCCGTGAGGTGATCGTGGGGCTGCGGTCGGAGGCGATCCGCATCGCCGAGCGGAGCTCCGCGCGTCCCGGGGAGATGCCGATCACCGGACTGGTGGAGCACGTGGAGTTCCAGGGCCACGAGGTCCTCGTCCACTTCAACACCGGCTCCCGCCCCGCCTTCGTGGCCGATCTGGAGGCCCCGCGCCCCGCCCCACGCCCGGCCCGGCGCCGCCGCCGCGAGGGGGGCACGGTCATGGAACGCCTGAGGGAGCGCGCGGTCTCCCTCCGCGCGGGTCCCGTCGTGGTCCTGGAGGACCCGCCGGAGTCCGAACCCCCCGTGGCCGACCCCCGTCTGCCCGGCGACCTCGTCGTCCGCACCACCCCGGACATCGACCTCCGCCGGGGCATGCAGGTCCCCCTCCTGGTCGACATCTCCCACCTGTTCGTCTTCGACCAGCACGGCGAACGAATCTGCCCGTCCCCGGACCGGCTCCCGGACCTGGACGAGTGAGGGTGGGGCGCGGCGGGGCGGGGTGAATCAAGGGCCGGGTGAATCAAGGGCGGGGGAGCGGGGTTCGGCGGCGGCGCCCCGTCGGGCGGAGACGCACGGGCGCGAACCTCACCCGGACCGGGACCCTGCTCACCGGGACCAGCCCCGGCCCGCCGCGCCGACGCGGGTTCCGAGCGGTCTGACGGCGGTCGCCCCGACGGGCTCGCCGTGCGGAGCCGGGCGCGGCCGGTGGCGGTGGGTGCGCGGAACGCCGCCGGGAAGCGGGGCAGGCCGCCCCGTGTGACCGGAAGATCGAGGAGATTCGGCGGCCGTACGGCAAGGCGTTCGGGCCGCAGTCCAGTCCGTGGGGCGGGTGGACGAGCGGACCCGTGTCGACTTCTGATGTCCGTGGACGGTCCGGCTCCGCTCTGGCGCGAGAAAACTATCGTCGCTAGTTTATGAGGCCGGACGACGACACGGCACGGCCCAGCCCGGGAGGACGCACCATGAAGGCGCACGACGGCATGTACATCGACGGCGGGTGGCGCCCGGCCACCGGCCCGGACGTGATCGAGGTCGTGAACCCGGTCGACGAACAGGTCATCGCGCACGTCCCGGCCGGCACCGCCGAGGACGTCGACAGCGCCGTACGGGCCGCCCGCGCCGCCCTTCCGGCCTGGGCCGCCACCGCTCCGGCCGAGCGGGCCGCCCGTCTGGCCGCCCTGAGGGACGCCCTCACCGCCCGCAAGGACGAGATCGCCGAGACGGTCACCGCCGAGCTCGGCTCCCCGCTGAAGTTCTCGCAGAACGTCCACGCCGCCGTCCCCGTCGCGGTCGCCGCCTCCTACGCCGAGCTGGCCGCGACCCACCCCTTCGAGGAGAAGGTCGGCAACTCCACCGTCCACCAGGAGCCGATCGGCGTCGTGGCCGCCATCACACCCTGGAACTACCCGCTCCACCAGATCGTCGCCAAGGTCGCCCCGGCCCTCGCGGCGGGCTGCACGGTCGTCCTCAAGCCCGCCGAGGACACCCCGCTGGTCGCCCAGCTCTTCGCCGAGGCGGTCCACGAGGCGGGCGTCCCGGCCGGTGTCTTCAACCTGGTCACCGGCCTCGGCCCGGTCGCGGGACAGGCCCTGGTCGAACACCCGGACGTCGACCTGGTCTCGTTCACCGGCTCCACGGCCGTCGGACGCCGGATCGGCGCGAGTGCCGGTGCCGCGCTGAAGAAGGTGGCCCTGGAGCTGGGCGGCAAGTCCGCCAACGTCATCCTGCCGAGCGCCGACCTCGCCAAGGCGGTCAACGTCGGCGTCGCCAACGTGATGTCCAACTCCGGCCAGACATGCAGCGCCTGGACCCGGATGCTGGTCCACACGGACCAGTACGACGAAGCCGTCGAGCTCGCCGCCACCGCCGCCGCGAAGTACGGCGAGCGCATCGGGCCCGTCGTCAACGCCAAGCAGCAGGCGAGGGTGCGGGGTTACATCGAGAAGGGCGTCGCCGAGGGCGCCCGGCTGGTCGCGGGCGGCCCCGAATCCCCGCGCGAACAGGGCTACTTCGTGTCGCCGACCGTCTTCGCCGACGTCACCCCCGACATGACGATCGCGCAGGAGGAGATCTTCGGCCCGGTCCTGACCGTCCTGCGCTACGACGACGAGGAGGACGCCCTGCGCATCGCCAACGGCACGGTCTACGGCCTCGCGGGTGCCGTCTGGGCCGGCGACGAGCCGGAGGCGGTGGCCTTCGCCCGCCGGATGGACACCGGGCAGGTGGACATCAACGGCGGCCGCTTCAACCCCCTTGCCCCGTTCGGCGGTTACAAGCAGTCCGGCGTCGGCCGCGAGCTCGGCTCGCACGGTCTCGCCGAGTACCTCCAGACCAAGTCCCTCCAGTTCTGAGGAGCCTTCCCGTGGTTCGTGCCGCCGTCCTTCCCGCCGTGGGCGCTCCCCTGGAGGTCACCGACATCGACCTCCCGGACCCCGGCCCCGGCCAGGTCCGGGTCCGGCTCGCCGCCGCCGGGGTCTGCCACTCCGACCTGTCCCTGTCCAACGGCACCATGCGCGTCCCCGTCCCGGCCGTCCTCGGCCACGAGGGCGCGGGCACGGTCGTCGCCGTGGGGGAGGGAGTCACCGGGGTGGCGCCCGGCGCCGGAGTCGTCCTCAACTGGGCTCCCTCCTGCGGTAGTTGCCACGCCTGCACGCTCGGCGAGGTCTGGCTGTGCGCCAACGCCCTCAACGGCGCCGCCGACGTCTACGCCCGCACCGCCGACGGCACCGACCTCCACCCCGGCCTGAACGTCGCCGCGTTCGCCGAGGAGACGGTCGTCCCCGAGTCCTGCCTCCTGCCCCTCCCCGACGGCATCCCGCTCACCGACGCTGCCCTCCTGGGCTGCGCGGTCCTCACCGGCTACGGCGCCGTCCACCACGCGGCGCGGGTCCGCGAGGGCGAGACGGTCGCGGTGTACGGGGTCGGGGGAGTGGGCCTGGCCGCGCTCCAGGCCGCCCGGATCGCGGGCGCCTCGAAGATCGTCGCGGTCGATGTCTCCCCGGCGAAGGAGGAGTTGGCGCGCGCCGCCGGGGCCACCGAGTACGTGATCGCCTCCGAGAACACCGCCCGCGAGATCCGGGGCCTCACCGGCAGGCAGGGCGTCGACGTCGCCGTCGAGTGCGTCGGCCGCGCCTCGACGATCCGCACGGCCTGGGACTCCACCCGCCGCGGCGGCCGTACGACGGTCGTCGGCATCGGCGGCAAGGACCAGCAGGTCACCTTCAACGCCCTGGAGATCTTCCACTGGGGCCGCACCCTCGCGGGCTGTGTCTACGGCAACTCCAACCCCGCCGAAGACCTCCCGGTGCTCGCCGCACACGTCCGGGCGGGCCGCCTCGACCTCGGCTCCCTGGTGACGGAACGGATCGGGCTGGACGGGATCCCGGCCGCCTTCGACAACATGCTGGCGGGCAAGGGCGGCAGGGCGCTGGTGGTGTTCTGAGCGACGGTTGCCCGGACCCCACCGCGGGTGCTCCGGGCAACCTTCCCGCACAACCGTCGTGCTCTCGGTGATCGCGCTGCTCTGCATCAAGGTGCTCGCGGGCAGGGCGCGTTCACGGGGAGTCTGAGGCCTTCTCGGGCCGCGGCTCCGGTACCGGCACCGGGGCCGCGGCGACCCGCCGGGCGCGGGAGCGGGACACCGCCACGCCCGCCAGGCACAGCGCGCCGCCCGCGAGGGTGAGCAGTCCCGGGACCTCGCCGAGGGCCAGCCACGACATCAGGACGACCAGGGCGGGGACCGCGTAGGTGGTCGCGCCCATGCGGCTGGCCGTCGTACGGGCGAGGGCGTACGCCCAGGTGGTGAAGGCCAGCGCGGTCGGGAACACGCCCAGGTAGACCATGTTGAGCGTCGCCGAGGCCGGGGCGTCGGCCGCCTCGGACACCAGTTGGCCGGCGAACGGCAGACAGACCACGGCGCCCACGAAGCAGCCGAAGGTCGTCGCCTGCAGCGGGGTCGCGGAGCCCAGGACCGGCTTCTGCGCGACGACCCCGCCGGCGTAGGCGATCGCCGCGAGCAGGCACAGGACCACGCCGAGCACCGAGGAACCGCCGTCGTCCGACATCGACAGGCCCACGGTGACCGCGCCCGCGAAGGAGACCGCCATCCCCGCGAGAAGCCTCGGGGGCATCGCGTCCCCGAGCAGGCGGGCACCGAGCAGGGCGATCAGGATCGGGCCGATGTTCACGACCAGGGCCGCGGTGCCCGCGTCCACCTGTTGTTCGCCCCAGTTCAGGACGACCATGTAGAAGCCGAACCACAGCACGCCGGAGACCGCGATGCCGCGCCAGGCGGAGCGCGGGGGGAGCCCTTCCCGGCGTATCAGGCAGATCACGCCGAGAGCGAGTGCGCCCGAGAGGAGCCGCCCGAGGGCCAGGGCGCCGGGGGAGTAGGCGGCGCCCGCGCTGCGGATGGAGACGAAGGCGGAGGCCCACAGGACGACGGTGACCGTGGCTGCTCCGGCGGCCAGGAGGTCGGTGCGGCGGGGGTTCATCATGCTCCTGAAGGTAGGAAGGGAGGGTGCGGCCCTGTGGGGGCGTCTATCGCAGCGTCGTTACGTCGATTCCCAGGAGGTCGGTCAGAGCCCGCTCACCCGCCCCCGTCACCTTCACCGCCCGCTCCGAACCGACGCGTACGCACCACTCTTCGGCGAGCGCGTGCCGGCACAGGGCCGCTCCCGCGACTCCTGCCAGGTGCGGGCGGCGTTCTGTCCAGTCGAGGCAGGCTCGGGCCAAGGGGCGGCGGCTCTTGCGGTCGAGGGGGATGCCGGTGGCCGCGAACCACTCCAGGCCGGCGTCCGTGAGAGCGAAACCCGTGTCCTGGATCAAGAGCTGACGGGACGTCAGTGCGTCCGTCACCGCGATGCCCAGGCGGCCCGCCAAATGGTCGTAACACGTGCGGCCCCGGGCCATCGCGGAACCGGCGCTGGACTCCCGCAGGTTTCGCGGACGTTGACCGGCGTCCGGGGCGATCTGTGCCGCGAGGTCCTCCACCAGGTGGGCCACCCGGGCGTCGGCGAGCCGCACATACCGGTGGCGGCCCTGGCGTTCCTCCGTCAGCAGGCCGCCCGCGACCAGCTTGCCCAGGTGCTCGCTCAGGGTCGACGCGGCGACACCCGCGTGGCGGGCCAGCTCGCCCGCGGTCCAGGCCCGCCCGTCGAGCAGGGCCAGGAGACAGGCGGCCCGGGTCTCGTCCGCGATGAGGGCGGCGAGCTTCGCCAGCCGGGGTGCCTGCGGGTCCTTCGTCATGGGTCCAGCATGGCTCAGGGACGCTTCGGCGCCCACCGAAATATGCCTACGCAGTGCCTCTGAGCTGCTCGTACTGCTGGGCAAGCCCGTCCAGCAGGGCCCTGAGCCCCGTCTCGAACGCCCGCTCGTCGATCTTCTCCTGCTGCTCGGCGAGGAGATGGGCCTGGCCGAGGTGGGGATAGTCCGCGGGGTCGTACGCGCTCGCGTCGTCCACGAAGCCCCCGGCGAACGAACCGAGGGCGGAGCCCATGATGAAGTACCGCATCAGCGCGCCGATGGAGGTGGCCTGCGCAGGTGGCCAGCCCGCGTCGACCATCGCGCCGTAGACCGCGTCGGCGAGACGCAGGCCCGCGGGGCGGCGGCCGGGGCCCTGGGCCAGCACGGGGACGATGTTGGGGTGGTCGCGCAGGGCGTTGCGGTAGGAGACGGCCCAGTCGTGCAGGGCGGTCCGCCAGGGCCGGCCGTCCTCGAACATCGACAGGTCGACCTGGGCGCTCACCGAGTCGGCGACCGCCTCCAGGATCTCGTCCTTCGTGCGGAAGTGGTTGTAGAGCGAGGGGCCGCTCACGCCGAGTTCCGCCGCGAGCCGGCGCGTGGAGAGGGCCGCGAGACCCTCCGCGTCCACGAGCGCGCGTGCCGTCTCGACGATCCGGTCGGTGCTGAGGAGGGGCTTGCGCGGTCGGGCCATGGCGCACATAGTAGGGCTGCCGAATAGAAACTAGCAGTGCTAATTTAATGGCGCCGCTCTCAAGTGAGGTGATCTCGTGGTCGACCTGGGGTTGAGTGACGAGCAGGCCGCCGTCCAGCGGCTGGCGCGGGACTTCGTGACCCGGGAGATCGCTCCGCATGTCGTCGCCTGGGACCGGGCCGAGGAGGTCGACCGGGGCATCGTCAAGAAGCTCGGCGAGGTCGGGTTCCTCGGGCTGACGATCGACGAGGAGTACGGCGGCTCGGGCGGCGACCATCTCGCGTACTGCCTGGTCACCGAGGAGCTCGGGCGGGGGGACTCGTCCGTGCGCGGGATCGTGTCCGTGTCCCTGGGGCTGGTCGCCAAGACGGTCGCCGCCTGGGGGAGCGAGGAGCAGAAGCGGCGCTGGCTGCCGGGGCTCACCTCCGGCGAGTACGTCGGCTGCTTCGGCCTCACCGAGCCCGGCACCGGCTCCGACGCGGGCAACCTCGCCACGCGCGCGGTGCGCGACGGTGACGACTACGTCATCGACGGCGCCAAGATGTTCATCACGAACGGGACCTGGGCCGACGTGGTGCTCCTGTTCGCCCGCTCGACCGACGCGCCGGGCCACAAGGGTGTCTCCGCGTTCCTGGTGCCGACGGACACCCCCGGCCTCACCCGCCGCACGATCCACGGCAAACTCGGGCTGCGCGGGCAGGCCACCGCCGAGCTGGTCCTGGAGGGTGTGAGGGTGCCCGCCTCAGCGATGGTCGGCGAGGAGGGCAAGGGGTTCTCCGTCGCCATGTCCGCGCTGGCCAAGGGGCGCATGTCGGTGGCGGCGGGGTGTGTGGGCATCGCCCAGGCCGCCCTGGACGCGGCCGTCCGGTACGCCGGTGAGCGCGAGCAGTTCGGCAAGCCGATCGCGGGGCACCAGCTCGTCCAGGAGCTGATCAGTGACATCGCCGTCGACGTGGACGCGGCCCGGCTGCTGACCTGGCGGGTGGCCGATCTGATCGACCGCGGACAGCCGTTCGCCGTCGAGTCCTCCAAGGCCAAGCTCTTCGCCTCGGAGGCGGCCGTGCGCGCCGCGAACAACGCCCTCCAGGTGTTCGGCGGGTACGGCTACATCGACGAGTACCCGGCGGGCAAACTGCTGCGCGACGCCCGGGTGATGACCCTGTACGAGGGCACGAGCCAGATCCAGAAGCTGGTCATAGGACGGGCGTTGACGGGTGTCTCGGCGTTCTGAGTACCGCCTGAGTATCCGAGCGGATGTGGCGGGGGTCACGGCCGGCCGAAACTCTGTCCATGAGCGAGACACCGGTCAAACAGCAGAACACGGCGGCCTTCTACGGTCAGGCCGTCGCCTCCTTCGCCGTGGCCATGGCCGCCACGGCCGTCGGCATCTTCCGCCTGAACGCCGACGCCTGGGTGCGCGGCTTCCTCGCGATCGCCGTCCTGTACCTCGTCACCTCCGCCTTCACCCTGGCCAAGGTCATCCGCGACCGCCAGGAGGCCGGCCAGATCGTCAGCCGGGTCGACCAGGCCCGCCTGGAGAAACTGCTCGCGGAACACGACCCGTTCGAGAAGCTCTGAGCGGAGGTTGGCGGCTCGCTTCTTGGACGGGGCCGGCGGCTCGGGCCTCCGGCCGGGGAGAGGGTTCCGGCTCGGCTTGTCCGTAGCCGGTACGGACCACGAGCCACCGATCCGGGACCGCCTGGCACGGGCCGCGTCCCGGCCGGGGCCCGCGTGGGCACGGGCACGGTGACTTCGAACGCCGACCAGCGCCGACGTGCGCGCCCTACGCCGCCCTACGCCGCCCTGCGCCGACCAACGCCGCCCTGATCGGTCCTGTCCGGCCCTGGCGCTCCCGGCCCGACCGCCTCGACCGGCCTGGACCGCCTCGGTCGACCGGCTTGGGCCCGCCTCGACCGGCCTGGGCCGCCTCGGTCGACCGGCTTGGGTCCGCCTCGACCGGCCTGGGCCGCCTCGGTCGACCGGCTTGGGTCCGCCTCGACCGGCCTGGGCCGCCTCGGTCGACCGGCTTGGGTCCGCCTCGACCGGCCTGGGCCGCCTCGGTCGACCGGCTTGGGTCCGCCT